>DASZPY010000017.1:0-15480 GCA_035549855.1 Devosia sp. | reverse complement strand
TATGCGTGGCCCGCCGCTCCGCTGAGGCTGGCGCGCGTGATGCCCAATTGCGCCAGCGCCGCGTCGTAGCGCTGCTCGAACGGTGTGGTGAACAGCAGGTCCCGCGAGAATGGCACGGTGAGCCACCCATTGAGCGCGATCTCGTTTTCGAGTTGCCCCGGCGCCCAGCCGCAATAGCCGAGCGCGAACAGCGCCTCGCTCGGCTCCCGCTTGAAGGCCATCGATTTGAGGATGTCGAGCGTCGCTGTCAGGCTCACATCGTCGCTCACCTCATAGGAATTGCCTTCCTTCGAATAGTCCGGCGAGTGCAGCACGAAGCCGCGTCCCTTCTGCACCGGGCCGCCGCGCAGGATTTCGCGGTCGCGGATGCTTGAGGGAAGGCGGATGATTTCGTCGTGTTTGCCGAGGCTTAGCTCTTCGAGAATGTCCGCAAAGCGCATGTCTTCCACGGTCTGGTTGACGATCAGGCCCATTGCCCCCTCATCGCCATGTCCGACCATATAGATGACGGCCTCATGGAAGCGGTCGTCGCCCATCGTGGGCATGGCGACCAGAAACTGACCTTTGAGTGAATTCATGCGCGTCCCCCAATGGGCAATCTACGCCACACAAAGCGCGCGGCAATATGTCGGTCACGAAGGACTGAACCGATGTGCCTTCATTGTTTTCGCCCGGTGAGGTAACGGAAGCACAATGCTCCGATCCGTCCTTTTCCTTGTTGTGACGCTGGCGGCTTCACCCGCCTTGGCAGCAGCCACCGACTGGCAGGAGCTGGCCCCCGGCGTCCGCGCCCGGCTGATCGCGTCGGGCCCGGTCGAAAACGGCCGCATGCTCGCCGGCCTGGAGCTCGACATGCCA
Organism: Devosia sp.; assembly: GCA_035549855.1. GTDB lineage: Bacteria > Pseudomonadota > Alphaproteobacteria > Rhizobiales > Devosiaceae > Devosia_A. Next base: position 14,622 of record DASZPY010000017.1, on the reverse strand, counting down.
AGCTCGACCAATACCTATTGGCGCATCCCCGGCGAAACCGGCATTCCCACGATCCTGGATTTCTCCGGCTCCGCCGGGGTGGCCAATGCCGAGATCCGCTGGCCCTTTCCGCTGATCGAGGAAACCCAGGGCTATCGCGATTTCGTCTATCGCGGGCCGACGGTCATTCCCATCGAGCTGGCGCTCGACTCCGCCCAAGCCGGGCTCGATGTCGCCGCGAACCTCGGCATCTGCGAGGAAATGTGCGTGCCCGTGACGGCCCGCTTCGCCCTGCCGCTCGACACGGAGGCCGACCCGGCCCAGTCCATCCGTCTCCGCCAGGCGCTGGCCCTCGCCCCGATCGACTGGCGCGAGGAAACGAACGCAGTGGGTGCCATTACGCCCGCACCCTCGGGAGACGGCATCCAGCTCCACGATCTCGCGCCCGGCATCGATCCCGCGCAGCTCATCGCCGACGCGGGTGACGCCAACCTGCTGTTCGGCGCGCCGCAAAAAAGCCCCGAGGCCGCCATATGGACGCTGCCGTTGCTTGGCGGGCCGGGCAATAGCAATCTTGTAGGGCGGGCGATAGTGTTGACCTTTCTCACCTCCAGCGGCGCGTACACCGCGAACGCCACCGTCGGCCCCGCAGCCAATTAGCGTCATCTCAGGCAGTTGAAATCATGATCAAAGCCGGCGACAGAGTGCCGTCCGTTCCCGTCCGCCTCGTAACCGCCTCGGGCACCACCGAATCGGATACCGCCGCAATCCTGGGGCAGGGGCTCGTGGTCCTGTTTGCCGTGCCGGGGGCCTTCACGCCGACCTGCGACACCAGCCATCTGCCGGGTTTCGTGGCCAATGCGTCCAAGATGAAGAACCTGGGCGTGACCCGTATCGTCTGCGCTTCCGCCAACGACCACCACGTGATGAAAGCCTGGGCGGAGCGCTCGGATGCGCTTCAGAGCATTGATTTCATTGCCGATCCTCATGCGCTCTTTGCCGATGCACTTGGGCTGGGCAAGGTCACGGCTGATCTCGGCAAGCGCTACGCTCGTTTTGCCATGATCATCGAAGACGGTAAGGTCCAGAACGTCTTCGTTCAGGACGTTGCGGGCGTTACAGTCAGTGGGGCACCGGCCATTTTGCTGGCCTTGCAGGGCGTTGCGGCCTAGGATCGGGCACTTCGGGGGAAGTCAGTTGAGGGTTTCAGGGCAGTTGTCGATTATCCGCTTTTCCGCCGTCGCCTTGGCGGCCATCGGGCTTTCTGCCTGTTCCATGGGCAATCTCTTTGCCCCCGCACCCGCCAGCAGCAGCACCCAGCAGCTTGCCAATGCGACCGCCAGCCCGGACGAGGTCGCGGTACAGGCTAACATCATGCCTGCCATCGCTACCGAATGTCCGCCCATCAAGGTGCGCCCGGGCCTCGAGACGCTGTTCTTCTACGGCAAGGGCCAGAGCGGCAATCCGCGCGATCTGCAGTACCAGGCCGTGATCGAGAAGCAGTCGCGCAACTGCGTCGTCTCCAACGGCCTGATCACCGTCGAAATGGGCGCCGCCGGCCGGCTGCTGCTCGGCCCCGCAGGCAACCAGACCAATGTCGAGTTGCCGCTCCGCTTTACCGTCGAGCGCGATGGCGCCTCGCTCTTCTCCGAGCTCTACGAGATTCCGGTCGGCATCACACCGCCCGCCCAGGCCAGCGAATTCGTCAAGGTCGTGCCCAACGTCCAGATCCCCTATATCGGCGGCGAAAACCTTGTGATCTGGGTCGGCTTCGACTCGGGCAAGGGCTGATAACCCACCATGCGAGATTGACTCCGGCGCGCCGGAGTCATTGAGTAAATTCGACTGCGGGAGACGCTCCGCCATTGCGCGGAGGGCCGAAGGCGCAACCGCCCCGGAAACGCTCAGGCAAAAGGACCGCGGTCAGGACTAGCACTCTGGAAAGCGAACCGTCAGGTTCCACCGAAGGAGCAACCGGAGCATAGGCTCTCCGGGAAATCTCTCAGGTTAGCGGACAGAGGGGGCACGGCGCGTCGCGCGAGCGGCGGGCATGCGTGCAACCGAATCCGGAGTTCCCGTGTCCGATCCCACCGACGAACCGCTGAAGACCGTCATCCTCAACGACGAGCATATCAAGCTCGGTGGCCGCATGGTCCCATTCTCGGGCTATTCGCTGCCCGTCCAATATCCCACCGGCATCATCGCCGAGCACAAATGGACCCGCGAGCATGCCGGCCTGTTCGACGTCTCCCACATGGGCCCGAGCTTCGTCGTGCTCGAAGGCGCCGGCAGCAACGCCGAAACCGACCACGCCGCGGTCGCCGCGCTCATCGAGCCGCTGATCTCCGGCGACATCGCCGGGCTCAAGCCCGGTCAGCTCCGCTACACGCTGCTTCTCAACGACACCGGCGGCACGCGCGACGATCTCATGGTCGGCCGCTCGCCGCTTTTCGGGGGCTCGCTCTATGTCATCGTCAATGCCGGGACCAAGGAGGCCGACTGGACTCATATCGAGGCCCATCTCGGCAGCCGCGCCAAGCTCACGCGTGGCGACGATGGCGCTCTGCTCGCCCTGCAGGGACCGGAAGCCGTCGCCGTCCTCGACTCCATCCTGCCGGGCGTCTCCGGCCTGAGCTTCATGCATTACGGCCCCTTCGACTGGTCCGGCACAAAGCTCATCGTCTCCCGCTCCGGCTACACCGGCGAGGACGGCTTCGAGATCCTCTGCGCCCGCGAGCACGCGGCAGAACTTTGGAACGCCATTCTTGCCGAACAGCGCGTCAAGCCCATCGGCCTCGGCGCCCGCGACAGTCTGCGTCTCGAAGCCGGTCTTCCGCTCTACGGCCACGACCTCGACGAGACCATCTCGCCCACCGAAGCCGGGCTCAACTTCGCGGTCAGCAAGCGCCGCCGCGAAGCTCGCGACTTCCCCGGCGCCAACCGCATCCTCAGGGAATTCTCGGGTGACCTGACCCGCATCCGCGTCGGACTTTTCGTCGAAGGCGCACCGGCGCGCGAAGGCGCCGAAATCCTCGATGCCGACGGCAAGCCCATCGGCAGGATAACCTCCGGCGGCTTCTCGCCCTCCCTCAATCGTGCCATCGCGCTCGGCTTCGTACCGCCCGCGCTTGCCGCGCCCGGCACAAAGTTGCAGGTGGCCGTGCGCGGCCGCATGCAACCCGCCGAGATCACCACGCTTCCTTTTGTCCCCCACCGCTACGTCCGGAAGGCCGCATCATGACCGTCAAATTCACCGAAGACCACGAATACATCCGCATGGATGGCGCCACCGGAATCGTCGGGATCACCAACTACGCGCAGGACCAGCTCGGCGACATCGTCTTCGTCGAGCTCCCCAGCGTCGGCAAGAAACTGAAGAAAGGCGACGAGGCCGCCGTCGTTGAGTCGGTAAAAGCCGCCTCCGAAATTTACTCTCCCGCCTCCGGCACGGTGATCGAAGTCAACGTCGCGCTCACCACCGAGCCAGGCCTCATCAACACTTCGCCCGACGACGAGGGCTGGATCTACAAGCTCAGCCTCGACGCCCCCGGCGAGCTCGAGAGCCTGATGGACGACGCAGCCTACGCCAAGCACACCGCCTGAGGACGACCATGCGCTACCTTCCACATTCCCCCGCCGAACGCGCCGACATGCTGGCCGTCATCGGCGCCGGGACAGCCGAAGACCTCTTCGCCGCTGTCCCGCGCGGCGCGCTTCTCGACGAGCCCGTCGACCTGCCCGACCACGCCCCCGAGTTCATGGTCGAAGCCCACATGCGCGCCCTGGCCAACAAGAACCGCGCCGGCGCCGATGGTCCCTTCTTCGTCGGTGCCGGTGCCTATCGCCACCACGTTCCCGCCACCGTCGATCATCTCATCCAGCGCAGCGAATGGCTCACCGCCTACACGCCCTACCAGCCCGAAGTCTCGCAGGGCACGCTGCAGATGCTGTTCGAGTTCCAGACTCAGGTCGTACACCTGACGGGCATGGAGGTCGCCAACGCCTCCATGTATGACGGCTCGACCGCGACCGCCGAGGCCGTGCTCATGGCCCGCCGCCTCACCCGCAAGGACAAGGTGGTTCTCTCCGGCGGCCTCCACCCCCACTACCGCGACGTCGTCCGCACCTATCTCGACAACTCGCCCGATCTCATCTGCCAGCCCGCATCGCCGGAAGGGCAGGGCGACATCCTCTCCCACATCGACGACGACACCGCCGCCATCGTCATCCAGACCCCCGACTTCTACGGCCATCTGCGCAATGTCGAGAAAGCCGCCGAGGCGATCCATGCCAAGGGCGGCCTGCTCATCGTCGTTGTCACCGAAGTCGTGTCGCTCGGCCTCCTCGAAGCGCCGGGCGCGCTCGGTGCTGACATCGTCGTCTGCGAAGGCCAGTCGATCGGCAACGCCCTCAATTTCGGCGGCCCCTATGTGGGCCTGATGGCGACAAAGAAGGAATTCATCCGCCAGATGCCCGGCCGCCTCTGCGGAGAAACCGTCGACGCCGATGGCAATCGTGGTTTCGTGCTCACCCTGTCGACTCGCGAGCAGCACATCCGCCGCGAGAAGGCGACCAGCAACATCTGCACCAACTCCGGCCTCTGCGCGCTCGCCTTCTCGATCCATCTCGGCCTGCTCGGCGAAGCTGGGCTGACGCGCCTCGCGCGTCTCAACCATGCGCGCGCCGTGGCCCTCGCCAATGCCCTGCGTGCCGTCCCTGGCGTCGAGCTTCTCAACAAGGGCTTCTTCAACGAGATGACCATCCGCCTGCCGGTTCCGGCCGCGCCGGTGATCGAGATGCTCGCGCAGGCCGAGATCCTCGCCGGCGTTCCCGTCTCGCGGCTCGAGCCCGGCAATCCCGCCTGCGCCAATCTTATCGTTCTGGCCGCGACCGAGCTCACCACCGACGAGGACATCGACATGCTGACCGTCGCATTGGCGGAGGTGCTGAAATGAGCATGAACTCGCAAGGCCGGCCGACCGGCACCGGCACCTCGGGCTTCGCGTCCACTTCCGGCTCCTCGCTGCTTCCCAACGAGCCCCTGCTCTTCGAGATCGGCGACACCGAACATTCGGGCGTCGACCTGCCTGAAGTCACCGTTCCCGACGACTTCCTCGGCGGCTTCAGGCGCAAGACTCCGCTCGACCTCGCCGGCCTCACCGAGCCCGAAGCGCTGCGTCACTATGTGCGTCTGTCGCGCCTCAACTACTCGATCGACTCCGGCATGTATCCGCTGGGTTCCTGCACGATGAAGCACAACCCGCGCCTCAACGAGAAGATGGCGCGTCTCCCCGGCTTCGCCGACATCCACCCACTCCAGCCGGTTTCGACCGTGCAGGGGGCGCTCGATCTGATGAACGAGCTCGCGCACTGGCTGATGACGCTCACCAACACCGCCGCAGTGGCGCTGACCCCCAAGGCCGGTGCCCATGGCGAGATGTGCGGCATGATGGCCATCCGCGCCGCCCAATCCGCGAAAGGGCAGGGCCATCGGAACGTCGTTCTGGTCCCCGAAAGCGCCCATGGCACCAATCCGGCCACCGCCGCGTTCCTCGGCTACACGGTAAAGCCCATCCCCGCCCGCACCGACGGCACCGTGGATGTCTCCGCGGTGAAAGCCGCGCTCGGCCCCGACGTCGCGGCGATCATGCTGACCAACCCCAATACCTGCGGGCTGTTCGAGCCGCAGGTGATCGAGATCGCCAAGGCCGTGCACGATGCGGGCGCCTTCTTCTACTGCGACGGCGCTAACTTCAACGCCATCATGGGTGTGGTGCGGCCGGGCGATCTCGGCATCGACGCCATGCACATCAATCTCCACAAGACCTTCTCGACGCCCCATGGCGGCGGCGGTCCGGGCGCAGGGCCCGTTGTCCTCTCCGAAGCCCTCGCGCCCTTCGCCCCCGTGCCTTTCGTGCGCAAAGGCGAACTCGTCGAACATGCCGAAGACAATCACCTCGGCCGCATCAGCGCCTTCAACGGCCAGATGGGCATGTACGTGCGTGCGCTCACCTACATGCTGAGCCATGGCGGCGACGGTCTTGCCCAGGCCGCGAAGGATGCCGTGCTCAACGCCAACTACATCAAGGCCCGCCTCGCCGGCACCTTCAGCGCCCCCTTCGCCGCTGCCGGCCCCTGCATGCACGAAGCCCTATTCGACGACAGCTTCCTCGACGGCACCGGCGTCACCACGCTCGATTTCGCCAAGGCGCTGATCGACGAGGGCTTCCACCCCATGACCATGTATTTCCCGCTGGTCGTGCACGGCGCCATGCTGGTCGAGCCCACCGAAAGCGAGAGCAAACAGACCCTCGATCACTTCTGCGACGTGATGCTCGATCTCGCCGCCGACGCCAAAGCCGGCAATGCCCCCCGCTTCACCTCAGCCCCCACCCGCGCCCCCCGCCGCCGCCTCGACGAAACCCGCGCCGCACGCACCCCCAAGCTCAAATGGGAACGCCCAATGGACCTGCCGGTCGCTGCAGAGTAGCGGCTCGTGCGTCCCTCTCCCGTAGCGAAGCGTAAGGGGGAGGGGGACCAGCCGAAGGCTGGCGGAGGGGCGGCCGCTTGCGCTGAACCACCCCCTCCCGCTCGTCGGGAGGGGGGACCACGCGCAGCGTGGTGGGTGGGTGTCTCCGCTCGCACCGCGCTAAAACAAAAGGCCCGCTCGCGCGGGCCCCCGTCGTCTTCGCTCCGCCGAACCTCAGTTCAGCTTCGCCGCCACATCCTTGATCGCCTGGTCGACCAGTGCGTCGCCCTTGCTCGCCATCTGCTTGCTCAGCAGCACGCGCGCCGCCTCGATCGCGACATCGGCGGAGCGGGCCCGCACTTCGGCGACGGCCTGCGCCTCCGCCTGTGCGATCTTGTCTTCCACCGCCTTGGTCCTGCGCGCGATCAGCGTCTCGAGCGCGGTCTTGGCTTCTCCCGTCATGCGGAACGCTTCCTCGCGCGCCGCCGCGACGATGCCCTCGGCCTCGGTAGCCGCAGCCTCGCGCTTGTTCTCATACTCCTCGAGCAGGAACTTCGCTTCGAGCCGCAGCCGCTCGGCTTCCGCCAGCTCCGCCTCGATCGCCTTGATCCGGCCGTCGAGCATCTTGCCGATCATCGCCGGCAGCTTCAGGTAAAGCACCACGCCGATGAACAGGAACAGCGCGACGGTCGCCCAGAAGGCCGCATCGAAAAATGCTGCGTTCATCTCTTATCCCTTCGCCGCTTCGGCGACGGCTGCCTGCACGTCGCTGGCATTGGCCTCGCCGGTGAGCTGCGTCACGACGGCGGCGGTGGTTTCCGCCGCAATCTCGTTGACGCGGCCGAGCGCGGCGTCCTTGGTCTTGAGGATGCGCGCTTCCGCCTCGGCAACCTTGGCCGCAAGATCGTCTTCCACGGCTTTGCGCTTGCCGTCGATGTCCGCCTTGATGGAGCTGCGGGTTTCCTCAGCGATCGCATGCGCGTTCGACTTGGCCTCCGCAAGAGCCGCTTCATAGGCCGCGATCGCCTTGTCGGTCTCGCCCTTCAGCCGCTCGGCCTCCTTGAGGTCGCCCTCGATGCGCGCGCGGCGCTTGTCGAGGATCGAGCCGATCTGCGGCAGCGCCACGCGGCTCATCAGCAGATAGAGCGCCCCGAAGGTGATCGCGAACCACAGCAGCTGGCTGGCGAACGTCGTCGCGTCGAAGGGCGGGAACACCGTCGGCCCCTCATGCTCCACCTCCGTGGTCGCATGCGTATCGGCCGCCGGATGCTCCTCGACGACGACGCCGTTCTGCACGGCGTCCGCCGGGGCGGTCGACTCGTCTGCCTGCGCGACGTGAAGGACGATGCTCTCAGCCATGAACTGTCACCTTGCTCGGATCATGCTGGCCGGTGTCAGACCGCGTAGAGCAGCAGGAACGCGATAACCAGCGAGAAAATGCCGAGCGCTTCGGTCACGGCGAACCCGAAGATCAGGTTCGAGAACTGGCTCGCAGCCGCGGCAGGGTTGCGCAGGGCGCCGGCAAGATAGTTGCCGAAGATCACGCCCACGCCGACGCCGGCGCCGCCCATGCCGATGCACGCAATGCCCGCACCGATCAGTTTCGCTGCATCCGCTTCCATATTTAGTCTCCTTGAGGGTCTCTGGTCGTTTTGGTTGAAGGTTTACCGGTCAGTGGCCGGGATGGATGGCGTCATGGAGATAGACGCAGGTCAGGACCGCGAACACGAAGGCCTGCAGCCCCGCGACGAGGAATTCGAGTCCGGTGAGCGCCACCGCCATGCCGAAGGGCAGCACCGCGGCGATGCCCCAGGCGCCCGCGCTCAACAGCGCCACCACCATGCCGCCGAACACCTTGAGCACGATATGGCCGGCCAGGATATTGCCGAACAGTCGGAGCGAGTGGCTGATGGGACGCGACAGGAACGAGATGACTTCGATGATCGTCACCAGCGGCAGGATGTAGATCGGCACACCCGAAGGCACGAACAGCTTCAGGAACTTCGGCCCGTTCTTCATGAAGCCGTAGATCACCACCGTGAGGAACACGATCAGCGCCATGGCCACGGTCACGATCAGATGGCTCGTCACCGTGAAGAAATACGGGAACATGCCGAACATATTGGCGACCAGGATGAACATGAACAGCGAGAACACGAGCGGGAAGAACTTCATCGCCTCGTGCCCGGCCGTGGTCTTCACCATGCCGTGGATGAATTCGTACAGCATCTCGCTGAGGAGCTGCGCCTTGCCGGGGATGATGGCCCGCGCATTGGTCGACCAGATCAGATAGAGCCCGATCGCGCCCACCGTCAGCAGCATGAACAGCGCTGAATTGGTGAAGGCGAGATGGATGCCGCTGCCCGGCGTGCCGTCGCCGCCAAAGGTCCCGAGGCTGAAATACTCGTGGATCTGGAATTGATGGATCGGCTCAATCGGCTTTTCGGACACGTCGATCCTTTCGACCACTCATTCGTCTTCGTCGTCTGGGAGCGCTGGTGTGTCTTTCGGCACGGCGCTCTCGGCGTTCATTTCCGCGGTCGCCCTTATCACGTTGAGCACGCCCGCGGCAAAGCCGAGAAGCACCAGCGCGATAAGTCCCCACGGCCGCGTGGGAAGGAAATAGTCAACGAGGAGACCCAGTCCCGCACCGACGATGATCGCCGCCACGAACTCGGATGCGAGCCGGAAACCTCGGCTCATCCCCGTCATCTCTCTTTGCCGCATTTGCTCCGCCGCGGCCGAAGCCGGACGGTGCGTTTGCGCTCGGGCAATACGCGCACCCAGATCGTCGGTCACGCTCGGTGGCCGCGATCCGGATTCGGGGCCTTTGGTGTCACGCGGTTCTACCAAGCCGCATCCCCCGCTTCGCCCCGGCACAAAAGGAGATTCATGCCCTCAAAGTCGGGCGCAACATAGTGTCGGCCCTTTTGGGTGTCAAGCAAACGGAAAGAGCCGCAAGAGCATGATTCCATTGCTGTTTTTATTGCGCTCCGTCCCCGCGACAAAGAGTCAGTTTGCCGTTCGCGTTTGTCGCGCGGTCAGGGCGAGGATCGAGGCTTCGCCGACAATCGCAAGCCCAGCGCTTTCACAACGCCCAGCAGGGTGCTCAGCCTGGGGTCGCCCTTTTCGCTCAGTGCCTTGTAGAGCGCTTCGCGCGTGACGCCGGCTTCGTTCGCAACCGCGCTCATCCCGCGCGCCCGCGCAACAATTCCGAGGACACTGGTGATGTAGGGCGCATCCCCGGTTTCGAAGGCGTCGGCCAGAAGTTCCGCCTGTGACTCAGGATCGTCGAGAACCGCGGCCGCATCGAAAGGCAGGGATTTCTTCTTCGCCATTACAACCCCGAATCTGCCGGCATCATGTGAACTATAATTCACATAAATGCCAGCACCGAGGACTGCACATTCTCGCCTAAGATATTGAAGTCTGACAACCTGCTCGAGCTAAACCGCCACCGCCGTCTCGCGCACCGCCAGCGCCCCGGTGAGGTCCACCGACACCAGCTGGCTCACCCCGCGCTCCTGCATGGTCACGCCGAACAGCCGGTCCACCCGGCTCATGGTGATCGGGTTGTGCGTGATCACCACGAAGCGCGTCTCGGTCCGCTGGCTCATCGTGTCGAGCAGCGTGCAGAACCGCTCCACATTGGCGTCGTCCAGCGGCGCGTCCACCTCGTCCAGCACGCAGATCGGCGCCGGATTGGTGAGGAACACCGCAAAGATCAGCGACATCGCCGTCAGCGCCTGCTCGCCGCCCGAGAGCAGCGTCATGGTCGAAGGCTTCTTGCCCGGCGGCCGCGCGATGATCTCCAGTCCCGCCTCCAGCGGGTCGTCGCTCTCGACGAATTGCAGCTCCGCCGTGCCGCCGCCGAACAGCGTCGTGAACAGCTCCTTGAAATGCCCGTTGACCTTGTCGAACGCCTCCGAGAGCCGCACCCGGCCTTCCTTGTTGAGGCTCTGGATGCCCGAACGGAGCTTCGCGATCGCGCCGATCAGATCGTCGCGGTCCTTGACCATCACATCGAGCTTTTCCTGCACCTCGACGCTTTCGGTCTCGGCCGCGAGGTTCACGCCGCCCAGCCGCTCCCGCTCCGCCTTCAGCCGCTCGACCTTGTGCTCGAACGCCTGTTCCTCGGGCAGTGCATCCTGCGGCTTGATGCCCGCCGCCTGCGCCGTTTCCGTCGCGTCGATGTCGAGCGTCTCCTGCACCTGCCGCTCGATCTGGTGGCGCTGGGCGATCAGCCCCTTCATCCGTTCCTCGACGCGGCCAAGCTGCTCGCGGAATCCGCTCAGCGCTTCCGCCGCCAGGCGCTGCGCCTTGTCGGCTTCGCGATAGCGCGTCTGCGCCACGCCGAGCGCATCAGACGCGGCACTGTGCGCAGCCCGCGCGGTTTCGATCTCGGCATCCAGTGCCGCCTGCCGCTGCTCGAAATTCTCGGGTGCCGACAATATGGCGTCGAGCTGCGCCCTGAACTCGCCGATGCGCGTGTTGAGCGTCTCGACCTGCGAGGCGGCGCCGTCGCGCCGGCGCTGCCAGCCCGCGGTCTCGTTCGCCAGCTGCGTCAGCCGGCTGGAGCGCACCCGCGCCGCCGATTCGAACCCGGCAAGTTTCAGCCGCGCCTGGTCGGCCGCTTCGCGCGCCTGCGCCAGCGCCTCGCGCTTGTGCTGGGAGAGGGCAGTGGCCTCGTCCTCGTCTCCCGCTTCGCTATGCGATTGCCGCGCGTCTTCCGCCGCCGCTTCGGCTTCGAGCAGATTCGCATTGAGCCGCGCCTGCGCTTCTTCGAGCGCGCTGCGCCGCGAGGCCAGCTCGCCCACGGCACGCTGCGCCGCGTCGAGCGCAGTTTGCGCCACGCCGATCTCGCGCTGCGCACTGCGCCACGCTTCGCGCCTGTCGCGCTCGCTCCGGCGCGCCTGCTCCAGCGCCTCCGCGAGACTTGCCGCGTCGGCCTTGAGGCTGTTCCGCTTCGCCCGCGCTTCGACCAGTTCGGCGTCGAGTTCCGCCAGCCGGTTGCGTTGCGCCAGCCGCTGCGCCGCCGCGCTCGGCGCATCCGCCGCCGACACGAACCCGTCCCAGCGCCACAGATCGCCGGCCTTGCTCACCAGTCGCTGGCCCGGTCGCAACTGGCTTTGCAGCCTTGCGCCGTCGTCCTTTTCGACCAGCCCGATTTGGTCGAGCCGCCGCTTCAGCAGCACGCTGCCCGACACATAAGCGGAAAGCGGCGTCACCCCGCCCGGCAGGCCGGCATCGCCGCTGCCGTCGATCGGCCCGGCCCAGTGCAAAGGCGCCCCGTTATCCGACGACGCCTCGAGATCTTCGCCCAGCGCCGCACCCAGCGCCGTCTCATAACCGCCCTCGACCTTGAGGTCGTCCGCGATCGGATGCCACAACCCCTTGGCGCCGCCGTCGAGCACGCGGCTCAGCGTCTGCGCCTCGGCGTCGAGCCGGTTCAGCGCCGCCTCGGCCTCCTGCAATTGCGGCCGCGCCGCTTCCAGCGCCGCCTGTGCCGCGCGTGTCGCCTCTTCCGCGCTCAGCGCCGCCGCCTCGGCCTCGGTCGATGCCGCCTGCGCCGACTCCAGCGCCGCGCGCCGTCCGCTCACGCCGTCATCGGCCTCGAGCTGCGCCGCGACCCGCTCGAGGTCTGCGGCGACCTGCGCGATCTCCTGCTCCAGCCGCGCGATCCGGTTCGCGGCATCCTCGGCGCTGCGCGTCGCCTGTGCCCGCCGCGCCTTCACCTGCGCTTCGAGATCGGCCGCGATCCGCGCCTCGGTCTCTGCGCCCGCGACTTCGTGCATCGCTTCATTCGCGAGGCGCTTGGCCTCCTCGAATGCTTCGGACTCTCCTGCGGTCTCGGCTTCGAGCCGCGCGCGCTCCTCGCCGGCGAGCGCCAGCGCTTCGTCGCTTTCCGTGAGCAGCAATTGCTCGCGCGTCAGATCCCACTCGGTCTGCTTGATGCGCTCGCCGAGTTCCGCTTTGCGCGCCTCGGCGCGGCGGACTTCTTCCGCCAACTGCTCCGACAGGATCGTCAGCCGCTGCAGCACCGCGCCCGCCGCGACTTCCTTGTCGCGCAGCGGCTGCACCGCCTGGTCGGCGAGGAACACCGCCTTCTGCGCCTCGAGCTCGACATGCTGCGCATCCGCAAGGTCGTGCACCAGCTTGCCTTGCTCGGCCTCGGTCTCGGTCTCAGCCGCCCGCGCATGCACCCAGCGCACATGGAACAGCGTCGCTTCCGCTTTGCGGATTTCGCCGCTGAGATTGCGGTAGCGCGTCGCGAGCCGTGCCTGCCGCTTCAGCTGTTCGAGCTGTGCGGTCACCTGCGCGATGACGTCGTCCACGCGCTCGAGATTCTGCTCCGCCGCCCTGAGCCGCAATTCGGCTTCGTGCCGCCGCGAATGCAGCCCCGAAATCCCCGCTGCCTCTTCCAGCAATGCCCGCCGCTGCTGCGGCTTCGCCGCGATCAGCTCGCCGATCTGGCCCTGACGCACCAGGGCAGGGGAGTGCGCCCCGGTCGAGGCGTCCGCGAACAACAATTGCACGTCGCGCGCCCGCACCTCGCGGCCATTGACCCGATAGACCGAGCCTTCCTCGCGCTCGATCCGCCGTGTCACTTCCAGCACGTCCGCGCTGTTGAGCGATGCTGGCGCCGTGCGGTCCGAATTGTCGAGAACCAGCGTGACTTCCGCCGTATTGCGCGCCGGCCTGTTGCCCGAGCCCGAGAAGATCACGTCGTCCATGCCCGAGGCGCGCATCGCCTTGTACGAGCTTTCGCCCATCACCCAGCGCAGCGCCTCGACGAGATTGGATTTGCCGCAGCCATTCGGTCCGACGACGCCGGTCAGCCCCGGTTCGAGGTAAAGCTCGGTCAGGTCGGAAAACGACTTGAATCCGTGGAGTTTGAGGCGCGTGAACTTCATCTGAAGTCCTCAGATAGCCGCGTCGTCTGCGTCGCGGAACCCCTAATGTCTGGGGAAAGCGGCTTCCCTGTGAATTGCGCCCCGGCCCGGAAAAAGGGCAGCAGCCGCCCTTCGCGACCTAGAGCAGCGGGTCGATCTCGGCGCTCAGTGCTTCGAGCGTCTTCTCGCCGGAAAGCGCCTTGCCGTTGATATAGAAGGTCGGTGTGCCGGTCAGTCCGAACTCGTTCAGCGCCTGGTCGCGCGCCGCCTCGAGCGGCGCCACGGCCTTGCTGTCCTTCAGCGTCGCGTCGAACGTCTCCTTCGAGAAGCCGAGCTGCGTCGCGATATTGAGCAGCGCCGTGTAGGAGTCCGAAGCCACCGCCCAGGTGTTCTGCGTCTTGAAGTAGGTGTTGATGACGTTGTGGTAAGCCGCCACCGCGGCTTCGGAATATCCAGCAGGCGCTGCGGCTGCCGTTGCTTCCGAACTCGTGCTGGCAGCAGGCGCGGCCGGCGTGCCGTTCGCTGCGTCGGCGGCGGCTTCGGCCAGAAGGAAGATCGCCGCATCGACATTGTTGCGGGTGAACGGGCGGACGATGAACTTCACTTTGCCGGAGTCGACATATTTCGCCTCGAAAGCCGGGCGCACGTCATTGGCGAAAGCGGCGCAGTGCGGGCAGGTGGGGGACGCATATTCGATCACCGTGACCTTGGCATCGGGGCTGCCCAAGACCTTGTCGCGAACGCCGGCCGGGCTCATCAGCGCCGTCGTCTGGACGGTACCCTCGGCATTGCCGCCGGTAGCCCCTTCGACCGGTGTCGAAAGCGGATCGGCAGGACGCGTGAAATACCACGCCCCGCCGGCGATCGCCGCCACAGCAACGACACCACTACCGATCAGGATATTGCGACGATTAGCCAAGTCATGAACTCCGGTTTTGCACCTTAGACGCCTGCCGTGACCGCTATATCGGGGCGATTTGGGGGCGGCAAGTTCAACTCCCGGTGAGCAGGGCCCTATTTCCGGCGCTGCCGCAGTGAATTGCCCAGCCGGATCAATGCCTCGCGCACACCCTGGTCGCTCACAGATCCCGCCGCCGCGACGACTTCCGGTGACGGGGCCGGCGTCTCAGCGACGCTGGTGTCGGCTGTCGCGGTCATCGGCTCGAGCGACATGCGCACATCCTTGACCAGCAGATAGCCGAAATAGCGGTTCACTGCGGCTGCGATCAGTGGTGCCTCATGCGCAAGCGCCAGCGCTTGTCCCGGCGCGCAGCGCAGATA
>DASZPY010000016.1:0-18028 GCA_035549855.1 Devosia sp. | reverse complement strand
CCCGTGGTCCTGGCGGCCCCCGGCACTGCCGACTAAATCAGCTTCAGCCCGCGCATCGAGGCATGCCCCGCCTTGCCGATGATAATGTGGTCGTGCACCGTGATCCCGAGCGGCCGCGCGACGTCGTTGATCTGCCGCGTCATCTGCACGTCGGCGGATGAGGGCGACGGATCGCCCGACGGGTGGTTGTGGACGAGGATGAGCGCCGTGGCGGACAGCTCCAGCGTGCGCTTGATGACCTCGCGCGGATAGACCGGTGTGTGGTCCACCGTGCCGCGTTGCTGCACTTCATCCGCGATCAGCCGGTTTTTCTTGTCGAGGAACAGGATGCGGAACTGTTTGATGTCCTCGAAGGCCATCTGGCTGCGGCAGTAATCGAGCAGGGCCGACCAGGAGGCGAGGACCGGCTTGTCGGTGACGATCTGGTCGCGCGTGAAGCGCTGCGCCGTGCCGAGCACGACCTTGAGATGGCTGATTGTCGTTTCGCCCAGTCCCGGCACCTCCAGCAGTCGCTCGCGCGGGGCCGACAGCACGGCCGAGAACGAGCCAAACTGCTTCAACAAATCCTTGGCAAGCGCCTTGGTGTCCTTGCGCGGGATCACGACATGGAGCAGCGCCTCCAGCAACTCGGCATCGGAGAAATTCTCGGCGCCGATCTTTTCGAGCCGGTCCCGCACCCGCTCCCGATGGCCGAGATAATGCGGCGACGCCTCCGCCAGGCCGTCAAGCACGGGCTTGGCGGATTTCGGCATCAGGCCTTCCGCGCGGCGAGGGGATTGAACAGGCCCCTCGGGCTTGCGGTGAAAATCTCATGGCCCGTCTCGGTGATGCCGATCGAGTGCTCGGCCTGTGCCGAGAGCGTCCGGTCGCGGGTCACCGCGGTCCAGCCGTCGGACAGGATCTTCACATGCGGACGGCCCAGATTGATCATCGGCTCGATGGTGAAGATCATGCCGGGCTTCAGCGCGACGCCGGTGCCGGGCGTGCCGAAATGCATGATGTTGGGCTCGTCGTGGAACAGCTGGCCCACACCATGCCCGACGAAATCGCGCACCACCGAGGTCCGCTCCGCCTCGGCATGCGACTGGATGGCGGCGCCGATATCGCCGGTGGTGTTGCCCGGCTTCGCCGCGGCAATGCCGGCATCGAGCGATTCATAGGTCACTTCGATCAGCCGCTCGGCCTTCCGCGAAATCTCGCCCACCGGATACATGCGCGAACTGTCGCCGTACCAGCCGTCGACAATCAGCGTCAGGTCGATATTGACGATGTCGCCTTCACGAAGCGGCCGCTCTTCC
The DNA here is from genome assembly GCA_035549855.1 of Devosia sp. GTDB lineage: Bacteria > Pseudomonadota > Alphaproteobacteria > Rhizobiales > Devosiaceae > Devosia_A. Next base: position 16,730 of record DASZPY010000016.1, on the reverse strand, counting down.
GGCATGCCGTGGCAGACGACGTGGTTGATCGAAGTGCAGATCGAATAGCGGTAGCCCTTGTAGAACAGCGTCGCCGGCAGGGCGCCGTGATCCATCGCGAAGTCGTAGGCGAGCCTGTCGAGAAAGGCCGTGGTGACACCCGGCTTCACATGGTCGTACAGCAGATCCAGCGCCTCGGCGGTCAGCCGCCCCGCCTTGCGCATGCCGGCAAAGCCCGCCTCGCCATGAATGGGGATGACCCCGGACGTGCGGCGGGTCTTGGTTTCGGCTTCGACATAAGTGATCATCGGGCGGCAAATTCCTGTGTTCCGACCAGAAATAGTCCGCCGGCACGGCTTTTGGAAGGCGCGGCAGCCCTGCTTCTGTTGCAAACCGGGCGTCAGCCGTTGATTTTGCCGTGAGGGCGGGCCAGAGATCGGCTTTGAGCGTCCGTCCCGTCATGTCCGAAACCCGCAATCCCACCGCCGGCCTGCTCGTCATCGGCGACGAAATCCTGTCCGGCCGGACCAAGGACGTGAATATCGGCGCCACCGCCGATTTCTGCACCGATCTCGCCATCGATCTGATGGAGGTGCGCGTCGTCGCCGATATAGAGGACGACATCATCGCCGCGGTGAAGGCCCTGAGCGGGCGCTACACCTATGTCTTCACCACCGGCGGCATCGGCCCTACCCATGACGACATGACCGCCGACGCCATCGCCAAGGCGTTCGGCGTGGCGCTGCCGATCAATGCCGAGGCGCGCGCCATGCTGGAGGAGCGCTGGAAGGAGCGCGGCATCGAGGTCAACGAGGCGCGGCTCAGGATGGCCCGCATCCCGGAAGGGGCGGGCCTCATCGTCAACTCGGTGAGCGCAGCGCCAGGCTTCCGCATCGGCAATGTGCATGTCATGGCTGGGGTGCCCGTCATCATGCGCGCCATGCTGGAGTCGATCGCCCCGACGCTCAAGGGCGGCCGCAAGGTGCTCTCGGTCACCATCCGGTGCCGCGTCGGCGAGGGCACCATCGGCACGCCGCTCGCCGCACTGCAGCAGCAATTCCCGGACGTGAAGATGGGCAGCTACCCACGCATGGGCGACGGCGCCGTGATGACCGAGCTCGTGCTGCGCTCATCCGATCCGGTTTCGCTCGAAGCGGCGGCGAAGGCGGTTCACGCCATGGTCGCCGAAGCCCATTCCAATGCCGGCCTGCCGGCGCCCGATCCCTATTGAGTTGCCTGGAGGCACCATGAACCAGACCAGTCAGAAGAGCTTCCCCGTCACCTGGGACCAGTTCCACCGCGACAGCCGGGCACTTGCCTGGCGGCTGAGCGGCGAGGGGCCGTTCGAGGCCTGCGTCGCCATCACCCGCGGCGGTCTCGTCCCGGCCGCTATCGTTGCGCGAGAGCTTAACATCCGCACCGTCGATTGCGTCGCGGTCAAGAGCTACGACCATCAGAGCCAGGGGCAGATCAAGATCCTCAAGCCCATCGCACCGGACATCATCGCCGCGGCCAAGGCCGGCAAGAAGGTGCTGATCGTCGACGATCTCGTGGATACCGGAGCCACCGCGCGCGTCGTCCGGGAAATGCTGCCCGGCGCCCATTTCGCCACTGTCTATGCCAAGCCGATGGGCCGCGAGATGGTCGATACCTTCATCACCGAAGTCAGCCAGGACACCTGGATCTTCTTCCCCTGGGACCTCGACGTCGCCTATGTCGCCCCGATTTCGGGCGAGACGGACTGAGGTTGCCATCGCTGCCCGTCCGGCCTTATCTGCCGCCGGTGTGGGCGTGATGGAATGGTAGACATACGGGACTTAAAATCCCGGGGCTGTATAGCCGTGTGGGTTCAAGTCCCACCGCCCGCACCAGCTACAGGAAGTCGTCCCGCCGCGGCGTGAAGCTGTCGATGAGCTTGCCCGCTTCTATGGCGACGACGCCGTGGACTTTCCCCGACGGCACGATGTAGGCTCCGCCGGCTGTGAGCCGCTGCGTGACGCCGTCGATGGTTACGTCGAACACACCCTCCGCGATGTAGCTCGTCTGGATGTGCGGGTGGCTGTGGAGTGCGCCAACTCCGCCCTTCGCGAAGGTAAACTCGACCAGCATCAGCTCTGGAACGCTGAGGATCACCCGCCGGCTCGAACCGTCAAGCTGGGTGATCTTACCGTCCGTCGATTGGGCAAAGACCGGGTCGGTCATCGTTACCTCGCGAGCCAGCCGCCATCGACCGGGATATTGGCACCATGCACATAGTCGGCCGCGCGCGACAACAGGAACACGACGGCGTCGCCGATATCGGCAGGCTTGCCCCAGCGCCCCGCCGGGATGCGACTGAGGATCGCCGCCGAGCGGTCCGGATCGGCGCGCAGGGCGGTCGTGTTGTTGCTCTCGACATAGCCGGGTGACACCGCATTCACATTGATGCCTCTGCCCGCCCACTCATTGGCGAGCAGTTGCGTGACACCTGCGACGCCATGCTTGCTGGCGGTATAGCCGGCGACGCGAATGCCGCCCTGGAGGGACAGGACCGAAGCGATGTTCACGATCTTGCCGTTGCGGCCCGATGCCAGGACCCGCCGGCCATAGCGTTGGCAGAGGAAGAATAAGGTCTTGAGATTGGTGTCCATCACCGCGTCCCAGTCGTCCTCGGTATGATCCGTCGCGTCGGCGCGGCGGATGATGCCGGCATTGTTGACCAGCCCGTCGATCGGGCCGTGCGCCTGCCACGCCTGGTCGAGCATTTCGCGCGCTGCCTCGAGATCGGCAAGGTTGCACATGATCGGATCGAACTGGCCGGATGGGATCATGCGTGCCGTCTCGCCCATGTCCGAACGCCCGACCCCCAGCACGCGCGCGCCGGCGCGCGCCGCCGCGATGGCGATCCCCTGGCCGATGCCGGTGTTGGTGCCCGTTACCAGCACCGTGCGGCCGTCAAGCGAGAATGCGGAGAGATCGGTCACGTGAGATCGGCGACTGCAACGGGATCGACGTCGGTGTAGTCGACATTGTCACCCGCCATCCCCCAGACAAAGGCATAGCTCGCCGTGCCGACGCCGGCATGGATCGACCACGCCGGCGAAAGCACGGCCTGCTCGTTTGCAACCACGATGTGCCGCGTTTCGTTTGGTTCGCCCATCATGTGGAACACCCGGCCTGTCTCCGGCAGGTCAAAATAGAGATACGCTTCCATCCGCCGATCATGCACATGCGGCGGCATCGTATTCCAGATAGATCCGGGCGAAAAAATCGTGATCCCTGCCACGAGCTGGCAAGTACGCACCTCGGCCTCCGAATGGATGTACTGGAAGATCGATCGCTTGTTCGATGTCTCCGAAGCACCGAGCTCGAGGCGCTTGGCGCCTTGCATCGTCAGCAGCGTGGCCGCATGGCTTTGGTGTGCCGGCGCGCTCAGCAGGTAGAATTTGGGGACTGTGCCGGCCCGCGCCCGAAACTGAACGTCCTGAGTGCCCATGCCCAGATAAAGCATATCACGATTGGCGAGGACAAAAGTCCGGCCATCGGCCTCCACGCTGCCTTCGCCGCCGATATTGACCACCAGCAATTCGCGCCGTTGGAGAAAGGCTTCGGTGCCGATCGGCCGTATTGGATGCAGCGGAAGGGGAGCGTCACCCGCCGGCATAGCGCCGCCGACAACCATGCGGTCATAGTGGGAATAGGTGAGGGCGACCTCGCCGGGCACGAAAAGGCGTTCGATCAGAAAGTTCCGGCGCAACGCCGCCGTGTCCATCGCGGCGGCCGACGAGGGGTCGATGGCCCAGCGCGTCTCGTATCCGTCATTTGCGGAGCCCGTCATGGCGATCCTCTTGCATAGCGGCAGCCGCTTCTGCGTCAGTGCGGAAGCCAGGCGCGCTGCCTGCGTGATTCTGGAGAAGGACCGCGGCCGATCCTGGACCGCCGCGGCCCTTGACGTCCTAGTGGACGCGCTCGGTGAGATCGGACGGCAGGTCCCGGTTGTGGAAGCTGCTGAAGATCTTGTTGATCGTGCCGTTCGCGAAGTTCTCCTTGATCCAGGCGTTCAGCCAGTCGCGCAGTTCGGGCTGCCCCTTGGGCAGAGCGATGCCGAGATCGAGCGATTGCTGCACGAACTTGACGTCGAGCGGATCGTCCGGCCGCTTCTCGTTGATCGCGGCAAGCACGGCGCCCTGCGTCGAGACGATGTCGAGCTGCTTTGAGGCGAGCGCGGTGATCAGCGTGGCGTCATCTTCGAAGCGGACCTGCTCGGCATTGGGAGCATGTTCGGTAATGAGCGTGTCATTCACGGTGGCGCGGGTGACGCCGACGCGTTGACCCTCAAGATCGGGATAGTCCGAGATGTTGTAGCGCTTGGGAGCGCCGACGATGATGTCCAGCGTCGCATAAGGTACGGTGAAGTCGATGACTTCCTGGCGTGCCGGCGTGATCGCGAGGTTGCCGACCAATATGTCGGCCGTTCCTGCCTGAATGGTCGGCACCCGCGCCGCGTTGGCGATCTCGACGAACTCCACCTCGACTCCGAGCGCCTGCGCGATCAGGCGTGCCGTTTCCACGTCCGATCCGGTGAGTTTGAGGTTCTGGTCGACAAAGGCGAAGAGCGGCACGCCGGGCACGACGGCGATGCGGATCTTGCCCGCAGCCTTGATCTCGTCAAGCGACGCGGCTGAAGCCGCCCCGCCCAGTGCCATCACCGCTGCAGTTGCGATGCCCAGAATTGTTTTCAGTTTCATTGCAGTCCTCCTCCGTTAATCCTTCCGCCCGGGGGCGGCCCTCTGCTTTCAGAGTTCGTTGGCCAGGAACTCCCTGAGCTCCGGCGTCTCGGGATCGGTGAGGATGCCGGCGACGCCGGTCTCCCACACCTTTCCCATTTGCATGAAGACCACGCGGTCGGCCGCGCGGCGCGCGAACCCCATCTCGTGCGTGACCACGATCATCGTCATTCCGCCCTTGGCAAGGCTCTCCATCACGCGCAGCACCTCGCCGGTAAGATGCGGATCCAGCGCCGAGGTCACCTCGTCGAACAGCATCACGCGCGGCGACATTGCCAGCGACCGCGCAATGGCGACACGCTGCTGCTGGCCGCCGGAGAGCTGCTCCGGATAGGCGTCGATCTTTTCCTCGAGACCCACCTGTTTCAGCTTGTCGAGGGCAAGCGCTCGGGCCTCGGCGCGGTGCACGCGCTTCACCCGGCGCGGGGCGAGCGTGATGTTCTGCTCGATCGTCAGATGCGGAAAGAGATTGTAGCTCTGGAAGACGATGCCGACGTCCTGCCTGAGCGCCCTGAGGTCGAGCCGGGGATCGTCAACGCGCCGTCCGCAGACCTCGATCGTGCCCGACTGGATCTTTTCCAGCCGGTTGATGCAGCGCAGCGCCGTGCTTTTGCCAGACCCCGACCGGCCGATGATGGCAACGACTTCGCCCGAGGCTACCTCGAACGAAACGCTGCGCAGCACTTCGACCGCGCCAAAGCTTTTGTGGACATTGTCGAGTCTAACGGCGACCGACATTCAGTCTCCTCTCCAGAACGCGACTCCACAGCGACAGCGGATAGCAGAGCGCGAAGTACAGCAGCCCGGCCACCCCGAAGATCGTGAAGGGCTGGAACACTGTGTTGTTGATGACCTGCGCTGCCCGCGTCAGCTCTATGAAGCCGATCACCGAGACCAGCGACGTGCTTTTCAGTACCTGCACAAGGAAGCCTACAGTGGGGGGCGTCGCGATCTTGGCTGCTTGCGGGATAATGACATCGCGCAAAGTCTGCCAGCGCGTGAGTGCAAGGGATTCGGCCGCCTCCGTCTGCGTACGCGGCACGGCATCGACCGAGCCGCGCCAGATCTCGCCGAGGAAGGCGCTGCAATAGACGGTGAGCGCCAATCCGGCCGCGACAAGCGGCGGCATGCTGATGCCGAGGATGCCCAGTCCGAAATAGATGATGAAGATAATGATGAGCAGGGGAATGCCCTGGATTACCTGCACATAGAACATGGCGATGCGGTTCACCGCCGCGATGCGCGAAATCCTTGCGAGCATGACGAGGAATCCGGCCGCGCCGCCAAAGACGAAGGCGAGCGCGGAAAGGATCACGGTCCAGCCCGCGCCCTGCAGCAGGTAGATGAAGTAATTGAGGTTCAGCCCCGCCATTGCCGCCGCCTCACAATGGCGTGCCGAGGCGCCGGCGGCGCGGGAACAGGGCCTGGCCCAGCGCCCAGAACCCGACCTGCAACAGCAGGGTGAGCGTGAGATAGAGCAGGCCGACGACCAGATAGGTTTCCATCGACCGGAAAGTGATGGACTGGATGTTGTTGGCTGCGCCCGTGAGTTCCTCCGCCGAAACCTGCGAAGTCACCGAGGACATCAGCATCATCAGCGTGAACTGGCTGGTGAGCGACGGATAGACCCGTTCCAGCGCCGGCCCAATGATGATGTCGCGATAGATCTGGAAGGTCGAAAGGCCCAGCGACTCCGCCGCCTCGATCTGGCTGGGATGCACGGACTCGATGCCGGCGCGCACGATTTCGGTCGTATAGGCACCGACATTGATGACCATCGCCAGGACGGCGGCCACGAAGATCGGCATCCGGAGCCCCATCGAGGCGAGCCCGAAGAAGAGGAAGAAGATCTGGATCAGGAACGGCGTGTTGCGGACTAGCTCGACATAGGCGCCGGTGACAAACCGCAGCCACCCGACGCGGCTGTCTCGGGCAATGGCGCCGAGGATGCCGATGATGAGGCCGAGCACGGTTGCCAGGAAGGTGAACTGGATCGTCGTCCAGGCACCGGCGAGGAATTCCGGCCAGTGGGGCAGGAGGCTGGAGAACTCGAGTTGATACCTCAACTCAGTCGCTCCATCGGCCCAACGGGGCATCGCGGCTCATGCGCCATGCCCGCTCTCCGCGAAATAGTCCGGATTGACCCCGCGAATGTCGTCGAGGCTGGCAATGAGCGCACCCAGATGCGCATTCATCAGCGCGGCGGCCCGGTCGGGATCGTGCGCGCCGATTGCATCGAGGATTGCCTGATGTTCTTCGATGATCCGCTGCATGCGGCCTTCCTGCGGCAGCGTGAGCCTGCGGTAGCGGTCGACCTGCACCTTGACCTGCTGCACCAGCGCCCAGATGCCCGGATAGCCCGCCATTTCTGCGATGGCGGCGTGGAAGTGCTCGTCCGCCTGGTGGAAGGCCTCGCGATTGCCCCCTGCCTCGCTCTCGCGCAACTGCTCGACTATGGCCTGGACGCGCATCAGCTGGCTGCGCGTGGCGCGTTCGGCCGCAAGGCGCGCCGACTTCTCCTCAAGCGCCATACGGATGACGATGGCCTCGGGCAGGGCACGTTGCGGGATGCGTGCAACGAAGGTTCCGGACTGGGGGAAGATGTCGACCAGCCCTTCATTCGCCAGCCGCAGGATCGCCTCCCGCACCGGTGTGCGGCTGACGCCATAGGCCTCGGTAATGGCCTTCTCGGCGAGCGGCTCGCCCGGCTTCCGCCGCAAGGATGTGATCTCGTTGCGGAGGCGCGCATGGATGACCGAGGCCGCGCTCGGCGGCCGATCAGTCCGCGCCCGCACGCCGCCGCCCAGAGGCATCCGTTGGCGACGGCTCGAACCTTGCGGCGATCCAGTCTCCCCGCGACCCACGAATTGGCTCCTCCGTGTGCGGCCGGCATTCCGGCTCTTTCAGCCCCTTCCGGGCCACACTGATATATGTGATATACAAGTTTGGCGCGCGACGCAACGCCTGTTCCGTCGCGATCCAGACGCGGTTTGCACAGCCTAGCGTCCGGGCCTCCTAGGCATGCGCTCGCACGGTGCTAGTCTTTCTCGGCACCAAGCGCGCAACGTCAGGAGGAAGACATGCTCAAGGAATTCCGCGATTTCGCCCTCAGAGGCAGTGTTGTCGACCTCGCCATCGGCGTCATCATCGGCGCGGCTTTCGGCGCGATCGTGTCCTCGCTCGTCGACGACGTGTTCATGCCCATCATCGGCCTTATCCTGTCGGGCATCGACTTCTCGAACCTCTTCCTCGTCATCAGCAATCCCAACAATGTCGCCGTTCCCTCCGTCGCCTTCGCCAAGGAGAACGGCATTCCGGTGCTCGCTTACGGCCTGTTCATCAACGCCGTGGTGAAGTTCATCATCGTCGCCTTCGTCCTCTTCCTCGTGGTCAAGGGCATCAACAGCATGCGCCGCAAGGAAGCGGCCGCGCCCGCGCCGGCTCCCGCGCCGACCAAGGAGGAGGTCCTCCTCACCGAAATCCGCGACGCCCTACGCGCGAAATAGGCGCTCATGCTGATCAAGCTCGAAACCCTCGAAGCCATAAAGAGGGCTGAGATCACGCTGCAGTTTCGGCGCTGGACACGGCCCAGCGTCAAACCGGGGGGCACGCTGAAGACCAAGATCGGCCTGCTCCGCATCGGACGCATCGACGACATGAAGCCGGCGGACGTCACCCTGGCCGATGCCCGCCGCGCCGGGTTCAAGGATTTGGCGGATTTCCATCGCTGGCTCGGCACCATGAAGCAGGGGCCGCTGTTCCAGCGCATCGAGGTTAGCTATCTGGGATCGTCGGCCTGAGGGACTAAATATGCTTCGCATCGCGCTCGCCGCCGTCTTCGCGTCAATCGCCTCCGCCGTGCTCGCCGCCGGATGGGACTCCGGCATGGTCGAGGACGAAGGCGGACCGGCCATGATGGCCTGGGTCTATGGCGACGGCGGCGACGTGCCGCCCGAACTGCGCATGATGTGCGGGGACGGGGTCAATCTCCGTTACGGCATGGGCTCCGGGCCGGGTGAGGGGACCGAGCCTGTGACGGAGCCGCTGACCTTCACCTTCGATTTCGGTGGGCTTTTGGTGCAACTGCCGATGCAGTATGAAGACATGGACGGCATGTATTCCGCCTACGTCTCCCGGGACTCGGCGATCATTGGGCTGTTGCAGTTCATGAGGACGGTGAGCATCGACGATCCCACCGGTACTTGGCGCGAGCAGATGTTCACGCTCGAAGGCTCCAGTAAGGCCATTGGCGCGCTCCTCGCCACCTGCGACTAGGCTGCGAGCGGCAGGGTTACCGTCACCTGGAGTCCGCGCTGGCCGGCACGCGCGAAGGCGATGCTACCGCGATTGAGTGCTACAATCTCGTGGGCGATGGCGAGACCCAGGCCAGAGCCCTTGCGGCTCTCGTCCAGCCTCAGGCCGCGCTCGCCCAACTGGGCCATCTGCTCCTCAGCGAGGCCGGGGCCGTCATCGGCGATGGACAGCACCGCGTTGCCCTTGTCGGGGACGATCGCGATGGTAACCGTCTCCGCCGCCCATTTCGCCGCATTCTCCAGCAGCACGCCCACCAACTCGATCAGATCATGTGCGTCCATATCGACGAGGCACTCAATGCCCGAGCGGACGTCCCAGGTCAGCAGTTCGCCCGCGCGCGTCTTCTGCAGCACCGAGACGCTGCGGGTCACCGCCTGGTTGAGCGATGCGCTCAGACGGTGCGACTCCGCCCGCAGACGCAGCCGCGAGAGGCGAAGCTGGTAGTCGATCCGGTCGGACATTTCCGCTGTGAGCTCGCTCACGGTCGCCGCCGTCTCCGCGTCGCCCGACTGCGCCAGCTTCTCCGACACCCCTTCCAACACCGAAAGCGGCGTCTTGAGGCCATGGGCGAGATCGGCGGCGCGGGAACGTGCGAATTGCATCGCGGCATCCTGCGCATCGAGCAGCGCGTTGACCTCGCCGACCAAGGGCATCACTTCGCGCGGATAGTCGTCGGCCAGCCGCTGCTCCGGCTTGTGGCGCACCGCGCCGATACCCGCGCGGATCCGCTCCAGCGGCGCGAGTCCCAGCCGAAGCTGGAACCATACCGCCCCGAGCAAAGCGAGGCCCAGCACCGTGAGGGCAATGGCCAACTGCCAGCCAAAACGCGTGACAGTCTCGTTGAGTGTCGAGCGATCTTCGGCGACCACCACGCGGAAGGGCGCGCCTTCGAAGCGGACAGTGCGCGCCAGCGCCGAGAGCGACTGTCCCGCGGGCCCCTCGAGCGTCAGGAAATGCTCGGCGCCGTCGTCGCCCGCTCCGCCGGCATCGAGGGTGAAATCCCACAGGGAGCGCGAGCGTTCGATCGCATCCGTGGACAGGTTCCTGACCTGCCAGTAGATGCCGCTCGCCGGCTGCTCATAGCGCGGATCGGCCATCGGCGCGCTGGGTCCGCCCGTCGCTGGATCGATGAGGGCGACGAGGCGGGACAGGCTTGCCGACAGGCTTGCCCTGACGCTGGCCTCGGAATTGGCGACGAACAGCGCACCGATCGCGAGGCCCGCCAGAACGAGCGCACCGGCGACCGAAAGTGCGGACAGGCCGAGAAGCCTCAGCCGCAGCGAGGGTTGCCTCAAGCGCCGTCACCCAGCGTGTAGCCGAAGCCGCGGCGTGTCTTGATGATGTCGCCGCCGAGCCTGCGCCGCACCCTGCCCACCAGCACCTCGACCGCGTTGGAGTCGCGCTCGAAATCCTGCGCATAGAGATGCTCGGTGATCTCGAGCTGCGAAACGACGCGGCCCCGCTGATGAGCGAGATAGGCGACGAGCCTGTATTCTTTGGGCGTGAGGCTGATGGGGACGCCATTGCGGCTGATCTGCATGGCCCTGAGGTCCAGCACCAGGTCGCCGATCTCGATGCGCGAGGAGGCGATACCGCCGGCGCGCCGGACGATGGCGCGGATTCGCGCCACGACCTCCTCCACGCGAAACGGCTTTACCACATAATCGTCCGCACCCGCTTCGATGCCCTCCACGCGCTCGTCCCATTGGCCGCGTGCGGTCAGGATCAGCACGGGCGCATTGCGGCCGGCCTTGCGCCAGCGCTTGAGGACGGTCAGGCCGTCGAGCGAGGGGAGACCGAGATCGAGGATGATGGCGTCGAAAGTTTCGCTGTCGCCGCGATACCAGGCGTTCTCGCCGTCCGCCTCGACTTCCGCGACGAATCCAGCGGCGTCGAGGGCCGCCGACAGGGCTCCGGCAATCCGTGCATCGTCCTCGGCCACAAGGATGCGCATGACGTCACTTGGTCTCTACGAGCACTCCCGAGCGAGCATAGAAGTAGAGATCGCTGACGTCACCGTCGGCTTCGAGAACTTTCAGTTCATAAAGAAGAAAACCCTTCACCTCGATGAGCTTGGCATCGATGACCTCGCCGTCGGTGAACAGCTTTGCCGCCACCAGTATGCTGTCGAGGGGGAGAATCTTCTTGTTCGAGACGGCGGTAACCGCCTCGTCCTGGGTTAGGACTTCCCACCCATCGGTGATTCCTCCGGGATTGTCCAAGGCATCCGGCGATCCACCTAGGAAGAGACCGAGGCCAAGCCCTGGCACGTCGCTGGGCGGGCCGTTGCCATTGCCGACCCCGACATTGACGTTGGTGCCGCCGACCCCGACGCCGACATTGACGCCATGGCCATTGCCGACCCCGACATTGACCCCTGCGCCGCCCAGATTCACGCCCAAATTGAGGCCCTGCGCTTCTGCTGGGAGGCCAGACAGCGGAAGCAGCAGGGCCGCAATTAGGTGACGTGCGTGGAGTCGCATGGAAGACCATAATCGTATGGACCTTACGGAACGCTGACAACACTCTCACCGGCCTGTCAGCCGAACTGCGGCAGCATGAGTCCATCCTGCAATGCGGCTCAGGAGAGGGTGCTGTGTTCGTTCAAGGAGTTCTTCCGGCTGCGCGTGTTGCGGCCCCGGCCGTTTCGCCCGGTTTGCCGTTTTCCCAGGCCGGCAATGCGGCAAAGGTCACCGATCTCATCAAGTCGAGCCTGTGGACCGGTACGCGGTTCGAGGCGGTAGGCGGATTGTCGGTGCGGGCGGTGCCCGTGCGCGACGGAGGCGACGCGGACGCCCGCGCCACGCTCGATGCCGCGCAGGGGGTCTATGCCACCCAGATTCGCGATCTGCGGGTCGCTCTTTCAGCCAATCCGGTGTTCGTAGCCTGGCTGAACTCAAGGGGAATCGAATTGAGCAGCATCGTCGCAGCCGACGTCACGGCCGACGGTTCGCTCTGCGTGTATACCGACTGAGGTTGTCTGCACTCCAAGGTCGGACCAGGGTGCATGGCCTCGCCCCGGCCATGCACCCGAACTTTTTTCGGGAAGCCGGAGAGGTGTTGACCCTCACGCGGCGTGAGGGCCTATCTGCCACGTCCAGCGGAGACGTGGACGATGAAACTGCTGACAGTCAAACAGGTGGCCAGGGCTTCGGGCGTATCGGTCCGGGCGCTGCACCATTATGACGAGATCGGCCTGCTCAAGCCCGCGTCGGTTGGGCCCAACCGCTATCGCTACTACGGGCGCGATGAGCTGCTGCGGCTGCAGCAGATACTCATCCATCGCGAGCTCGGCATCCCGCTCGGCGAGATTGCCGCTATTCTCGATGATCCCGGCTTTGACCGCCTCGAAACGCTGCATCGCCAGCGCGAGCGGCTCGAAACAGAAGCGAAACGTTACGCCCAGCTCGTCCGGACGATCGACCGCACGATCGCCGAACTCGAAGGAGATCGCGCCATGAAGAGTGCTGATTTGTACAAGGGCTTCTCGCCCGAGAAGCAGGCCGAATACGAAGCCTGGCTCATCGAGAAATATGGCGGCGACATGCCCGAGCGCATCGCCGTCAGCCGGAAGAAATATGAGAGTCTAGCCGACGCCGAAAAGGCGCGGCTGCAGGACGAACTGCTCGAAGTGGAATCGGCCTGGGCCGAAGCCATGAAGAATGGAGTGCCTGCCGAAAGCCGTGCGCTCGATCCTTTGCTCGCGCGCCACCGCGCCTGGGTGTCCGTCATGTGGAGCAAGCCGTGCCCACCCGAGGCCTATGCCGGGCTGGCGGACCTTCATCTCGGCCATCCCGATTTCGTCGCGCGCTACGAGGCGATCGCTCCGGGCTTCTCGGACTACCACGCGGCGTCAATGAAAGCCTACGCCGCGCGGTTGGCTGCCTGACGCAGGGCCGCCGCGGTCATTCCGCCGCGGCCCTCAGCGGCTTGATGTTCTGGTTGTGGCGGAACAGGTTTTCCGGGTCCCACACAGCCTTCAAAGCGCGCAGGCGCCGCAGCTTCTTTTCGCCGAAGGACTCATTGATCCGGTCCTCGCTGTCGTCGCTGAGGAAGTTGAGATAGACGCGCCCCGTCGCCCACGGCTTCATCGAAGCGGCAATCGCCTTGATCTTGCGGATGTTCTCGGTGTTGTCGGCAGGGTCCGTCCAGGCGGCGAGATAGTGGATGTTGAACGGCGCGTTGCGAGCTCCGAAGGCGGTCGCTTCCTCGCCGACCCGCGAGGGCGCGCCGCCGCCGGGGATGACGATGATCGCCGTTTCCGGCGAGATCGGCGTCAGCGCATGGACCGCCAGTGTGTCGATGGCTTCGTCCGGCAGCCCCGTCATGAAATCTGCCGTCGAATATTGCTGGTTGCCCCAGGGATTGGGCGGCCCGCCCTGCACCTCGGCATAGCTCGAGGGATGGACGAGATCGGCCACAGGCGGCCCGAACGCACGCAGCGGCGCCAGCACCTTTTCGCCTTCCGCCGGATCGCCGACATAGACGATGTTGACCATCACCACCGGCTTGCCGCGCGCCGGCGGCGGAACGAAGGGCGCGTCCGGTGCCGTGGTGAATACCACGCCGCCGCCGACCTCGTCGGGCGCATCGGCCATGAAGTCGCGATAATTGCGCAGCACCGCCGCTGCCATCTGCGGCGGGTAGAGCAACGGACCTGTGAGCACCGGGCCGATCTTGTGCAGCCTGATGTAGAACGCCGTAACAATGCCGAAATTGCCGCCGCCGCCGCGCAGCCCCCAGAACAGTTCCGGGTTCTCCGTATCGGATGCAACCACCTTGCGCCCGTCGGCGGTGACCATATCGACCTTGATGAGATTGTCGCATACGAAACCGTATTTCCGTTCGATCCAGCCGCTGCCGCTGCCCAGCGTCAATCCGGCGACGCCGGTGGTCGCATTGCGGCCGCCGGTGACCGCCAACCCATGCGCCAGCGTTGCCGCGTCGAACTCGCCCCAGTTGACGCCGCCCTCGGCGCGGACGGTCTGCGCCGAGGGATCGACATCGATACCCTTCATGCCGCGCAGATCGACGCACACACCATCGTCGCAGACTGCCGATCCAGTGAGGCCGTGACCGCCGCCATAGACGGAAATGGTGAGGCCGCGCTCGCGGGCCAGATTGACCGCGCGCACCACGTCGTCGGCACTGCTGCAGCGCGCGATCACCGCGGGCCGGCGGTCGATCATGCCGTTGAAGACCTGGCGCGCCTCGTCATAGCCGGCATCGCCCGGATGCAGCAGCGCGCCTCCAAAACCCTCCACTACAAACCGTTCGGACATCGCAGTTCCCCATTTCATGGGGCGAACCTAGAGCCGGCCCGTGACGCCAGCAAGGCAGGGGGAACCGCGTGGGGGGATTCGCGTTTCCACCTTACAATTCCAATGGAGACCAGCATGCACAAGGACCAGATCGCAGGCGCCGGAAAACAGGCTCGTGGCGCGGTCAAGGACGCTGTCGGCAAGGCAACCGGCGATGCCAAGCTGCAGGCCGACGGCAAGCTCGACAAGGTCGAAGGCAAGATTCAGGGCGAGGTGGGAAAAGCCAAAGAGGCCGCCCGCGACGCGCTGAAGCACTGAGGAAGTAACGACGCCTCGGTAAAGACCGGCTGTTCTCACGCTCCGCCGGTTGCAAAAAAGGTCACCCTCCGGGGTGGCCTTTTTGTTTGCGCCGCGTTGCGGCACAATGCCGGCCCATGATCGCCAACATCCTCACCGGCATCGTCGCCCTGATTCATCTCTACATCCTCGCGCTGGAGATGTTCCTTTGGGACACGCCGCGCGGCCGGAAGGCCTTCGGCACCACGGAAGCCTTTGCCCGCGAGAGCAAGGTGCTGGCCGGCAATCAGGGACTCTACAACGGGTTCCTCGCCGCCGGACTGATCTGGGGCATTTGGCTGGGCGAGGCGGGCGACCCGGTAAAGATATTCTTCCTGCTCTGCGTCGCGGTCGCAGGTGCCTACGGAGCCGCCACGGTGGGCGTTCGCATCCTCGTGGTCCAGACGATTCCGGCCCTGATCGCCCTCGCTGCGGTGCTCTGGACGTGATTGCGGCGCTGTGAGTCGCCGCCGCTCGCGCATGGACGGACTTGCCGCAATCTCCTAGATTTGCCCCCGGGGGCGTTGCGCGAAGAGGCCCGGATATGTGGGATTTCTCAATCGGCCGGTCGCTGGGCCTGATGGCTCGGACGGCGCCGTTCATCGTCTTCCGGATCATCGTCTATGCCGGCATCGCCATCGCCTATGTGCTGGTCACCGGCATCGGGGCAGGGGTCGGCTGGGGCGTCGGTGCGATCCTTCGCGACCAGGGCTCAGGCGCCGTGTGGGGCGGCATCATCGGGTTCGGCCTGACCGCGGGCACGATCTACTTCCTGCGCGAATACATCCTCTATGTCGTCAAGGCCGGGCACATCGCCGTGCTGGTCGAATTGATCGACGGCCGCGACATTCCGCAGGGCCAGAGCCAGATCAGTTATGCCAGCACCATCGTGCGCGAGCGCTTCGTAGAAGCCAGCGTGCTGTTCGGCGTGGATCAACTGGTGAAGGGCGTGCTCGGCGCCATCCTGGGCCTGCTGCAGGGCATCGCTTCGCTGCTGCCGATCCCGGGATTGCAGAATATCGTGGGCGCTATCCGCGCCTTTCTCCGCATCGCCGTCGGCCTGCTCGATGAGGTCATACTCGGTTACGGCATCCGCACCCGCGCCACCAATCCGTGGGAGTCGGCGCGAACCGCGCTCGTGCTCTATGCACAGAACTACAAGGTGATGCTCAAGAACGCCGCCTGGCTAACCATCATCACCTACGGCCTCGCCTTCCTCGTCTTCCTTATCATGCTGGCGCCGGCCGCCGCGCTGATGTGGCTGATCCCCGGCGCATGGGCCGCGGGTGGCTTCATCTTCGCGCTGATCTTTGCTTGGGCGGTGAAGGCTGCGCTGATCGAGCCCTTTGCCATTGCCGCCATGATGGACGTCTATTTCCGCGTCATCGAAGGCCAGACGCCCGACCCGCAATGGGACGAGCGCATCGGCCAGGTGAGCCGCAAGTTCAACCAGCTCAAGGAAGAGGCGGCGAACTGGGCTGGTGGCGGGGCGGCCCCGCGCAACCCCTATACCGCGCCGGGCGGGCCGGTCGCGTCATGAGCTGGATGCGCTACGCATTGATCGATACCGCGCTCGGTACCTTCGGCCTCGCCTGGACCGCGAAGGGCGTGGCCCGCGTCGCTCTGCCCGGCAATGACAGCCGCAAGACCGAGATGTGGATTTCGCGCGATCCTGCCGAGCCCGGCTTCCCCAATGGTGTGCTCGCCGATCTACCCGACCGTATTCGCCGCTATGCCGAAGGCGAACAGATCGCCTTCACCAATGTGCCGCTCGATCTGAGCGAGATCCCCGATTTCAACGTCGCCTGTTACGGCGAGTTGCTCAAGCTTGGCTATGGCGAAACCACCACCTATGGCGCAATCGCGCGGACGCTTGGAGATGTCGCACTGTCACGTGCTGTCGGGCAGGCAATGGGCGCCAACCCGATACCGCTGATCATCCCCTGCCATCGCGTTCTTGCCGCCGATGGCAGGACCGGCGGCTTCTCTTCACCCGGCGGCGTCGAGGCCAAGATGCGCATGCTCGCGCTCGAGCATGCCGCCAGCCCGACGGGCCAATACGCTTTTGGGTTCT
>DASZPY010000015.1:0-7371 GCA_035549855.1 Devosia sp. | reverse complement strand
TCGCGATGGACGATGCCCGCAAGGCGATCATCACGCGCCTCGAGGAAGCGCAGGCCGCGCGCAATGCGTTTTCTAAGCAGATCGGCCAGGCCAAGGCGCAGAAGGACGAGGCAAAGGCCGCGCAATTGATGGATCAGGTTGCCCACCTAAAGGACGCGATCCAGCAGGGTGAAGAGGAGCGGCGGCAGGCCGACGAGACGCTCCGCCAAGCGCTGCTGGTGATGCCGAACCTGCCCAAGGACGACGTGCCGCCCGGCGAGGACGAAGCGGCGAATGTCGAGTATTTCGGCCAAAACGGGAATGCCGCGACGGCCGCGAAGGTACGCCCGGCAAAGCCCAGCTTCAGCTTCAGGCCGAAGGAGCATTACGAGACCGGCGAAGCGCTCGGCATGATGGACTTCGAGACCGCCGCCAAGATTTCGGGCTCACGCTTCACTGTGCTCAAGGGTGGCCTCGCGCGCATGGAGCGCGCTCTAGGCCAGTTCATGCTCGACATGCACACCAACGAGCATGGCTACACCGAGGTGCAGCCGCCGCTGTTGGTGAAGAGTGACGCGCTGTTTGGCACAAACCAACTGCCGAAATTTGAGGAAGACCTGTTTCGGACCTCGCGGAACGCGACCGCCCAGGATCTGCGAACTGCATACAAGTCGGGAGTAGCGAGGTTTAGGGAAGCCGAGCCAGAGTTGGCCTCCAGTCGAGAGATCGACATCATCCCGCGGCGAAACGAACGAGTTTCGCAGTACGTTTTCGCGGAGGTTGAAGCTCAACTTGGCTTGGATTTTAGGATTGGCGAGCTCCCAAGTGATGCTCCATTCGACGCCAATCTAGCTCTCTACCTCATCCCCACCGCCGAAGTCCCCCTGACCAACCTCGTGCGCGAATCCATCCAGCGCGAGGAAGACCTGCCCCTCCGCTTCACCGCGCTCACGCCCTGCTTCCGTTCGGAAGCCGGTTCCGCCGGCCGCGACACGCGCGGCATGCTGCGCCAGCACCAGTTCGACAAAGTCGAGCTCGTCTCGATTACTACGCCCGAGACTTCCGCCGACGAACACGAACGCATGCTCTCCTGCGCCGAGGCCGTGCTGCAAAAGCTCGACATCCATTATCGCGTGATGACGCTCTCGACCGGCGACATGGGGTTCGGCGCGCAGAAGACCTACGACATCGAGGTCTGGCTGCCGGGGCAGGACACCTACCGCGAAATCTCGTCCTGTTCGGTCTGCGGCGATTTCCAGGCCCGCCGCATGGAAGCTCAATACCGTCCGGCCAACTGGCCGAAGGGGAAGCCGCTTCCCTACGTCCACACGCTCAATGGCTCCGCCCTCGCTGTCGGCCGCGCGCTGATCGCGGTGATGGAGAACTATCAGCAGGAGGACGGCTCGATCGCCGTTCCCGCCGTCCTGCAACCCTATATGGGCGGGCTGAAAGCCATCGCCGCCAAATGAGCCTGCGCATCCTCATCACCAATGACGACGGGGTCGATGCCCCCGGCATCGCGGTGATGGAGGAGATTGCGCGCGAGCTTTCCGACGATGTCTGGATATGCGCGCCCGACGGCAACCAGTCGGGTGCCTCGCACCGCTTCACCTTCGGGCGCGAGCTCGAGCTGATCGAAAAGCGCCATCGCGTCTTCGCCATTCCCGGCGGCTCGCCCGCCGACTGCGTCGTCGCGGGGATGACGTTCCTCCTCGGCGACAAGCCCGCCGATCTCGTCCTCTCCGGCGTCAACAACGGGCAGAACCTCGGCGACATCGTCAATTGCTCGGGCACCGCGGCCGGCGCGCGCGAGGGCGCCTTCCAGGGGGCCATCGGCGTCGCCATGAGCCAGGGTGTCGACTATGAGCGCGACGGCACGATCGACTGGTCGCCGGCACGCAAGTTCGGCGCCGAGGTGGTGCGCGGCATCGTCCAAACCGGCAAAGGGCAGGGCGCCTGGTTCAACGTCAATTTCCCCTTCTGCGCGCCTGACGAGATCGAGGGCGTGCGCGTGGTCCCGACCCAGCGCTTCGCGCGCTCTCCCATGCGCTATTTCCCTTCGGACAATCCCGGCAAATTCTTCATCGCCATCCCCGAAACCCCGACGCCGCTCGATCCCACGCACGATTTCCACCTGCTCATGCACGGACGCCAGGTCACCGTGACGCCCGTCGCACTACAGGCGAGCGACCGCGAACTGGCGAAGCAGATGGATGGCAAGGTGCGGCACAAATAGCGCAGTCTGCATCCTCCCCTGCGCGTAGCGCGGGGGAGGGGCTTCGAACCGGCCGAAGGCAAAATCGCTCCGGTGGAGCGATTTTAGGTGAGAAGGCCATGAGACCTACGGTCGAATGGCCCGGCGTAGCTGGTGGAGGGGGCGGCCGCTTGCGCCGTTTCCCACGCAACCGCTATCTCATCCCTCCGGTCGACGGGCGCACCGTCCGAAAAACATCCCTAACCCTCTCTGAATCCTTTCAGACTCGATCTGCGCAAAACGAAAGCGCCTTAAACTCGTCTTTACCTAAAATGCCTAGGATCGGCCCGTTAGTACCTGCGTACGAGTGGACTGATGAGTGTTCGCGTTGGCGGTCAAGCGCTGAAGTTAGTTGCGTTTGTCGGGATAGCCTTTGGAGCAGCTACGCTTTCCGGCTGCACCACGCTCGGGAGCGCCGCGTTCGGTGACGTGACGGGATCCACCTCGTCGCCGATGGCCACCTCCGGCTCGCAGACCATGCCGGAACCGCTGAAGCCGGTTTCGACCCAGGTCGCGCAAGGTCCGTACATCCCACCGGCGGAGATCGGAGGCGGCAGTGGCGTCTATGTCACCGGCTCGCTTCCGGCCGGGTCAGTTGCAACCAGTTCACTGCCGCCGCTTTCAGGAACCTCGAACATGTCAACTTCGCTTGCTCCGGCCCCCAAGACCGCGTCGCTGGGTACGCTTCCGGCCAATAGTTCGACGCCCACTCTCGCGGTGGTTCCGGCCAACCCCTACGTCCATGTGATCGAGAGTGGAGAGTCGCTCTACACCATCGCGCGCCGCTACGACGTGACCGCGCAGGCGATTGTGCAGGCCAACGGCCTCGGTTCCCCGGACAAGATTTTCGTCGGGCAGAAGCTGATCATTCCGGGCCGCTCCGGTGTGACGCCGGCGCCTGTCGTCGCGAGTACCACGACGGCAACTCCTACGACCAAGGTTGCCTCGCTCGATGCGCCGAAGGAGACCCCGATCGCCGAGACCAACACGCCGGTCGCCGATGCGCCCGCGAAAGTCGAGACTCCGGCCGTCGTGAAGCCGGTCATTGCCAATGTCGAGCCGGTGATGTCGGGCGCCGACAAGTTCCGCTGGCCCGTCTCGGGCAAGGTCATCACCGACTTCATCGCCAGCAAGCAGACCGGCATCAATATCGAGGCGCCGGAAGGCGCGTCGATCCGCGCCGCCGAGAACGGCCAGGTCATCTATGTCGGCTCGGGCGTCGAAGGCTATGGCAACCTCGTCCTCATCCGCCATCCCAATGGTTACGTGTCGGCCTATGCCCACCTCAAGAGCATCAGCGTGCAGAAGGGCGCCAATGTCAGCCGCGGCGACGTCATCGGCCAGGCCGGCATGACCGGCTCCGTCTCCCGCCCGCAGCTCCACTTCGAACTGCGCAAGGGCGCGACCCCGGTCGACCCGATCCCGCTGCTCGCGGGCTGAGTTCAGCGACGGTGGGTGCGACGACCGCACTCACCTCCACCGCACAAAGCCAGCAACCGCCGGCGTCAGCAATCGAACAGCGTGTCAGCCACCAACCACAGTGTCATCCCCGCGAAAGCGGGGATCTCCGTTTACTGAGCTCTCAGTCGGCTTGATGGATCATGCCGGGCGACGCCCGGCCCCTCGCTCAACGCCCACCGTACATGCAGCCAACAGAGATTCCCGCTTTCGCGGGAATGACACTGTGCGTGGGTGAGCTCGGCGCTAGATCGCCTTGCCCTGTTCGCCCGCAAGGTTGCGCACGAACTGTATCGCGACGCGCCCCGACCGTCCGCCACGCGTCTGCGCCCACTCGATTGCCCTTGCCGTCATCTCGTCGTCGCTGATCGCAATGCCGTAGGCATCGCAGTACCCACGTATCATGGCGAGAAACGTCGGCTGGTCGCAATTGTGGAAGCCGAGCCAGAGGCCGAAGCGGTCCGATAGCGAGATCTTCTCGTCTACCGCTTCGCCGGGCGTGATGGCCGTCGCGCGCTCATTGTCGATCATGTCGCGCGGCATCAGGTGTCGTCGGTTCGACGTCGCGTAGAACAGCACATTCTCCGGCCGGCCCTCGAGGCCGCCGTCGAGGATGGTCTTCAGCGATTTGTAGCTGGTCTCGTCCTTGTCGAAGGAGAGGTCGTCGCAGAAGACGATGAAGCGTGCCGTCTCGTGCCCGATGATCCGCATCAGGCGGGGCAGGGTCTCGATATCCTCGCGCGAGATTTCGATGAGGATGAGGCGGCCCTCGATGTGGCTCGCGACCTCCGCGTGGACGGCCTTGACCAGCGAGCTCTTGCCCATGCCGCGCGCGCCCCAGAGCAGGGCGTTGTTGGCGGCATAACCCCTGGCGAATTGCAGCGTGTTGGCGAGCAGCGTATCGCGCACGCTGTCGATCCCCTTGAGCAGGCCGAAGGGCACGCGCGCCACTTTGGGCACCGGCATCAGCCGGTTTTCTGCCGGTTCCCAATGATAAGCATCGGCGGCGCCGAGCGCTCCGCCTGCGGGGTCCGTCGGGGCATCCAGCCGGGCCGCGATACGCTCCAGCGCTGCGGCGATTTTGCCCAGGGTTTCGTCACTCATAATCGGGGATTTCCACGTCGTGGCGGCCTGCACATTCTGCGCTAAGCCTTTGCAAAGGCTGGGTGCGGCCTATATAATCCGCGCGATTTCGCCGGGTGGGCCCACCCATTGCCGGAAACGCAGCCTATATGCGATCAAGCGCGGCGTTTTGACAAGCCGACAGCCAAACCCACGAGGAGCTTAACGAATGTTCGTGACCGCCGCACTTGCGCAGGGCACTGGTACGACCACTACAACGGGAATGGGGGCGGGCGACCTCCTGATCCAGTTTGCCCCGATCCTGCTGCTGGTGGTGATCTTCTGGCTGCTGATCTTCCGTCCGCAGCAGAAGCGCCTGAAAGCCCAGCAGGAAATGCTCTCGGCGATCACGCGCGGTGACACGGTCGTGACCACCGGCGGGATCATCGGCAAGGTGACCAAGGCGGTTGAAAAGGAAGACCTCGAGGTCGAGATCGCGCAAGGCACGCGCGTCAAGGTCGCCCGCGGCATGATCGCCGATGTGCGGTCCAAGGCCAATCCGGTGAACGACAACAAGGCCAGCTAAGGCGGCCTTTCACAATTGGGGCCTGCGCCGCTGGCCCGCCTTCTTTTTCGGGATCAGATTCCAGCATGCTTCAATTCACGCCGCTCCGCACCGCGATTATCGCTATCGTCGCCGCGCTCGGCATCTTCTTTGCGATCCCAAACTTCTTTCCCAAGGATGTCGTAGCCTCTTGGCCGAGCTTTCTCAGCCATCAGGGCATGACCCTCGGCCTCGATCTGCAGGGCGGCTCGCACCTGCTGCTGCAGGTCAATCGCGACTCCATCATCACCGAGCGGGTCAAGGAACTGCGCCGCGATGTGCGCCAGTTGCTGGCCAGCGAGAAGGGTATCGGCAACATTATCACGACAGATGCCGATGGCATCACGATCGAGCTCACCGATCCGTCACAGCAGTCCGAAGCGATGACGGCGGTGCAGACACTGCAGACCAATATCAATGGTACGCTGCTCGGTGTCGGCGGCACGCCCGAGCTCGAGTATGGCACGACGCCAGACGGTAAGATTACGATCAAGCTGAGCGCGCAGGGCATCACCGACCGCATGTCTGCTCTGATCACGCAGTCGATGGAGGTCATCCGCAAGCGCGTCGATGAAGTCGGCACCACAGAGCCCACGATCCAGCGTCAAGGCAATGACCGGGTGCTGGTGCAGGTGCCGGGCTTCGAGGACTCCGCCCGTCTCAAAGACCTGATCTCGCGCACGGCGCGCCTGACCTTCCACCTCGTCCATCCGTCAATGACCGCCTCGCAGGCGGAGGCGCAGGGCATCCCGTCGGGCTATTTCATCCTTCCTAGCACCGACGGCGGCAACGAACTGCTCAACGAGAATATCGAGCTCGGGGGCGAATCGCTGACCAATGCGCAGCCAGGCTTCGACCAGCAGACTGGCCGCTCGGTCGTCTCGTTCCAGTTCGACACGCGCGGCGCCATCATCTTCGGCGAAATCACCAGCAAGAATGTCGGCAAGCGATTCGCGATCGTGCTCGACAATCAGGTGATCACGGCGCCTGTCATCCAGCAGCCGATTACGGGTGGCTCGGGCCAGATCAGCGGCAGTTTCACGCCCGCGACGGCAAATGACCTCGCGGTGCTCCTCCGGGCCGGCGCGCTGCCGGCGACGCTCGACGTCATCGAGGCCCGCTCTGTAGGCGCAAGTCTCGGCGCGGACTCCATCAAGTCTGGTCTCACTGCCGGTGTCGTCGCCGCCATCCTCGTGATTGCCTTCATGGTGGTGGCTTATGGGCTGTTCGGCTTCTTCGCCGATATCTCGCTGATCCTCAACATCGTCCTGATCTTCGCATCGCTGTCGCTGTTCGGCGCGACGCTGACACTGCCCGGCATCGCCGGTGTCGTGCTGACGCTAGGCATGGCGGTTGATGCGAACGTGCTCATCTATGAGCGTATCCGCGAAGAGCTAAAGGCCGGCAAGTCGATTCTTGCCGCCATCGATGCGGGTTTCAAGCGCGCCTGGGGCACGATCATCGATTCGCACTTGACCCAGCTCATTGCGGCCGTCGTGCTTTACTTTCTCGGCTCGGGTCCGGTGCAGGGCTTCGCCGTGACGCTGGCCCTCGGCATCCTGACCTCGCTGTTCACCTCCTACACGGTGACGCTCTACTTCGTGGGCTGGTGGTATCGTGCCCGCCGCCCGAAGACCCTGAAGATCCAGGTCTTCCGCTTCATTCCTGACGGTACGAAAATTCCCTTCATGAAGATCTCGCGCTACGCGATCATCTTCTCGGTGATCATCTCGATCCTCGCGATCGGCGCGGTATTTACCAAGGGCTTCAATTTCGGCATCGATTTCAAGGGCGGCTCCGCCATTGAAATCCAGTCGCAGAACGGTCCGGCCGATCCGGCGCTGATCCGCTCGTCCCTTGAGGAGCTCGATCTGGGCGAAGTGCAGGTACAGGGTTTCGGCACCCCCGAAGACGTGTTGGTCCGCATCGAGTTGCAACCAGGCGGCGAGCAGGCGCAGCAACAGGCGGTCGACAAGGTCGGCGCGAAACTGTCCGAGATCGGTTACGAGGTGCG
>DASZPY010000014.1:0-68696 GCA_035549855.1 Devosia sp. | reverse complement strand
CTTCCTGACGCTCGGCATCGCGATGGGCTCCTACTGGGCCTACTACGAGCTCGGCTGGGGCGGCTGGTGGTTCTGGGACCCGGTGGAGAATGCAAGCTTCATGCCGTGGCTCGCCGGCACCGCGCTGCTGCACTCCGCGCTCGTGATGGAGAAGCGCAGCGCGCTCAAGATCTGGACCATCTTTCTCGCCATCATCACCTTCTCGCTGAGCCTGCTCGGCACCTTCATGGTCCGCTCGGGCGTCCTCACTTCCGTCCATACCTTTGCCTCCGATCCCACACGCGGCCTGGTCATCCTCGCGCTGCTGGCGTTTTTCATCGGCGGCGCCTTCGCGCTGTTTGCGCTGCGTGCCACTGCGCTGAAGACAGGTGGGCTCTTCGCGCCGATCAGCCGCGAAGGCGCGCTGGTGCTCAACAACCTGCTGCTCGCGACGGCGCTGGCGGCGGTGCTGACAGGGACGCTCTATCCGCTGCTGCTTGAGGCGACGACGGGCATGGCGATCTCGGTGGGCGCGCCATTCTTCAATCTCACCTTCGGCGCGGTGATGGCGCCGCTGCTGGTGATCCTGCCCTTCGGGCCGTTCCTCGCGTGGAAACGCGCCGACCTTGTCGCAGTGACGCAGCGGCTGGCGGGCGTGGCAGGGCTCGCGATCTTCCTCACCGTTCTTATCTTCGCCCTTTCCGGTGCGTCGCTCTCGCTTGCGCCGCTGGGCCTGCTGCTCGGCATCTGGGTTGCGCTGGGCGCGATCGCGGAACTGATCGATCGCGCCGGCTTTTTCCGCATGGCGTTGCCGCAGGCGTGGCGGCGGCTGGTGGGAGTGCCGCGCAATGCATTCTCGACCGCGATGGCGCATTTCGGCGTAGGCATTCTGGTCATCGGCATCGTCGCCGCGACGGCGTGGCAGGAAGAGCTGGTGACCACCATGTCACCCGGTGAGACGCGGCAGATCGCGGGCTTCGACGTGTCCTTCGATGGCGTCGATCGAGTCCAGGGTCCGAACTACGTGGCGGAAGAGGGCCGCTTCACATTAAGGCGCGGCGGCGGCGCGCGCCAGCCGGTGGCCGAACGGCGGGTCTATGAAGCAAGCGGCATGCCGACCACCGAGGCCGCGATCGAGACCTACGCCTTCTCGCAACTCTATCTGCAACTGGGTGATGCGGTGGCGGACGGCTATGTCGTCCGCATCTGGTACAAGCCCTGGATCACGCTGATCTGGCTCGGCGCCGTGGTGATGGCGCTTGCCGGGTTCCTGTCGCTGACTGACCGGCGACTGCGCGTCGGGATTCCACGGCGCGCCACCGCGCAACCGGCGGCCGCCGAATGAGACTGCTCTGCGCTTTTACTGTCTTGCTCTGGCTGGCCGTGCCGGCGCTTGCGGTCAATCCGAACGAGATGCTGAGCGATCCGGCCCTCGAGGCGCGCGCCCGCGCGATCTCGGAGGGCCTGCGCTGCCTCGTCTGCCAGAATCAATCGATCGACGATTCCGATGCCGACCTCGCACACGAATTGCGCGTGATCGTGCGCGAACGGTTGACCGCGGGCGACACGGACCAGCAGGTCATCGACTATATCGTCGCGCGTTATGGCGAGTTCGTGCTGCTGCGGCCGGTGGTGGCGCCGCATACCATCGTGCTCTGGCTCGCTGCGCCGCTGGTGCTGATTGTAGGCGGCATCGCCATTGTTCTTGCTCTCAGACGCCGGAAACCGGGCACCACGCGGACCCTCAGCCCCGAGGAGAAAGCGGTGCTTGAGGACCTTCAGCGCGGGGGCTAGAAGGGCTAGTCAGCCAGCTAGCGGGCGCCCGGAATGAAGCAACCAAAGCCCATAACGACCGAGGAATTCGATCGGAAGTTTGACGACGGCGAGGATGTCAGCGAGTATTTCGACTGGTCCAAGGCTCGGCGTCTCGGCCAAGAGCCCAAGCGTGTGAATGTCGATTTCCCGCCTGGGTTGTAACGGGCCTCGATCGCGAAGCGAAGCGCTTCGGCGTTACCCGCCAGGCCCCTCATCAAGATGGAGATCGCCGAGCGGCTTAAATAGCCAGTAGCATCGACCGCTCACGCACGCGATCACGCGCTCGTTTCCGCCTCTTACCAATCGGTAATGTCGACGCAACGTCGCGGAAAGGGCCTCTCCAACATAACGGCGCCACTCTGTTGAGAGCAGATATGAGCCGTATTGAGGAGACAGAATCCATGCGCTCGACTTTCCTGAATCGTACCCGCAAGTGGATCGGCGCCTCGGCGCTGGCGATCCTGGTGGGCCTGGGTGGAGGCTCGGCTTTCGTCGCGGCATCCAGCCAGATGGCAACCGCGCAGGTAACCCCTGCCGCGCAGATCAACGTCCCCACCGTCAATGAGCCCGGCGGCTTCGCCGATCTCGTCGATGCCGTGAGCCCGGCGGTCGTCTCGATCGTCGTCGAGGCCCAGGAGCAGGGCGGCGGCCAGATGCAGTTCCGCCAGAACGGCAATGAGTTCAACTTCCAGTTCCCCGACCTTCCCGACGGCAATCCGCTGAAGCGGTTCTTCGACCAGTTCGGCCAGAACGGCGGACCGGGAGCGCAAGGCGGCCAGGGCAACGGCCAGCAGGACCGGCCGATGGCCCGGAAATACCTCGCGACCGGCTCGGGCTTCGCCATTTCGGCTGACGGCTACTTCGTCACCAACAACCACGTCGTGGAGGGTGCGACCAAGGTCACGGTCGTGTTCGACAATGGCGACGAGAAGCCGGCGACCATCGTCGGCACCGACGAGAAGACCGACCTCGCCGTCGTCAAGGTCGACGGCCTGACCGACATGCCCTTCGTGAAGTTCGCGACCGATGAAGCCCGCGTGGGCGACTGGGTCGTGGCGATCGGCAATCCGTTCGGCCTCAGCAACACCGTGACCGCCGGTATCGTCTCGGCCCGCGGCCGCGACATCCAGGGCTCGTCCTATGGCGACTTCCTGCAGATCGACGCAGCGGTGAACACCGGCAACTCCGGCGGCCCCGCCTTCAACCTCAAGGGCGAAGTGGTCGGCGTCAACACCGCGATCTTCTCGCCCAATGGCGGCAATGTCGGTATCGCCTTCGCGATCCCGGCGAGCGTGGTGCAGCAGATCACCACGTCGCTGATCGACAGTGGCACGGTGGTTCGCGGCTTCCTCGGCGTCAACATCCAGGACGTCAACCGTGACATCGCCGACAGCGTTGGCCTCAAGGAAGCCCATGGCGCGCTGGTCGCCTCGGTCGGCGAAGGTTCGCCGGGCGGCATGGCCGGCCTCAACTCCGGTGACATCATCACCGCTGTCGATGGCGACCCGATCGACAATGCGCTCGATCTGACCCGCACGATCCAGAGCAAGGCCCCGGGCACAAAAGTCGAACTGACCGTCTGGCGCAACCAGGCCGAGACCAAGCTCTCGGCAACCCTGGGCAAGCTCGACGAGAAGGCGGTCGCCCAGGAAGAGCAGCAGACCCCGCCGCCGGCTGATGTGACGCCGGCTCCCGAGCCCTCGAGCGTCGGTCTCACCGTCGTTCCAAACGCGGGCGGCGAAGGCTTGCTGGTCCAGGACGTGAAGCCGGACACTCCGGCCGCCGACAAGGGCTTCGCCACCGGCGACGTCATCCTTCAGGTCGACAACAAGGACGTGAAGACCGCCGCCGAGTTCGAAGCCGCGCTGCAGGGCGTCAAGGACAAGGGCCTGCCGACCGCGCTGGTCAAGGCCGAGCGCAACGGACAGGTCCGGTTCCTCGGCCTGCCGCTCGCAGCCTCCAACTAAGGGTCTCCCAAGCCGGTCCCGGAGCGCACAGCCCGGGGCCGGACTTCATTGAATTGCCGCCTCAGCGTCACTAGGTTTGGCACATGAAAATCCTGCTCATCGAGGATGATCGCGAAGCCGCGAGCTATTTGATCCAGGCGCTCGACGAGGCCGGTCACGTCACGCACCACGCCTCGGACGGCGAGACGGGCTATGCCATGGCCTCGGGCATGGACTATGACGTGCTCATCATCGACCGCATGCTTCCGCGCCGCGACGGCCTCTCCATCATCGAATCGCTGCGCGCCGAGAACGACAAGACTCCCGTTCTGATTCTCTCCGCCCTGGGCGAAGTGGACGACCGCGTCACTGGTCTCAGGGCCGGCGGCGATGACTATCTCGTCAAGCCCTATGCATTCACGGAACTGCTGGCGCGCATCGAAGTGCTCGCCCGTCGCTCCAACCCGGGTGAGGCCGCGACCAGCTACGACGTGGGCGACCTCAAGCTCGACCGGCTCTCGCGCAAGGTCGAGCGCGCGGGCGAGACGATCCTGCTGCAGCCGCGCGAATTCCGCCTGCTCGAATATCTCATGAAGAATGCCGGCAAGGTCGTGACCCGCACCATGCTGCTCGAAAATGTGTGGGACTATCACTTCGATCCGCAGACCAATGTGATCGACGTCCACATGTCGCGGCTGCGCTCCAAGGTGGACCGCGGCTTCGCCAATCCGCTCCTGCATACCATTCGCGGCGCCGGATACATGATCCGTGAATAGGCTCGCCCAGCTCTGGCGCACCTCGACGGTGCGGCTGACGGCGCTGTTCATGCTGCTCTTCGTGGTCTTTGCGATCCTGCTGCTGACCTTCATCGCCTACCAGTCCTCGATCCAGATCCAGCGCCAGCAGACGGCCGACATCGACCGCGAGGTCGAACTGTTGCGGCGCGTCGATAGCCGCCAGGGCATCCGCGGCATCGTCTTCGCCGTCGCGCGGCTCGCCAGCCAGCCGGGGCCGGGCATCTATTATCTCGGCGACAATGCGGGCCTGCAGATCGCCGGCAATGTCGCGAGCTTTCCTATCAATGTGCTGCAGACCGAGGGCGTCTTCAGCTTCAACTACGACCGCGAAGGTGCGTTCGACGGAGAGACCGTGCCCGACGACGATGAGGACCCGCCGCAGGGCTATGCGGTGGTCCGCTCCGTCGTGCTGGACAGCGGGTTGCGGCTCATCGTCGGGCGCGACGTGGTCGAGCGGCGCGGGCTCACCGCCATCGTATTCCAGGCATTCGTCCTGGGGGTCGGCGGCATCCTCGTGCTCTCGACGATTGCCGGCGTCGTCACTTCGCGGCGCGTGCTGCGCCGCATCGACGCGATCAACGCCACCTCGGCCAAGATCATGTCCGGCAATCTCAGCGAGCGCATCCCGCTCACCAAACGGAACGATGAGTTCGATGTGCTCGCGACCAGCCTCAATGCCATGCTCGACCGCATCGAGGCGCTGATGCAGGGGCTGAAGGAAGTCACGGACAATGTGGCGCACGACCTCAAGACGCCGCTGACCCGGCTGCGCAACCGCGCCGAAGCGGCGCTGCGCGAATCCCAGCCCGGCGAGGCGCAGCGCGCGGCGCTGGAGACGACGATCAGCGAGAGCGACAAGCTCATCAAGACGTTCAACGCCCTGCTGATGATCGCCCGCGCCGAGGCCGGAGCCCCTTCGGGCGCCTTCGCCGATATCGATCTGAGCACTGTGGCGGAGGACGTCGCCGAGCTCTATGGGCCCGTCGCGGAGGAGCAGGGGATCGCGCTCGACACGCGTATCGAGCCGGGAGTCACGCTGCGCGCCAATCGCGAGTTGATCGGCCAGGCGCTGGTCAACCTCATCGACAACGCGCTCAAATACTACGAGCCGGAAGAGGGCAAGACGGGCCGCATCGTGGTCGGCATGCGGACGCAGAAGGGCCGGGTGCTGATCGAGGTTTCCGACAATGGCCCGGGGATACCCGCCGAGGACCGCGGCCGTGTGGTGGAGCGCTTCGTGCGCCTCGAGAAGAGCCGTACCGAACCGGGCTCCGGGCTTGGGCTCTCGTTGGTCGCGGCAGTGGCGCGGCTGCACCGCGGCGAGTTGCGCATCGAGGACAATGCGCCGGGCGTCCGCGCGGTGATCGACCTGCCGGCGAGCTGAGGCTCAGTGCGCAGTCGGGATCGTGGTCTCGCCGACGGCGACGCCGGTCACGGCGCCGCCCTTGAGGACGTAGCCGAGATACTGGGCGATATCGGAATAGCCGCCGGCACGGTCGGCGCGATAGGCGACCTTGCTGCCCGACGCGAAGCCGAACGTCGCCTTGAGATCGGCACCCTTCGCCCCGAGGCCCGGCACGCCCAGATCGGGCAGGCGGAACTTCGCGTTCGCATCGTCGCAATCGGCGGGAGCATTGCCGGATGCTGACTGCATGGCGACCATCATCACGAATTCCTGTCCGCCCTGCGCGTTCGAGATGAACCAGCTGTTGGCGTCTTCGGTGTGATAGCAGACCCAGGTCGCGCCACCGCCGCTGCGGATCGTGCCGCCGAAGGCTTTGGCCAGATCCTTGAGTTTGGTGGAGGCCAGTCCGACGCTCAGCGCTCCAACCTTGATCTTGCCCACCGGTGTCTTGTCGAGATTTGCCTTCGGGAATGAGAAGTAATTGCCATGGATGTTGGCGCCCATTCCGGTGAGCTGGTCGGCCAGAACCGGCCCGGCGACAAAGACTGTGGCAAGGACGAACAGGGCGAAGGCGCGGCGCATGAAATCCTCGGAGGCGTGACCGGCGCGAACCAATCACAACGGCCAATCGTTGTCACCTAGCGCCGCAGCTTGTGAAGAGCGGTCCACGCGATTATCCCAAGCCATGGCTGTTTCCATCGAAACCGTGCTCGCCTCCGCGCCCTATCTGGGTCGTCTCGCTTCGGAACTCGGGGCATGGTGGGAGGAAGTGCGGGAGCACGATCCCAAAACCGTCGTGGCGGAACTGCTGGGGCAGGTCGCGCCCGACACGAGCCGGCCATCCGCGGATGTGGCGACCGAACTGCGGCTGCTCAAGCAGAAGATCGCGCTGCTTGTGGGCACCGGCGAAGTCACCGGACGGATCACACCGGCCGAGTCGACCGCGGCGTTGAGCGATCTGGCCGACGTGGCGCTGAATGCAGGGCTCGCCGCACTCATCGGCGAGGCGATCGGCAAAGGCCAGTTCGCGGCGGGGACGACGGCGGCAAATTGCGGTCTCGCGATCTTCGCCCTCGGCAAGCATGGCGGCCGCGAACTCAACTATTCCTCGGACATCGACATCGTCGCGTTCTACGACCCGCAGCGCGCGCCGCTGACGGAACCGGGGGAAGCCGGCAAGGTCTTCACCCGCATCGTGCAGCGGCTTGCGGCGCTGACGCAGGAGCGTGCGGGCGACGCTTATGTGTTCCGCACCGATTTGCGGTTGCGCCCCGACCCGGGATCGACTCCGGTAGCGCTGTCGATCGACGCGGCGCTGGCCTACTACGAAAGCCGTGGGCAGAACTGGGAACGCGCGGCCTGGATCAAGGCGCGGCCCTGCGCCGGGGACCTCGGTGTGGGGGAGGCTTTCCTCGATGAGCTTGCGCCCTATGTCTGGCGCAAGCATCTCGACCTCGCGACGATCGCCGACATTCAGGCTATGAAGCGCCAGATCAATGTTGCCAAGGGCGTCGGCGAAGCGCGGGTCGCGGGCCACAATGTCAAGCTCGGCCGTGGTGGCATCCGCGAGATCGAGTTCTTCGTCCAGACTCAGCAGCTGATCGCGGGCGGCCGCGACAAGTCGCTGCGGGTGCGGCCCACGACGCAGGCGCTTGCGGCGCTGGCGAGCGCCGGCTGGATCAGCCAGCGCGCCGCCGGCCAGCTCACCGAAACCTACTGGTTCCTGCGCGCCGTCGAGAACCGGCTGCAGATGCTGCGCGACGAGCAGACGCATACGATGCCGGAGAATCCTGCCGAGCTGAGCACCGTCGCATTACTGATGGGTTTTGCGTCCCTGGGGGAGTTCGAGTCATCTTACCTTGCGGCGCTCAACCGCGTGCAGGGCTATTACGCCGAGCTCTTCACCGAAGGCACGCCGCTGGGCGCCGAGGGCGGCGATCTCGTCTTCACGGGAACGGACGACGATCCGGCAACGCTCGACACGCTCGCGCGCATGGGCTTCGCCGATCCGGCGAAAGTCTCGGCGACTGTGCGCAAATGGCACTATGGCGGTTACCGCGCAACACGCGCCGCCGCGGCCCGCGCCCATCTGACGGAGCTGCTGCCCGCACTGCTGAGCACCATCGCGGAAACCGGCGGCGCCGACGATGCCTTCGCACGCTTCGACGATTTCCTGTCGCGCCTGCCGTCCGGCATCCAGCTCTTCGCGCTGTTGCGCAACTATGCCGATCTGCGCGCGCTGCTGGTACAACTCATGGCATCGGCGCCGCGCATGGCGGAAGCCGTGATCCACCGCGCTCATGTAATGGATGCGCTGATCGATCCGGCCTTTGCCGACGAGGTTTCGCGGCCGGCAGTGCTGGTCGCCAAGGTCGATGCGTTCCTCGGCGAGGCGCGGGACTTCCAGGAGGTGATCGATCGGGCCCGCATCATCGGACAGGAACAGCAATTCCTCATCGCGGCGGCACTGCTCTCGGGCACCGTGACGGCGGAACGCGCCGGCGAACAATTCACCGCGCTTGCCGAGACACTGCTGCGCACGCTTTTCGCGGCCGTCCGCGCCGAATTCGAAAAGCGCCACGGCGTGGTGCCGGGGGCGCGGGCGGGACTGCTCGCCTTCGGCAAGATGGCGAGCCGCGAGATGACCGCGGCCTCCGATCTCGATTTCATCATGCTCTACCAGACGCAGGGAACGGAGGACTCCAATGGAGAGAAGCCGCTGCCGGCCAGCCAGTATTTCGCGCGCCTGACGCAGCGTCTCGTCGCGGCCGTGACGGCGCCGACGTCGGAGGGCGTGCTCTACGCCGTCGATTTGCGGCTGAGGCCGTCAGGCAATGCAGGTCCGCTCGCAACGAGCTTTCCAGGCTTCGTCACCTATCACCAAGAGAATGCCTGGACCTGGGAACATCTGGCGCTGAGCCGCGCCCGGGTAGCGGTGGCGGATGGAAGCTTCGACGCCGATATCGGCGAGGCCATCGCGACCATACTCGCGCGTCCCCGCGATGTGGCCAAGACGATCGACGATGTCGTCGCCATGCGTGCCCTGATGGCCAAGGAGCGTCAGCCGCGTCATGCCTTCGACCTGAAACTGCAGCCGGGCGGCCTGATTGATCTCGAATTCATCGCGCAGTCCGCGCAACTGGTGGCCGGCAAGGCGATCGCGCTGCCGCAGGCGACAGTGCCTCGCGTGCTGGCGCGTCTTGGCGCACTGGGACTGCTCCCGGAGGCCGATAGCCTGATCGAGACGCACCGCATCTACGCGACGATCTTGCAGACCATGAGCGCGGCACTCAACGATCCATTCAAAGATGCGGGGTGGACAACGGCCTTTCGTGAATTGCTCGCGCATCTCACCAATGCCCCCAGCTTCGAGCGGCTCGATGCGGATGTCCGTGAGATGCGCATGGAGGTGGAAGCAGCGGCTACTGCCTGGTATGCGCGAGCGCGGGCGCTCTAGGCGGCGCGGACGATCTGCAGGCGCGAAGTGCTGAGCGGTAGCGATACGGCGACCGTCGTGCCGAGTCCCAACCGGCTGTCGATCACGAGATTGCCGCCGCTCAACCCCACAATCGTACGCGCGATGGCGAGGCCGAGACCCGGTCCCTCGCGGTCCCGCGCCAGCGACGCATCGGAGAAGGCGAAGGGCTGCGACAGCGCGGAGACCTTCTCCGGGGCCATGCCGATCCCCGTGTCGGTGATTTCGAGCACGACACCGTCCTCGCCCGCGTAGCCGGCGATGCTGATACGGCCGCCCGCCGGCGTGAAGCGTATCGCATTGTCGACGAGATTGGACAGCACGCGCTCGAGCGCGAAACGGTCGCCGCGCAATGCCGCGCCGCATGGACGGCTGAGCGCGAGGGTAAGGCCGGCGCGCTGTGCCTGCGCCGAGAAGCGGCGAGCAACGCCGACCAGCAGATCATCGACCGCCAGCTCTTCCTGCTGCATCACGCGGTCGCCGCTTTCGAGCTCGGCGAGATCGAGGATCGAGGCGAAGAAGGCCAGCAGCCGGTCGCCCGAGGATTTGATCGACTCCACATAGGTCTCGTAGCGCTCGTCCCCCAGCGGTCCGTAGGTCTGGTGGCGCATGAGATCGGCGAAGCCGATGATGTGATTGAGGGGTGTGCGGATGTCGTGGCTGAGATGGGCGAGGAAGGCGGTCTTCGACCGGCTCGCCGCTTCGGCCTTGAGCTTCTCCTCGTGGTAGCGGCGGGCGAGCACCCGCTGCTCCTCGCGGATCGAGGTCAGCAAATGATCAGTGCGGCGGCGCTCGGTGACGTCGGTGAGGAGCGTGACGAACCCGCCTTCCGCCATCGGGCGCTCGTCGATCATCAGGCAGGAACCATCGGCACGATGCAGTTCCAGCACGCGGTTGGACTCGTCCTCGCTGATGAGCTGCATGTGGCCGCCCGCGATCAGGCGCAGGACGGAGGCCTTGTAGTGGCTGCCGGGACGAAGGTCGCTGTCTCGGGCGTTAAGCCGCGCCCGATATTGCTCGTTGCAGACGATGAGGCGGCCATCGCGCGTCCAGCACGCGACGCCGAAGGGGATCGTCGAGAGCAAATCGCTCAGATGTTCGCGCTCATCCCGCGAGACCGGCAGCGCACGACGCCGGAATGCCGCGCCGGCAAGCAGCAGGGCAAGCGCATAGGCGGCCGCACCCCGCTGCGCCACGCCGGCCATCGCATCAGCCGTGTCGGTCTCGCCGATCGCCGGATCGAGCGCACCGGCAGCGAACTGCCGGGCCAGCAACGGCTGTGCCGCAGCCAGCCGCTCGACGATTGCCGCGCGATGCCGGAGCTCATCGAGCGTACGGAAGGTGTCGGCAACCACGAACAGCGTGGCAGCCAGCAGGCCGGTCAGCGCGACCGCGAGCGTGATAGGAGAAACCAGCGCAAACCAGGCTTCAAGCGTGCGGCGGAGCCGCGACCTGGGCACGGGCCGATGCCCATGCGCAAAGCTGAATCCATCCGTCCCGACGCCGGATGTCTCCGTCGACCGCATCAAGTTCCTCGCCATGTATTCGGGAAGAACGCCCCGCCAAACGCCCGTAAAAGCGAATGTGAATCAAGCTCTTGCGAGTGTCCAGTGGGTGCGCTGCGCGAAGCTGTGGGCGGGACGAAAAACGTGAGTCGGCTGAATCACTTAGGCCGCGAAGAAAATTTTAGGATTTCATTAACCGGCCAGCGTCCGCTCCAGAATGTCCGCTGTATTGCGGCTCAGCCCGCCCGAATCGCGGAGCGATTTGAGCGCCGTTTCGGCCGCCGCGCGGCGCACCGATTCATAGCTTCGCCAGACTCGGAACGCCGTCAGCACCCGCGCCGCGACCTGCGGATTGCGCGTATCCACATCGGCGACGAAATTGGCGACGAAGCGGAAGCCCGCGCCATCGGCGCGCGCGAATTGCGTGGGGTTGCCCATGCCGAACGTGCCCACCAGTGCGCGCAACCTGTTGGGGTTGGATTTCGGGAAAGACGGATCGGCGAGGATCGCCTCCATCCGCGCGATGACGCCGGGCTCCGCTGCTGCCGCATTGAGCGAGAGCCATTTGTCGAAGACCAGCGGATCGCCGGCATAGAGGACGCGGAAATCGCCGAGCAATGCTTCGGCATCCGCCGTCCAGCCCACGACGGCCGCACCGAGCGCCGCGAAGCGGTCGGTCATGTTGTTGGCATTGCGATATTGCTCGCTCGCGAGGCGCGGCCCGTTCGCGGCGCCGCCGGTGACGAGCAGGTGCAGCGCCGTGTTGCGGAGGGCACGCTCGCCCGATTGCACCGCATCGGGCGCATAGGACGCATGCTTACCGCTTTCGGCATGCGCGGCCTCGAGCACCGGCCCGAGGCGGCTCACCAATTCGGTGATGAGGGCGCGGCGGACATCATGGATCTTGTCGGGATCGATGTCGTTGCCGATCGTGCGGGCAATGATCGTCTCGGAGGGCAGGGAGAGCGCGAGCGCCTTGAACGCTGGATCGAGCGATTTGGACGTGATGGTGTCCTCGAGCGCATCGGCAAGAGCCGCCGCGTCGCTGCCGGACCAGGACTTGCCACCTGCCGCATCGACCAGCAGCGACATCGCCACATCCTGCAGCGCCTGCCACCGATTGAATGGATCGCTGTCGTGGCGCGCAAGAAACAGGCGATCCGCCTGCGTCGCATTGCTCGTGATCTTCACCGGCGCCGAGAACTCGCGGAACAGCGAGGGCACCGGCTTGTTGGGCACGCCCTTGAACTCGATCGTCGCACTGTCGCCTTCGACCACGATCAAATCGTCGCGCACATCGCCCGACGCGCTGGTCCAGCCCATTGGCGAGCCATTGGGGCCGATGAGTCCGAACTTGATCGGCAGCACCATCGGCTGCTTGTCCGGCTGGCCGGGGGTAGGCGCGACCTTCTGGCTGACGTTCAGCGTATA
This sequence comes from Devosia sp., assembly GCA_035549855.1. Taxonomy (GTDB): domain Bacteria; phylum Pseudomonadota; class Alphaproteobacteria; order Rhizobiales; family Devosiaceae; genus Devosia_A. The sequence continues at coordinate 56,343 of DASZPY010000014.1, read as the reverse complement.
GGTCTGCGCCGCAGCGTCGTAGTTGTCGCTGATGGTGACTTCGGGCGTGCCCGCCTGCAGATACCATTGCTGGAAGTGCGTGAGGTCGACCTGGTTGGCATCCTCGAACACCTTGATGAAGGCTTCGATGGTCGTCGCATCGCCGTCATGGCGCTCGAAATAGAGGTCCATGCCCTTGCGGAAGCCGGCTTCGCCGAGAAGCGTCGCCAGCATGCGCACGATCTCGGCGCCCTTCTCGTAGACCGTGGTCGTGTAGAAATTGTTGATCTCGCGATAGCTGTCGGGCCGCGCCGCATGGGCGAGGGGACCGCTGTCCTCGACGAACTGCGTCGCGCGCAGCGTGCGCACGTCGCCGATGCGCTTCACCGGGCGCGAGCGCTCGTCGGAGGTGAACTCCTGGTCGCGATAGACCGTGAGCCCTTCCTTGAGGCAGAGTTGGAACCAGTCGCGGCAGGTGATGCGGTCGCCGGTCCAGTTGTGGAAATACTCATGCGCGATGACACGCTCGACATTGTAGAAATCGTCGTCGGTCGCCGTCTCGGGGCTCGCGAACACCAGTTTGTCGTTGAAGATGTTGAGGCCCTTGTTCTCCATTGCGCCGAAGTTGAAATCGGACACGGCGACGATGTTGAAGATGTCGAGATCGTATTCGCGCCCAAAGCGCCGCTCGTCCCACGCCATCGAACGCTTGAGGGAGTCCATTGCCCACAGGCACTCGCTCTCCTTGCCATGCGTGCAATAGATGCCGAGCGCGACCTTGCGGCCCGAGGCCGTGGTGAATTCGTCATGGATCGAGCCGAGATCGCCGGCGACCATCGCGAAGAGATAGGACGGCTTGGGGAAGGGGTCCTCCCAAACGGCATAGTGCCGGCCGTCGCCGAGCTCGCCCCGGTCCACGAGATTGCCATTGGCGAGAAGCACAGGCGCCAGCGATTTCTCGGCCGTCATCGTCACCTTGAACGGCGCGAGGATGTCGGGACGGTCGAGATACCAGGTGATGCGGCGGAAGCCCTCGGGCTCGCACTGTGTGCACCAGGTGCCGCCCGAACGATAGAACCCCATCAGCTTGACGTTCTTCTCCGGCTCCAGCGTCACTTCGGTCTCGAGCACGAAGGTCCGGTTGGGCGGCTGCAGGATCGTCAGCGTCGTCTCGGCGACCTCATAGGCAGTGAGTTCCATCGGGAAGCCGTCGATCGCGATGCTGCCGAGTTTGAGCTCGTCGCCATCGAGCACCAGCGCCGTGCCGGGCGCCGTCTCCGGGCGCGGCGAGACCGTCAGCAATGCGCGCACCCGACTCGTATCGGGGCGGATCGCGATGTCGAGCTCGACCCTGTCGATGACATAGGGGCTCGGCGCGTAATCCTTGAGATAGATCGTATGTTCGGTTTCGATCCGCATCCCGGAACTCCAGTCGCCACGAGTGTTGCGGGCCGGCTACAGCCAGAACCGCGAATCTTCTTATATTCTGACCGGCTGGTTCGACCGGCCCTGTCTCAATGCCCGCCAAATCCGGCGGCATTGGGAAGGGCCGGCGGCGCCAGCGCGCAACAAGCCTGCGGAGCCCATCCGCGTCAAGTCTTGCGCCTCTCTCGCATTGTCAGGTGACTACATGTTTGGCTGGTTCGAACGCCGCCTCGATCCCTATCCGCCCGATGAACCGGAGCAGCCGCCCCGGGGCCTTGTCGCGTTCTGCCTGCATTATTCGAAGGGCGCGAAACGCTGGCTGCTGGCGATGGCGGCCCTGTCGGCGACGATCGCGGCGGGCGAAGTGTTCGTCTATGGCTTCCTCGGCAAGATCGTCGACTGGCTGAGCGGAGCGGAACCAGCGAGCTTCTTTGCGCGCGAGGGCGGCACGCTCCTCTTCATGGCCGTGTTCCTGCTCGGCCTCTTCGTGCTGGTGACGCTCAACAGCTTCATCGTCCACCAGACGCTGCTCGGCAATTTCCCGCAGCGCATCCGCTGGATGAGCCATCGCTATCTGCTGCGGCAGTCGATGAGCTATTTCCAGGACGAGTTCGCCGGCCGCATCGCCGCCAAGCTCATGCAGACCTCGCTCGCCGTACGCGAAGTGATGATGAAGCTGCTCGACGTGGTGGTCTATGTCGGCGTCTATTTCATCGGTGCGGTGATCCTCGCGGCGACGAACGACTGGCGTCTCGCCATCCCGTTCCTCGCCTGGCTCGCGCTCTATTCGCTGCTGCTGCGCCACTATATTCCCCGGCTGGGCAAGGTATCGGAGCTGCAGGCAGATGCCCGCTCGATGATGACCGGTCGAGTCGTCGACAGCTACACCAACATCGCGACGGTCAAGCTGTTCTCCCATTCGAGCCGCGAGGAGAGCTACGCCAAGGAGTCGATGGACGATTTCCTCGGCACCGTCTACCGGCAGATGCGCATGTTCAGCCTGCTGAACTACGGCATATATGGGCTCAACATGAGCCTGCTTCTGGTGACGGCGGGACTCGGCATCTGGCTGTGGACCAATGGACAGATGACACCGGGGGCCATTGCGGTTTCGGTCGCCCTGGTCATGCGCTTCCAGGGCATGAGCCAATGGGTCATGTGGGAAATGACTCAGCTCTTCGAGAATATCGGCACCGTCCGCGACGGGATCTCGTCGATCTCGCTTCCGCGCGTGGTGAGCGACAGGGCGGGCGCGCCGGCGCTGACCGTGAACAAGGGCGACATCGTCTTCGATAATGTCTCGTTCCACTACGGCAAGAAGAGTGGCGTGATCGAAGGGTTGGACCTTCACATCAAGTCGGGCGAGAAGGTCGGACTTGTCGGCCGTTCTGGCGCGGGCAAGTCGACCGTGGTCAATCTGCTGCTGCGCTTCTATGACCGCGAGAGCGGCCGGATCCTGATCGACGGCACCGATATCGCCGAGGTCCAGCAGGACACACTGCGCGAGAATATCGGTGTGGTGACGCAGGACACGTCGCTGCTCCATCGCTCGGTGCGCGACAACATCACCTATGGCCGGCCGGATGCGACCGAGGCGGAGATAATTGCTGCGGCCAAGCTCGCCGAAGCACACGACTTCATCGAAAGCCTCGCCGACGCAAAAGGCCGCACCGGCTACGATGCCCATGTGGGCGAGCGCGGCGTGAAACTCAGCGGCGGCCAGCGCCAGCGCATCGCCATCGCACGCGTCCTGCTCAAGAATGCGCCGATCCTGGTGCTGGACGAGGCCACCTCCGCGCTCGACAGCGAGGTCGAAGCCGCAATCCAGGGCCAGCTGCAGACGCTGATGCGCGGCAAGACGGTGATTGCCATCGCGCACCGCCTCTCAACCATCGCGGCCCTCGACCGGCTCGTCGTTATCGAGCAGGGACGCATCGTCGAGCAGGGAAGCCACGCCGAACTGCTCGCGCAAAACGGAATCTACGCCCGCCTCTGGCAGCGCCAGTCGGGCGGCTTCATCGACGCCGACATCGTCGAAGAAGCGGCGGAATAGGAACTCAACACCCGCATCTGCGGGTCAACCAAGGAGACTCCCGATGGAAAGCATGAATGGAACGCGCGATGCCGGCCGCCATATCAACCGGCACATCCGCAAGCGAAAATCCTTCACGCGAACCCGCAGCTGAGTTTCGGCCGGGTTCTCACTCCGATGAGACCCAAATGTTCAATCGCATCCTCGCCTGGTTCGACGGCCGTTATTCGCCCGTCGCCATCGCGGCCAACCCGCAACCTCCCAATGGATTGTGGGATTTCTGCTTCTATTTCATCCGGCAGTTCCGCGCTGCCTTCCTGATCCGGCTCGGCCTCGTTGCGGTCGGCTCGACGGCCGACGCCATGTTCCCGATCTTCGTCGGCATTGTCGTTGGATTTCTGGATTCGACGCGCCGGGGCGAAATGTTCTCGGCGCACTGGCCGACCCTTGTGGCGATGATTGCCGTGGTCGCGCTGGTCCGGCCGATCACCTTCGTGCTCGACACCCTGGTACGCAACCACGCGCTGGCGCCAAGTCTCGTCAATCGGGTGCGCTGGCAGAGCCATTGGCACATCATCCGGCAGAGCTGGACGTTCTTCCAGAACGACTTTGCCGGCCGCATCAGCAACAAGGTGCTGCAGAGCGGCGAGGCGCTGGAAAGCGCGGTCAATTCGGCTGTGGACGCGGTGTGGTATGCCGCGGTGTTCGTCGTGGTCGCGGTGGTCGTGCTGGCCGGCCTCAACTGGATGCTGCTGGTCCCCATCGCCGTGTGGCTGGTGCTCTACGGCATCCTGTTCTCGATCACGATGCCGCTGATCGCCCGCCACTCCGAGCTGCTGTCCGACGCCAAGTCGGTGATGACGGGGCGAATGGTGGACAGCTACACCAACATCCAGACGCTCAAGACCTTCTCGACCGGCGACCATGAGGACCGCTACGTCGCCGAATCCGTGCATCTCCACACGGGTGAGTATTGGAAGCTGATGCGCGTCTTCACCTATATGTGGTCGACGCTATTCATCCTCAATGCGGGGCTCGTCGTCTCGATCACGTGGATCGCGTTGGCGGGCTGGAACAACGGCGTGCTCAACGCGGCGGCCGTGGCCACGGCCATACCCTTCGCGCTCCAGATCATGAACATGTCGGGCTGGATCCTCGAGATCGGCTCCAACATTTTCAGGCAGCTGGGCACGGTGCGGGACTCGATGGACACGATCGCGCAGCCGATCACGCTGCTCGATGACCCTGGTGCACCTGAGCTCTCAGTCAGCAAAGGCGAGATCGTCTTCGACGACGTGACCTTCAACTACTGGCGCGGCAAGGAAGGCACCGTCATGGAGCGCTTCAACCTGCGTATCGCCCCGGGCGAGAAGGTCGGTCTGGTTGGCCGGTCCGGCGCTGGCAAATCGACGCTCGTCAATCTCGCTTTGCGTCTGTTCGACGTGGAAGCGGGATCGATCCGCATCGATGGACAGGATGTGCGGCACGTCACACAGCAAAGCGTGCGCGCCGCCATCGGCCTGGTCAGTCAGGATACGTCGCTGCTGCACCGCTCCGTGCGCGAGAACATCAAGTATGGCCGGCAGGAGGCGAGCGACGCCGAGATGTTCCAAGCGGCCGAGCAGGCAAAAATTGCTGAGGTCGTCGCCGGATTGGTCGATCCCCACGGGCGGCGCGGCTACGACGCGCATGTCGGCGAACGCGGGGTGAAGCTCTCGGGCGGCCAGCGCCAGCGCGTGGCGATTGCACGTGTGCTGCTCAAGAACGCGCCGATCCTGATCCTCGACGAAGCCACATCCGCGCTCGACAGCGAAGTGGAGGCGGCAATCCAGGAGCAGTTGGCGACCCTGATGCGGGGCAAGACCGTGATCGCAATCGCCCACCGGCTTTCGACGATCGCGGCGATGGACCGGCTGGTCGTACTGGAACGCGGGCAGATCGTGGAGGAGGGGACTCACGCCGAACTGCTGGCCCGGGGAGGGCACTACGCCCAGCTCTGGGAGCGGCAGTCGGGTGGCTTCCTCGATCTCGACGCCAAAGCGGCGGAATAGATTGCCGGGCGGCGCGGCAAGACTCCGCGCCGCCAGCCTGTTCAGTCGCTCATCTCGGGAACGTTGAGCGGCTTGCCCGTCTCGAGCAGGGTCTTGAGTCCATCCACGATGAGCTTCCAGCCGGCATCCGCACCGGCATTGGATGCCTTGTAGTCGTGATGTGTGAGCGTGAACTTGCAGAGATCGCCGGCAGGCTCGATCTCGAAGGTCACGCGCGTCAGTTTGGGATTCTCTGCCCAAGGGGCGAGGAACGTCGTGACGAGTTTCGTCTTCGGCTTCACCTCGACGACCTCGCCATCCAGCATCAATCCGCCTTCGGCGTCGAAATACTGGAAGGGACTGCCGACCTTCAGGTCGGTCTTGATGCGGGCCTTGTAATAGTAGAGCGCGGTCTTGTCGGGATTGATGAGTGCGTCCCACAGCGCATCCTGCGTGGTGCGAATGTAGGTCTGGAGCACGTAGTCGGACTTGTCGGCCATGATGTGACGTTCCTGCAGTGCGTTTTTTATGTCGAGCGCGAACCGGGCCAGAGGCTTGCCATAGGGCGCCATCCAGCGATCTGCGACCTCCTGGATCGGCAGCGCGTTGAGATAGTGATACTTGAACCGCCCATCCCGGCGGGTCACGACGAGGTTTGCAGCCTCCAGCACCCGAAGGTGCTTCATCACCCCAAACCGCGTCATGCCGAGCCCTTCTTCAAGCTCGGTGAGCGTCAGTCCGCCCCTGTCGCGCAGGGTGTCGAGCAATTGGCGCCTCGTGGGATCGCTCAGCGCCTTGAAGACCGCATCCACGGTCGCGACATTAGGTGACCAAATGGTCACGTGTCAAGCGGGGACAGCGAGCGGCGGGTGCGTTTGACGCTTGCCGCCCATGTGCTACTCCACGCCACCTGCAATTCCGGAAGCTCGATAAATGGCAAAGGCGGCCACGGCGGTGCTCGCACAGGAACACGCGCACTATTCGGAGATCGATCTAGCCGGAGAGTTCGCGCTCACCTCGCCCAGCCGGAAGATCAAGACTTCCATCAACCTGCCCGGTGACGTTCACACCGCGCTCCTGGCGGCGGGCCAGATCCCGGACCCCTATTTCGGCACCAATGAGCAGGCCGTCATGTGGGTACACCAGACGCCCTGGATAATGGAACGCCGATTTACTGCTACGAGGGCGGATGTCGACGGCTACCTCACCCTGACGCTCGAAAGCGTGGACTGCATCGCGACGATCTTCCTCAATGGCGAGGAGATCGGGCACACGCAAAACCAGTTCATCCGCTACGATATCGACGTCACCGGCAAGGTGAAGACAGGCGCCAACACGCTGCGCCTCGAGTTCGCGGTGGCGCAGGATGTTGCCAAGGCCCGCGCCGATGCCCATCCGTTTCCCATTCCCTATACCTATAACTATCTCAGCAACGGCCTGCCCGGCGTGCACATGAATTTCGTGCGCAAAACCGCCTGCCATGCCGGATGGGATTGGGGCATCCGCCTGATGCCGACGGGCGTTTATGGCCGCATGGCCATCCGCAGATCGCGCCTCGCGCGGCAGGAAAGCGTCACCGTCGATCAGGCGCATGGCCGCACCAGCGTCGAGCTTTCCATCACGACCCGAATCTTCGCCTTCGCGGAAGGCTCGGTAAAGCTGACGCACGAAATCGCCGGCCAGAAGATCATCGACAAGGTGGCCGTGCGGCCGGGCGAGAACGTCTTTACCCACAATCTCACGATCAAAAGTCCAAAGCTCTGGTGGCCCAGCGGACATGGCGAGCAGCCACTCTACGAGATGTGGACGACGCTCGACGGCGAACGGACCATACGTAGGATCGGCCTGCGCAAGCTCGAATGGATCGTCGAGAAGGACGCGATCGATCATTCCTTCAAGGTGCGCGTGAACGGCCGCGACATCACGGCGATGGGCGCCAACTGGATCCCTGCCGATGCGATCCCCTCGCGCATCACCGAGCCGGCCGTCCGCGACCTGCTCGAAAGCGCCCGCGCCTCGAACATGAACATGATCCGCGTCTGGGGCGGCGGACAGTATGAGCCCGACTATTTCTACGAGCTCTGCGACGAGCTCGGCCTCATGGTCTGGCAGGACTTCATGTTCGCCTGCATGAGCTATCCCTCGAACCGCGAATTTCTCGACGATGTGCGCATCGAGATCACCCAGCAGGTCCGCCGGCTCAGCCACCACGCCTGCATCGCGCTCTGGTGCGGCGACAATGAGGTGATCGGCTCGCTCACCTGGTATCCTGAGACCAAGGCCAATCCCGAACGCTATCTCGCCAATTACGACCGCCTGAATTCGATGCTCGCGCGCATCGTCGAGGACGAGGATCCGGGCCGGCGCTTCTGGCCCTCGTCACCGTCTCTCGGCTATCTCGACTTCGCCGACGGCTGGCATCTCGATACCCGTGGCGACACGCATTACTGGAGCGTCTGGCACGAGGCCAAGGACTTCTCGGCCTACCAGGACGTCAAGCCGCGCTTCGCCTCCGAATTCGGCTTCCAGAGCTTCACCTCGATGAACGTCATCGAGAGCTTCACCGAACCCGCCGATCGCAATCCGTCATCGCCGGTGATGGAGAATCACCAGCGCAATACCGGCGGCAATGCGCGCATCCTCGAGACGATGACGCGCTACTTCCGTTTCCCGCGCGATTTCGAGCAGATGGTATTCCTGAGCCAGATCCAGCAGGGCCTGGCGATCAAGACTGCCATCGAGTTCTGGCGCTCGACCAAGCCGCGCTGCATGGGCACGCTGTTCTGGCAGATCAACGATACCTATCCCGTCGCCAGCTGGGCCAGCCTCGACTATGGCGGGCAGTGGAAGCTGCTGCACTATATGGCCAGGCGCTTCTTCCGGCCGGTCAACGTTGTTGCCGTTCCCGACCGCGAGAGCGGTGACATTGTCATCAAGGCAATCAACGACGCAGGGGCGAGGACCGAGATCAGCCTTGAAGTCGAGGCGGTCGACGTGACCGGCAAGTCGCGCATGGTCTTTACCGCCACCAGCAAGGTCTCTCCGGACGCTGCCGCAGAGCTGGGGCGTCTTGCTGCGGGCGATCTGCGCCCAACCGAGTTCCTCTATTTCAGTTGGCGCGGCGCCGGCGGCAGGCTCCTCGGCGAGAACGACTATTTCCCGCGGCCCTATAAGGCATACGACTTCTCCGAGGCGAAGGTCACTACGCGCTGGGACAGCAAAGGCGGCGCGCCGGTGCTGATCCTGAAGGCGGACAAGCCGGCGCTCTTCGTCACCGCGACGACCGGCATTCCAGGCTATTTTTCCGACAATGCGATCACCCTGCTGCCTGGGCGCGAGGTACGGTTGAGCTTCACGCCACGGCAGGGCGCCAAGGCCACCCAGAAAGCTCTGGCATCGACGCTCAGGATCGGGCACCTGAGACAGACCTATTGAGGACGCCGATGAAACTGACCAATGACGAGAAGCTTGCCCTCATCCTCATCGTGCTGGGCGCCGCGAGCCGGCTGCTGCATCTGCCGCCCAACATCGCCGCGGTGACGGGTGTCACGCTTCTTGCCGGCTACGCACTTCGCAACATCTGGCTGGCGTTGCTGGTACCGATCGGGGCGATGGCGCTCGCCGATATCGTCCTCGGCTGGTATCCGGGGATGCTCGCGACCTATGCGGGCATGGCGGCGGGCGTTTTCATCGCGCGCGGCCTGCTGCCCACCTTCGGCGTTTTCCGGCTGATCGGGGCGACCCTGCTCGCCAGCATCGCCTTCTTCGTGCTGTCCAATTTCGGGACCTGGCTTGAAGGCTGGTACGGCTACTCGTGGGAGGGTCTCGTCGCCTGCTACATCGCGGCGATTCCGTTCTGGCAGAACAGCCTCATTGCCGATTTCACGTCGACCGCACTTGCATTCAGCCTCTATCTGCTCGTCAAGCCGGTCTTGCCGGATCGCAGCGTGGAAGCCTGATCCCGACAACTTAAGGCCGGCCGCAAGAGGCACGGGAGGAGACACACATGGCCAATTCGATCAAGCGCAGCGACGTGAACCGCATCATGCGGGAGAGCGACAAGTTCATCCGCTCCTTCGGCTACATCATGCCGCCCTTCGCCTATTGGTCACCGACTGAGTTCAAGGCGCGCAAGGCCGAAGCACAGGCGATCATCGATCACAATCTCGGCTGGGACATCACCGATTATGGCCTCGGCGATTTCAACGGCACCGGCCTGTTCCTCTTCACCGTGCGCAACGGCAACAATGCCGACCTCAGCAAGGGCCGCGGCATGCTCTACGCCGAAAAGGCGATGGTCAGCCGCAAGGACCAGTATTCGCCGATGCATCGGCACAACCTCAAGGCCGAGGACATCATCAACCGCGGCGGCGGCACGCTGGTGATCGAACTCTACGGCGACACCGCCGGCAAATGCGACCGCAGCAAGGGTACGGTGGTCTATACCGATGGCATCCGGCGCGAACTGGAAGCCGGCCACAAGTTGCGGCTTGCGCCGGGCGAAAGCGTCACGCTTATGCCCAACGAGCATTGGCATGCCTTCTGGGGCGAAGGCGGCGACGTCTTCGTGGGCGAAGTCTCGACGGTCAATGACGACAACACTGACAATGTCTTCGAGGACCCAAAGATCGCCCGCTTCTCGGGCATCGAGGAAGACGAGGAGCCCTGGCATCTGCTGGTGAGCGACTACAAGACCTGGCTGCGTTGAAAGCCGCCGATTGGCGGCCCATTGGCGCGCGGCGGGAAGCCGCCTAGAATTGCCGCCGTCGTCGAAGGGGTCCTTGAATGCCTGTCCGCCTGATTGACGCCGCGCTGCCCGATTTCGGGGTGCCGGCCGCGCGTCCCGAACTGCCGCGCTTGACCTATGCTTCAAGGCTCGATGCTCTTGGCCGTGCGCGACGCGCCGCCAGTCTCGATGCTGTCGTGATTTATGCCGACCGCGAGCACTCCGCGAATCTTGCTTGGCTCACGGGCTTCGATCCGCGCTTCGAAGAGGCGCTGTTGATTATGACTCCGGGCAACGTGCCAACGCTGCTCACAGGTCCGGAAAATCTGGGGCGTGCAAGCCACGCCATGATCGAGGTCGATGCGCGGCTCTATCCTCCCTTCGGACTTCTGGGCCAGGATCGCAGCGAAACGCCGGACCTCGAAGAGGTGCTGACCACGGCGGGGATCGCCCCGGGCCAGCGTGTCGGCGTCATGGGCTGGAAATATTTCGGCATTGACGAGGCGGCCAAGCCCGACAGCTGGTTCGAAACGCCGGCCTTCATCATCGATATGCTCCGCAAGCTCGTGGGCGGCGAGGGCAGGGTGCTGAATTCAAACGCTTTGCTGATGGACTCGTCCAAGGGCCTGCGCGCCATCAACGAGATCGAGCAGATCGCCCAGTTCGAGTTCGGTGCGGTAAAGGCCTCGGAAGCCATCAAGGCGCTGTGGCAGAATCTGCGGCCGGGCATCACCGAATTTGCCGCCGTACAATCCATGGGGCTCGGCGCGCTGCCACACTCCTGCCATACGATGCTCTCGACCGGAGCCAGGCTATCGGGGCTCGAGAGCCCGAGCGGCAAGGTCATCGAACGCGGCGATCCGCTGACCACTGCGGTCGGCTATTGGGGCGGCCTGTCGAGCCGGGTCGGCTGGATGGTCGCCGACGCCAAGGAACTGCCGGTGGAGGCGCATGACTATGTCGAGCGCCTGGCCATGCCCTATTTCGCCTGCGCAGCCGAATGGTACGAGACGATCGGCATCGGCGTCGAAGGCGGCGCGCTCGACGCGCTCGTCCGCAGGCACCTCGGCGACCCGTTCTTCAACCTCATCCTCAACCCCGGCCACCTCATCCATCTCGACGAATGGATGAACACGCCGGTCTATCCGGGCTCCAGGGAGACGCTGAAATCGGGCCAGGCGATCCAGTGCGACATCATTCCGGCGGTCGGTGCGCCCTACTATTCGGCCAATATCGAGGACGGTATCGCGCTGCTGGATGAGCGCGGCCGCGCCGAGTTGCGCGACAAATTCCCCGAGTTGGCCGATCGCGTCGAGGCACGCCGCGCCTTCATGGCCGACGTGCTCGGCATCCGGCTCAAGCCGGAGGTCATGCCGCTTTCGAATCTCGCCGCGGCGCTGCCGCCTTTTCTGCTGGCACCGTCCCGTTTGCTGGCGATGCGCTGACCCGCTCCTCGGTGATGAGCCGGGCGCTGCGATAGCCGGTGAGATAGATCCACAGCCAGTTGAGCGCGACGAAGATCCGGTTCTTCAAGCCGATCAAGAAGTAGATATGGGCGAGGCCCCATGTCCACCAGCCGATCCAGCCGGTGAGCTTGATCCAGCCGAAATCGATCAACGCTTCCCGCCGGCCGATCGTCGCGATGTCTCCGAGATGCGCGTAGTGGAACGGCTTGTGCGAATTGTCGCCGGCGAGCCGTGCCTTGATGATCGCGGCCGCATGCCGTCCGCCTTGCTTTGCCGCGTCCCCTATGCCCGGCACCGCTTTGCCGTCGCGCCAGGGCGCGGTGACCGTGTCGCCGATGGCGAAGATATCGGGATGGCCCGGCACGGTGAGATCGTCATTGACCTTGATGCGGCCGGCGCGGTCGGCTTCGGCTCCAAGCCACTGTGCCGCAGGCGAGGCGAGGACGCCGGCCGCCCAGATGATCGTCTCCGCCTCGAGCACTTCGTCGCCGATCTGGAGCTTGCCTTGGCTGAGCGCCGTCACCGGCTTGCCGAGGCGCACGTCCACGCCGAGCTTGGTCAGCGCCTTGAGCGCATAAGCCGATAGCTCAGGCTTGAAGGCAGCCAGCACTCGCTCGCCCGCCTCGATAAGGACGACCCGCGCTTCCTCGGGATGGATCGAACGGAAATCGTTCCTGAGCGTGATGCGCGCCAGCTCGATGATTGCACCGGCGAGCTCGACGCCCGTGGCGCCGCCACCGATGATCGCGAAAGTCAGGAGCGCGCGGCGCCGGACCGGATCGCTCTCCAGTTCCGCCTTTTCGAATGCAACGAGCAGCTTCCGCCGCATGGCGGTCGCATCCTCGAGCGTCTTGAGGCCCGGCGCAAAAGGCTCCCAGTCGTCGTGCCCGAAATAGGCATGCCGCGCGCCGGTGGCGATGATCAGCGAGTCGAAGGGCACGCGGGCACCGCTCTCGAGCAGGACGGCCTTAGCGGCGGTATCGATGCCGACGACTTCGGCCAGAAGGGTGGTGACATCATCGCGCTTGCTGAGAAGCTGGCGGATCGGCCACGCAATTTCCGACGGGCCCAGCGCGGTCGTCGCGACCTGGTAGAGCAGGGGCTGGAACAGATGATGGTTGCGCTTGTCGATGATGGTGATGTCGGCGCCAGACCCCTTCAGCGCCTGTACGGCCGCGAGCCCGCCAAAGCCGCCGCCGATCACCACAATTCTATGCTTCCGAGCCTCGCCAACCATGATGTCCACCATCGTTTCGCGCCCCGTGTGAGACATAGGCTCCGGCGAACCGCCGCTCAACCCAGCCATCCATCCCGCCCGGAAGCCCTCATATGCGTGCCGGGCATCCCGTTCACCGGCTATGCCAGGCACGCTGGCGTTTTCGGGCCGGACCGCCTATGTCCCGCCCATGACCCTGAACTTGGCCAACGCGCGCCGCTTCTCCGTGGCGCCCATGATGGACTGGACGGACCGGCATTGCCGGGCCCTCCATCGCCAGCTGACGCGCCGCGCTTTGCTGTTCACCGAGATGGTGACCAGCGCCGCCATCGTCCACGGCGACCGCGAGCGCTTGCTGGGCTTTTCCGAGATCGAGCATCCGCTGGCGGCCCAGATCGGCGGCTCCGATCCGGGCGAGCTCGCCGAGGCCACCAGCATCGCGACCGCCTTCGGCTATGACGAAATCAACCTCAATGTCGGCTGTCCGTCGGACCGCGTGCAATCCGGCCGCTTCGGCGCCTGCCTGATGGCCGAACCGGCGCTCGTGGCCGATTGTGTGCGCGCCATGAAGGCCGCGACCGATCTTCCGGTTACGGTCAAATGCCGGCTCGGCATCGATGACCAGGACACCGGAGAAAGCCTCGACCGCTTCGCCGACGGGATGGTCGCCGCCGGCGCGGACCATATCTACGTCCACGCCCGCAAGGCGTGGCTCAAGGGCCTGTCGCCCAAGGAGAACCGCACCATCCCGCCGCTCGACTATCCGCGCGTCTATCGTCTAGCCGAGCGGCTCGGGCGGCACATGGTCTCGATCAATGGCGGCATCGATTCCCTGGAAGCCGCCGAAGCGCACTTGCAGCACGTCGATGGCGTCATGCTCGGCCGCGCCGCCTACCACGATCCGCTGATGCTCGCCGAGATCGACTCCCGTTTCTACGGTGACACGGCGCGGCACATCGACCTTGCGGCGATCCTCCGCGCTATGGCCGACTACGCCGAAACCGAACTCAGCAAGGGCACGCGCCTCAACAACATCACGCGGCACATGCTTGGTCTCGCCAATGGCCGGCCCGGCGCCCGGCATTTCCGGCAAATCCTCAGCGTGGACGCCGCGCGCCGCGGCGCCGGGCCCGAGATCATCCTGCGTGCGCTCGCCGCTCTGGAGCAGCCGGCGCTCGAAGTCGCCTGACTATTTGTGTTTCCAGAAATCCGCCTGCAACTGCGCCGCCTCTTCGGCCAGCAGCGGCCCCACGATTTCGGTCGGCCGCTGTCCCGCCTCGAACACGATATGGCAGGGCAGGTCGAGCGTGGGGTTCTCCTCATGCGCGCCCGTCTGTGCCTTGAGGTCGCGCTCGGTCTGGCCATAGACGACGCGCCCGATACCGGCCCAGTAGATCGCGCCTGAGCACATCGCGCAGGGTTCCGCCGAGGTATAGAGCGTGCAGGTGGAAAGCTGTTCCAGCGAGAGATTTTTGGCTGCCCACGAGGCAAGCAGCCTCTCGGCATGGGCAGTTCGGTCGCCACCCTCAGAGGAATATCCGTTACCCTGCTCGCGCAGGATCTTGCCATCCTTGTCGGCAAGGACCGAGCCGAAGGGATGGTCGCCACCTTCGCGGGCGCGTTGAGCCACGGCGAAAGCAGCACGCAACAGCCGCTCGTCGTAGGGACGTTGGGGCATTTGGGTAGTCTCCGGTTGACGCTGAATCGACTATGCGGCTCTAGCCGTCAGTCGGCAAGTTCCAGCCTGTTGCCGGAGACACCGTAGCGGCTGAGCGTTTCGAGGAAGGTCATGCCGAGCAGGCTGCCTTCGAGCGCCCCGCGCTCGGCGACAAAGGCGCGGATATTGCGCCGCGCGATGCCGCCCACTTCGATCCGGTCGAGCCGCACCAGCGCCGCCCGCCCGGTGCCGTTGGCGGTGGTCACGGGCGTGTCGAAATTGAGCGAGGCCACGTCGATCCCGGCTTTCGTGGCGTCGGAATAGGACAGCACGACCGCGCTGGCACCCGTGTCGAACAGCAGCGGAATGGACACGCCGTTGACGGTGGAAGCCACCTGGAAATGACCGTCCCGCCCGCGCCGGAAGCTCGCCGTGCCGTTCTCGGAATCTATCACCGCGGCGCTCGGCACCAGTTCACCGAAGACCCGCGCCGCGACGCCCTGCAGATCGTCGCGATAGGCATAGGCGACCAGCGCGATGCCGAAGACGGCAACCCACGCCAGCAAATTGCCCGCCATCGCCGAAAGCCGCTGCCGCCGCCCGAATATGCTCGCCGCGAACACGATCAGCAGGATGACGAGCGGCACCAGCTGGCCGAATTGCTGCTGCGTGAGCCCGACCAGGCTTCCCGCGTCCGAGCTGATCAGGAGCCCCAGCCCGACCGCAACCAGTAATGCCACACCGATGAAGAACACGACGATCCCCGACTATGCAAAGACCATAAAGGCACTGAGCGCGGCGATTTCAAGGAGCGCCTGGAGCGCGCCGATCAGGTCGCCGGTCTGGCCGCCGATCAGCCGGCGGCAGAGCGCGATCCAGCCGAAAAGCACGCCGGCGCAGCTTAGATAGGCGAGGGCGAGGCCCAGCACGCCGACCGCAAAGCCTGCGAACACAAAACTCAGGATCACAGCGAAAATCCCGCCCACCGCGAACGCCTGCATGCTGACCCGCCCGGCCGTAGCGGCCGCGCCTCCGGACCGCGCGGCGGGCAGCGCCCGCGTCAGCCATAGCGCGCCCGAGCGCGACATCACCATCGCCGCCAGCCACACCCCTGCCGCCGCCAGCGGATTGCCGACCGACCCGATGGCCGACACCCGCAGCAGCAGCAGCATGACGATCGCCGCCACGCCATAGGTGCCGTGACGGCTGTCTTTCATGATCGCCAGCCGCTCTTCGATATTCTGCCCGCCGAACAATCCGTCGGCGGAATCGGCGAGGGCGTCCTCCGCCATCGCGCCGGTCACAACGACACCCACCGCGACGGCAAACGCAGCCGAAAACAGATGTGCCGTGCCCAGCCATTCGAGGGCGAGCAGCGCTGCGACAGGGGCAAGCCCGATGACGCAGGAGGTGAAGGGAAGGGCCAGCGCGATCCGGGAGAGGTTTGGGCGCTCATGCGGCCGGTCGCCGGTCGGCAGCCGGGAATAGAATCGGAGCCCCATGAGCAGGTCGTCGACCAGCCGTGCGCCCAGCTCGCCACCATTACTATTGTCGTTGTGCGGCTGCGGCAGCATTGGGCCGTCGCTCAATTGCTTTTCCCTGCGGCTCGTCTAAGAAGGCGCCCGACTGTCCCACCAATCGCCGGAGCCTTGCAAGCCGTGCCCGCGACCCGCTTCGAGCTTGTAAGCGAATGGCGGCTGGCGTTTCCGCTCGAAAGCGTCTGGGCGGAAATATCGCGGCCAGAGAGCTGGCCGCAATGGTGGCGGGCGGTCCGGAAGGTGGAGGTTCTGTCCAATGGCGGGCCCGACGGCATCGGCGCGGTTCGGCGTTTCACCTGGCGCACCGCGCTGCCCTATGAGTTGAGCTTCGACATGACGGCCACGCGGATCGAACCGATGTCCGTTCTGGAAGGACGCGCCAAGGGCGAACTCGATGGCACGGGCCTATGGACTCTGCGCCGCGACGGCGCCGGCACCCATGTCCGCTACGACTGGAACATCGATATCACCATTCCGTGGCAGGTCGCACTGGCGCCGGTCCTGCGTCCGGTCTACCGCTGGAACCACAATGTCGTCATGGGCTGGGGCGAAGCGGACATCAACAAGCGCCTCGCGAGCCTTGCCTGATCCATGTCCGACGCATTCGCCGACATCATCGATCTGCTCACCCTTGCGCCTGCCGGCAGCGAAGAGGCCGTCGATGCGGTGCACATTCATGACGCGCAACTGACCAAGCCGCGCGGTTCGCTCGGCCGGCTTGAGGCCCTCGTCGAACATCTTGCCCGATGGCAGGGCAAATCTCCTCCGACGCTCGAAAATCCGATGGTCGCGATCTTCGCCGGCAATCACGGCGTCACAGACCAGGGCGTGTCCGCCTTCCCGCGCGAAGTCACCGCGCAGATGGTCAAGAACTTCACCGATGGCGGAGCGGCGATCTCGCAGATCTGCGCCCTGCATGAGCTCAATCTGCGCGTCTTCGAGCTGGCCCTCGAGGTACCGACCGGCGACATCACGCGCGAGGCGGCGATGGATGACCGCACCTGCGCCGCAACCATCGCCTTCGGCATGGAGGCGATCGCGGGCAAGCCCGATGCCCTCGCGATCGGCGAAATGGGGATCGGCAACACCACCGTCGCCGCTGCGATCTACGCCGCGCTCTATGGCGGCGCCGGCGCCGATTGGGTGGGGCGCGGGACCGGCGTTGACGATCAGGGTCTCGGCCGCAAGGCCAGCGCCGTCGATCGCGCTTTGGCGTTCCATCATGCCGATCTCACGACTCCCATGGCCATGCTCGCGCGCCTCGGGGGCCGCGAGATCGCCGCGATGCTCGGCGCTCTTGTCGCCGCGCGCCACCAGAAGATACCGGTCTTCGTGGATGGCTTCGTCGCAACGACGGCGGCGGCCATCGCGCATGCGGTCAATCCCGACGCAATCAGCCATTGCGTCTTCGGCCATGTCTCCGCCGAGACGGCGCATGCGCGCGCCCTGGAGGCGATGGGCGTCACCCCGCTGCTCGACCTCGGCATGCGCCTGGGCGAGGGGACGGGTGCGGCGCTCGGCCTCGTGCTTGCAAAGACCGCGCTGCACCTGCACGCGCATATGGCGACATTCTCAAGCGCGGGTGTCAGCGACAAGACCTAGTCGCCAGGGGCGGCGAGTCTAGCGCGCAGCGCTCTTGGGCTCGCTGTCGGTGTAAATCTTCAGGCCCCGCTTCCGTTCGACCACCGGGGCAAGCGCGTCCATCACGCGGGAACGCGGAAAGGTGGCGATGACTTCCGTCCCGAAGCGAAGCTTGGAGAACAGGTCGAAGCGGCCCTGATGCAGTTCCATGATCTTCTGTACGATCGGCAGGCCGAGCCCAGCGCCCTGCTCCGCCGATTTCTGCGCAAGGCTGCCCTGGCCGAATGACGAAAGGACGTGCTCCATTTCGCTGTCCGGTATGCCCGGTCCGTTGTCGCGCACCGAGATCATCTGGCCGCCATCGGCGCTGCGCGAAACCATGAGCGCCACCTTGCCCGATTGCGGCGTGAACTTGATGGCATTGGAGAGCAGGTTCAACACCACCTGCCGGATCGCCCGCTCGTCGCCCCAGAGCTTGGGCAAATTGTTGCCGACCGTATAGGTCAGCTCGATGCCTTTCGACTTGGCGCGAATCTCCATCATGCGCCGGCAGTCTTCGGCGATATCCGCCAGCGAGACCGCCTCCTCGTTCAGCTCGTACTTGCCCGCCTCGATGCGCGAGAGGTCAAGCAGCTCGTTGATGAGGTTGAGCAAGTGCTGGCCCGAGGCGTGGATGTCGCCGGCATATTCCTTGTACTGAGGAACGGCGTGCGGGCCGAGAAGCTCCGATTTCAGCACTTCCGAAAAACCGATGATGGCGTTGAGCGGCGTACGCAGCTCATGGCTCATCGTGGCGAGGAACTGCGACTTGGCGACATTGGCCTGCTCGGCATGCCGGCGCGCTTCGTCGGACATTTCGCGCGCTTCTTCGAGCTCGTTGATCAGCGCATCCTTTTCAGATTGATGCACGATCGTTTCGAGCTCTGAGGCATGCAGCTGGCGGGCGAGATAGACGAAGAAAATCTCGGCGCCGAGCGTCACCGCCGCCAGCGACCAGTTGAGAGTGCCGCCGAGCACGACGAGATTGATGGAGACCGTGAGCGCCGTGGGTAGGGTACTCATGAGCGTCGCGCCAGGCAGGGTGCGCGTCGAGACCGCGTTCGATGCGATGCCCACGAGCGCAATCGCGAACATGATGACGGCGAGGTTCCGGCTGTCGCTGCTGACGAGGACGAAGAGTGTGAACAGCGCCCAGCAGACGCCATAGGCAGTCTCAGCCGCGATGAAGGTAGCCGTCCATTGCGCCGCATGGAATCGCGATGGGACGACCCGTTTGAAGCGGCGGCAGATCAGCACGACCGCCGAGTTGATGACCACCGTCGCTCCGGCCCAGGCAAGGACCGCATAGAGGGGAGCCCACAGGCTCGCGAACCCTGCGAGAATCACCAGCACCGCCGGCACGACCAGGACGCCCGAGATGCGGGCGTCGGCATAATCGTTCAGCAGCTCATAGTCGAAATCGGCGCGCGTTCCGGAAGACGAAGTCAGCCGCTGCCTTGCGTCGAACACCGTCTTTTGGGGTGTGCCGCGGCGCTCGCGTCCCATCTGGGAACGCACATCGGCCTGCGGCGCGTGCGCGAAGGGCATTACGCGGTACTCGACAACTCGATGATGCGAAGGTGGCGGGCCTTCGCTACGCTGCGCCGACCCTAGCTTTGTCGTGGTTAAGAGGTGGTGAAATCCGCGGCCTGAGGACGTCCCGCCTTCCCGCAAGATCCCGGTTCCTCGGCATCGCTGGATCGCTGCTTCTGATTGGTCTGATCGCGGTTGCGGCGGCCCTGCTGCAGCCCGATTCCCCAAAGCTATCCGGCCGCGCGACCGCGACGGACGGCGACAGCCTTCGCCTTTCCGGTGAACGGGTGCGCCTGCTCGGCATCGATGCGCCCGAATATGACCAGGTCTGCGGCGATCGGAATGGCGCCAATTGGCGGTGCGGCGAGGCGGCGCGCCTTCTGCTGGCCGGCGAACTGGGCGAGAGGACCACCGAATGCGAGACCTTCGGTCGGGACCGCTACGGCCGGGTTCTCGCCCGTTGCAGCGCCGGGCAGGGCGACCTCGGGCGCACGCTGGTCGCGGCCGGCCTCGCTGTGACGGACGGCGATTACCTGGTCGAGCAAATCGCGGCGCGCACCGCCGGGCGGGGCATCTGGGCCGGGCGCTTCGATCTCCCATCGGACTGGCGCGCCCGCCACGGCGACAGCCAGCAATTTGACCTGCTCGGCTGGCTCAAGGGCCTGTTCAATCAGTTGACAGGCGCAACAAAATTGCGTTGAGATGAATTTTCTGCGGGAGTCTTTGCGCGGCGGGCAGTATTTTGCCTCCTATCCCGCAAACTGGTTTCAATTGAGCTTTGGGGGTTACGCGTGGACAAGATCGACCGCAAGATATTGGCTTTGCTTCAAAAGGACGCCACCACTCCGGTGGCGGAGATCGGCAGAAAGGTTGGACTTTCCACCACTCCCTGCTGGCGCCGCATCCAGAAAATGGAAGAAGACGGCATCATCAAAGCCCGCGTTGCGGTCCTCGATCCCGCGAAAATCAATGTCGGCGTGACCGTGTTCGTGTCCATCAAGACCAATGAGCACAACGATGCGTGGATGCGCAAATTCGCGTCGGTGGTCGACGATCTGACCGAGGTGGTCGAGTTCTACCGCATGAGCGGCGATGTCGACTATCTGTTGCGCGTCGTCGTGCCCGACATCGCGGCCTATGACGCCTTTTACAAGAAGCTGATCTCGCGGATCGCACTGACGGACGTCAGTTCATCCTTCGCAATGGGGCAGATCAAGTACACCACGGCGCTGCCGCTCGAATTTGCGCAGGTGGCGGACGACGACAAATAGCTTAGCCGCCAGTCACATTCATGTGGCGGGCGAGGGCGGGGCCGCGATGGTCGCGATCGAGTATGAAGTCGTGGCCCTTCGGCTTGAGCTGCATGGCGCGATCGAGCGCCGCATCGAGGCCGCCCGGCCGATCGTCGCGCAATACCGCGCGCAAATCGACCATCGCGTCCTGGCCGAGGCACATATAGAGCTGGCCCGTCGCGGTCAGCCGCACGCGATTGCAGCTCTCGCAGAAATTGTGACTCATCGGCGTAATGAAGCCGAGCAAGCCATTGGTTTCTTTCACCCAGTCATATCGTGCCGGCCCGCCCGTGCGATGCTCCGTCGGCTCCAATGTGTAACGTGAGGCCAGCCGCTGACGCATCTCCTTGAGCGGCAGATAGCTTTCGACGCGGTCGATTCCGACTTCCCCCAACGGCATGCCCTCGATCAGCGTCAGCCCGAAACCTCGCTGATGCGCCCACTCCATCATGGGCTCGATCTCGTCGTCATTGACGCCGCGCATCGCCACCATGTTGATCTTGACGCGAAGGCCCGCTTCCACCGCGGCGTCGATCCCATCCAGCGTGTCGGCGATGCGGCCACGGCGCGTGATGGCGCGGAAGCGCTCTTCATCGAGCGTGTCGAGCGACACGTTGATCCGCTTCACACCGGACGCTGCCAGCCGCCGCGCATAGCGCCTGAGCTGTGTGCCGTTGGTGGTGAGCGTGAGTTCGTCGAGGCCGTCGCCGATGCGCCGTCCCAGCCTGTCGATCAGCTCGAGAATGTCTCGCCTGACAAGCGGTTCGCCACCTGTCAGGCGGATGCGCTTCGTGCCGCGGGCGATGAAGGCGCTCGCAATGCTGTCGATCTCTTCGAAGCTCAGGATCTCCGCTTTGGGTAGAAACTCCATATGCTCCGACATGCAATAGACGCACCGCAGATCGCAGCGGTCAGTCACCGAAATCCGCAAATAGCTGATCGTGCGCCCATAGCGGTCGACCAGGGGCTGGGGGCGGATACTGTCCTGCGCGAATAGAACGGTCATGGTGCCAATCTAGGCCCGCGCCCACCGGACGCCAAACAAAAAGGGCCGGTCCGAAGACCGGCCCTTCAGGGAAAGTGGGAGGTTATTGGTGGACAACGACCAGGGCGCCGACCTTGGTGCGGTCGTAGAGATCGATGATGTCCTCATTGGTCAGCCGGATGCAGCCGGACGAGACGGCTTGCCCGATCGTCCACGGCTCCGACGTGCCATGCAGGCGATAGAGGGTCGATCCGATATAGAGCGCCCGCGCACCGAGTGGATTGTTGGGGCCGCCGGGCATGTAGGCCGGGAGATCCGGAACGCGCTTGCGCATTTCAGGCGGCGGGGTCCAGCCGGGCCACTCCGCCTTACGGGTGATCTTATGCTGGCCGGACCACCGGAAGCCATCGCGGCCGACACCGATTCCGTAACGGATCGCCTCGCCATCAGGAAGGACGAAGTAGAGCCGCCGCTCGGAGGTCTCGACGACAATGGTGCCGGGCTTGAAGCTGGTCTCGTATGGGACGATCTCGCGCGGGATGGCCTTGTAATTGTGCCGCCGCGCCCCCGCTCCCGTCGGCCGTTCCTCAAATTCGAGCGTATCCCGATTGAAGAACTTGATGGCGTAACTGGGCGTCACCGCCGTCACGGAAAATATCACCGCGAGCAATATTGCGGCAGCTTGGACGACTTTATTCATTTTGGCCTCTGATCATGCACGGGCATGCCCCCCGGCAGTTCCTCAAATCAGTAGCGAATGGATGCTGTTGCGAAAAGAGCACGACCCATGAATCGCTCCTTATGGCCACAGCTAACTCCGACTCTGTTGCTAACCAGCGACAATTCCGATCACCGACGCGTGATCGTGGCCGTTGACACCGCAGGGGACCAACCGTAGCACCGCAGGCCATGAATGGGGCTCTGTCCGGGATTGACCACTGGAAGCGCGAGGCGGCCGGCGCCGCACTTGCGGAAGTCCATTCGGGCATGATCGTCGGCCTCGGCACGGGATCCACGGCGAAGCACTTCGTCGATCTGCTGGCTGAGAAAGTCGCCGCGGGGCTTCGATGCGTCGGCGTGCCGACCTCGGAGGCGACCGCCAGGCAGGCCTCAGCCCTCGGCATCCCGCTGACGACGCTCGACCAAGCCCCGGAACTCGATCTCACGGTGGACGGTGCCGACGAAATCGGACCGCGTCTCGCTTTGATCAAGGGGGCCGGCGGCGCGCTTCTTCGCGAAAAGATCGTGGCGGCATCATCCAGGCGGATGATCGTCATTGCCGACAGCAGCAAGCTGGTGGACGCCTTGGGCAGGTTCCCGCTCTCGATCGAAGTCAATCCGTTCGGGCTCGCGGCCACGTCGCGGCAGGTCAGGAAGATCATGGACCGGTTTGGGGCCGAAGGGCCGCTGGTGCAGCGGATGACGCCAGGCGGTGGGCCATTTATGACCGACGGGGGGCACTTCATTCTGGATGCTTCTTTTGGCCGTATTTCCAATCCAGAAGCGCTTGCGACGGCCCTCTCGGCCGTACCCGGCGTCGTCGAACACGGCCTCTTTCTTGGTCTTTGTCATCGGGCTTACATTGCCGGGCCGACGGGTATCGAAACACTGGACGTTTGAGCGCCGACCGCGCCAATTGGGGGTTACGGATGAATAGCAGTACTTTGTCGCGCCTTCGTCGCTGGGCTGCGCCACTCTTTGTCGTGCTGACACTGATAGTGGCCGGGTCCGTGGCCGCGCCCGCAGCCGCCCAGGAAATCCCGCCCGATCAACTGGCGCTGGCGCGGAAATATGTCGACCTGATCAACACCTCCAACCTGTTTCGGGGCGTGGTGCTGAAGACCGCCATCGGCTCGTTCAAAGCCTTGACCGTTGGCCACGCCGACATCGAAAAGGACATTTCCGACGCGGTCGACCGCACGATCAAGTCCTACGCTGGCGACGAGTCCGATCTCCTCGATCAGATCGCGAGAGTCTATGCCACCGTTTTTACGCTTGAGGAACTCCAGCAGATTGTGGCGTTTTACGAGAGTCCGGTCGGTCAGAAACTGGCCCAGGCCAGTCCCGAACTTTCCAAGACGACCGACGATGTCCTCAAAGTCTACCAGAACAACCTGAGCGCCGAGTTTGTGCGGCGGGTGCGCGCCGACCTCAAGGAAAAGGGCATAACCATCTAGCCTGCATCGCCTTGTGCGGCGGGTGAGTTTGTGCAATCCGCTTACCCGCCCCTAGGCGAGAAGCGCGATTGCACTATGATTTGCTGATCATTGGAGGCGGCTCCGCCGGCGTCCGCGCTGGCCGCTTGTCCGCCGCGATGGGCAAGAAGATCGCGGTGATTGAGGCCGACCGGATGGGCGGCACCTGCGTCATCCGGGGCTGCATTCCCAAAAAGCTGTTCGCCTACGCCGCCCACTTCTCCGAATTCCACGACATTTCCCAGAGCTATGGCTGGACGGTCTCGGCGTCCTTCGATTGGCCGACGCTGGTGGCCAACAAGAACCGGGAAATCGAACGTCTCGAGAAGGCCTATGAGGCCGCCGTCAGGAACCCCGGCGGCGAAATCATCCGGGAGCGTGCGGTCCTCACCGGCCCCCATTCAGTACGCCTGGAGCCTTCGGGGCGGGAATTGACGGCCGAAACGATCCTTCTCGCGACGGGCGGACATCCCTTTGTCCCGGAGCTGCCGGGCAAGGAACTCGGGATCACGTCCAGGGAGGCATTCGACCTTCTGCAATTACCACGCTCAATGTTGATTGATGGCGGCGGTTACGTCGCTGCGGAGTTCGCCTCGATTTTCGCCGGGCTCGGCGTCGAAACGACCATCGTCTATCGCGGCAACAAGGTCCTGCGCGGCTTCGATGAAGACCTGCGCGACGCACTGGATGCGGGCCTCAGGACGCGTGGGATCAAGCTCATCTACGAGACCACCATTCGCGCCCTCGAATGGACTGCCAACGGCATCGTCGCTCACTTCTCCGACGGCGTGGACGCACCCTTTGGCGCCGTGATGTTTGCGACCGGGCGGAAGGCGAACACGGCCGGGCTTGGATTGGAATCTGCCGGGGTGAGGCTGGATGAAGACGGCTTCATCGACGTGGATGACTATTCGCGCACGAACGTTCCCAACATCTTCGCCGTGGGGGACGTAACCGGTCGCGTACAACTCACCCCCGTGGCCATTCGCGACGCCGTCGCCTTCGTCCAGACCGCCTTCAAGGACAACCCCACCGCCGTGGATCATTCGCTGGTCGGCACCGCGGTCTTCTCGGAACCCGAGATTGCGACTATCGGCCTCACGGAAGCCGAGGCCCGCACTCATGGTGACATCGACGTCTATGTCGCGAAGTTTCGCCCGCTCATGATCACCCTCACCGACAGGCTCGAGCGGATGATGATGAAGCTCATTACGGCGCCTGACGGCGGAAAGGTTCTTGGCGTTCACATTGCAGGGCCGGGCGCCGCGGAGTTGATCCAGATGGCCGCCATTCCCCTCGGAATGGGCGCCACCAAGGCCGATTTCGACCGTGCGGTCGCCATGCATCCGACGGCCGGAGAGGAACTCGTCACCTTTGCCAGCCCCACCTATCGTTTCCGGGGCGGCACCAAAGTCTGACCCTCGGCGCGCTTGGCAGGGCGGTGCCCGCTTGCTAGACCCCGCTCCGGACAGGGATGAGCATGAGCAACTGGACTCCCGATAGCTGGCGCAGCAAGCCGATCTCACAGGTTCCGGATTATCCGGACGCCACGAGGCTTGCCGCTGCCGAGAAGCAGCTGTCGACCTTTCCTCCCTTGGTCTTCGCCGGCGAGGCGCGCGAGCTGAAGACCCAGCTGGCCGAAGTCGCGCGCGGACAGGCATTCCTCCTGCAGGGTGGCGACTGCGCCGAGTCCTTCGCGGAGCACGGGGCCGATCACATCCGCGATTTCTTTCGGGTGTTCCTCCAGATGGCGGTGGTGCTCACTCACGGCGCTGGAAAGCCCGTCGTCAAGGTCGGACGCATTGCGGGCCAGTTTGCCAAGCCCCGCTCAGCGGACACCGAGACCATTGATGGGGTGACGCTGCCCTCCTATCGCGGCGACATCATCAATGACATCGGCTTTACGTCCGATGCGCGGACGCCCGATCCCGAGCGCCTGCTTCTCGCCTACCGGCAATCTGCGGCGACGCTCAATCTGCTCCGCGCCTTTGCCACTGGCGGCTACGCCAATCTTGCGCGCGTCCACGAATGGACCATGGGCTTCATGAAGGACTCCGCCGCCTTCCCGCGCTTCGAGGAAGTCGCAAGGAAGATCGACGATGCCATTGATTTCATGCGTGCTCTCGGTCTGACGCCGGACAATACGCCGCCGCTGCGCGAAACGAAGTTCTATACAAGTCACGAAGCGCTGCTTCTCGGTTATGAGCAGGCACTGACGCGCCGCGACTCGATCACCAACGACTGGTACGCCACCAGCGGCCACATGCTCTGGATCGGGGACCGGACTCGCCAGCCTGACGCCGCCCATGCCGAGTATTTCTCGGGCATCAGGAATCCAGTCGGCATCAAATGCGGTCCGACACTCTCGTCCGATGATCTCGTTCGCCTGCTCGACCGGCTCAATCCCACGGACGAGCCGGGACGGATCACGCTGATATGCCGCTTTGGATCGGACAAGGTGAAGGAACATCTCCCGCGCATCATCGATACGGTCAAGCGCGAAGGCAGGACGGTCGTCTGGTGCTCGGACCCGATGCACGGCAATACGGTCAAGGCGGCGAACGGTTACAAGACACGACCCTTCGAGAGAGTGCTCGGCGAGGTCCATTCCTTCTTCCAGATCCACCGGCAGATGGGAACTTATGCCGGTGGCATCCACATCGAAATGACCGGTGACGATGTCACGGAATGCACGGGTGGCGGTGTCGCTGCGATCACAGAGGCCAACCTTCAGGATCGCTACCACACCTACTGCGATCCCCGGCTGAATGCCTCGCAGGCGCTTGAGCTTGCATTCCTCGTCGCCGAGGAAATCCGCGCCCAGCGGCCGGCGCGTCCGGCCCTCGCTGTCGGCATGTAGGCGCGCTTTAGCGGTCCATTAACCCTAACGGGGCATAAACGATCCATCGCGTTCGTAGTGCCGAGGGTTCCATGTTCCGTTCGTTCCCGGGTGTCGCCGTCCTATTGGCTGCCACGGCCATCACGGCCCCCGCATTCGCGGCCGACTACTACGAGCCGTTCCGGGACTCCTATCCGACAGAACCGGGGCAGTGGGCCGGACTTGGCGACGAAGACGACTCCCTGAAATTCGAGTTCGGCGTGCGCTACTGGTACTCGATGGGCGCGCAGGGCTTCAGCGACAGCGGCGGAGGCAATCTGCTGTCATCGGGAGACACGAGCCACATCGGCGAGCTTCATCTGCGCATCGAAGACCACGCCACCAATACCTTTGCCAAGGCCATCGCCGGCTACAGCATGGTGATGGGCGGCACCTATTCCACCGCCATGGATTCGGGAACACTCGTTGACGGCCATGTCGGCTACGTCGGCGCCGATTTCGGTTGGAACCCCTGGGGCAACAATGAGGGCTCCGGTGTCGGCATGCTGGTCGGTTATCAATACTGGCAGGATGCCCCCAACACGGGGCGCAACAATTTTGCGGTGGTCGACGCTCCGATCACATACGATCCCATTACCGGGCAGACCTTCGTCCCCGGTGACAGTGCGCCGAACTATGTCGACATGCACATGTTGCGCCTTGGCGTCCAAGCCAAGGCCAATCTCGGTGATTATTTCGACATCAGCGGCGAACTTGCTGGCGTGCCCTACGCCAAGGTGTCCGGCGTCATCGGTGTGGACGATGTGCAGTTCGACACGAGCGTCTATGGAGGTCCCGCGCAGGCACCTTATTCGGGCGTCGCCAACGGCAACATCTCCTGGATGCGTACGTCGCCCACGGAAATAGACGGTTGGGGCTATGGCGGCATGGCCGAAGCGTGGCTGGGTTTCCATCCGCGAAAGGACCTGGCGTTCCGCCTGGGAGGCCGCGCCTGGTATATCCAGGGCACCGTCGATCAGACCTTCTCGGCCGCGCAAATCGGCAATCCCGGCGACACCGAACCCGATGGCGTCTACGACATCGATCCGACCGTCGTGAACAGCAACTACATCCAGATCGTCAACCCGTTCGCGATGTTCCGTTACGGCCTCATGGCCGAACTGACCTACTCCTTCTGACGCGCCGCTCTTCCTGAGACCCTTGTCCGCTTGCCCCGCAAGGGGTGAGCGGATAAGGCTTTTTGCGCTTTTTCCACGCTTCGGATCAGCCTCGTGACGGACCGTTTGCGCATCGCGCTTGCCCAGCTCAATCCCAAAGTCGGCGACCTCGCCGGCAATCTGGTCCTGGCAAAGAAGGCGCTTGCCGATGCGCAGGCAGCGCACGCGGATATCCTGCTGCTCTCGGAGCTTTTCCTGACCGGCTACTTCCCCGAGGACTTGTTCTTCAAGCCGCGATTCATTGACGATGCAATGGCGACGGCGGCGAATCTCGTGAAGGCCACTTCCGGTACTGCCGTAACCCTGCTCCTGCCCACCATCTGGCGCGATGGCGCGCGCCTCTACAACGCAGTGCTGCAGGTCGAGAATGGACGCGTGGTGGCGCGGCGGCTCAAGCGGGAATTGCCGAATGACGACGTGTTCTATGAGAAGCGCTATTTCACGCCAGGGCCGTTGCCCGAGCCATTGACCATCAAGGGCGTCTCCATCGGTGTGCCCATCTGCGAGGACATATGGCATCCGGACGTATGCGCCTATCTCGTCGAGCAGGGCGCGGAGCTTCTGCTCTGTCCCAACGGGTCGCCATACTGGCGCAACAAGCAGCACACGAGGCGCGATCTCGTCCGGGCCCGCACGCGCGAGGACAAGGTCCCGCTGATCTATCTCAATCAGGTCGGGGGTCAGGACGAGCTTGTCTTCGACGGCGCCTCGTTCGCGATGGAGCCCGGGGACAAGCTGGTCTTCCAGGGCAAGAGCTTCGAGTCCGACTTCATCGTCTCCGACTGGGAGCGCGGCAAGCACGTCTGGCATTGCACTCAGGGTGAGGTGGTGCCCCTGGCTTCGATCGAAGAAGCGCCCTGGCAGGCCATGCTTCGCGGCCTGCGGGACTATGTCGGCAAGAACGGCTTCAAACAGGTCGTGCTTGGACTCTCCGGGGGCGTTGACAGCGCCATCGTCGCGGCAATCGCCGCCGACGCGCTCGGGCCGGAAAATGTCCACTGCCTGATGCTGCCCTATCGATACACGTCCGGCGAGAGCCTGCGCGATGCGAAGGATTGCGCGGCGGCGCTTGGCGTGCGCTACGACGTCGTGTCGATCGGCAGCCCCGTCGACGAAGCGCTCGCGGAGCTGCAGCCGGTCTTCGGCAATCGCCCGCCCGATGTGACCGAGGAGAACATTCAGTCGCGCATGCGGGGAACGGTCCTTATGGCCGTCTCCAACAAGCTCGGCTCGCTGCTGCTGACGACCGGGAACAAGTCCGAAATGGCCGTCGGCTATGCAACGATCTACGGCGACATGAATGGCGGCTTCAATCCAATCAAGGACCTGCTCAAGATGCAGGTCTATCGCCTCGCGAGCTGGCGCAATTCTCACATCCCCGATGGAAGCTTCTGCCCAAAGCTCGCAGTGATTCCGGAGTCGATCATCGCCAAGGCGCCGAGCGCGGAGCTCAGGCCCAACCAGACAGACCAGGATTCACTGCCGCCTTATCCAATACTCGATGAGGTGCTGCAGGGGCTCGTCGAAGAAGAACTGTCGGTCGCCGAAATCGTCGCCAAGGGGGAGGGCCGCTTCGACCGCGCATTGGTGAAGCGCGTCGAGAGGATGCTGTATGTCGCCGAATACAAGCGGCGACAGTCCGCGCCCGGGGTCAAGCTCACCAAGAAGGCTTTCGGCATCGGCCGCAAATATCCGATCACCAATGGCTACCGCGATGACAGCGAGGCGCCTGTGACATCGAGCGCGCCAGCCAGGCAGGGCGTCGAGTGATGGACGCGACATTTCTCGGCATCACGCTGCAGATGTGGATGATCGTTGGAGGTGTCGCGATGCTGGGCGGCAGTGCGCTCATCGTGGATCGCTATGGCTTGCAGCGCCGTGGCATCACTGCGCCGCTGGCGGACGGTCGGAATCGTCTGCCCGCACTCGCGGCCCTGGCTCTGGGCCTGGCAGGTGGCGCACTCTTCTTTCTCGGGATGCGCGGCGGATGACCGGACCGATCGTTCGCTATGCGCCGTCGCCCACCGGCCGGCTTCACATCGGCAATGCGCGCCCCGCGCTCATCAACTGGCTCTTCGCGCTGAAGTCGAACGGCACATACATTCTCCGGCTCGACGACACCGATCGCGAACGCTCGACGGAGGAGTTTGCCCGGGGCATCGACACCGACCTCGCATGGCTCGGCATTGCGCCGCATAAACGCGTCCGTCAGTCGGATCGCACTGCGCTCTACGAGGCCGCGCGCGACCGATTGATCGCGTCAGGCAGGCTCTATCCCGCCTTCGAGACCGAAGACGAACTTGAGCGAAAGCGAGCCCGGGCGCGCGCACTGGGCAAGCCTCCGATCTATGATCGCGCCGCGCTTGAGCTCACTGACAAGCAGAAGGCTGCATTCGAGGCGGAGGGCCGCAAACCGCATTGGCGGTTCCGGCTCGATGGTCGTCCCGTTCACTTCGTCGACCTCATCAAGGGACCGCAGACGGTCAACACCGCGTCTATGTCGGATCCGGTCTTGATCCGCGGTGACGGCTCGTATCTCTACACGCTGCCCTCCGTGGTCGATGATATCGATCTCGCGGTCACCCATGTCGTCCGCGGCGAAGACCACGTTTCCAACACCGGAACGCAGATCGAGATCTTTGAAGCCTTGGGCGGACCGGTGCCCACCTTCGGGCACCACAATCTTCTTACGGGCGCGGAAGGAGAGGGGCTCTCGAAGCGTCTCGGGTCTCTATCGCTGAGCGATCTGCGCGAGGACGGGTTCGAAGCTCTTGCCGTTGCGGCAGTCGCGGTGCTGACAGGCACCAGTCTTCCGGTCGAACCTTATCGCGACCTGCGCTCGCTTGCGGAGCGGCTCGACTTTTCGATGATCTCGCTCGGACCTGCGCGGTTCGACCCGGCGGAGCTCGAGAGTCTCAACGCGCGCATTCTCCACGGCATGACCTATGAAGAGGCGAAGCCTCGGCTGCCGGCGTCGATCGGCCGTGCCGCATGGGACCTGCTCCGCGCAAATCTCCACAAATTCTCCGACGTCGCGGCATGGGCGGCCGTATTCGAGAACCAGATGCATCATCCCGCCGACACTGCTGACGAGGCATTCCTGGCCAAAGCGGCGGAGTTGCTTCCTCCCGAACCCTGGGATGAAAGCACATGGACAGCGTGGACCAGCGCCCTGAAGGCGCAGTCGGGCCGCAAGGGCAGGGCGCTGTTCCATCCGCTTCGCCTGGCGCTCACCGGGCGCGAAGACGGGCCCGAGCTTAAGTCCCTGCTTCCGCTACTGGGGCGTAAGGTGTGTCGGGACCGACTATCCTGACACGCTTGTCGCCGAACTGCACGATGCGCACGGGATCGGCCGAGGCCTGTCGGACGACCACGGGCTTCGGCGTCTCCCCAGGTGCCGCGGGACGCGGCCGCGGGAGAGGCACGCTGACATAGTTCACTGCCGCGGCAGCCACCACGGTCGCCTGCGTGGTTCGCCTCGGATCGCGAAGCGGCAGCGGGAAGGTCAGATCGGCAAAGCTCACAATGGCCCGATTGTTCCCATCGGGCAGTGCCGCGAGGCTGATCGAGCCGTAGCTCACCGGCGCCTTGCAGCTATTGGCGCGATCATAGTTGGTCCGGTAGGCAAAGGCGGTCGGCAGCGCCGAATACGGTTCGCCGTTCAAATTGACCATCTGCTGCGGCTCCTGCCCCGGATTGTCGTAGTAATAGAGATCGACATCCATGTTCGGACATTGCTCGATGCATTGCTGCAGATCGTTCGGGGCGTACTCCGGCAAGGTGGAATAGCTGATCGGCCAGTAATAGCCGTCGACCTTGCGCACGCACACCGTGCGGACCGTCTCGTAATTGCCATAGCCCTCGAACTGGTCGCCGCGCGTGCCCACCCCGTCGAACATGTCGAAGAGCTGCTCGAACAGATTGCCGCGGCCGCGCTCGCGGCTGACGCTGGCGGTAGACCGCGTGTTGCAGTTGAAGCGGGCCATCTCCTGCAGGACTGCTTCACGCTGCTGGGCGACGGCCGTGCCCGTCTCGAGCGACTGCGACACCGACTGATAGGTGTCCCGCGCATCGAGCACGCGGCGCGCCAGCGCGCGGCACTGCCGGGTCTGTGGTTCGCCATTTTTGGCAGCGCGGTTGCAGCCTTCGCGGACATAGGCGCTTTCGGCGCGCTGCACGTCGCGCTCCGCGGCCCGCGCTTCATCGCGTGCGTCGTCGAGGCTGCGAAAATCGCGGTTGCCCTCGATCGCCGCGAGGGTGTTGGCGAGGGTCGCGCAATTGCGCGATTGTGCGACGGCCGTGTCCACATCCAGGAGGGCCATCGCGACGACTGCGATGAAGAGAAGCGTAAGTCGCAGCAATGAATTCGACGCCTGATCTCGCCGCGTTCCGGCGGCAGTTGGTTATTGCTCCAATAGGTCAAAACCGAGACGGTTCCATCCGATCATGACGGAAGCAATATTCTGCCATTCCTCACGGTTTCGTGAACAGTCTGAACTTTGAGGTGAGGATGACCAATCGTTTGAAGCTGTTAGCGTAAATGCCCGCCTGCGCGCGACCCACTACTGGAAGGTTCCCATGCCCCTCAGCAAGATCACCGCAATAGCCGCCGTCATCGCCCTCACAGCCATCTCCGCCTCGGCCCCGGCCCAGACGCTCCCGACAGTCGTCGTCGACCCGGCCATCGCGACCATGACCAATGACGAATTGGTCAAGGCCCGCCAGGACGCCATGAAGGAGGACGGGGGCATCCTCCGTACAGCCGCCGCCCTGACCGGAGACGACGCGGTGGCAGCCGCAACCACGCTGCTTCAGAACTTCACCAATTTCCCGGCGCTCTTTCGGGAAGGGTCGATCACCCCGGACTCCCATGCGCTGCCGATTATCTGGCAGCAGTGGGACGAGTTCGAGGGCATCTTCAAGGACGCCCAGCTCGGCGCCACGAAAATGCTCGAGGCGGCCCTGGCTGAGGACGACCTCGCCTATGGGGATGCCGTTCGCGGCCTGACCCAAATCTGCGGCGAGTGCCACCAGACCTACCGCGGACGCTAGGCTTTCCGGGCTCTTTCCGTCTCGTTCATCCTCCGTGGGCCGCCCCCTTGCTTTCGGGGCGGTTCGCAGTCAGATTGCCGGCCATGAAAACCACCCGTGCGATCTGCATTATCTGCGCGATTATTTGCTGCTAACCATCTGTTGGCGGCGCGGTTTTCTTCATCCTCAACTCTGGTCCCGAAGAGCCCCGCAGCCAGCGCGTGACGCGTTGAAGGCGAGGATTGTCCATGGCCGAGGCCGGACCGACATTGCGGCTCTACAACACGCTGACCCGGCGCAAGGAGGATTTCGTCCCCTTGGACCCGGCCAATGTGCGCATGTATGTCTGCGGCCCCACTGTCTATGACTTCGCCCATATCGGCAACGCGCGGCCCGCAATCGTCTTCGATGTGCTGTTCCGCCTGCTGCGCCACGTCTATGGCGCCGATCATGTCACCTATGTCCGAAATATCACGGACGTGGACGACAAGATCAACGCGCGGGCCGCACGGGACTATCCGGGCCTGCCGCTCAATGAAGCGATCCGCAAGGTCACCGAGACGACGGCTGTGCAGTACCAGAAGGATGTAACAGCGCTCGGCTGTCTCGAACCGACCGTGCAGCCGCGCGCGACCGACAACATCCCTGAGATGCAGCGCCTCATCGGCTCGCTGCAGCAGCGCGGCCACGCTTACGAGGCCGCGGGCGAAGTGCTGTTCGACGTCAAATCCATGCCGGACTATGGCGCGCTCTCCGGCCGCAACCTCGAGGAGAACCTCGCGGGAGCCCGGGTCGCGGTGGATGCCCACAAGCGCAATCCCGCTGACTTCGTGCTGTGGAAGCAGAGTTCAGCCGAAGAGCCCGGCTGGGACTCGCCCTGGGGCAGGGGACGCCCCGGCTGGCACATCGAATGCTCGGCCATGAGCGAGCGCTACCTTTGGGACGAGGTGGAAGGCCGGCTATCTGCGGAGGGTCGGATGCATCCCCATCAATTCGATATCCACGCCGGCGGCCTCGACCTCATCTTCCCCCACCACGAAAACGAGATCGCCCAGTCCCGCTGCGCCTACGGCACTGAGACGATGGCGCGCTATTGGATGCACAACGGCTTCCTGCAGGTCGAAGGCCAGAAGATGTCGAAATCGCTCGGCAACTTCTTCACCATCCGCGAGCTGCTTGACGGCACCAATTTCGGCGGCAGGTCATGGCCTGGCGAAGTGCTGCGCCTCGCGATGCTGATGACACACTACCGCCAGCCGATCGATCTCGCCGTCGCACGATTGGAGGAGGCGTCGAGGATCGTTGCTAAGTGGGCCGACGCTAAGCTGGCTATCAACGAGCGATTTGGGGGTGACCTTGCGGCGCTTAGGGCTCGCATACCTTCGGGTAGCCCGATCTTGGACGATCTCAATTTGTCGCCGCTAATCGCCGACCTGCACCGCCTTGGGGCGGAAGGAGCAAAAGGTGACGAGCAGTCGGCCGCTGCCTTTCACGTGACTCTCGAACTTCTTGGTTTCGCCGAGATCGAGTTGAACAGCCAAGGGGTGGCAAATTTTGGGGTACTACTCGATGTTGCTCTTAACGAGCGGGTGCAGGCATCCATTTCGGAGCGTCTCGCCGCGCTCAACGGCAGAGATTTTGCCAAGGCCGACCAAATTCGCGCCGACCTTCTCACGCAGGGCATCCAGTTGATGGACGGCAAGGACGCCGCCGGTAACCGCACAACGACATGGGAGATCAAACGATGAGCACGAGCGTTGACCACGTCGGAATCAACGTCACCAACTTCGAGCAGGCGCGCAAATTCTACGTCGCCGCGCTGAAGCCGCTCGGTCTGCAGATCCTTCAGGACTACGGAACGGTCGTTGGGTTTGGCGCCGACTATCCGTTCCTCTGGGTGGGTGAGGGCTCTCCGGGTCATGTCCATCTCGCTCTTCGCGCAGACACACCTGCCATGGTCGATGCCTTCTACAAGGCAGCGCTCGGCGCCGGCGGCAAGGACAATGGCGCGCCCGGCATCCGCAGCGAATACAGCGAGAATTACTACGCAGCCTTTGTGCTCGACGCCGACGGCCACAACATCGAAGCGGTCTGTCATGTCCGACGCTAGGCCCACGCTTACCGGCGGCTGCCAGTGCGGCGCCGTGCGCTTTGCCGTCAAGCGGGCAGGGCGCGCGACGATCTGCCATTGCCGCATGTGCCAGAAGGCCTTCGGCAGCTTCTTCGGGCCGCTGGTCACTGCCCATGGCGTCACCTGGACACGCGGCGAGCCCGCCTGGTTCCAGAGTTCCAACAAGGTGCGCCGCGGCTTCTGCGCTCAATGCGGCACGCCGCTCGCCTACGATTTCGGCGCATCCGCGATCGAGCTTGCCATCGGTGCTTTCGACGACCCGGAACAGGTTGCGCCGGTTCTGCAGGTCAATCCCGGCGACAAGTTGAGTTTCTTCGACCAGCTCACGAGCTTGCCTGTTCGCCAGCCCGGCGACACGCCCAAGGCCGATGAGTTTCTCGTCGGCATCGTCAGCCACCAGCATCCCGATCACGACACGGAACATTGGCCGCCCGCTGGAGGATTCGCAGCATGAGCTTCGAGATGCCCGAGGGCCCGTTCACCGGCGGCTGCCAGTGCGGCGCGGTGCGCTTCCGCGCCGGGGCGCTGCACGACAATCCGCATGTCTGCTACTGCCGTATGTGCCAGAAGGCGACAGGCAATCTCTTCGCCTCGCTGGTCGG
This sequence comes from Devosia sp., assembly GCA_035549855.1. Classification (GTDB taxonomy): domain Bacteria; phylum Pseudomonadota; class Alphaproteobacteria; order Rhizobiales; family Devosiaceae; genus Devosia_A. The sequence continues at coordinate 20,829 of DASZPY010000014.1, read as the reverse complement.
CGTACGGCATGAGAACCTCACCTGGACCCGCGGCACGCCCTCGCGCTTTCGCAGCTCGGCCAATGTCGATCGCGGCTTCTGCTCCAATTGCGGCACGCCGCTTTTCTATCAGTACCTGCCGGGCGAGCGCGTCAGCATCTCCATCGGTGCTTTCGACGAGCCGCATCGGATCGCCCTGCGCTGGCAGATGGGCAATGAGGGCAAGCACCCCTCGCTTTTCCATCTCGACGACGTGGAAAGCATGGGCACGACCGAGACCGCGGAGGACGCGGCCGAGCTTGAGGCGATCCGCCGATCGAACAACCAGCATCCCGATCACGACACGGCAAGTTGGACGCCGCGACCGAGCAGCACGCTATGAGCAAGGAACGCCTCTACCTTTTTGACACGACGCTTCGCGATGGCGCGCAGACGGCCGGCATCGAGTTTTCGCTCGAGGACAAGATCGCTGTCGCCAAGCTGCTCGATCAGCTTGGCGTCGATTATGTCGAGGGTGGCTATCCGGGTGCCAATGTCGTGGACGATGCGTTCTTCGCCGAGCCGCGAACCAACCGTGCGACCTTCACCGCCTTCGGCATGACCAAGCGGAGCGGGCGCTCGGTCGGCAACGATGCGGGTCTGCAGGCAATCCTCAATTCCCCCGCGAGCGCGGCCTGCTTTGTCGGCAAGTCCTGGGATCATCAGGTCAGGCTCGCCCTCGACATTTCGCCGGAGGAGAACCTCAGGAACCTCGCCGAGACCATCGAGGCCTCTATTGCCGCCGGCAAGGAAACGCTGATCGACTGCGAACACTTCTTCGATGGCTACAAGGCCAACAAGGCCTATGCGCTGAAGTTCGTCGAAACCGCGATCGCCTCGGGCGCGCGCTGGGTCGTCCTGTGCGACACCAATGGCGGAACGATGCCCGTTGAGGTCGAGGCCATCGTGCGCGAGGTGCTCAAGGTTGCGCCGGGCGCCAAGCTCGGCATCCATGCCCATGACGACACTGGCCAGGCCGTCGCCAATTCGCTGGCCGCGGTCAATGCCGGCATTCGTCAGGTCCAGGGCACGCTCAATGGCATCGGCGAGCGCTGCGGCAACGCCAACCTCGTAACCATCATCCCGACGCTGTTGCTGAAGCCCGTGTTTGCCGACCGGTTCGAGACCGCCATCGGGCCCGATCAGCTTGCCGAGCTGACGCGCATCTCGCGCGCCTTCGATGATCTGCTCAACCGTGGGTCATTCCGGCAAGCGCCCTATGTCGGCGCCTCGGCCTTCGCGACCAAGGCCGGCATCCACGCCTCGGCACTCGCCAAGGATCCCGCGACCTACGAGCATGTCGCGCCCGAAAGCGTCGGCAATGAGCGCAACGTCATGGTGAGCCAGCAGGCCGGCAAGTCGAACCTGCTCACGGCGCTCAAGCGCCACGGCATCACACTCAGCAAGGACGATCCGAAGCTCGAGCGGCTGCTGCGCACGGTGAAGGAGCGTGAGGCCAAGGGCTATTCCTATGACGGCGCCGAAGCCAGCTTCGTCGTGCTGGCCCGTGAGGTGCTGGGCACGCTGCCGACCTTCTTCAATGTCGAGAGCTACCGCACCAGCGTCGAGCGCCGCCACAATTCGCGCGGCGAGGAAATCACCGTCACCGAGGCAGTCGTGAAGATCGACATCGACGGCGAGCGGCTGATGTCGGTGGCGGAGGGCAATGGCCCCGTTAACGCACTCGACCTTGCCATGCGCAAGGATCTCGGGCGCTACCAGGGCCAGATCGCCGATCTCGAGCTGGTCGATTTCAAGGTTCGTATCCTCGACGGCGGCACGGGCGCGGTCACCCGTGTGCTGGTCGAGAGCCGGGACGGTACGGGCGAGCGGTGGTACACGATCGGCGTTTCGCCAAACATTATCGACGCCTCATTTGAGGCGCTTTATGAGTCGATCACCTATAAGCTCATGAAGGCATCGGCGGCGTAGCGGCAGCCCCGGTTCAGGAGCCGGGAGACCTGTTGTGGCCGGGGCGCGACCACTCGATACACTGAGACTGACCACGGGAATCGCCATCGGCACGCTGCTGCTGAGCGGTGCCATCCTGCTTGGGCCAGCCATACGCGACTGCTCGGACGGGGAGGGCAACCTGTCCGCCTGCCTGCGCGACAAGCTCGTCGACCGCCAGCTTCTTCCGCAGCCGGAGCTCCCCGAGTTCGCCGCCACGGTGCCCGACTTGCCCGCTCCACCTCCAAGCGTGGAAGTCGCCCCTGTCCTCGGCAGTCTGAGCGCTGCCGCGACGACGGGAGAGGTCGTGCCGCCCCCAGAAGTCGACCTCTCGGGCCAGGACATGGAACTGGCCATCGCCGTAACGCCCCAGCTCGGCGCGACCGGGACAGCGGCGCTGGACGCGACAGGCGGAACGATCGCGGTGACCATTCCACATGCCTCAACTCCCGAAAATGGAACTCGGTTGAACGCGTCTGGCGGAATGCTGTCGGCGGCTTCCGGCCCCCCCGAGGCACCCAATAGCGTCGCGGTCCCCTTCGACGGGCCTCCGGGATCGCTCACGGCTGATGCCGCATACGGTGCCCTCGATCCGACCACCACCGCGAACCTCTCGGCCCCGGCGGCAACGATCGCGGGCGCCGATGCGGCGCCGCAAGCGCTGCCGCCCATTGTCGCGCCGTTCGGCGAGACGGCAGGCACGCTCAGCGCTTCGGCATCGACGGCAGCAGACAATCAGTTGGCGCTTGCCATGCTCACCCCGCTCGAAGCTCCCGAGCCCCCGCCATTACCGCGCCCGCGCGAAGACGATCCGCCGCCGGTCGTCGATCCCCCACCGGCCCCCGAGCCGGCACCTGTTCCGCCGCCTCGGCCGGAACCCGCCCCGCCACCTTTCGCCGACGACCCCGATTTCCCCAGTGTCACCGTCCTCCCGCCCCCGGCGACGGGCGAGAATTCCTCGATCATCACATTGACCCTCGGCCCCTAAGTCGGTCCTTGCCTTGGGGCGGGACTTCTTCTATCGGTAAATGACGATGAACGCTCCGCTCGCCGACGACGATCTCGCCAACGCGATGCGCGCCCTGGGACATCCCGTGCGCCTGTCGATCCTGCGCATCCTCGCCGACCGCGCCGCCGATTGCTGCTGCACCGACGTCACCGAATGCCTGCCGCTGGCGCAATCCACCGTGAGCCAGCACATCAAGGTCCTCCTCGATGCGGGCTTGGTTGAGCGCCATGCGCGCGGCACTCGCAATTGCTACTCGGTGAACACGGCCAAGCTCGATCTCCTCGGAGCTTCGTTCAGCGGCCTCTTCACAAGCCTCACCGACCTTTCCGCCGCCCCGCGCCGCCCGGTCGCCGAGACCGCCTGATGGCCTCCGCAGAGTCCGGCACCAAGGCGCCGACGGTGGATGCCGGCGAAGGCGGGTTGCTTTCCACCATCCGCAATCTCTGGACTTATATGTGGCCCGCCGATCGGCCCGACCTGCGGTTCAAGGTCGTCCTCGCCATCGGCGCATTGCTGCTGAGCAAGGTCGCGACGACGCTGATCCCCTTCATCTACAAGGGCATCATCGACGGCCTCGGCCAGTCCGCCGGTGCCAACAGCGCGCTGGTCCTCGGCATCGCCGTCCCCGTCGTACTCGTGGTCGCCTACGGCGTCGGCAACGTTGCCGATGCCGGCTTCCAGCAATTGCGCGACATCCTCTTCGCCAGTGTCGGCCAGCATGCCGTGCGCAAGCTCGCGTACCGGACGTTCGAGCATCTCCACCGTCTGTCGCTGCGCTTCCATCTCGCCCGGCGCACCGGCGGGCTGAGCCGCATCATCGAGCGTGGCGTCAAGGGCATCGAGACCATCGTCCGCTTCGTGGTGCTCAACACCGCACCCACTCTGGTCGAGTTCATCGTCGTCTCGGTGATCTTCATCACCATGTTCGGCGCGACTTATCTCGGCGTCCTGCTGGTCACCATCTGGCTCTACCTCTGGTTCACCATCCGCGCCTCCAACTGGCGCATCTCGATCCGCCGCGACATGAACGAGAGCGACACCGACGCCAACTCCAAGGCCGTCGATAGCCTGCTGAACTTCGAGACCGTCAAATACTTCTCCAACGAGAAGATGGAGGCCGAGCGCTTCGACGCGTCCATGGCCCGCTATGAGCGCTCCGCCGTCCGCATCTGGACCTCGCTGGGCTTCCTCAATTTCGGCCAGGCCGTGATCTTTTACACCGGCACCGTCATCATCGGCGTGCTGGCGGTGTTCGGCGTCCTCAACGGGACGCTGACGGTCGGCGACTTCGTGCTCCTCAACACGTTCCTGCTGCAGATCTATCGGCCGCTCAACCAGATCGGCTTCGTCTATCGCGAAATCCGTCAGGGCCTCACTGACATCGAGGAAATGTTCAAGCTCCTCGACCGGCAGCCGGAGATCGAAGACAAGCCCGCGGCGCCGACGCTGCGGATCACCGGTCCGGTCATTCGCTTCGAGGACGTGAAGTTCCACTACGACCCCGATCGCGAAATCCTAAAGGGCATCAGCTTCGAGGTCCCGGCCGGCAAGACCACCGCGATTGTCGGCCCCACCGGCGCGGGCAAGTCCACCATCTCGCGGCTGCTCTACCGCTTCTACGACGTCACCGGCGGCCGCATCACCATCGACGGCCAGGACATCCGCGACGTGACGCAGGCGAGCCTGCGGGCCGCGATCGGCATGGTGCCGCAGGACACGGTGCTGTTCAACGACACCATCGCCTACAACATCGAATACGGACGCCCCGGCGCCTCGCACGACGATGTGGAGCGCGCAGCCGAAGCGGCACAGATCGGGCGCTTCATCGCCGGCCTCCCCAAGGGCTTTGAAACGCCGGTGGGCGAGCGTGGCCTCAAGCTCTCGGGCGGCGAGAAGCAGCGCGTCGCCATCGCGCGCACCATCCTCAAGGGCCCGCCGATCCTTATCCTCGATGAGGCGACGTCGGCGCTGGACAGCAAGACCGAGCACGACATCCAGGCCGCACTCGAAATCGTCAGCGCCAACCGCACGACGCTGGTCATCGCGCACCGGCTCTCGACCGTCATCAATGCCGACGAGATCATCGTCTTGCGCGATGGCTTGATCGCCGAGCGCGGCACGCACCAGATGCTGCTGCTCCGCGACGGGCTCTACGCGCAGATGTGGAACCGCCAGCGCGAAGCCACCGAGGCCGAGGAGCGCGCCCGCGAGGCCGCCAACGACGCCGACGGTTTCGTCAAGCGCGGGCTTCCCGCCGCCGAATAGGAAAAGGGCCCGGGATGTTCCGGGCCCTTGTCATCGTATCTGTTTCTATTCGGCTGCTTGGCGATTGGGTGGCGTGTCGCGCTCGTCGGCCTCGGCCTCCGGCGCCGCCGGCTCGGCGGTCAGGAAGCGCTCCTCGGCGGGCACGTCCACCATTTCGCCCTCGGGCGTCATGGCGGTGCGGCGGCGGAAGCGGCCGAAGAGCCAGTTGAAGAACCGGCCGGGTGCATTCCAGAGGCCGCGGAAGAAGCGGCCGAACTGGTGCTTGGCCACCTTCGGCGCAACGATCATCACCGGCACCATGACGAGCGTCAGGCTGGTGGACACGAACAGACCAGACACCAGCGCCTCGCTGAGTGCGACGAACCAGGTGCCCGCGAGCCCGCCGACATTGATCTCGCGCCCGATGAAATCGAACTCGATATTGAGCGCCATCGGGATCACGCCCAGCGCCGTCACCGTTGCCGTGAGCAGCACCGGGCGGACACGCTGGCTGATGGTCAGCAGCATGGCCTTGATCGGCTCGACGCCGTCGTCGCGATTGTAGTGGTTGTAGGTGTCGGTCAGCACGATGCCGTTCTTCACCACGATGCCGGCGAGAGCGACAATACCCAGGCCGGTCATGATCATAGAGAACGGTGTCTGTGTGATCGCAAGGCCCAGCATCACGCCCGCCAGCGACATGCCGACAGTCGAGATAGTGACGAACACCTGCCAGAAGCTGTTGTATTCGAGCAGGAGGATCAGGGCGATCAGCGCCAGGGCGATAACGAACGCCTTGGAGATGAAGGCGAAGGTTTCGGCCTGCTGCTGGTCGGCGCCGCCATAGACGATATGCGTGCCGGCCGGGATGACACCCGCGGCGGCCTGCTCCTTCTCCCACTCGCGGACTTGATTGACCTTGGCGTTGGAGTCGACGCCCGGCGCGACATTGGCCGCGACGTTCATCGAATAAAGCCCGTCATACCGGCCAATGGTGGCAACCTTGGTCACGGCCTTGCGGGTGATGAAGTTGCTGACCGGCACGAGGCCCTGCGCCGTCGTGATGCGCAGCGAGTCGAGTGCATCGAACGTCCGCTCCTCGAGCGGCAGGCGGACGCGGATGTCGAGCTCGTCGGTCAGCTCTGCCGGACGATAGGAACCGATCTTCACGCCCGAAGTCACGAGCTGCACATAGGGGCTGAGCTCGCGCACGCCGATGCCGTACTTGGCGGCGGCGACGCGGTCGATCGTCACTTCCCAGTTGATGCCCGGAGCGGGCCGGCCATCCTCGACGTCGAGCGTGTCACCCAGATCGTTCTCCACGAAGCTGCGCAACTTTGCGACGACAGGAATGAGGTCGTCGTAACTTGTGCTTTCGACGCGCAGGTTGATCGCCTTGCCGGCCGGCGGCCCGTTCTCCTGTGCGGAGAGCTGCACTTCGAGTCCCGGGATGTCCTTCACCTTGTCGCGGATATCCTGGAAGATCTGCTCGGCCGGAACACGTTCCGCCCAGGGCAGGAGCTGCAGCTGGAATGAGCCAATTGTGTCGGGCGGGGCGCTGCCGAAGCCGGCGAAGCCGCCGCCTCCGAACGACATCACGGAGTCCTGGATGCCCTGCACGGTGAGGATGCGCGTTTCGACCTCGGCCAGAAGGTCACGGACCTCGGTCGGGGAATAGTTGCCGCGCGCAATCACGTTGACCGTGCCCTGCTCGGGCTCCGACACCGGGAACGCCACGAATCCCGACGGATGCGCGAACATGAAGATCGCTATGATCAGCGCGAACCCGATTGGCAGCGTCACCAGCGGGTAGTGGAGCAGCTTGCTCATCACGCGCACATAGATGCCGGTGAGGCCGCCGACCTTCTGCACGTCGAACTTGTCGGGGTACATCACGAGGTCGGCCTTGGCTTTGGCGACCGGATCGACATGTGTGCGGGCGATGATCGAGCCGATAATCGGCATGAAGACCAGCGCCGAAAGCAGCGAGGCGCACATCACCACGATCACGATGATCGGCAGGTAGCTCATGAACTTGCCGATAATGCCCGGCCAGAACAAGAGCACGACGAAGGCGCTGAGCGTGGTGAACGTCGCCGACACCACCGGCACGAACATCTTCTTGGCCGCCATGATGAAGGCTTCGCGCTTCGGCACGCCTTCCTGCAGCTTCCGTTCGGCATATTCGACGACCACGATCGGATCGTCCACGAGCACGCCGACGGCGAGCACGAGGCCGAACATGATCATCATGTTGAGCGTCATGCCCATGATGCCGGTGACGAGGAAGGCGATCATGAACGAGATCGGAATCGAGGCGCCGATCATCAGGGCAGGGCCGACACCGAGCGTGGCGACGCAGGTGATGAGCACCAGCGCCACCGCGGTGAGCACCGCCGCCTGCAGCGAATTGAACAGGCTCTTGGCCGATTCCGACTGGTCGAGCAGGAAGGAATGCTGGATGCCTTCCGGCCAGGTTCCCGTCACTTCGGCCGTGACGCGCTTCACTTCATCGACGACGCTGATGACGTTGGTGTCGAGCTTCTTGACCACGGCCAGCGTGATGGCGGGCTGGCCGTTCACATGGGCGTAGCTGGTTGCATCCTTGAACGTGCGCGTAATCGTGGCGACGTCGCCAAACGTGACGACGGTGTCGCCGGACGTCTTGATCGGCAGCGAATAGACGTCGGCTGCCGTGGTGATCAGGCCCGGCACCTGCACTTCGAACGAACCGTTGCCGGTGTCGAGCGTGCCGCCCGGCACCACGAGGTTGTTCTTGGCCAGCGCGTCGAAGAGTTGGCCCGCTGTGAGATTGTAGGCTTCGAGCCGGTCGAGGTCGATGGTGACCGCCAGCATCTCGTCACGTGATCCCGACAGATCCGCCGACTGAACGTCGGGCAGCTTCTCGAGCGCGTCCTGGAGATCCTTGGCCTTCTGTACCAGTGTGCGCTCCGGCACGTCGCCATAGACCGCGATCGAAACCGAGGGGAAGCTCGCGGTTGATATAGCAGTGACGGTTGGTGTCGTGGCATCGGCCGGCAGCTCAGCGGTCACGCCATCCAGCTTGGCCCGTACGTCTGAAAGAGCCTTGTCCTTGTCGGCATTGACGTCGAATTCAAGGACGACCGAAGCGTGGCCTTGCGACGCCGTCGTAGTATAGTGCGAGAGGCCGTCGATGGACTTGATGCGGTCCTCAATCGGCTTGCCCAGAAGCTGCTCTGCATCCTTCGGCGACACGCCGGTCTGGCTCACCGAAACATAGAAATAGGGGATGTCGATTGCCGGAAAGCTTTCGCGCGGCAGTGAGGCATAGCTGAGGCCACCCGCGATCAGCAGGCCGGCCATGATGACCAGCACCACGCGCGGCATGCGGAGGATTCGTTCGAGGAAGTTCATCATGATGGGAGTCCCCCGTCGGCAGTCTTGGCATCCACGACCTGGCCGGGCTGGACGAAGTCCTGTCCGACGGTAATCACATTGACCTTGAAGGGCAGGCCCACGACCCACACGCCATCGCGGGTATCCTTGACGATGGTCACGGCATGGAAGGCAACCTTGTTGCCCGTCTCGACCGTCCGGACACCGAGCACGCCGTCATCGTCCAGCGTCAGCACCGACTGCGGCAACACGTGGACCGGGGAAGTCCCGACATTGACGACGGCGTCGGCGGTGACTCCGTCAAGAATCTTGCCGTCCGGATTTGGCAGCTCGATTTCGACCGCGAAGGTCCGGGTCGCCTCGTCGGCGGTCGAGGCGACATAGGTCACCTTGCCCTCGACCTTGTCGCCGGCAACAGTGGTGACGGTCGCTGGGAGGCCGAGCTTGGCGTAGCTGATGCGGGCCTCGGGCACCGATGCAAGGAAGCGCATTGGATCGAGCTGCACCACTGTGGCGCAGGGTTGGCCAGCCGCGAGCATGTTGCCCACGGTCGCCATCGGATCCTGCACGACACCCGCAACCTCGGTCTTGATCTCGGTGCGGCCGAGTTCGAGCTTGGCGTTCTCGAGCTGCGCCTGCGCGCCCTTGAGGGCCGATTCGAGCGCAAGGCCGGTGTTGTTGGCGGCAAGGCCTTTGTCGCGGAGGGCCTTGTTCGCGTCGAAAGCAGTCTGCGCTTGATCGAGCGCGGCCTGTGCCTGATCGACCGCGAGCTTGCGGGCCCCCTGATCGAGAGTGCAGAGCAGGTCGCCCGCATTGACTTTCTGGCCCTTGCTCACGGCAACCGACTGCACGACGCCCGTGGTTTGTGCGACAACGCTGACCTTGGCCTTTGCAGCCGTGCGCCCGCGCAGCGGCACTTCGATCGGCATCGCCTGTGCGGTGACGGTCTCGATGCGGACCGAGCGCGGTGGGGCATTCTCGCCGCCATTGTTCTCCGCATTGCGCTCGGCGATGGTGAGGGAAGGGTCGATGCCCTCCTTCTCTTCATGCGCACCGTTGATGCCGGAATTGTCGACGACATCGCTCAGCGGTCCGTTGCCGCCGTCGATCAGGCCGACAATCGGCTTCTCGCCATTGCCGGGTCCCTTGCCGCCCTGAATCAGCGTGCCGGTCGCCATCCAGACGGCGAGCCCGAGCACAATGATCAGCGCGATGCCATAAGAGTAAATCGCACGCATAGTCGAAAGCCCTCTATTCCGCAGCGTCAGCGACGCCCGTGTCGGGCCGCGCGAGTGCGAGTAATTCCCCCAAATGGGAGTGGATGTAGTTGCGGGCCGCCTGCATACAAGTGCGGCCATAATCCAACACCCAGGCATCGGCGGGGGCCGTGTGCTGGGTGGCGAGTTCGTCCATCTCCTTGATGGCGGCGTCGATGGCTGCCAGCCGCTCGGTTAACCGCACCTGAACGAGCGATTGCGGCAGCTCGGAAACAAAGCGGACGAACAGCAGGAACTCGCTGCGGAATTCGTCGTCCCCCAGCTTCTCGAACAGCGACGCGATAAAGTCGCGCCGGCCGGCCGGGGTGATGGCGTAGATCTTCTTGGCGGGCTTGCCGTCCTGCTGCTCGGTGCGCGAGGTGACCAGGCCGTCCGCCTCGAGCTTGGCCAACGCCGGGTAGATCGAGCCGAAGCTGGCGTCGATGAAATAGGAATATTCTCCTTCCACCGACAGCTTGCGGATTTCGTACCCCGTCGCTTCCCCGTCATAGAGGATGGAGAGGCAGATCGTGCGGACGTTCATTCCATATATCCGTTCGGCATATGCCAGCCTGAAATATGCCGGGCCTATACAGGCACACCGGAGTCGGCGCAATCCGCTCCCGCGCATAAAAGCCATGCGGAGTTAATGGAGCTCTACAAAAAGCCCGGCAATCAGCGGGTTAGCCGCCGCATCTCGGCGGCACCGCGTCGCGCCAGGTCCTCGTTGGCGGCCGCGATGAAGAACGGATTGAGGTAGCGCGGCGCCCCGGCACCATAGCGGAGCGGCATCCCGTCAATCCCCAGCACAACGCCCCCCGCGGCCTCCAGAACCGCCTGTCCCGCCGCAGTGTCCCATGCACATGTCGGCGTGAAACGGGGATAGAGCTGGGCCTCGCCTTTGGCTACGAGGCAGAACTTGAGCGATGAACCAACAGAAACGTCCTCAACCACCTGGAATGACTCACAAAAGCCTTCCAATGCGTCGTGCCCATGCGAGCGCGAGGCGACCACTTTCATCGGGCCCTCGACAATTGTGTGAAGCGGCAGATGCACGTCGCGGGAGTCGATCTCGAAAGCACCTTCTGGCCCGCCGATGAAGGTCGCGCCCGTTGCAGGGGCGAGCACGACTCCCATTGTCGCGCGGCCGGCTTCAACGAGCGCGATATTGACCGTGAACTCCCCGTTCCGCTTCAGAAATTCCTTGGTGCCGTCCAGCGGATCGACGCAGAAGAAGCGGCTCCCCAACTCGGGGACATCGCCGGCCGAGGCGCTTTCCTCCGCGAGGACGGGAATGCCCGTCGCGGCGAGATGCTGGAGGATGATCGCTTCGGCCCGCCCGTCGGCCGCGGTCACCGGCGAGCCGTCGTCCTTGGAACTGCTGTCGAAATCGCCGAGGTAGATCTCCATGATCGCCGCCGCGGCCTCGCGGGCGGCGGTGAGCATGAGGTCGAGGCTGGGTGGGGTCATCGCCAAATCCACTGATCGCAAGCGGGTTTAGGGCCGGCCGTTCGCCTTGTCTATCGACAATGTCTCGTGGGTTTGGAAAGAGTGCGGCCATGAACTTCAGTCAGGTCGAGGCGCTGGACCGCGCCGATACGCTCGCATCCCTGCGCGACCGCTTCGCGATCCCCGAAGGCACCATCTATCTCGACGGCAATTCGCTCGGAGCGCTGCCGAAATCGGTCGTGACGCGGACCGCCAAGGTGGTGAGCGAAGAATGGGGCCGCGATCTCATTACGAGCTGGAACGTGCATGACTGGATCGATCTGCCGCGCCGCGTCGGAGATCGCATCGCCCCGCTGATCGGCGCCGCACCCGGAACGGTGATCGTGGCTGACTCCACCTCCATCAACATCTTCAAGCTGCTTGCCGTAGCGCTCGGCAAGCGCCCCGGGCGGAAGGTCATCGTCACCGAAGAGAACAATTTCCCCACCGACGTCTATGTCGTGGGCGGCATCGCCAGCCTGCTGGGGCAGGGGCACGAAGTGCGACTCGCCCCGGCCGATGGTCTGCTCAACGCGATCGATGGCGACGTCGCGGTGGTGCTGCTGACCGAGGTCAACTATCGCACCGGGGCGAAGCTCGACATGAAGACGCTGACACAGCGCGCGCATGAAGTCGGCGCGCTCATAATCTGGGACCTGTGCCACAGCGCCGGCGCGCTACCGGTGGACCTTGCCGGGGCCGACGCCGACTTCGCGGTGGGCTGCGGCTACAAATATCTCAATGGCGGACCGGGTGCGCCGGCCTTTGCCTATGTCGCGCCGCATCATCTCGATGGGTTGCGCCAGCCGCTGAGCGGATGGCTCGGACATGCTGCGCCCTTTGCGTTCGCGCCGGACTACGAGCCGGCCGAGGGTATCGATGCGTTGCGCGTGGGCACGCCGCCGATCCTGTCGATGAGCGCCCTCGATGCGGCGCTCGACGCCTTCGACGGTGTCGACTTGAGCGCGGTGAAGGCGAAGGCCGACGCCCTGTTCGAGCTGTTTGTTTCTGAGGTCGCCGCGCGCTGCCCGGAACTCGAGCTGCTGACGCCGCGCGATCCCGCGTCGCGCGGCACTCAGGTTTCGCTGCGGCACCCCGAAGCTTATGCCGTGATGCAGGCATTGATCGCCCGCGGCGTCATCGGCGATTTCCGCCAGCCCGACATCATGCGCTTCGGGCTGACGCCGCTCTACCTGCGCTTCGTCGATGTCTATCGTGCTGCGGAGATCCTCGGCGACGTGATGCAGTCGCGCGCCTGGGACAAGCCCGAGTTCAAGCGCAAGGCAAAGGTTGTATGACTACCACTGCCCGATGACCCGCTTCACCTTGGCGATGAAGCCATCGAGTTGCGCTGGCGTGACATTGTTCATGTCGTAGAGCGCCAGGTACTTCGGGGGCAGCCAGCCGCCGAACGTCACCCAGCCCCACCGCCGCGCCATGCGTCGTGGCGGATCGCCCATCAGCATCGTGCGCCACCGGTCGCCGCCATAGGTCGTGACAAACGCCACCTTCCTGATGTGCTTGAGATTCGGCACAAGCTTGCCCTTGTCGGCACTGCCGCCGCCTTCGAGGACGAAGGAGACGCCCGGCATGAACACCTTGTCGAAATAGCCCTTGAGGATGGCGGGGAAGCCGTAGTTCCAGACCGGAAACACCAGCACGACCGCCTCTGCCGCCATCAGCCGATCGACATAGGGCTTGAGCGCGGGCGTGATGTTGTCGGGCACATGGTGATAGTTGAGCCGCTCCTCGCGGCTCATCACCGGATCGAAGCCCTCGGCATTGAGATCGACCGGGTCGACCTCATGGCCATTGGCCTTGAGCGTATCGAGCACCGCGTGGAAGAGGGCGCGATTGTAGCTGGTCTCGACCGGGTGGGCGTGGAGCACCATCACGCGCATCAGGCGGCTCCGAGCGTCTTGAGGCCCTCGAACAGCCACGCACGGCCGCTGTCGAAGTCGAAATCGGGATCGTCCCAGGCGATCATCTTGCCCGGATTGAGGATGCCCTTGGGATCGGCCTGCTTCTTGAACTCGAGCTGGGCACGGTCGGTCTTCTTCATGCCGCCTTCCTCGAGCGTGTAGCGGTGCGGGTTGAAGACGAGGCAACCATTGTCCTCGTGCAGGCGGATGATCTCTTCGAGCCGCTCCTCGGTGGTGTAGCGGACGATGGGCAGGCCGGAAAAGACGATGCGCCCGTCGAAGCGGTTCATCTCAATATGCATCGGCATCTCGTTGCCGAAGAGATCGACGGCCCATTTGACATGGGTGAGATCGGGATACTGCGTCTGCAGATAGGTAATGCCGGGATCGAGCTTCAGGCCGCGCAGCGTCGTGTGGTTCCAGGCGAGTTCATAGATCGGCGGCAGCTTGGCCTTCTGTTCGTCAGGCACCCGATCCATGCGCATCAGCAACTCGCCCTTGTGGAAGGCGATAAAATCGGCGAGTGCGGGCATTGCCGCCGGCGCCGCCATCAGCAGCACCACGGACTGGTCGCGATGGCGAATGAAGGGGCGGTGTCGATTGAACCAGTCATAGGCAACGGGCGCCGCGACGGGGGAAATCTCCTTGAGCAGCAGCCCATCCTGCAAAGCGGCCTGCTCGCCGAAGGCCATGGCCGCCATGATGGAGTCGAACCCCACCATCACATCCACCCAGTCATATGTGGCGGTCAGCGGAATCTCCGCTTCGACGATGATGCCGTTGGTGCCATAGGCATGCGCGACCTTGAGGATGTCGGGGCCGGCGAGATCGAGCACGCGCGGCGTCTCCTCGCAGGTGACGACCTTGAGGCCGAGCAGATTCCCGAAGGCGCGGAGGCCGCCCCAGCGCACCGAGCCGACGCCGCCCGAGCCGCCGGCGATAAAGCCGCCCAGCGTGGCCATGCGATAGGTCGATGGATGAAACCGCATCTCGCCGCCGACCGCGTGCCTGGTCTGTTCGTCGAGCTTTTCGAGCACGATGCCGGCCTCGGCGCGGACGCTGTCCCTCGTGATGGAGATGATTTTGTCGAGGCTGGTGAGATCGAGAATAACGCCGCCCGAAAGCGGCATGGCCTGGCCGTAATTGCCGGTGCCGGCGCCACGCGGCGTCACTGGGACGCCGTGTCGATAGGCACCGGCGAGGATTGTCACGACATCGTCCTGACTGCGCGGGGTGACCACAAGCTGCGCCGTGACCGCGTCGAGTTCGGCCTTGAGGCGCGGCGAGTACCAGTAGTGATCGCGACTCTTCTGCTGCACGATCTTGGGATGGTCCTGCACGGGGATGTCGCCGAGTGCGGCGCGGAACTGGGTCAGGTCCAACTCACACCTCCATCAAATCGTCGAGTTCGCGATAGTCGGGCAGGGCACCGTCGATCGGCACGCCGGAACGATACACCGCGCGGTCCGATTGCGGACGCGACAGCAACTCGGTCCAGTTGCGCGCACGGAAGGCTACAAGGTCCGCCGGAGCGCCGGCCACGATCTCGCCCCTGTAGCTGAAGCCGGCAATCTTCGCGGCACCGGCATTGACCATGCGCGACCATTGCCATGCCTGGTCCTGCGGATGATCGAAATGGATGATGCGGGCGCCTTCCCGGAGGACTTCGAGCCCATCGAGATCGCCATAGGCGTAGAACGGATCGCGCGTGTTGTCAGAGCCGATGGCAACCGGCACCCCCGCCGCGTGCAGCTCGCGCACAAGCGTTACGCCACGCCGGGCGGGCGTCTTGCGCCCACTGGGGTCGCGGTCCTGCAGATAGAGATTGCACATAGGCAGCGAGACGACTGCGATGCCGGCCTCGGCAACGCGCTCGATGGTTGAGCGCGCCGTCTTCTCATCCTGCACCGACAGCACGCAGCAGTGGCCGGCGACGGCGGCGCCCTTGAAACCGGTTTCGATGACGGCGTCGGCGAAGTGCCGCAACGCCGAGGCCTCAGGATCGAGCGTCTCGTCGATGTGAAGGTCAATCGCAAGGCCAAGATCCCCGGCCTTGTCGATGGCATTGAAGACGGCCTTTCGCGCTTCAGGGTGGACCGCGATTGCGCCGCCAAGGATTCCCTCGGCGCGCTGCACCACGCGGGCAACGCTGTCGAGCGACGCCCGATCGAGGCAGTCATCGGCGCCTATGATAGAGACGGCCTGCAATTCGATGCGGCCTGCCCATCTTTCCCGCGCCTCGCGGAAGACCTCCCAGGTGATCTCATGCTGTGGCGGCGCGGAATCGAGATGCGTGCGGATCGCGGCAGTGCCATGGGCGTAGGCGCAGCGAAGAGAAAAATCCATGCGACGCGCGACGTCCTCGCGCGCCCACTTGGCCTCGCGGTCTTCGAGGACGGACTCGAGCGCTCCCATCCACGTGCCATCCGGATTGGGCTTGCGCGGCCAGATATTGCCCTTGTCCAAATGGGTGTGGACATCCACGAAGGCCGGCAGCACCAGCCCGCCATCGAGGTCGCGGCCCGGGCCGGGACTGTGCGGCGACAGGCTGGCAATCTTGCCGTCGGCAATGGTGATGTCGAGCCGCTCGATGCCGCCACCAGGCCCGCCCATCAGCGCGGAGGGCACCGAGGCATTGCGCAGCGTCTCCATCAATTCTCCCGCCGGACGGCGCTCTCATGCCACTTGCGCAGCAGCAGATGCGAGATGAGGCTGGTCGCCGCGTAGATCAGCACGCCAGTGACCGACAGCAGCACCAATGCGGCGAACAGCCGTGGGATGTTGAGCCGGTGCTGCGCCTCGATCAGCCGGAAGGCGAGGCCCGCGTCGGCGCCGGGCGTGCCTGCGGCGAATTCGGCGACGACGGCGGCGATCAGCGCAAGTCCGCCCGCGATGCGCAGGCCCGCGAGAAAATAGGGCAGGGCATTGGGCAGCCGCAGGTGGATCAGCGTCTGCCACCGGCTCGCGCCATAGAGCTCGAACAGATTGAGCAGATTATGATCCGTTGAGTGGAGGCCCTGCGCTGTGTTCGACAGCACGGGGAAGAAGGCAACCAGCCATGCGCAGATCAGGAGGGCCTGCTGCGTGGTCTCGGTATAGATGAGGATCAGTGGTGCGATGGCGACTATCGGCGTCACCTGCAGGATCACGGCATAGGGAAACAGCGCCAGCTCGATCCAGCGCGACTGCGCCATGATGATGGCGAGCGCCACACCCGTGACCAGCGCGATGGCGAGCGCGAGGAATGTCGTCTGCAGCGTGACCGTCAGGGCCTTGAACAGCATCTGATAGTCTTCGCCGAAGGACTGCGCGATGCGCAGCGGGCTCGGCAGAATGTAGTGCGGCACATTCGCGACGGTGACATAGACCTGCCACACCACCAGCAGCAGCACGAGCATCACGAAGGGGATGGCCAGCGTCGCGAACCGCTCGCCGAAAGTCGACCGCTCGGCGACAGGCACAAGCGGCGCTTCGGTCTCGCTTTCGGGTTGCGGGTGGGTCACGATCTCGCTGGTCAATGCCCGAGCGCTCCCATCGCATCGTGTAGTGCCGCCGAGGTCATGCGGCAGTTCTCGTTGTAGGCCTCGGAGGTGCGGAAGGATTCGTCGCGCGGATAGGGCGCATCGACGGTGAGGTCCTTGAACACGCGGCCCGGCCGCGCGGCCATCACGATGATGCGCTCGGAAAGATAGACGGACTCGAACACCGAATGGGTGACAAAGATCACCGTCCAGCCGAAGCGCTGCCAGAGTTCGAGCAGGTCGTTGTTGAGCTTGAAGCGTGTGATCTCGTCGAGCGCCGCGAAGGGCTCGTCCATCAGCAGCAGCTTCGGGCGCGTGACGAGGGCGCGGGCGATGGAGACGCGCATCTTCATGCCGCCCGAGAGTTCGCGCGGATAGCGGTCGGCGAAGCTCTCGAGTCCCACCATGCGCAGCGTGTCCATCACGTCGGCACGGGCGGCGCGGCGCGAGGCGCCCTTGAGGCGCAACGGCAGCCAGACATTGTCGGCGACCGTGGCCCAGGGCATCAGCGTCGGTTCCTGGAAGACGAACCCGATCTCGCGTTCAGGTTTGCCGGCAGAGTCGTAGGCCGTCGCGCTCGGCCACTCGATCGTGCCCGAACTCGGCTCGCCCAGGCCGGCGATGATGCGGAGCGCCGTGGACTTGCCGCAGCCGGATGGCCCGAGCAGGCTCAGGAACTCGCCGCGACGCACATCGAGCGACATGTTCGAAAGCGCCAGCGTGCCGTTGGAGAAGACCTTGGAGATCGCCTTCAGCGACACCAGCGGCTTGCCGCTGTGATCCATGCTCGGCATCGATGAAGCGGCGGCTTTGGCAGCGGCAGTCTGCACTGGTCGATCGGTCCTTCAACTGGGGCGGACACGGACCGCGGTCCGCGCCCGCCGCTTCTGTCAGGCTTTGCCCTACTTGACCAGTTCTTTGCCGAGGCCCTTGCAGACATACTCGGTGGTGTAGACCTTGCTGAGGTCGAGCCCCGCCTTGACCACGCCCGCCGACACCATCTTGTCGTAGAAGTCCTTGACGGTCGCGTCTGTGAAGCAGCCGATGCCGCCATCGACCGCGGAGCCCGAAACCAGCAGGCCGCTGTCCTTCATGGCCCCGATCGAGTAGGCGATGAAATCGTCGTTGAAATCCGGGTTCTCGGACTTGATCAACTCGTTGGTCGCTGTGTTGTCGCCATAGAGATAATTGTACCAGCCGATGATCGACGCCTCGACGAAGCGCTTGGTGATGTCGGGGTTGGCCGTGACATATTCCGACAGCCCTTCGATCATGGTCGAGGGTGTCGAATACCCCGCATCCGCCATGAGGAACACAGTGGGCTCGAACCCGCCCTGCGTCTTGACCGCATAGGGCTCCGAGGTGAGATAGCCCTGCTGCCCGGATTTCGGATCGGCGAGGAACGGCGCGACCGAATAATTGTAGGGCTTGCGCTTGGCGTCGGTGAAAGCCGGCCACGTCGCCATCATCCATCGATAGCCGCTGGCATAGAGATCATCGCCGAGGAAGATCGAGTCCAGCTTGGCCAGATCCTCGAACTTGGTGATCCCCATCTCGGGATGCGCCATGATGATCTGTGGATCCTTCTGGAACATCGCGGCGACCACCGTGACCGGCACGTCCTGCTCGGCGGCCGAGAAGGTCTGCAGGAAATTGCCCACCATGTAGAAGTCGATCTTGCCGCCCAGCAGCATCGCCTCTTCGGCCTTGGGCACGATGGTGACCTTGAGGCCGTACTTCTCGTAGGTCCCATCGACGACGGCCTGGTAGAAGCCGCCATGCTCGGGCTCGGTCACCCAGTTGGTGCCGAAGGTGATCTCGTCGAGAGCGAAGGCGGGGACGGCCGTCCCCAGCGCCAGCAGCGTCGCGGCCGCCAGCAATCGAGCAGTGTGCTTCATTTTGTAGTCTCCCTGTTGTGGCGACGAACCGCCTGCGCAGCCCATGGGAAATTGACGCTCGCCGGGCGCGCGATGCTCGCATGCAGCATCATGCGGGATAGATTCCGCGCGGCGGGACAAAATGAAAGCCTAAAATTGCGGCACAAGAGGAATTGCCCAGTTTCGCGGCAGCGGGGCCGGAAAAGGGGCTGGCTTTCGGGCTGTTTTGCCGGTTAGCTGAGCAGGCCACCGAGGCCTCTCATGCACCGTCCGCTCGCGCCTGCCAGCATCCACCCGCCTTTCGCCCCTTACAGCCATGGAGTCGAAGTGGCGCCGGGGCAGAAGCTCGTCTTCTGCTCGGGCCAGCTCGGCATCGACAAGGCCGGGAACATCCCGCCCGATTGCCTCGGCCAGGCGCAGCTCTGCTTCGACAATCTCGCGGCGATCCTCGCGGAATCCGGCCTCGAGCTTTCCGACATCGTCCGCCTCAATGCCTATGTCAGCGGCCGCGAGCATCTGAAGGACTACATGACGGCGCGCAACAGCCGCTTCGCCGATCCACTACCCGCATCGACACTGATGATCGTCTCGGGTTTCGCCCGACCGGAATTCTTCGTCGAGGTTGAAGCCGTCGCGGCCGCGCCGCTCGCGGGACACGCCTATGACCCGTAGGATCTGGTGGACGGATTTTCCGGCACCCGAATACGACACGATCGACCCGATGCGGACGATCGCCATCCTGCCCATCGCGGCGGTGGAACAGCACGGACCGCATCTGCCCGTCGGCGTCGACTCCATTCTCAATCGTGGCTGCCTCGACATGCTCATCGAGCGCGCACCGGCCGATCTCGATATCCGCATCCTGCCGGTGCAGCAGGTGGGCAAGTCCAACGAGCACATCTGGGCAAAGGGAACAGTCAGCCACGCGGCGCACACGCTGCTCGAAGCCTGGTTCGAGCTGGGTCAATCGGTGAGCCGGGCCGGGGTGAAGAAGCTGGTCTTCATCAACTCCCATGGCGGCAACGAATCCATCATGGACATCGTCGGCCGCGAGCTACGCGTGCGCGAGAACATGCTGGTGGTGAAGACCGGCTGGACGCGTTTCGCGCCGCCCGAGGGCATGCTGACAGAGATCGAAAAGCGCCACGGCATTCACGCGGGCGACCTCGAGACGTCGTTGATGCTGCATTTCCGGCCCGACCTCGTCCGCATGGAGAACGCGCAGGACTTCCGCTCCATCGCCGCGCGCGACGAGCAGCAGTTCAAATATCTGCGGCCGACCGGCACGCATGCATGGTCGTGGATCGCCTCCGATCTCAACCCCGCAGGCGCTGTTGGCAATGCGCTCAACGCCACGGCCGAGCGTGGTCGCGCCTTCGCTGAAGCGGAAGTGACGGGCATGCTGGAATTGCTCGGCGAAGTGCAGCGCTTCCCGCTGCCGGGTGCCACTTAGTTCAGGAACACCGTGACCTTGTCGGAGCGGCCCTTGGCATCGATCACCGACAGGGTGACATAACCCGGTCCATTGGGTGTCCAGCTTTCCTGCCGCGCAAAGGCGGAGCGGCCGAAGGGGGCGCCATTCGCCATGAATGTGTAAGGCGGCACGCCGTTCCGGACCTTGACGATGAGCGGCCGCGCGCTGCCGTCGGCAAGTCCGAGGTCGACATCCACGCCGTCTGCGGGGAAGGCGATTTCGGGCGACGCGTCGGCGGCAACCACCTGCGCATTGGGGTGGCGGAAGCGCTTGAGCGGTAGCGGCAGTTCGGTATTGGAGGCGAACAGCACGCCGTCCGGCGCGGGCGCGAAAGGCGCTGTCGTATTCGACAGCCGGTCGAAGCTTTCGAAGAGGATCGGGGCGGCGGCGGTGATGCCGGAGATGCCCGGCACCGGCGCCCCGTCGGGCCGGCCGACCCAGACGCCGACCACGGTCTTGCCGTCATAGCCGATGGCCCAGGCGTCGCGGTAGCCATAGGACGTGCCGGTCTTGTAGGCGATGCGGCCCGGCGCACCATTGAGCGGTGGCGGCACATCGCGGAGGATGTCGGTGACATACCACGCCGCGACCGGATCGAGCACGGGTGCGCCATCGGTCGCCGGAACCGCATCCTTGACGCCGTCATGCAACAGCACAGGCGAGCCGCCGCGCGCGATCGCCGCATAGATCGA
>DASZPY010000013.1:0-101977 GCA_035549855.1 Devosia sp. | reverse complement strand
GGTGTCGATCACGCGGAAGGCGGCGGGCTTGAGCTTCAGATATTCGATCAGCCGCGTCAGCACGATGTGCTTCATCACATCGGCGAAATTGCCGGCATGGAAAGCGTGGCGGTAGTTCACCGGAGATGTCCGCTGGCCTCATTCATGGCGGGCATTTGGCACGGCGCGGTGCGGTTGAACAGGGCGAAGCCATCGGATAGTGCCTCCCCGAGGAGGAAGCGTCGTGACGGTCGAGATTTCCGAGATCGGTGTCGAGGGGCTGGGGATCGTGCGCGATCTCGCTTATCGCATCTGGCCAGAGGCCTATGCCGGCATCCTGCCGGCAGAGCAGATCGGGCCGATGCTGGACGACATCTATGCTCTCGAGACGCTGCAGGACGATGTCGTCCGGCGCGGCCACCGCTACTTCCTTGCCCGGTCCGCGGGCGCGCCGGCGGGCTTTGCCTCCGCCTATCGCGAGGGCGACCGGGTCTGGATCAAGAAGCTCTATGTGCTGGGCTCGGCGCGCGGGCTGGGGCTGGGCAGCCGCCTGATGGATCGGGCGATTGCGGCCTTTCCCGGCGCCCAAAGCGCGGCCCTTTACGTCAATGACGGCAATGCGCCGGCCATTGCCTGGTATAAGGCCCGGGGCTTTGCGGAGGAGGCGAAAGTGCCGGTCCGCATGGGGCCCTACGACTTCATCGACTATGTGATGGCCCGCCCGCTCTAGCGGCGGCCATTGTGCGGAGCCGGCCAATTTGCTTTAGAGCGGCCAGTTTTCCTCCTTCAGCCCCAGGCGCCCCATGTCCAGCGACATCAACAAAATCGTCCTCTCCTATTCGGGCGGGCTCGACACCTCGATCATGCTCAAATGGCTGCAGGAGCATTATCAGGCGGAAATCGTCACCTTTACCGCCGATCTCGGGCAGGGCGAGGAGCTGGAGCCGGGGCGCAAGAAGGCCGAGATGTTCGGCATCAAGGACATCCGCATCGTCGATCTGCGCGAAGAATTCGTGCGCGATTTCGTGTTCCCTATGTTCCGCGCCAATACGGTCTATGAGGGGCAATATCTGCTCGGGACATCCATCGCGCGTCCGGTGATCGCCAAGCATCTGGTCGAGATCGCGGAGGAAACCGGCGCCGACGCCATCGCCCATGGCGCGACGGGCAAGGGCAATGACCAGGTGCGGTTCGAGCTCACCGCAAACGCACTGGCGCCCAATCTCAAAGTCATCGCACCGTGGCGCGAATGGGAGCTGCGCTCGCGCACCCAGCTTCTCGACTATGCCGAAAAGCACCAGATCCCGATCGCCAAGGACAAGCGCGGCGAGGCGCCCTTTTCGGTCGATGCCAATCTGCTGCACACCTCGTCGGAGGGTCGTGTGCTCGAGGATCCGGCGGAGGTCGCGCCCGATTATGTCTATCAGCGCACCGTCCATCCCGAGGATGCCCCGGACAAGCCGCAGATCATCAAAATCGGCTTCGAAGGCGGCGACGCCGTCTCGGTCAATGGCGAGCGGCTCTCGCCGGCGCGGCTGCTGGGCAGGCTCAACGAACTGGGCGGGGCGCATGGCGTCGGCCGGCTCGACCTCGTCGAGAACCGCTTTGTCGGCATGAAGTCCCGCGGCGTCTACGAGACGCCGGGTGGCACGATCCTGCTGGTGGCCCATCGCGGCATCGAGTCGATCACGCTCGACCGGGGGGCGGCGCATCTCAAGGACGAGATCATGCCCAAATATGCGGAGCTGATCTATAACGGCTTCTGGTATTCGCCGGAGCGCGAGATGCTGCAGGCGCTGATCGACAGTAGCCAGGAGCTGGTTACCGGCGAAGTCACCGTCAAGCTCTACAAGGGCAGCGCCACCGTGATCGCCCGGTCCTCCCCCTATTCGCTCTACTCGATGGATCTGGTGACGTTCGAGGAAGGCGCGGTCGCCTACGACCATCATGACGCCGAGGGATTCATCCGCCTCAATGGCCTCCGGCTCAGGACTTACGCGGCTCGCCGCAAGGCACTCGAACGGCGGAAATAGCCGGTAATCGCCCACAGCGCGAAACGCCCGGAACAACGGAATGATAACCTTGTCATCGGGCAGATGTAATCGATTGCAGCACTTAAAACGTTCTTAAGCACAAGGCGGTAGCGTCCCTCGGTACTTAAAAAGCTTTCCGTAAGGGAGTTGCGGGGTGGCATCGATGGCAGGGGAGGCCGGGCAGACCGACAGTGCCTTGCTGCTCGACGCCGCGCTCGAGAACATCCCATACGGCTTCTGCGTCTGGACCGGCGAGTTCAAGCTCGCGCTATGGAACCGGCACTATCTCGAAATGTACAGCTTCCCGGCGGACCGCATCCGCAAGGGCATGACGCTGGAAGAGGTGGTGGACCTGTCCGACCAGATGGGCAACCACCCGGACCAGTCGCCGGCGGATTTCCTCGACGCCTATAAGAAGGAACTGCTCAATAATCGCAGCGGCGCGCGGGCCAAGTCGCGCGAGCTCCTGTCGGGCGGGCGCACCATCGAGACCGCGCATGTCTATTCGCCCGGCCTGGGCTGGGTCGTGACGCATGAGGACGTGACCGAGGAGATCGCCTCTTCCGAGATCGTCCAGAAGCGCAAGTTCGAACTCGAGCGGCAGAACATCCGGCTCGAGGCGGCGGTCAACAATATCTCGCAGGGCCTGTGCATGTTCGATGCGCGGGGCCGGCTGGTGATCTGCAACGCGCCCTACCAGCGCATCTACGGTCTGCCCGATTCCCTAGTGCAGCCCGGCACCGATCTCGACGACATCCTCGGCAAGCTGTTCGACAACGGCATGCATGCCTCGAGCTCGCGCGAGGAATACATCGCCTGGCGGCACAATGTGATCGCCAAGGGCGCCTACGAGAAGACATTCCTCGATTTCGCCGGGCGGACCATCCTGATGCAGCATCATCCGATGAAGGATGGCGGCTGGGTGTCGACGCATGAGGACATCACCGAGCAGCGTCAGCAGGAAGCACGGATCGAGCACCTGGCGCGGCACGACGCGCTGACCGAATTGCCAAACCGCACGCAGTTCCTCGAGGAAATGGCCGCCGCCGAGCCGGGGCTCGAGCGCGGCGAAAAGCTCGCTGTACTGTGCATCGATCTCGACCATTTCAAATCGGTCAACGACATGCTCGGCCATGCCGTCGGCGACAAGCTGCTGAAGCAGGCCTCGGCCCGGCTCTGGGGGCAGACGCGCGAAACCGACCTCCTCGCGCGCCTGGGCGGCGACGAGTTCTCCCTGCTGCTCCGACCCATCGAGCGGCCCGGCGACGCCGCGGCGATCGCCGAGCGCATCGTCAAATCGATGTCGGCGCCCTTTACGATCGACGGCCACCACATCGTGGTCGGCGCCTCGGTCGGCATCGCGATCGCGCCGCAGGATGGCACGAGCACCGACGTGCTGATGAAAAACGCCGACATGGCGCTATACCGCGCCAAGTCCGAAGGGCGCTCAACCTATCATTTCTTCGAGCGCGACATGGATGCCGCGCTGCAGAAGCGGCGCATGATCGAGGCCGGCCTCAGGCTGGCGCTGGCCAGCGACGAGTTGCGCGTCGTCTACCAGCCGCTGGTGGGGCTCAAGGAAAACCGCATCACCTGCCTCGAAGCGCTGCTGCGCTGGACGCATGAGGGCAAGACCATCTCGCCGGCCGAGTTCATTCCGGTCGCCGAGGAAACGGGGCTGATCGTCGCCATCGGCGAATGGGTACTGCGCGAGGCGTGCAAGGCTGCGGTGCTGTGGCCGACGGAAGCGCGGGTCGCGGTCAACCTCTCGCCGGTGCAGTTCAAGAACAAGCGCCTGTTCGAGACGGTGCATTCGGCGCTGGTCGACAGCGGATTGCCCCCGACGCGGCTCGAGCTCGAGATCACGGAGTCACTGCTGCTCAATGACAGCGAGCAGACATTGCAGACCCTGCACCGGCTGCGCGCCATGGGCGTCCGCATTTCGATGGACGATTTCGGCACGGGCTATTCCTCGCTCAGCTATCTGCGCTCCTTCCCGTTCGACAAGATCAAGATCGACCGCTCCTTCATGCGCGACCTCGAAAGCCGGGGCGACAGCCTCGCCATCATCAAGGCGGTGATCGGGCTCGGCCATTCGCTGGGCATGTCGACGACGGCCGAAGGCGTCGAGACCGAGGAGCAATTGCGGGCCGTGCGCGAGCAGGGCTGCAATGAAGTGCAGGGCTTCCTGTTCTCCCCGCCGCTGCCGCTGGCGCAGGTGGTGGAACTGCTGGAAAAAGAGGCCCGGCCCAAGCTCAGAGCGGTCAGCTAGTCCGAAAGGCTTTTTGGCCGCGCGGCTAATTCGCCGAGGCCGTCGCAACCACCTTGGGCGAGACCGTGATGCTGATGCTTTCCTTGGCGAGCAGCGGGAGAAAATCGGTCATGCCATTGCTCGGTAGCGAGGCGTTCATGATGTCGACGATGAGCACCTGCGGCGCGCCGATCAGACCCAGATACCAGGCGCCGGCGGCGACCGATTCGAAGGTCACGTTCGACTCGGTGTCGGTGAACGGCATATGGATGCCCACCAGGGCGCCGTCCTCGATGGAAAGTCCCGTCTTGCGGCCGGCCAGCCAGGTGAAGGCGCAGGCCGAAAGGCAGTAGCCTTGCACACTCGTGGTGATGCCGTGCTCGTAGATATAGCGGCCGATCGCCATGGCGGTGCCCATGCTGCCGCCATCGCTGGTGAAGACAATGTGGTCGATGCCGCCGTTGCGCTCGATGATATCGCCAAAGACGGGAGCATCGTAATTGGTCAGGCTGCCCACGATATGCATCGTCCGGCCATCGGGCAGCATCTCGAAGAAGGCGGCGCTCGCCGGGGCCGCGCTCGCCGCGCCCAGCAGCGCCGCGATGCCTAGTCGAACCAACCACAACTGCATCCGGTAAACCCCCTGGCGTCCCGCGCCGCGTCGAGGGTCCTTAGGAAAAAGTCCAGCCGGCCTTGCCCCCTGCGCGCATCTTGCGGGGTGCCGGTCTGATTCCGCAACGGGCCCTGCGCCGATTTTCCGCGATCGTGACCGCGATGCGACAAATGGACCGCGACCGCTCAGGGCGGCCCGCCTGCGGGGGGTGCGGGAGGCCTTCAGCCTCCCGCGGCGTCGATGTCGGCTACTGGGCTGGTGCCGCGCCGGCGACCGGCTTGACGTAGATCAGGAAGCTGCCGTCCGGGTTGGAGGTGATCGCCACCACATCGGCGGCGCTGTAGCCCTGTGCCGTCAGCTTGTCCACCAGCGCCGTATTGCCGCTGATGGCCGTGTGCAGGCCGGTCATGGACTGGCCGCTGGTATCAAGGGCGGCCTGCAGGGTGGTGTCGCCCTCAGCCTGGGCCGGAGATCCTTCGAGCGAGAATACGTCGACGATCTGCACGTTGCTGTCGGCAGTGATGCCGCCGACGAGCGATGCCCAATCGGTCTGGGCGGTGCCGGAGGCCTGAGCATTCACGGAGGCCAGCAGGTCGGTCCAGGTGAACTGGGTGCCGGCCATGGCGCCGGCCTCGGCGCTCGGCAGTGCTTCGGATACGGCCGGAGCGGCCGCCTGGCCGAGTACGACCGCCGGAACGGCAGCGATCATGCTGGAGGCCAAGAGTAGTGGGATCAACTTTTTCATGTTTCTCTCTCCGTGGTAAAAACAACCGCCCCGAGCCCCGTTCCTTCGGCGGTCGCCCCCACAACGTGTTGCTCCCCGGGGCGTTGCAAAAAGAGTTGGGCCTTCGCTCGGTGTCAGGCGGCGGCCCGCCTGATGCGCCAGGATGGGTCCTCGCTTCGTCCCGCATCCCCCTCATGCAGCGAAAGCGCTTGAGAATCCGGGCTTTCCCCACTATGTGAGCCGCCAATCGTCTCCCTCGCATTTCAGGCGGCCCCAATGGCGTTGCGCAACATCGCGATCATCGCCCATGTCGACCATGGCAAGACCACCCTTATCGACGTGCTGCTGCGGCAGTCCGGCGCGTTCCGCGACAACCAGCGCGTCGAAGAGCGCGCCATGGATTCCAACGACCTGGAGCGCGAGCGCGGCATCACCATCCTCGCCAAGGTGACCTCCCTGGTCTGGAAGGACACGCGCATCAATATCGTCGACACCCCCGGCCACGCCGATTTCGGCGGCGAGGTGGAGCGCATCCTCTCGATGGTCGATGGCGTGGTGATCCTGGTGGATGCCGCCGAAGGCCCGATGCCGCAGACCAAATTCGTGCTCGGCAAGGCGCTGGCGCAGGGGCTTCGCCCGATCGTCGCCATCAACAAGATCGACCGCCCCGACGAGCGCCATCTCGAAGTGCTCGAGGAAATCTTCGATCTGTTCATCGCGCTCGAAGCAACGCCGGAGCAGCTCGATTTCCCGGTGCTCTACGGTTCGGCCAAGCAGGGCTGGATGAGCGAGAAACCGGAAGGCCCCAAGGAAGACCTCGCGCCGCTGCTCGACAAGGTTGTCGCCTACGTGCCCGAGCCCAGGGTGGAGGAGGGGCCGTTCCGCATGCTCGTTACCACCATCGAGCGCAATCCGTTTCTCGGCCGCGTGCTCACGGGCCGCATCACCTCCGGCCAGGTCAAGGCCGGCGATGCCGTCCATGCGCTGAGCCGCGACGGCAAGGAGATCGAGAAGGGCCGTGTGTCGAAGGTTCTGGCCTTCCGTGGACTCGAGCGCACGCCGATCGATCTGGGCGAAGCGGGCGACATCGTCGCCATTGCCGGCCTCGAGGACTCGACGGTCGCCAATACGATCACCGTGCCGCAGAACAACGAGCCGCTGCCGGCCAAGCCGATAGATCCGCCCACCCTCAGCGTCACCTTCCGCATTAATGACGGCCCGCTGGCCGGGCGCGAAGGCGACAAGGTGCAGTCGCGTGTCATCCGTGATCGCCTGCTGCGCGAGGCCGAGGGCAATGTCGCGATCCGCGTCACCGAAGGCACCGACTCAGATTCCTTCGAAGTCGCGGGCCGTGGCGAACTCCAGCTTGCGGTGCTGATCGAGAATATGCGCCGCGAAGGCTTCGAGCTCACCATCGGGCGCCCGCGCGTGGTGCTGCGCGAGGAAAACGGGCAGAAGCTCGAGCCGATCGAGGAAGTCATCATCGATGTCGATGACGAGCATTCGGGCGTGGTGGTGCAGAAGCTCACCGAGCGCAAGGGCGATCTCGTCGACATGCGCCCTTCGGGCACCGGCCGCACGCGGCTCCGCTTCTACGTGCCGACCCGCTCGCTGATCGGCTACCAGCCGGAACTCTTGAGCGATACGCGCGGCACGGCGATCTTCAACCGCCTGTTCCACGAGTACCAGCCTTATAAGGGTGCGCTGCCGGGTCGCCGCACCGGCGTCCTCATCTCCAACTCGAACGGCGTTTCAGTCGCCTTCGCGCTGTGGAACCTCGAAGAGCGCGGGCCGATGATGATCGATGCCGGCGTCGATGTCTATGAGGGCATGATCATCGGCGAGCACAGCCGCGACAATGATCTCGAAGTGAACCCGGTCAAAGGCAAGCAGCTCACCAATATCCGCACCCATTCCAAGGACGAAGCGGTGCGCCTGACCACGCCCAAGAAACTCACGCTCGAGCAATCGCTGGGCTATATCGCCGACGACGAATATGTCGAGGTCACGCCCAAGAGCATCCGCCTGCGCAAGATCTGGCTCGACCCGAACGAGCGCAAGAAGCAGTTCCGCGCCGTGAAGGCGGCGAGCGCCTAGGCCGGCAGCGCTCTGCACTCTCGGGCTAGGCAGCCGTCTCCGTCGCGGGCTCGCCAGCGGACATCTCGTTGATCGCCGCCACCGCATGGGCGGCATACATCACTGACGGTCCCGCACCCAGATAGATTGCCGTCCCCAGTGTCTCGAGGATTTCGTCGCGTGTCGCGCCTTGCTCGAGCGCGGCCTTGGCGTGAAAGCCGATGCAGTCATCGCAGCGCGTGGCGACGGAGATGCCCAGAGCGATCAGTTCCTTGGTCTTGGTGTCCAGTGCTTTAGGCTCAAGCGCACCCTTGGCGATAGCCGAAAATCCCTTCATCACCTCGGGGCTGCCGATGCGCAGGTCACGCAAGCCCGGCGAGAGCGATTTCAGGTAGTCCTTCCAGGTCTGCTGCATTTTCGATCTCCTTCAAATGGTCTTCGGCCGCTCAGCGCAGCGCGGCGTTCGCCGCGCTGAAAAGCGAGCCGGCGCGTGCGCCCGAACGGCAGTAGCCGAATACGGGCCCGGGCCTTGTCCTGAGCACGTCTTCCATGCGTATGAGCTGGCCCTCACCGATCGCGCCCGACACCGGAATGTAAACGGCCTCGATGCCGGCCCGCCGCGCCGCGCTGGCGATGGCGGCGAAACTGGGCTGGCCCATCTCCTCGTTGTCCGGGCGTGCGCACACGATCGTCTTGAAGCCGGCCTCGGCGACCTTGACGACATCCGCCGGAGCGATCTGTCCGCTGATTGCGAAGTCCGCATGGATGCGGCGAAAGTGAAGCCCGTGATTGGCGCTGGTGGTGAATGGCCACATGATTTTGCCTTCCTGAGCGTCTTGCTGTGAATGAGCGTTCCGATCAGGCGTCGCGGCGCCCGACCCGCTTGCTGGAGAGACCGAGTGCCGCGTAGATTGGGCAGAAGGCGATGCTGGCGGTGGCGACGAGCACGACGCCGACGATCACGCTGGACAGCAGGCCAAGCAGGGGCCATCCGGCCATGAAGGGAATGATGATGAGTCCAATGCCGATAACGGCGCGAAGGATGCGGTCGATGTTTCCGAGGTTGGACATGAGGTGTCTCCGATGAGCGTCCGTTCGTATCGTTGACACACATATTCGAATATTCTAATATGTCAAGTATGGACATCGCGAAACTTGAGCCACGGGCTGACGACGCTGCCGAGCTGCTCGGCGCGATGTCGAATCCCAAGCGGCTGCTGATCTTGTGCCACCTCCTCGATGAGGAGCTTGGCGTCAACCAGCTCAGCGAACTCGTCGGACTGGCCCAGAGCCCGCTCAGCCAACATCTGAGCAAGCTGCGTGCGCTGAAGCTGGTGGCGACCCGGCGTGATGGCCAGTCGATCCTCTACAGGCTGGCATCCGACGATGTCGCGCGCATCCTGACCACGCTCTACGGCATTTATTGCGCGCCCCGCGAGAAGCAGGGCCGCGCGCCTAGGGCGCCGGGCGCGAAGCCTTCGAACCCAGCGAGGGCCCAAGCAGGATCGGCGCGTATTCCGCGAGAAAGAGCGTGAAGGCGGCGATCCATGCCGCGGCACTCATCGTCAGTATCGGATGATAGGCCTCCGGAAAAACTTCCGCAGCCGGACGCAATAGCGCTGCGAGCAGTAGGCAGCCGAACGACGCGATGGCGAGGCCCGAGGCCTTGAGCGGGCGGCCCGTATGGCCGCGCGCGGCGCGGAACATCACGGCGAGCGTCATGCCGCCGATCGCCCCGACCGTCAGCAGATGTATCGCCGAGGCCGGTGACAGCAGCCCCAGGCTCGACAGGGCCACGCCGAGCCAGCCCAGCGGCACGAAGACGAAAGCGATATGCAGCATGGCCAGCAGCGGTTCGGCCAGGGCAGGCACTGTGCGCCAACGTGAGAGGCGCCAAGCCTGGCTCAGCGCGGCGGTGGCGGCGAGCAGGGTCGTTGCGAGCGTATCGGGTGCGACGGCCCATGTGATGATTGCGAGGAGGACGGGAGCGAGCGAGATGCGGTCGAGCCGATCGATCGGGCTGGGCAGCCGCGTCTCGCCAATGCGCGCCAGATAATTGCGGGTGAAGCTCGGGATGATGCGCCCGCCGATCAGTCCAATCAGCAGCGAGAACATGCCGACGGTGGCGCGCACTATGCCGCCGGGATCCCAGCCCAGCAGCGTCGTTGCATGAAAGGCAAGGTTGAGCAGGCCGAGCGCGGTGACCACGCCGGCGACGCGCAGGTTCTGATAGTTGCGCCCGGCGATCACCTCGCGCGCGATGATGGCGGCGAGGCCGAGAAGGAAGGAGACATCGATCGCGGCGGCCACTGACTCGCCGAGCAGCGACGGGAACAACATCGCGGCCCGGCCGGCGAGCCAGACGATGACGAGGGCGAGCAGCGGACGCCCGGAGACCGGCAGGCGGCCGGTCCAGTTGGGCACGGCCGTCAGCAGGAAGCCGCAGAGAGCCGCCGCGCCATAGCCGAACAGCATCTCATGGGCGTGCCAGGCGATCGGCCCGGCGCTGCCGCCGACGCTCCAATTGCCCGACAGCGCGCCGATCCACAGCACCATGTCGAGGAGCGCGAAGATGCCGGCAAGCAGGAAGAAGGGCCGGAAGCCATAGGAGAGAATGGCGGGGCCGGATCGCGCGATGCCGCGCGGAACGGGCTTGTGGGCGCGACGCGCGCCGGGGACGGCAACGGGATTGGTCAAGGGTCGATGGTCCGTGTTGAGACTGTGCCGGTCAGCCGGGCGACATCGTCCCGATGACGCTGACAAGGGCAAGGATGGCAGCGCTGAACACGATCTCCGCAATCGTGCCCTGGGCGAGTTCGCCGAGGCCGGGGCCGCCATTGGGGATACGCGGCACGAAGACGTAGCGGTTGCCGATGGCGAGGCAGACCATCCCAATCGCGATCATGACCTTGAGGGCCAGCAATTGCTCGTAGGGCCGGGTCAAATCGAAGCCGCTGCCTCCCAGGATGAACCAGGAATTGGCGACGCCGCTCAGCATCAACAGCGCCACGGCAAAATGGCCGAGGCCGGAGAAGCGGCGCAGGGTCTGGTCGGCTTCGGCCATATGCGCGGGGTCGCGGAAGAAGGGCAGGCAGATGAGCAGCGGCAGGAGTGAGCCCAGCCAGAAGGCAGAGCTCAGCAGATGCAGCGCCTGGCTGATGCGGTTGAGGATGCCGGCCATGCCGCTCGCAATCGCGGCATGGCCGACAAGGCCGAGGCCGCAAAGGGCGACGGTCGTCCCGATGGCGAGCGCGGTCCAATGGCTGCGCCAGAAGGCGATCGCGGCCAGCAGGACCGCGAGGATGAGGAGAGGACCCCAGATCTTGCCAAAGGATGTTGCGGTGAGGACGAGCCATAGCGTCTTGGGATCGATGGCGCTGGACCAGCCATCGCCCATGCCGCCGGCGGTGGCGGCGAGCCAGGCCAGCATCGCCGCCGGCAGCACCAGTGCCGCGAGGATCGCCAGAGGCCGCGCCCGTGGTTCGAGCGCGGTGCGCAGTCCTCCTGGCGCGAGCCAGCGCTGGAACACCGCGACGCCGAACAATTGCAGCGCCGCGGCATAGGTGACGAAGCGCGCGGCCTCGAGCAACAGGTCCAATCGGACTCCTAGGGAGCGACAGTGAAGCTGTAGCTACCTTCGGACTTGTGGCCATCTTCGGCAACTGCCTTCCAGTCGACTTTCACCCCCCCGGCCGGCAAATCGCCGGTCAGGGGGACGATGAGCAGCGTCGCATCGGCGGGATCGAGCGCCGGGGCGCCGGTGGCGATGGCGGTGCCGTCCGCCGCCGTGAGTGTCACCGTGGTGAAGGCGAGCTCCAGCCCCTCGGAGAAATCGAGGCGCAGCTCGGCGGGGGTGACGCCATTGGTATAGACCGCCGGATTGGCGGTCTCGAGATGCGCATGGGCCGACACGGCCGCCGGAAGCATCGGCGCAGCTAGCGCGAGCGTGGCAAGGAACGCGGTTGTAAGTTTGTTGATCGTCATTTTCTGCTCCTTGTCAGGCTCTTAATGTCCCGACGCATTGTCGTTGGGCGGGGCGTTGAAGATTTCGGGGTTCGGATCGCCTTCGACGATGAGGTAGCCCGCAAGGCCCTTTTCCGCCCGCGACAGCGCGTGGTCAACCAGGACGAAGCGGCCGGGGACTTCGAGCTTGAACTCGACGATATTGGCCGATCCCGGCGGCACCGAGATCGACTGCACGCTCTCGATCGGCGGGCTGACCACCGAGCCGAGCTGATAGGCGCGGTCGAAGATCTCACCGATCACGTGGAAGGACGAGGTGAAGTTGGGGCCGCCCACGCCGAAGAAGATGCGGATGGTCTCGCCCACCTTGGCCTTCAGCGGATAGTGCTCGGTGAGCGCGCCGACATGGCCATTGAAGACGAAATAGGTCGGCGTCTCGGCGACGAGCTTGTCGTAGCTGATGTTGACGAGGCCGGGCGTGCCGAAATCCTCTTCGGTGTATATCTCGCCCTGCACGACATAGAACTCGCGGTCGACCGGCGGCAGGCCCTGTTCGGGTTCGACCAGGATCAGGCCGTACATGCCGCTCGAAATATGCATGGCCACGGGCGGCACGGCGCAATGGTAGATATAGAGGCCCGGATTCAGCGCCTTGAAGGTCACCATCTTCTCTTCGCCGGGGTTGGCGCTGGTCGCTCCCGCGCCGCCGCCGGGACCGGTGGCCGCGTGGAAGTCGACATTGTGCATCATCACCGAGTTCTCGTTGTTCTTGAGATGCACCTCGACGGTGTCGCCGACGCGGACGCGGACGAAGGGTCCGGGGACGCGGCCGTTGAAGGTCCAGAACTGATAGGTTGTGTTGGCGTCGAGGCGGGCCTCGACCTCGACCGTCTCGAGATCGACGCGCACGGTTTCGGGCGTGCGCCGCGTGATCGGCGGCGGGATGTCGGCCGGGTCGTGGGCGATGTCGGTGATGCCCTCGAAGCTGTTGATGTCATAGAGGCGGCCCGAACCGCTATCGGCCGGCATGTCCATATTCATGGTCATCTGCTGGCCAAGGGCTCCGGACGCGGTGAGCGCTGCGGCGCCGAGGGTCAGCCCGGCAGAGCCGAGCAGCAGGCTGCGGCGCGAGACGCGGGCCGCATTGTCCTCAGCTTCGGCGGGAGAAGGAAGGGTGCGATCGGGATTGCTCATGACAAGGCTCCAAGTTGACAGCCACGCTCATAGTTTGAACCGAGGTGAATGGTTTGCGTTACGTCAAACGAAGCCATGGTTTGCGTTGCGTCAAAAGCGGCATCTAGACGCGCTATAGTAAGGCCGCAGTTCGCGTGTGCAGTTCCTTTGATGGACGCATGACGTATTGATCGGAGTAAATTGGAATGAAACTAAATCTTGTTGCGGCGGCCGTTGCACTCACCATGCTGGCCGGGACCGCTTACGGCGCCGAGTTCACCGTGAACATGGTCAACAAGGATGCGGCTGGCAAAACCATGCAGTTCGAGCCGGCCTTCCTCAAGATCGCGCCCGGCGACATCGTGCATTTCGTTGCAGTCGACAAAGGCCATGACACCGAAAGCCTCGAGGGCGGCATCCCGGAGGGCGCCGAGCCGTGGAAGGGCAAGATCAGCCAGAATATCGACGTGACCTTCACCGTCCCCGGCCTCTATGCCTACAAATGCACGCCGCATCTGCCGCTCGGCATGGTCGGGCTGATCCAGGTCGGCGACGATGCCAGCAATCTCGACGCCATCACGGCGCTCAAGCTCAGCGGCAAGGCCAAGGCCCGGATGGCCGAGCTTCTGGAACTGCAGGCCGCACCGCCCGCCCAATAAGCTGCCCAAGCTTGCGGCCCCGGCTGCGACCGCCTAGATAAACGGCGTTCGCGGGCCGGAGCCACACCATGCGGGTCATTCTCGAAGTCGTCCTGATCGTCCTCGATATCTATTCGTGGGTGATGCTGGCGATGATCGTTGCGAGCTGGCTGATCGCCTTCAACGTGGTCAACACCCGCAACCAGGTGGTGGACGCCATCTGGCGGACGCTGCTGTCGCTCACCGAGCCGGTGCTGAGGCCCATACGCCGCCTGCTGCCGCGCATGCAGCTCGACCTCAGCCCGATCATCGTCTTCATCGCGATCTATGCGATCCGCCAGGTTATCATCCGCTACATCTACCCCTACGTCTTCTGATGGCGCGGGCATCGGCCCGCCCGCCGCAATCGGACCGCGAGCGGCGCGACTACTTCGCGGCCTTCGCCGCGCGCTTTCCTGAGCTGACCCTGCGCTGGGGCAATACCTTCTCGCGCTGGCGCGACGTGCCGGGAACCGAGCTGGTCGTCGCGTACTACATCACCAACCATTCGGTCGGCGTGGCCATCCGCGGCCAGCGCGGCATTCCCTGCCGCGACACGGCGGCGATCCTGCCCCGATTTTCGCTCGAGACTGCGCTGGGCGTTCCGCTCGGCACGCCCGACTTTCCGTTCATCTCCGCCTATCGTTTCGATCCGGGCGTCCGCGCCGCCTGGCCGAAAAGCCATGTCTGGCTGAACGAAGCCGGCAACCGCTATGTCGACGCCTTGGCCAGGATCGTCGGAGGGCTCGAATGAGCCTTCCCTGGCGGGCCACACCGGGCGGCATCGAACTCTTCGTCCGCGTCACGCCCAATGCCGGGGCCGACCGCATCGAAGGCCCCGAAATCCGGGACGATGGCCGCACGATCCTCAGGATCCGGGTGGCTGCGCCCGCGGACAAGGGCCGTGCGAATGCAGCCGTGATCGCCCTTCTCGCCAAGGCTCTGGGCCAGCCCAAATCCGCCCTTGCCGTCACCGCCGGGGAGACGGCGCGGCTCAAGACAGTGGCGATTCCGGGCGAGGCGGAGGAAATCGCCCGGCGGCTCGCCACCATAATCGGCTGAAACGCCCGGAAATCCCGCCCGAAAGCGCCAAAACCGGTTGAATCCGCCGCCGCATTTTGGCAGAAGCGGCGCCACTAATCCGCCGGGCGGGGGAGGGGCGGCGACGCCCCTGGGTTTGCGACGCTTTCCCGGCGCTCACCACATTTGAGGGACCACTGAATGACTCTTCTCCTCTGGGCGATCGTCGTCGCGGGCGCGCTGTCGATCGTTTACGGCATCGTCACCACGCGGGGGTTGCTCGCCTCCGACTCGGGCTCGGCCCGCATGCAGGAAATCTCGGCCGCCGTGCGCGAAGGCGCGTCGGCATATCTCCGCCGCCAATACACCACGATCGCGATCGTGGGCGTGGTGATCCTCATCCTCGCCTACTTCCTTCTGGGCATCTATGCCGCGATCGGCTTCCTCATCGGCGCGGTGCTCTCGGGCGCCGCGGGCTTCATCGGCATGAACGTCTCGGTCCGCGCCAATGTCCGCGTCGCTCAAGCCGCGATCAGCTCGCTGGCCAAGGGTCTCGACCTCTCGTTCAAGGCGGGGGCCATCACGGGCCTGCTCGTCGCGGGCCTTGGGCTCCTTGGGGTCACGCTCTACTTCATCGTCCTCACCCAGTTCCTGGGTTTCGCCTTCAACAGCCGCACGGTGATCGACTCGCTGGTGGCGCTGAGCTTCGGCGCGTCGCTGATCTCGATCTTCGCCCGTCTCGGTGGCGGCATCTTCACCAAGGGTGCGGATGTCGGCGGCGACATGGTGGGCAAGGTGGAAGCCGGCATCCCGGAAGATGATCCGCGCAATCCCGCGACTATCGCGGACAATGTGGGCGACAATGTCGGCGATTGCGCCGGCATGGCGGCCGACCTCTTCGAAACCTATGTGGTCACCGCGGTCGCCACCATGGTGCTCGCCGCGATCGTCCTGCCCGATGCGTTCAAGCTCGCGGGCATGGTGCTGCCGCTCGCCATCGGCGGCGCCTGCGTCGTGACCTCGATCATCGGCACCTATTTCGTCCGCCTCGGCGCCGACAACAACATCATGGGCGCCCTCTACAAGGGCATCATTGCGACGGGCGTGTTGTCGCTCATCGTGCTGCTGCCGGTGCTCTACTGGGTGTTCGGCGATCTCAATGCCGCGCTCGGCACGGTGGACAAGCCGTTCACGCCCTGGGCGCTGTTCTGGTGCGGCGTTGCCGGCCTCGTCATTACGGGCCTCATCATCGTCATCACCGAATACTACACCGGCACGGGCCGCCGTCCGGTCAACTCGATCGCGGAAGCCTCGATCACCGGCCACGGCACCAACGTCATCCAGGGCCTTGCCGTCTCGCTCGAAGCCACCGCGCTTCCGGCGATCGTCATCGTCGTGGGCATCATCGTCACCTACAATCTCGCGGGCCTGTTCGGCATCGCCTTCGCGGTGACCACGATGCTCGCCCTCGCCGGCATGATCGTCGCGCTCGATGCCTTCGGCCCGGTGACCGACAATGCCGGCGGCATCGCCGAAATGGCCGGCCTCGACAAGGAAGTGCGCCACAACACCGACGCGCTCGACGCGGTGGGCAACACCACCAAGGCCGTGACCAAGGGCTATGCCATCGGTTCGGCCGGCCTCGGCGCACTGGTGCTGTTCGCCGCCTACACGCAGGACCTCTTCGAATATTCGGAGAAGGCCACCGGCGGCATCCTCGGCAACATCAACTCGGCGCTCAACTTCTCGCTGGCCGACCCCTATGTCGTCGTGGGCCTGCTGTTCGGCGGCCTCCTGCCGTTCCTCTTCGGCGGCATGTCGATGACTGCGGTGGGCCGCGCGGCCCAGTCGGTGGTGATCGAGGTGCGTCGGCAGTTCAAGGAGAACGCCGGCATCATGGCGGGCACGTCCAAGCCGGACTATGCGCGCGCCGTTGACCTCCTCACCCGCGCCGCCATCCGCGAGATGATCATCCCCTCGCTGTTGCCAGTGCTCTCGCCGATCGTGGTGTTCTTCGTCATCTACTGGATCGGCGGCGCCGCCGCCGGCTTCCAGGCGCTGGGCGCGATGCTGATGGGCGTCATCGTCACGGGCCTCTTCGTCGCCATCTCGATGACGGCGGGCGGCGGTGCCTGGGACAACGCCAAGAAGAGCTTCGAAGACGGCTTCGTCGACAGCCACGGCGTCAAGCATCTGAAGGGCTCCGACGCGCACAAGGCGTCGGTCACCGGCGACACCGTCGGCGACCCTTACAAGGACACGGCGGGCCCCGCCGTGAACCCGATGATCAAGATCACCAACATCGTCGCGCTGCTGCTGCTGGCCGTGCTGGCCCGGATGAGCGGCGTGGTGTGAACCGCCGTTCCAGCGATGGAATGATTGAGGCCCGGGATCGCTCCCGGGCCTCTTTCGCTGGATCGCTAGGACCGGACATTGCCGAGCAGTTCGGCATAGCGCGCGGTCGCCAGCGTGCTGGGCAGGCCCGGCCGGAAAGCCTCGAGGCTCTTTAGGCCCGGCTTTTGATGTTCGATGATCATTTGGTCTGCTTGGAGCTTGCCGCGCAGGACGCCGAGCGCCTCCTTGAAGGCGGGATGGCGGCGGGCCCTGGGGTAGAAGGACAGGACATGAACCCAGCTAAAGAGATTGTAGCGGAACATCGGGTACTCGACCTGCATGAAGCGCGAGCCGATGCCGAAGCGGCAGGGGCCGAGCGGCCGCCGGCTCGACCAATGGGCCAATAGCGTATCGACCGCGCCTGCCAGTTCGCGGTTCGACACCATGTCTTTGCGGAACCGCATAGCATCGAGGACGTTCAGCGTGACGCCCGGATTGGAGGCATCGGTATCGGGGCCGGCGCCGAATTTGAGGACGCTGCAGCGCCAGCCGCCATCTTCGTGCCGGGCTGTAATCAGGTGCTCGAAGACCGGAATCAGGCGCGGGTCATCGGCATAGCCCAGCCGGCAGAGAAGGCGCGCGGCGTTTGCAGTATGGCAGGGCTGGACCGCCAGATGCGGACCCGGACGGATGCGCCCATCCTCTGTCCGGCAGGCCAAGACCAGATCGGCAATGGCTTCGGCGAGAGGATGCGGGCGTGCGATCCTCAACTCGGCCAGCATGAGCCCGCAATCGATGGTGGAAAACGGCGCGCCGACACCCCAGCGTCCGTCCTTGCCGGCCCAGTGGTCGCCGCCATTGTCGTGACGATGCGCCAGCAGGACTTCAATGTCGCGCTGTGCCGCCTCGCCGATGCCTTGCTTTGATCGGGACGTCGCCATGGTACGATGACGCCGCGGGCGGCGTCCTACTCCAGCGAGACGACGATGCGCTCGTTCTTGTCGTGATCCTCGACTTCCACGAGCTTGCCCTGAGCCTCGGGACGCTCAGAAAGGCCCACCAGTTCCTCGAGTTCGACACCCTCATTGCGCAGTGCCTCCACGGCGCGCCGCGGCACGAGATTGGCGGCAATCCTGAGGATCCCGCCAGGGATGGTGACGGTGCTCGACAAGTGCTGATCGTCGCCGCGATAGACCCTGACTTTGACATCCGACATGACTAGCTCCGATGCTTTCGCCCGCCGTGAAGGCGGGCCTTGGAGTGCGAAGCTAACGGGGAGGCGGGGAGGCGTGTTGAGATAGGTCAAGGGGGAGAGGAGGATCCGGACGATTCCCGAGATGTCCGCCACGGGCGATGCCGTCGGCGGCCCCTACAAGGATACGGCGGGTCACGCCGTGAACCCGATGATCGAGATCACCAACGTCGTCGCGCTGCTGCGGGGCCGTGCTGGCCCGGCTGAGCGGCGTGGTGTGATACGCCGTTTCGAGTGGCAGATGAATGGGGGCCGAGCATTGATCGAGGTTTTTGTTCCCGGTCGGGAGCATTGATGGAATTCGTTCCAACATGTTCCCGTTCGGGAACATTTCTCTTGAATTGCTACCCGGATTGGCATATGTTCCCGTTCGGGAACAAAAATGTCCACAGACCGTCCAATTCACAACGCCGCCGATCTGGGCACATTCATTGCGGAGCGCCGGAAACGGCGCGGGTTGACTCAGCAGGATCTTGCCGATTTTGCGGGGGTGGGACGACGGTTTCTCTCTGAAATCGAGAACGGAAAACCG
Organism: Devosia sp.; assembly: GCA_035549855.1. Taxonomy (GTDB): domain Bacteria; phylum Pseudomonadota; class Alphaproteobacteria; order Rhizobiales; family Devosiaceae; genus Devosia_A. The sequence goes on along the minus strand of DASZPY010000013.1, from coordinate 83,350 downwards.
ACTGCCGAAATCGGAAAAATCCTGCGCGTCCTTATCGCGCTCGGATCCGACCTCGTTCTGCGAGACCGCTGATGCCCCATCGCAAGCTCGACGTTTGGCTCGACGGCTACTCCGAGCCTGTTGGTCACCTCGAAGGTACCGACAAGGGCGACGTGCACTTTTCATACCGTCCCGCCTATCTCGAGCGAGACGATCGTATCGCATTGTCGATGTCCATGCCTTTGCGCAATGCGTCCTTCGACGACCCCACCAGCAGGTTCTTCTTTGAGAACTTATTGCAGGAGCGCGATACCGCCCGGTCTCAGACGGTCGCGAAATATCGCCTTCAAAACGATGACCTTCTCGGCATACTCGAGCATCTCGGCAAGGATTGCACCGGTGCGGTCTCGGCTCTGCCTGCCGGTGCGCCGCCGGTCAAAACTCCGGGCATGCTCGGCCGCGACTACCGGCCGCTCAGTGACGGCGAGCTGGAAGCCCTGGTTCTCGCGATCGCTGAACATCGTCCCTTGCCGAAAGGTCGTGCCGATCCTTCGCCCCTGGCGGGGGTTCAGAGCAAAGTCGCGCTCACCAGACTTCCTAACGGACAGTTTTCCGAGCCAAGACCGGGAAGCGGCGCGCCGACGACGCACATCATCAAAGTATTCGACCGCCGGCACGGCAATGATGCTCAACTGGAGAAGAGCACGTTGGAGCTGTCGCGTGAACTTGGCATGCCCACCACTGTCGCTTCAGTCGAAAAGATCGGTGATCTCGAGGTTCTGCTCCTTGAGCGGTTCGATCGGATTGTCGATGCGGACGGCAGGGTATCGCGCCGCCATCAAGAGGACTTCTGCCAGGCACTGGGGTTGAGCCCACACCAGAAATACGAGCGCAACGGAACCGGTGATCACAGGTTTCGCGTCGCGGCCATAGCAGGGCTGCTGGATCGCACCGGGAACCCCGTCATCGAACGGCAGCGCTTCATGGGGGCGACGGTGTTCGACCTCCTAGTCGGAAATGTGGATGGCCATGCCAAGAATTTCTCACTATTCCATCTTCCAGGCGATGTGATCGAGACGACCCCGCGCTACGACCTCGTTCCAACGCGTCTCGACATCAATCTCACCGACGAGCTGGCCTATCGCATCGGCGACGCCACCACGCTTGACTCAATTTCACCGAATGATTTCGCAAGCTTTCTTGCGCAGCTCGGTATCGCCAACAAAGCCGCACAGCGGCGACTTACCGAGCGCATAGTCCTGCAGGTCGCGCAGGGATTGGCGGCGCGACTTCATGGCTTGGGAGCGAGGCACAAGAAGTACGCCGATCTCATTGCCCACAATATGCGCATATTGCTTCCATCTCTCGGCATTCCAGTGCCCCCGGAAGCGGCCGGTCGCGACCCCTTTCATCATCATGGCGGCGGCTGGGTATCGTCGTAGGCATTTTTGCAAATCCCGCCAGCCCTCAATACATCGTCTGCTTGTACTCCTCTTCCAGCCCCTCATCCTCCCTCCGCATCTCCGCCTCGCCCGGCACGCCGTTCGTTTCGTCGAGCAGGATGTGCATGAGCGAGGGCATGGTGCTGCGGTCCTGGTGATGCGCCGGGTCCCACAGATGCGAGCGGCGGAAGGCCTTGGCGCAGTGGAGGAAGGCTTCGCGGACCGTCACGACGATAGCGAGTTTGGGCACGCGGTCGTTGACGCTCATGGTCCGGAGCAGCGCCGGATCGGTCACGAGGCGGGCCGTGCCGTTGACGCGCAGCGTGTCGTCGAAGCCAGGGATGATGAAGAGCAGACCGACGCTCGGGTTGGCGAGGATGTTGACGAGGCTGTCGAGGCGGTTGTTGCCCGGCCGGTCGGGGATGGCCAGCGTCCGGTCGTCGAGGATCCGCACAAAGCCGGTGGGGTCGCCGCGCGGGCTCACATCCGCCCGCCCGTCCCGGTCCTGCGTGCCGATGCAGAGGAACGGCGCGCGGCGGATGAAGGCCTGGGCGTGCCTGTCGAGCCGATCCTGGCTCTTCAGTGCCGCCAGCGCATGGACGGGCTGGAACAGGCCCCTGAGCTGCTCCTCGTCGCGAATGGCAAAGTCCGGATCGGGCTCGTAGCTGTCCACCATCCCCTCCCAAGGCTCTGACGTACGTACCTCAAAAGCTGGACTGCTGCAATGAGGAGCCGTGGCATTGGGCCAAATCCGCCGTGCATCGATTCGTGGCGCGTGCCATCAATTGCCGCCATGGAGACGGGCGCCCACGCCTTTGGCCCATATCACCTCGTGCCGGGGCGGGAGCTGCGGCGCGGCGGTGACGTGCTGAGTGTCGGCCCCAAGGGGCTGGCCGTGCTCGAAGCGCTGCTCGCGGCAAAGGGAGCCGTCGTCACCAAGGCCGAACTGATGGCGCTGGTCTGGCCGGACGTCACGGTGGAAGAGGGCAATCTCACGGTGCAAATCGCCGCCCTTCGCAAGGAACTCGGTCCTCGGCCGGACGGATCGGACTGGGTCGTCACCATCCCGCGCATCGGATACCGCTTCGCTGCCTTCGAGAAAAATGGGGTCGACGCGCCCAGCGACGCGGCACCGGCCGGGCCGCCATTGATCGCGGTGCTGCCCTTTCTCAATCTCAGCGGCGATCCCGCCAAGGCCTATTTCGCCGAGGGCCTGGTCGAGGAACTGATCGCGGCGCTGTCGCGCTTCCGCTCGTTCGCCGTGGTTGCGCGCAATTCCAGCTTCACCTATCGCGACCGCTCGGTCGATGTACGCCAGATCGCGCGCGAGCTGGGCGTGCGCTATGTGCTCGAGGGCAGCGTAAGGCTGGCGGGCGAGCGCGTGCGTGTCACGGCGCAGCTGGTGGATGCCGAAAGCGGCACGCATCTGTGGGCGCGCAATTTCGATGGCGATTTCAGCCAGATCTTCGAGTTCCAGGATCATATCGGCGCGTCGGTGGTCGGGCTGGTCGAGCCACAGATCCGGCAGGCGGAAATCGCCCGCAGCCGCCGCCGGCGTCCCGGCAATGCCGAGGCTTACGATCTCTTTCTCAGGGCGCTGCCCGCCTTCTTCGATCGGGATCCGGCTCAATATCGCGAGGCGATCACGCTGCTCGACGAGGCGCTGGCGCTCGATCCGGGTTATGCCCTCGCCATGGCCTTCGCCTCATGGGCCTATGTGCGCTGGGAGGTGGTTGGCCTCGAGCCGCTGGATGCCTCCGAGCGTGCGCGTTGCCTGTCGCTGGCGCGCGCGGCCATCGCCGCCGGCACCGACGACCCCGAAGTGCTTGCCATTGTCGGTCATTCGCTGGTGGCCGTCGGGCAGATGCATCAGGAGGGCCTCTCGCTCGTCCGGCGTGCCCGCGAGGCCAATCCCAACAATGTGCTGGTGCTCAACCAGGCGGGTATCTGCAACATGATGGCGGGCGATCTCGACGAGGCCGAGGCCTGCTTCGCACGGGCCTATCAGCTCAGCCCCGGATCGCTGGGCGCCTATGAGAGTATCGCGGGCGTCGGTTACTCGCGCTATTTCAAGCGTGACTATGAGGGCGCAGTCGAGTGGCTGCAGCGCTCGCGCCACACGCTGGTCGATTGGCCGCCGACCTATTGGCTGCTCGCCAGCGCGTTCGGGCAATTGGGCCGCCTGGACGATGCCGGCCAGACCATCGCGCGCCTGCTCGAGATCGCGCCGCAAACCTCGCTCAAGGGGATGGACGTCGTCGCGCCACGCTTCCAGTCGCGCTGGCCGCATCTGCGGGAGGGGCTGGCGCTGGCGGGGCTCAAGTGAGCGGCGCAGATTTGGAATCGTTTAAGAATGGTCACAGGATTTTTGGACGTGGTTTGCGCCAGTCTCCTCCCATCGGACGCGATCGCCGCGCCGGAAGGAGGATCACATGACTCTGGAGATCATTGGAGCCGGCTTCGGCCGAACCGGAACCAGCTCACTCAAGATTGCGCTCGAACATCTTGAGCTTGGGCCGGCGCACCATATGTTCGAGGTGCGCGACAACACCGAGGCGCAACTGCCCCTGTGGGAAGCGGTTGCTGCGGGCGGGCAGCCGGACTGGGACCAGATCTTTGCCGGCTACCGCGCCCAGGTCGACTGGCCCGGCGCGCGTTACTGGCGCGAGCTTGCCGAGGCTTATCCGGAAGCGAAAGTGATCCTCACCGTGCGCGATCCCGACGAATGGTTCGACAGCGTATCGGCGACCATTCTTCCCTTCCTCGCCGGCCGGGCCGATCATCCCGCACCGGTGCGGCGCATCGCCGAGATGGCGGACCGCGTTGTCAATCACGGGGTGTTCGGTGGGCGTATGAGCGATCGCGCCCACGCCATCCGGGTCTTCCGCGACCACATCGCGGCGGTGAAGGAAGAGATCGATCCCGCGCGACTGCTGGTCCTCGACATGCGCGAAGGCTGGTCGGCGCTCTGCACATTCTTGGCTAAGCCCGTGCCAGCCATCACCTTCCCCCGGCTAAACTCGTCCCGCCAATTCAACGACGAGGAATGGAAGCGGGCATAGCGCGCGTCGGGCCAACACCCAGTCCCGGATAGACCGTTGTTCTAGCCGGGCAGCTTATGCGCCGGAGGGAATTCACCCTTTTCCAGTGAAGCCGGCGTGTTGAGCGAGATCCATTCGTGGGGATAGCCGAGCTTGAGGGGCATGGCAGCCGTCAACTCGTCGCGTATATCGGAGGGCAGATCGAAATCGCCGGCCTCCATATTCTCACTGATCTGTTCGACACGGCGCGCACCAACGATCGCTGCGGTGACGCGGCGGTCGGCAAAAAGCCAGCTAAGCGCCACCTGGCTTGGCGTCCTGCCGATGCGCGTTGCGACGCTGACCAACGCCTCGACCATCTTCAGCGCATCGTCGAACCAGTAGCGGTCCTCGACGATGGCCGTTTGGTGGCCGTGGCGCGTTCCCTCCGCGGGCTTGTTCTGGCCGCGATACTTGCCCGAGAGCATGCCGGCGGCGAGCGGACTCCAGCAGATCATGCCCAGCCCCTCAGCGTCGCAGGCGGGCAGCACTTCGCGCTCGATGTCGCGGCGCACGAGATTGTAGAGATGCTGCGCCGAAACCAGTGGCGTGACTTTTTCCTCACGCGCAATGCCGTTGGCGCGGGCGATCTGCCAGCCGAAGAAGTTGGAGCAGCCGAGATAGCGCACCTTGCCAGCCCGCACGAGATCGTCGGCCGCGGCCAGCGATTCCTCGATGGGCGTGTAGGCGTCGGGGCCGTGGAACTGGTAGAGATCGACATAGTCGGTGCCGAGCCGCCTAAGGCTCGCCTCGCAGGCCTCTACGAGATGTTTGCGCGACAGTCCCCGCGCCGTCGGCGCCGTGCCGGTCGGGAACCACCCTTTGGTCGCGAGCACGAGATCGCCCCGGCGATGGTCCTTGAGGATCGCGGCCAGCATGGTTTCGCTTTCGCCCGCTACATAGGCGTCGGCGGTATCGATGAAATTGCCACCGCCCGCAATGAAGGCGTTGACGATGCCGCGCGAGGTTTCGAGGTCGCATCCCCAGTCCTTGTTGCCGAAGGTCATGGTGCCCAGGCAGATGCGCGAAACGAGCAGGCCCGAGCGGCCGAGATAGCGGTATTTCATGAGGTTCTCCGGATCAGGGAGGGGAGAGAATACCGGAAAGCGTGGAACGGCAAGCGATGTCGCCGTCCCGCTTGTCGATGACGCTGCAATCAGCCGGGCACGCGCCAGGCGATGGCCTTGCCGGCGGCGTAGCAGCCGGTGCCGACCTTGTTGCCGTGATTGCCGGAGACGAGCTTGATCCGCCCGTCTTCGCATTTGCCGGCGACGATGCCGACATGATGGGGCATCACCATGATGGCGCCGACCTGGCCGACCTTGGCTTTCTTCCCATATTTGGCGAAGTCGCGGGCGGCATTGGAGCCAAGCGTCTTGAGGCCGGCCTTCTTCAGGGTCTTTTCGAGATAGCAGGCACACCAGGCTTTGGGACAGCCCGAGGGTCGGCCCTTGCCGATGTCACTGGTCATCAGCGTCACCAGCGATTTGGCTGTAGCCGGCAGAGTGGGGCCAATAAAGGCAAGAAGGATCACAGCCAGAAGAGCCGCGACTTTGGTCTTGGTCATAGTCATACTCACGCAGTCAACATAACGACGCCGCGCAAAGGCCATGTCGAAATGGCCATGATCTGGCAAAGCGGTGGCGGGATGTGCCTAGTTTTGGCCCGATATTCGCCGCTCAGAGGTGACTCGCGCGAGGAGTTGGGAAGAGGAGAGCTGCGGATGAACCGCGATGCCATCGGTGCGCTGGTCGGTTCCGGCCGGGTGGCGGAGATCTTCGCCTATGGCGATGGCGTCCTGAAACTCTACCGCTCGCCCGATGCCAAGGCCGATGCCTTCCGGGAGGCGGCGGCGCTGGCGATCGCGGCTTCCCACGGCCTGGCAGTACCCGAAGTGACGGAGGTTGGGACGTTCGATGGACGCTGGGGTCTCGCCATGGGCCGGGCGCCGGGCACAGTGCTGGCCGAGCTGGGCGTCGGGCGCGAGGGGGAAGTGGTGGCCGAGATGGTGAGACTGCACCGGCTTATCCATGCGAAATCGGAGGCGCGATTGCCGTCGCTTAAGGAGCGGCTCGCGACGCGCATCGGGCAGGTCACGCAGCTCGACAGCGACAAGCATGCGCGATTGCTTGGCAAGCTGAATCTTCTTCCCGACGGCGACCACATTTGCCATGGCGATTTCCATCCGTTCAACATCATGGGCATGCCGGGCACGGTGATCGTCGTCGACTGGCTCGACGCGACGAGCGGGCCATCGGAGGCAGATGTGTGCCGGAGCTATGTGCTCCTGATGCCGCATATGCCGTCATTGGCCGAGGCGTATCTCGCTGCCTATTGCGCGGCGTCGGGATGCGAGCGGAGCGGGGTCCTTGCCTGGCTCGAGATCGTCGCGGCGGCGCGTCTTGCCGAAGGCACATCCGACGAGCCATGGCTGCTGGACCTGCTCCACGGAATGGATTCATCTTGAACCGGCAGGCGGCTTTCCGCATTGTCGCGCCGCCTGGCGAGGGAGCGTTGAGATGCGCGTTGTGGTGATCGGCGGTCATGGCCGCACCGGCATGCTGGTGGTCAAGCAACTGATCGCGAAAGGCGATGCCGTGGTCGCCACCATCCGCAATCCGAAGCACATGACGGATATGGTCAAGCTTGGTGCGCAGACGGTGCTGCTCGACCTCGACAAATCGCCGCTGAGCGATTTCGCGGTGGCGCTGAAGGGCGCCGATGCCGTGGTGTTCGCGGCCGGCTCGGCGGAAGGCGAATCGAGCGCCCTCGATCGCAAGGGAACGGTGCGTTCGGTGAAGGCGGCGGAGAAGGCCGGGGTGAAGCGCTTCGTCACCATCTCGGCGCTGGGTGACAGCACGCCCGTCCCGGACAAATGGAATACGCCGGAGATGAAGGACTATTACAAGCAGAAGCGCGCCGGCAGTAAGGCCATCCGTGCCTCCTCGCTCAAATGGACTATCCTCGAGCCGGGCGAACTCACAGAAGGGCGCGGCACCGGCAAGATCGGCATTGCGACCGATGGCGTCGATGTCGGCAAGATCGCACGCGCCGATGTAGCGGCCACGGTGGTTGCGGTGCTCGGCAATGCCAAGACGGTTGGAAAGACCTTCCAGATCGTGGGCGGCAAGACGGCGATCGACGAGGCGGTGGCGAAAGCAATGCGCAAATAGCCTCAGCCGGCACTGATCGCGCCGAGACGTTGCAGCAATTGATCCCGTGCTGCAGTCAGGCCCTTATAGGCGAGCTGGTCGGCATCAAGTCCGTGGAGTTGCTCGGAGAGACCGGACGCGATTACCGCGCCATTGGGTTGCCGTGCGATCTGCGCCAACGGATTGACATAGATTCGGATCGTAAAAAGAATATCGCCGCTTGCCGGGAGCTTGCGCAGCGTCTGTCGTTCGACGCGGAGGAAGGCATTTTCCAGCCCACCGGCAAACCTAAGCCCGCCTACGCCAGATGCCGGGTGATAGAGATCGGCCTCGGGATAGATCGACCAGTTCCATCGAGTGACCCCGATGGCTGGCTTCAGGCTGTCGAACATGCGGGCGATCAGTTCGGCATTTCGCGTGCCCGCGCCGAAGCCCGGTACCGGGGCATGAATCTCGTGGATGGGTCGGCCGAATTTCTCCCGCAGGCGCCAGGATGAGGGGAAGTTCAGCGATCCTGCTGCGAGGCGCCAGCCCGCATCGCCGCGGCGCATGAGCACCAGATCCTCCTGAACGAGATGCGCGGCAATGCGGAGAGGCTTGGCGCCCTCAAGGGCAACGGGCCTGCCGGCGACGGACATCGTGGTCCCGACGCGATGATAGATATCAGGAAAGCGTTGCAGCAGATGGGCCAGAAGCAAGGCGAGGGTTTCCTGCTGCGCCGCTTCCGTTCCCGGCTCAGCCGCAAAGGTCTCATGGGGATGGTCCGCTTCGAGGCGAAGCTTTTCATCGAGATATCGGAGGATGTGATCGTCCGTGTCGATCCACTCGTTGAAATCGAGAGGCTTCAACCCGATCTGGAACAGGCGCTGGGTGCCGTCGAATGTCGAGGGGCTGGACACGCGGACTCTATAAAGCAGGGGAGGTAGCCCGCCTAGAAGGATGCGCCTGCCGCAAAGCAGAGATGTCCTGTGGTTGTTCCTACTCGGGGACGGCCTGCGGCGGCGGTTCTCCGCATCATCCGGAGATGCCCGGACCACTGTCGATTCCTGACAGGTCTGTTCGTCATAAGGACATCACGATGCCGGAAAGCATCTCCTGCAGATGGCAATGTGACGAAAAATAAGGTTCGGGCCCGGCTTGAACCTTGAAGGGTTTCTGATATTGGGAGCGGCCCTTTTGCCGCCCGAAGCGAAGGACTGCGATATGACCTCCGAAACAATGATTTCCGATCCTGCGGCCACGGCGCCCGCCGATCCCTCGATTGCTGCGCGCAACGGCCTAGTCATCAACCTGCTGCTGGTTGCGACCTTCGTGGTCATGCTCAACGAGACGGCAATGACGGTTGCGTTGCCGCTCCTGATGAAGGCGCTCAATGTCGAGGCGAGCGCTGCTCAGTGGCTGACGACGGCGTTCCTGCTGACGATGGCCGTCATCATCCCGGTGACTGGGTTCCTGCTGCAGCGCTTCAGCACGCGGCAGATCTTCATGGCGGCGATTTCCCTGTTTGCGGTGGGCACTGCTATCGCCGTGGTATCACCGAACCTGCCCGTACTGGTCTTCGCCCGCGTGGTGCAGGCATCGGGAACGGCAATCATGATGCCGCTGCTGATGACGACGGTGATGACGCTCGTGCCGCCCGACCAGCGCGGCAAGATGATGGGCAACATTTCGATCGTCATGTCGGTGGCACCCGCCATCGGCCCGGTGCTTGCCGGCGTGATCTTTGCCAATCTGCCATGGCCGTTCTTCTTCGCGCTCATGCTGGTGTTCGCGGTCGGCGCGGCGGTGCTTGGCTATCGCCGCATGGTCAATGTCACGACGCCGCGCGAGGCGCCGCTCGACTATCTGTCAGTGGTAATGTCGGCGATTGCCTTCGGCGGCGTCGCCTATGGCCTGTCGGCCTATGGCGAGCCCGTGAATGTGCGCATCACGGATCCTGCGATTCCTCTCATCGTCGGGGTCATCGTCATGGTGCTGTTCGTCTGGCGTCAGATCGTGCTGGCCAGGACGGGCCGCGCCTTGCTTGATCTATCGACGCTCAAGCAGAAGAACTTCACCATCTCCATGGCGATGCTGACCATCCTGATGCTGGGCATGTTCGGCACATTCGTCTTGCTGCCGATCTATCTCTCAAGCGTGCTGCATCTCGAAATCTGGCAGATCGCGTTCATGCTGATGCCGGGTGCCCTGATGATGGGTCTGCTCGGGCCGTTCGTCGGCCGGCTTTATGACCGTGTCGGACCGACGCCGCTGATCGTGCCCGCGATGGCGGTGGTTACCGCCGTCTTCTGGGCACTGACGCTGGTCACGGTCGATACTCCGTGGTGGGCGATCTTCGCTGGACACATCGCGATGAGCCTCGGTTTCGCGTTCCTATTCGGGCCGCTGTTCACGGCGAGCCTGAGTTCGGTGCCGCCGAACCTTTATTCCTATGGTTCGGCATTGCTTGGGTCGATCCAGCAGCTAGCAGGTGCGGCCGGCGTGGCCTTGTTCGTGGCGCTGATGTCGTCGCGGGCGGCGGTGTTCAATCCTGAAAATCTCGTGCCGCTCCCGGCGGGTGCCCTGACCGAAGGCATCAAGCTCGCCTTCATGGTCGGCGCGTCGATCGTGCTGGTGGCATTCGTGATTTCGTTCTTCGTGCGCAAGCCCCCGGCACAGGAAGGCGGCTGGGGCGGCCATTGAGTCCCGCTGCCCGTGCATTTTGGAAAGGCCCGGAGCGCTCCGGGCCTTCTGCTTTGGACTCAACGCCGGCGGCGTGCCCACCAGATGGTGGCGAGGCCGATGATGACGAGAACGATGCCGGTATAGAGCCATTGGCTCTGGCCCGACATGATGCTGCCGCCGACCAGATTGCTCCCCTGCAGCGCCCAGAGCACGCCGAGCAGGACGAGGATGATGCCGATGATGGTTCCGCCGAGCCGCATGGGTCAGTCTCCGAAGGTTCAGCTGTCCAACACGGTGGCGTGACGCTTCTTCCTCCGCGCGGCGATCACGATTTCGCGGCGAGTTCGATGGATTCGAGGATGACCTTCCGTGCCTCGGCAGCGTCTCCGACGTGAGAGATTTTGGCCCATTTGCCGGGCTCGAGATCCTTGTAGTGCGTGAAGAAGTGCTTCACGCGTTCGACCTGAATCTGCTGCATATCGGCGAGATCGTGGAACTTGTCGTACATGGCTGTGAGCTTGTGGACGGGAACCGCGAGAATCTTCTCGTCCTGGCCGCCGTCGTCTTCCATGAATAATACGCCAAGCGGTCGGCAGCGGACGACGCAGCCGGGAACCAATGGGCGCGAGTTCATCACCAGGACGTCGAGCGGATCGCCATCGCCGCACAGCGTGTGCGGAATGAAACCATAATTGCCGGGATAGCGCATCGGCGTATAGAGGAAGCGGTCGACGAAGAGCGCGCCCGAGGCCTTGTCGATCTCGTATTTGATCGGTTCGCCGCCGAGCGGGACTTCGATGATGACGTTGAGATCGTCGGGCGGATTGTTGCCGATGGGGATGGCGTCGATATTCATGATGCCGGTGCCTGTTCAGTGTGACGACGATCTGGCCTGGGCCGAGCGGCGATTGCAAGGCATTGTTGGGCCGGAGATTGAGGGAGGCTTCGATGCGCAAACTGGTTTCGACACTTGTCCTGGCGGGGCTGGCCGCTGGCAGCGCAGCGGCGCAGGAGGCGCAATCGGCCTATACTGACGTCGATTTCGCGCAATGCACGTTGATTACGTCGGACGAGATGGGTGGCACGTTTGCCTGTCCGGGATACAAGGGCATTCCCGTCATGATCGGGGAAGGCGATCTCCGCATGTTCGTGTCATTCGGGCTCACCTCGACGACCGAGCCGGCGGCGCAACAGACCCTGCCGCCATTCAACCATCTCGGGCCGAAGATCGAGTGGCGGCTGCGGCCTGATGATGAGGGCACGCTCGTACCGTTCGCGACGATTCTGCGCTGGTACACGCAGCGCGAGGAAGGCGATGGGGAGGGGCAGGTGCTGGTGGTGACGCAGCTGAAGCCGGGCGCGACCTGCCACATCGCCTATGTCGATGCGCTGGCCAACAAGGATGCAAACGAGAAGGCGCGGCAGGCGGCCGACGAACTCGCCGGGGATTTCGCCTGCGGCGATAGGATGCCGCAGGTGATCGGGGCATTCGAGGCGTTCGAGCTCGAATAGAGTGCGCCGTTGATCAGGCCTTGGCCATCTGGTTGCGCAATATGGTACGCTGGCGCGCCGGCACATGGATCAGTTCGGCAATGCGCCAAACCATGTTGTCCTCGAGTTCGTGGTTCTTCTTGTCGGCAAAAACCACCTGCCACATCATGCGGACGATATTGATCTTCTCATCGTCGGGCAGCGAAGCGATCGCCGAGGTGAAGCGGTAGAGGTCGACCGCCTCGTTATCTCGGCGGGTCGCTTCGGCAATGAGCTGATCCACCTCTTCCTCGTCGAGGTCGTAGTGATCGATCAACGCTCCGCGCAGGGCGTAGCGTTCCTCCTCCTGGATCTCTCCGTCTACGGCCGCGAGATGAACAAGGAGGGCCGCCACGGCCAGCTTGGGATCGTGGGCGTCGAAAGGCTCTTCAGGCCGGGAAAAGAGGCGGGAAATGGCCTCGAACATGGGAAGTCTCCGTATCCTCTTCAGATAATGCGCAAGTCCCGGTTGCGGGAAGTCCGGTCGAGCGGTCTCACGGTGAGTTGAGGCATGGAGGCTACATGACGGTGGCCTGCAAGAGACCGCTTGACTCTATAACGGAGTTTGATGTTCTCTATTTGTTCTCATGAAGAACAAGGGAGGCTCGTATGGAGGGCCTTTCAAAACATCAGGCATTAGCCAGCCTTCGGGCCCGTATCGATATGCTGGAGAAGCGTCCGCTCCTTGCTGAACGGGCGATTCCTTCTAATGCGCCGGCCTTTTTTGCCCTGCCGGGCGGGATTCTCCATGAGATTTTTACCGATCAGATACGGGATACCGGCGCCGCGCTCAGCTTCGCCCTAGGCCATGCCCGCAAATTGCTGAGCGCCGAGCGCCCCGCACTGCTCCTACTGCAGCTTGCCAAAGACAGCCTAAACATCGGCGTGCCCTATGGGGCGGGGCTCAAGAGCTTCGGGATCGAGCCGGACAATGTCGTGATCGGCCGCCTGGAAGATCCGGTCGATCTGCTTTGGGCGATGGAGGAGGCCATTGCCTGCCGGGCCGTCGCCGCCGTGATCGCCGATATCGCAACGCCCATGAAAGCACTCGATTTCACCGCGTCGCGCCGGCTGAATTTGCGTTCGGCTGCGTCGGGCAGTTCCACCTTCATTGTCCGTTATGGACGCGAACGGGAAGCCAGCGCCGCGCATTTCCGCTGGCGCGTGCTGCCGGCCTCGAGTGCACCCAATCCGTTCGATGCGCGCGCGCCCAACGGGGTGCGATGGCATGTGCAACTGGAAAAGGGGCGGCTCGGCTCGCGACGGGACGCTGTGGAATGGACTCTGGATTGGACCGGAAATGGTTTCGCTACGGTCGAACCTCAAGGAGACGCAACTCAACCTGCCGGCGGCGCGGCGCTTCCTGGCGCTCACCCTGCCGCGATGGGAGACCGATTGTCTCAAGCGGGCTGACCGGAATCTCGCAGCGCTGACGCGTCCCTTCGCACTTTGGGAAAAGCAGCGCGGGGCGATGCGGATCGTGGCGATGGACGAGGCTGCCGCACATGCCGGGCTGGTCCTGTCGCAGAGCCTGTCGGATGCGCGGGCGATCTGCCCCAATCTCGAGGCCCGCGAGATCGACCGGGGCTATATCGCGCAGGCCTTCGCCGATTTCGCCGACTGGCATTCCAATGCCAGCCCCATCGTCTCGGTACTCACCGACCAGGCCGAATGGGGCGACCTTATCCTCGACATCACCGGGGTAAGCCATCTGTTCGGGGGCGAGGCGCGGATGCTCGACCGCCTGATGAACCGGCTTGCGGGGCTTGGCATCGCGGTTTCCGGTGCGATCGCGCCCAGCGTCGGCGCGGCCTGGGCGCTGGCGCATTTCGCGATGCCGCAGGTGATCGAGGGCGATATGGAGGCGGTTCTCGCGCCGTTGCCGGTGGCAGGCCTCAGGCTCGAGGCGGCGCAGATCAGCGCGCTCAACCAGCTTGGGCTCAAGCGGATCGGCCAGCTTTTCGATTACGACCGGCGCGCACTGCAGGCGCGCTTCGGCGCGACACTGCTGCTGAAGCTCGATCAGGCGCGCGGCTTCATCGAAGAACGCGTCACGCCCCGCCTCCCGCTTGCCGAATATTACACCGAGCGCCGTTTCGCCGAGCCGATCGGGCTGATGGACGACGTGCTGATGACGGCGCGCGACCTCAGCTTCCAGCTTTCGGGCCGGCTCGAAGGCGAAGGGCTGGGCGCGCAGAGCTTCCATCTGTTCCTCTATCGGGTCGATCACAAGGTGATGACCCTGTCGGTCAATGCGTCGCGGGCGACGCGGGATGCACTCCATATCACGCGGCTCTTCACCAACCGGGCGGAGAGACTCCTGGGCGAATATGATGCGGGCTTCGGCATCGATATGATCCGGCTCGCCGCGAGCTCGGTGCTGCCGCTCGGGGAAACGCAGATCGGCGTCTTCGATGTGCGGGACGGCACAGCCGATCTCGACCAGCTTTACGACCGCATGGCGAGCCGGCTTGGACCGCTGGCGATCATGCGCAACAAATTCGTCAATACGCATATTCCGGAGCAGGCGGTGAAGCTCGAGCCGGCCATTGCCCGGACGGCAGACGATCCGCATGCGGCGCCCGATCCCGTTCTTAAACGGCCGCTGCGTCTGTTGCCGCAACCGGAACCCGTCACGGTCGCATTGGCCGAAGTCCCCGACGGTCCGCCTCCCGGCATGGTGTGGCGGCGCATCAATTATCGCTTCGTCAAGGCTTCGGGGCCGGAGCGGGTCGGAGTCGAATGGTGGAGCCTGGAGAAGCCGCTCGTCACCTCAGAAGCGCCGGAAGGGGAGCCCGCAGATATTGCCATTAATGACGGCATCGGGCTGACCCGCGACTATTACATCGCCGAGGACGAGGGCGGTCGGCGGTTCTGGCTGTTCCGCGAAGGGCTTTATGGCAGAGGCGAGCAGCGCTGGTATCTGCATGGGTTCTTTGCATGAGCCAGAACGTCGTTTCATTTCTCGATTATCTGAAGCCGCCGGAGATCGCGCCGGATACGCCGCCCTATGCGGAATTGATGACAACGTCGAATTTCTCGTTCTTGCGCGGCGGCTCCTCGCCCGAGGAGATGGTCATCCAAGCGGCGGCCCTCGGACTTAACGGACTAGGATTGTGCGACCGCAACAGTTTCGCCGGCGTGGTGCGTGCGCATACCGTCATGCGCGACCTCAAGATAAAGTTCCCCGCGTTCCGCTACATGGTCGGCACGCGGCTGGTGTTTCGCGACGGTAGCCCGGACATCATTGCGTATCCGACCAATCTTGCGGCCTATAGCAATCTTTGCCAGTTGCTGACTGCTGGCAATCTGCGAGCGCCAAAAGGCGAGTGCTTTCTCGATCTTTCCGATCTGGATGCCTATGCCGAAGGCAATCTGTTCATCATCGACGCCGATGAGACTGACTGGCCGAGGGCCGACGCTACGCTGCGCCATATGCGCAGCATCGCGCCCAAGCGCGTCTGGCTCGCGGCGGCCTGCCGCTATCACGGTGACGACCGTGCGCGGCTCAACCGTCTTGCCGCGCTGGCGGCGGATGTCCGCGTGCCTCTGCTGGCGGTCAATGATGTGCTCTATCACGAACCGCGCCGCCGGGTGATGCAGGATACGCTGACCTGCATCCGTGAGCATCTCACCATATTCGAAGCGGGGCGGCGGCTCGAGGCCAATGCCGAGCGGCATCTCAAATCGCCCGAGGAAATGGCGCGGCTGTTCCGCGAACATCCGCGGGCTATCGCAGAGACGCAGCGCATTCTCGGCCTTATCGATTTCTCGCTGGACGAGCTGGAATACAACTATCCCGAAGAGACCACCGGCAATGGCGAGACGGCGCAGCAGACACTCGAACGCCTTACCTGGGAAGGGGCGCACAAACGCTATCCGGGCGGCATTCCGCAGATGGTGGTGGATGGCGTCATAAATGAGCTCAAGCTCATCGAGGAGATGAAGTACGCCGCCTATTTTCTGACGGTTCACGATATCGTCCGTTATGCCCGCTACGAGTGCAATATTCTCTGCCAGGGACGGGGTTCGGCGGCCAATTCTATGGTCTGCTACTGCCTCGAGGTCACCGAGGTGGAACCCGTTACCGGCAATCTGGTCTTCGGCCGGTTCCTTTCCACCGAGCGCAACGAGCCGCCCGATATCGATGTCGATTTCGAGCATGAGCGGCGCGAAGAGGTGATGCAGTATATATACAAAAAATATGGCCGTCGGCGCGCGGGGCTGACGGCGACCGTCGTCACCTATCGCTCCAAAGGTGCGATGCGCGATGTCGCCAAGGTGTTCGGCCTGTCGACCGATACGATCGATGCGCTCAATTCAATGAGCTGGAGCTCCTATGTGCGCGAGGCCAGCCCCGAGCGGCTCTCGGGACTTGGGGTGGACCCTAATGATCCAACGATTATCCGCGTCCTCGAGATCTCGCGCGAATTGATGGGCTTTCCGCGCCATCTCAGCCAGCATGTGGGTGGCTTCATCCTGACGCGCGACTATCTCGATCATCTGGTGCCGATTTCGAATGCCGCTATGGATGAGCGTACCGTGGTTGAGTGGGACAAGGCCGATATCGAATCGCTCAAGCTGCTCAAGGTCGATGTGCTGGCGCTCGGCATGCTGACCTGTGTCCGGCGGGCCTTTGAATTTATGGAAAGCCATTACGGCCAGAAGCTCACCCTTGATGGGCTGATGCGCGAGCAGGACGACCGCGTTTACAAGATGACGCATCGCGCCGATACGATCGGCGTGTTCCAAATCGAGAGCCGTGCGCAGATGTCTATGCTGCCGCGGCTCAAGCCGGAAAAGTTCTACGATCTCGTCATCGAGGTGGCGATCGTGCGGCCGGGTCCGATCCAGGGCGGCATGGTGCATCCCTATCTGAAAAGACGGCTCAATCCCGAACTGGTGGACTATCCGTCCGAGAAGCTGAAAGCAGTGCTGGTCCGGACTATGGGGGTGCCGCTCTTTCAAGAGCAGGCGATGCAGATCGCGGTTGTCGGTGCAGGGTTCAAGCCGGGCGAGGCCGACCAGTTGCGCCGCTCGATGGCGACATTCAAGCGAACAGGCGGCGTGGGCGTGTTTCGCGACAAGTTCATCGCGGGCATGCTCGGCAATGGTTACGACAAGTCTTTCGCCGAGGCCTGCTTCCGGCAGATCGAGGGCTTCGGCTCCTATGGCTTTCCGGAAAGCCATGCCGCCTCCTTCGCACTACTTGTCTATGTGTCGTGCTGGCTCAAATGCCACTATCCGGATGTGTTCGCGGCGGCACTGCTCAATAGCCAGCCCATGGGTTTTTACGCACCGGCGCAGATCGTCCGCGATGCCGAGGAGCATGGAGTCGAGATCCGACGTCCGGACATCAATCGTTCGGACTACTGGAATGGGCTCGAAGATGGTCCGCATGCCGCCGAGCGGGTCTGGGAGCGTCATCAGGAGATGCGCGGCGATATCCGTTCGACCAAAGCAATCCGGCTCGGATTGCATGAGATCAAGGGTTTCAAACAGGCCTATGCCGATCTGCTTATCGAACGCCGCAGCGCGGGCTATGGCTCGGTGCGCGATCTCTGGTTGCGGACAGGCTTGCCGGTCCCCGTTCTGGAAGTTCTTGCGGAGGCAGATGCCTTTGGTTCCCTCGGGTTGAGTCGTCGCGAGGCCCTCTGGGCAGTGCGTGGACTTGTCGGCCATGACGGCGCGGAAACCCTGCCGCTGTTCGCAAGTGCCGGTGTTCCCGCACTGCGGCAGGAGAATGATGTCGTCCTGCCGCTCATGCCGTTCAGCGAAGATGTCATTCACGATTATAGAACGCTGTCCTTTTCACTGAAGGCACATCCGCTGAGCTTCATGCGAAAGAAGCTCGGCAGTCATGGCATCATCAGTGCGGCAGAACTCAACAGGGGACGCGATGGCCAGAAGGTGGAAGTCGCGGGACTTGTCCTTGTGCGGCAGCGGCCGGGAACGGCAAGCGGTATCGTCTTTTCGACATTGGAAGACGAGACCGGTATCGCCAATATCGTCATCTGGAACAAGGTATTCGAGACCCATCGTGCGATCATCCTGAGGTCACGATTGCTCGCGGTTCGTGGCAGGCTGCAGGTCGAAGGCCTAGTCGTCCATGTCGTCGCCGAATCCTTCACCGATTTTACCGGCGATTTGATAGCGCTCGCCAACGGCAAATCCATCGGCGATGCCGTGATCGCACGCGGCTATGAGGGCAAATCCGGTCCACCGGATCCAAGGCGGCTAGCGGAAATCAAAAGCACGCAGGATAATGACCGTGCCGCGCGCGCTGCGCTGCCCGGCGGCCGCAATTTTCACTAAAGGAGCGCGTCGATCCTCCTGGCCAGGTCCACATCCTTGTCCGTAATGCCACCAGCGTCGTGGGTGCTCAGAGTGATGGCTACCTTGTTGTAGACATTCGACCATTCGGGGTGATGGTTGGCCGCCTGAGCCAGCAGGGCGACTCCCGTCATGAAGGCGAAGGCTTCGGAGAAATCCTTGAACTTGAAGTCGCGCGAAATCGCATCGCCTTTCGCGTCGAACATCCAGCCCGGCAAAGTCTTCAAAGCCGCGTCGCGGGCGGCGGCACTCAATTTATCTGCCATAGGATTTATCTGCCATGGAACTCCTCGGGCCAGAACGGCCTCGGCCGATCAACGTTCCCTCAGCGCTGTGCGCGTGTTGACTCGCGGATAATGAGATCGGGATCGATCTGGGTAACCCGTGGTTCGGGGAGAGACTCACCGGCAGAGATGAGCCGCATCAGCCGATCCACCGCCATGCGCGTCACCACCTCAACCGCGTAGTTCACGGTCGAGAGCGGAACCGCCGCATATTCCGCATATTCGATGTTGTCGAAGCCGACGATCGCCATCTCACCAGGAACACCCACATTGTGAGTCTGGCACCAGCGCAACGCGCCGATCGCTAAGGAATCCGTGGCCGCGAAGACAGCCGACGGACGGCGCTCAGCAGTCATCATCGCGTCCATGGCCCAATAGCCCCGTTCCGCGCTATGACCATGCGGATCAACCGTGAAGCCCTGATCGTAATCGATCCCTGCTTCGCGCAAGGCCTGCTGATAGCCTTGCATTTTCTCGAGATTGCCCAGCGGAATGGCGCTGTCGATGATGCCGATGTTGCGGTGCCCGACATCGATCAAATGGCGCACGGCCTTGTAGGCGCCGCGCCGATCGTCGATGCATACCGCGTCGATCCCGGCGTCGGGATCGGCGACCAGGAGGACCACCGGATAGTTGGCGCGGCGCAGGGGTCGAATATGCTCGAGCTGGCGATGATTGCACGGATAGATCAGCATGCCATCGACCTGCCGCGCACGGAACAATTCGATGGCGCGGGCTTCTTCACTCAGCATATTGTTGGACGTGGCGAACAGCGTTCCATAACCGCGCTGGGCAAGCGCAACTTCGATGGCCTGTGCCGTATGGGTGAGCGTGGGATTGTTCATATCGGTCAAAATCAGGCCGATAGTCTTGGTCTCCCGGCTGACGAGAGATTTGGCGATCTGGTTGGGGAGATAATTGAGCTCGGCTGCCGCGCGCTGGATGACGTCGCGGGTCTGTTGCGGAATCCGCGGCGAGTGCCGCAAGGCCAGCGACACCGTGTTGGTTGAAAAGCCAGTCTTGTCGGCGATGTCTTTCAGCCGAACCGTCGATCGGGCCATAGCGCTATCCGCCCCCCAGCGTCGCGGGGCTTCGCATAGCGCAGTTCAGTATTGAATTGCCATCGCAAACTGCCGCGGCTTCAGATCTGGCCCGGCGCGCCGGCAATTTCAGCGGCCCTCGGCCCGTAGCCGCCTGATGGCCTCCATCTGCATGGAATCGGGGGCGAGCTGCATCAGTTCGAGGCGATTGCCGTCCGGATCTTCGATCCAGGCCTGGCGGTTGCGGTCGAGCGCGGTCTTCTTTTCGATCAGGAGTTTGATGCCGCTGGCTTCGATTGCCGCGACCACGGCGTCCAGATCGTCGACTTCGAGGCAGATGTGGGTGATGGCGTTGTCGTTCCAGCCGGGGCCGCGATCGGCTTCCGCCCCCGGGAAAATCTCGAGGAATTGGCTGTCGGTGATGCGCAGATAGACCAGCCAGACGGAGCCGTCCTCGTGGTTGATCCGCATCATTTCCGGGAAGCCGAGCTTGTCGCGGTAGAAGGCGAGGGAGCGGTCGAGGTCGTGGACCTTGAGCGCGAAATGGCCGATGCCGGTGATGCCGCGCATGAAGTCCTCCCTCGAGTTCCTTTAGCTGTAGGAACGTTAATACTGGTTTTGACTCCGGGGCGGCGGGGTTGTCAACGGGCGGGGGATCAAGGGGTTGCGGCGGAATGTGCAGGGCGCCAAAGCGACATTTGGGGGGCTGGAGGGCCCTTTTCGTGGCGCCGTGCGGGGCTTGGTGGAGGAGGGCGAGATTCACCGTTGACGGATGGCCGCTCCAGTTTTAGTTTAACGCTAATACTGCCGGTCCGGAACGGGCGGCACAGAAGGGGCGGCGGCGCGGGGCGCGGCACGTCCCGCGGGTGGAGGGGAGCATGGCAATCCGGTGGAGCCGATGGTCGCCGCAGCTTGCGCTGACGCCAGCGGTCGCGGTCACGCTGGTGGTGTTCATCGGCGCCATCGCCTGGACGATCTACATGTCGTTCACCACCTCCAAGGCCTTCGCCAGCTACGGCATCGATTTCACCGACTGGGCCAAGCAGTACGAGCGGCTGTTCAAGGACAAGGGCTGGACGATCGCGCTCAAGAACATGCTGATCCTGGGGATCGGCAGCTTCCTCGCCATCATCTTCGGCTTCATCCTCGCGGCGCTGATCGACCGCGAAAAGCGCGGCGAGGGCTTCTTCCGCACCATCTTCCTCTATCCGCTGGCGGTGTCGCTGATCGTCACGGGCGTTGCCTGGCGCTGGATGTTCAACCCCAGCTTCGGCCTGCAGGCGGCGCTGCATTCGATCGGGCTGACCTTCATCAGCTTCGACTGGCTGAGC
This sequence comes from Devosia sp., assembly GCA_035549855.1. Lineage (GTDB taxonomy): Bacteria > Pseudomonadota > Alphaproteobacteria > Rhizobiales > Devosiaceae > Devosia_A. Next base: position 62,515 of record DASZPY010000013.1, on the reverse strand, counting down.
AAGCCCGAGACGGCAATGTACGGCATCATCCTCGCCACGGTCTGGCAGGGCGCCGGCTTCTACATGGCGCTGATGCTGTCGGGGCTCAAATCCATCAATTCCGAAATCTGGAGCGCGGCGCGGCTCGACGGCGTCAGCTTCTGGCGGCTCTATGCCGAGATCATCATCCCGATGATGAAGTTCACCTTCCTCACCTGCGCCATCCTGCTGTCGCTGGGGGTGGTCAAAGCCTATGACATCGTGGTCGCCATGACCAATGGCGGGCCGGGCCAGGCGACCTGGGTGCCGGGCTATTTCACCATCAATGCCTATTGGGTGAAATCCAACCTCGCCTATGCCTCGGCGGCGGCGGTGATCATGCTGGGCATCACGGCGCTGATCTTCCTGCCGCTGGTGCTGCTGACCGCCTGGCAGACCCGCAGCCGCGAAGCGAGGGCAACCAATTGAGCGTCGCGACCATGCAGCCGGGCGAAGTCGCGGTGGAGAGCGCGCCGCGCTTTCCGCGCAAGCCCAAGGGCATTTCGGGGCGGTCGATCGCGATCCTGGTGTTCCTCGCGATCTGCGCGGCGTTCTTCTGCGTGCCGCTCTATGTGATCATCGCGACGTCGTTCAAGACGATGGAGCAGATCCGGCAGGGCGCGGTGTTCTCGCTGCCGGCGCCCTTCACCTTCGAGCCCTGGGTCAATGCATGGGACCATGCCTGCTCGGGCATCCGCTGCGACGGGCTCAAGGTCGGCTTCTGGAACTCGATGGCGATCCTGCTGCCCAGCCTCGTGCTCTCGATCGCGCTGAGCTCGGTCACCGGCTACGCGCTGGCGCTGTGGAACGTCAAATGGGCGAACACCTTCCTGTTCATCCTGTTCATCTGCGCCTTCGTGCCGTTCCAGATCATCATGATCCCGCTGATCATCCTGAGCTCGGGCATCAAGGTCTATGGCACGATCTGGGGCATCGCGATCGTCCATGCGGTGCTGTCGATGCCGTTCCTGACGCTGGTCTTCCGCAACTACTACAAGGGCATCCCGCAGGAGATCATGAGCGCGGCCATGATGGATTCGGGATCGTTCTGGAAGATCTTCCGGGAGATCATCCTGCCGATGAGCGGCAATATCCTCATCGTCGTCCTGATCCTGCAGGTCACTTCCATCTGGAACGACTTTCTACTCGGGCTCACCTTCGGCGGCCTCGGCACGCAGCCGATGAGCGTGGTGCTCGCCAATGTGGTGATCACCACGACAGGCGAGGCGGCCTACAATGAAAACATGGCGGCGGCACTCGAGACGGCGATCCCGCCGCTGCTCATCTATTTTGTCCTCGGAAAGTTCTTCGTGCAGGGCATCACCTCCGGCGCGATCAAGGGGTAGCGTATGCCACGCGTTCAGTTCGAAGACATCATCAAGACTTACGGACGGCTCACGGTCCTCAAGAATCTCGACCTCGAAATCAGCGATGGCGAGTTCCTTGTCCTCCTGGGTCCTTCGGGTTGCGGAAAGACGACGCTCCTCAATCTGCTGGCGGGCCTGCTCGATGTCACTGCCGGGCGGATCACCATCGGAAACCGGGACGTCACCGACCTCGATCCGAAGGACAGGGGCCTTGCGATGGTGTTCCAGTCCTATGCGCTCTATCCGACAAAGACGGTGCGCGGAAACCTGAAATTCGGGCTCGCGGCGCAGAAGATCTCAAACGAGGAGATCGAGAAGCGGATCGCCTGGGCAGCCAAGCTGCTGCAGATCGAGCCGCTGCTCGAGCGCAAGCCCGGACAGCTTTCGGGCGGCCAGCGCCAGCGCGTGGCGATCGGCCGGGCGCTGGTCAAGCAGGTCGGACTGTTCCTGTTCGACGAGCCGCTCAGCAATCTCGACGCCAAGCTCCGGACCGAGATGCGCCTCGAAATCAAGAAGCTCCATGACGAGCTCAAATCCACAATCGTCTATGTGACGCACGACCAGATCGAAGCGATGACGATGGCGACCAAGATCGCGGTCATGGATGCCGGCGTCATCCAGCAGTTCGGCACGCCCGACGAGATCTATGGCAGCCCCGCCAATCTGTTCGTCGCGGGCTTCATCGGCTCGCCGGCGATGAACCTCAAGCCGGCGACGCTCTCGACCGCCGGCGGCAAGGTCGCGGCGCGCGCCGACGGCATCGATTTCACGCTCAGCAATTATCCCTTCGCCAGCCGACCGGCCGATGGCCAGCAAATCGTGCTCGGCCTCAGGCCCGAACATTTCGGCGAACCCGATGCGAACGTTATGGATCCGGCGGGGACCTTCGCGCTGCCCGTGCAGTACAGCGAGAAGACCGGCGGCGACGCCACCGCCTATCTCAAATTCGGGGATGCGTTGATCGCGAGCCGGGTCGATCCGGAGCATATCAGCAGGTTCAAGCAGGGCGACACGGTGCGGGTCGCCTTCCCGCAATCGAAGATCCACGTATTCGACGCCCAGAGCGGGCGCCGGATGTAGCCGCCGCGCCGGCAGGCGCGGTGAACGGTCCATCGGAAAGGATGGGCGCACACATGGCTCCGATGCGTGGGCCGGACCGAAAGGACCGGCTGCCGCGAGCACGGATCGGGGCGGGGAGACTGTGTGACGACTGGCCGGATGTCCCGGCACGCCCTGCGCAAGACAGGGATGACAATGCAACGACTCGCCGAGCGCGAGCCCTAGGGAGAGAGACAGAATGCGTATGAAAACTCTGGCCACACTGGCCGCCGCGCTCCTTGCGAGCGTGGGATCGGTTGCCTCGACGTCCGCCCGCGAACTGATCGTCTATCACGGCTGGTCATCCAAGGCCGAAGTGGCGGCCCTGAACATCCTGCAGCAGGCGCTCAACGAGAAGGGCCACACCTGGAAGGATCTGGCGATCCCGCACAATTCGGGCGTCAACGTTTCGATCGTGAACATGGTGACGGGCGGCGATCCGCCGAACGCCTTCGTCACGTCGGACCCGCACATCTTCCGTGACCTCGCCGGGCTCGGCCTCGAGCGCGACCTGACCGATTATTACAACCAGATCGGGGCCACCGATAATTTCTTCCCGATCGTGCGCGAGCTGTCGACGGTCGACGGCAAGATGGTGAAGATCCCGCTGTTCCTGCACATCGACGGCATGGTGTACTGGAACAAGGAGGTCGCGGCGAAAGCCGGCGTCGATCCGACCGCGTGGAAGAGCGTCGACGACATGATCGCCGACTTCCCCAAGGTCAAGGCCGCCGGATTCGTGCCCGCAGCGGTGGGCGGCCAGGCCTTCCAGGTCGGCTATCTGTTCCATGCCATGGTCGCCGCCCTCGCCGGACCGGACATCTACAACCGCATCTATTCGGAAACCCCGGATCCCGAGGCCTTCGATACGCCGGAAGTCCGCAAGGCGATCGAGGTCGTTCGCGCCTTCTCGAACGAGGCGACACCGGAGAGCGAGAACCGCCCCTGGAACGAGACCACCAATACGGTGATCGCCGGCCAGGCCCTGCTCCACATCATGGGCGACTGGATGAAGGGCGAATGGCTGGCGGCGGGCAAGACGCCCGGCGTCGATTTCGGCTGCGAGGTCATTCCGGGCGCCCTTGCGGTGCCGGTCACGTCGGATGCCATGGGCATATTGGGCGGCCAGCCGGAAGACGTGGACAAGGCCGAGCTCGATCTCGTCGCCGCGTTCGTCGATCCGGTGGTTTCGGCCAAGGCCAACCAGCAGAAGGGTTCGACCAGCCCGCGCTCGGACGCGCCGACCGACTATCGCGATGCCTGCAACCAGGTGGCCATGGACGCCATGAACAAGCCCAATGGCTCGGTGAAGAACCCCTTCAACGTCATCACCGGCGACTGGAACAACGGCATCTGGACCGCGATGTACAATTTCTGGAGCGACAAGAACCAGACGACCGACGACGCGGTGGCGGCCCTCAAGGACGCCTACGACCAGACCTTCAACTGATCGCAAGGTTCCGCTCCCCCCGAGGGAGCGGGACATCGCCTGATCGGGCCGGAGGAGCGACAGCTCTTTCCGGCCCGTCTTTTTGCCAAGCGGCACGGGCGAATCGCGCGTTTGGCGGCCATTGCCAAACGGAACGTAAACCATTTGCGGTAAATGAACCTCAAGGCCCCGGAAATCGGGGCGAAGCGGGCGGCCGCCCGTGCCCGGCGCAATGCGGCATTAACCGCAGGCGGGGCATTGTCGCCGCAGTTCGTGGAATCTCATGTTCGAAGCCGCCAGCAAGACCCTGCCGCCCGTCGACTATGTGTCGATGATCCGGTCGCTCTATGCCGAGCCCCGGGTGATGATGCTGGGCGCCCTGGCGTCGGCGCTCGCGGCGGGAACGGCGGGCATCGAGACGGGCGATCCGGCGCTGATCGGCGTCGCGGTGGCCTTCGTCATCGTCGGCATCGCGCGGCTCATCGACATGATGGCGTTCGCGCGGGTCCAGATCGGCGACGAGGATGTCGCGACGGCCTCGCACTGGGAGCTGCGCGCGACCATCGGCGCGATGGCGATCGCGGTGACCTATGGCGCCTGGAGCTTCTACAGCTTCGTGTTCGTCAACACGCCCTTTTCGGAGATGTCGAGCCTTGCGGTCTCGGTCTCGGTGCTGGTGGGCGTGGCGGGACGCAATTTCGCCATCGACCGGCTGGTGTCGATCCAGGTCGCGCTGATCGGCGCGCCGCTGGCGCTGGGCATGCTGCTCGACGGGCAGTTCCATACGGCGATGCTGGCGATCGTGCTGCTGGCCTTCTTCGTGTCGATCCGGCAGGTGTCGGCCAATATAAGGGCCATCCTGCTCAAGGCGGTGCATGGAAGGCTCGAGGCGAGCCGGCTTGCCGACGAGCTCGATACGGCCCTCGCCACGATGCATCATGGCCTTTGCATGCTCGATGCCGACGGGCTGATCGCGGTGGCCAATGGGCGGGCCGAGATCACCTTCGCCGGATTTGTTCCGGGGAGCTGGAAGGGACGGCCCTTCGCCGCGATGATCGCGGCGGCGGCGGGGCGCGGCACTATCCCGCAGCGCTCGGCCGAGCAATTGCTCGACATCGTCAATTCGCGCCGCAACGGCAAGATCGTGCTGAAGCTCGCCGGCAATGAATATCGCGAAGTGACGGTGAGCTCGCGGCAGGGCCGCGTGGTGCTGCTGTTCGAAGACATCACCGAGCGCGTGCGGGCCGAGGAGCGCATCAATTTCATGGCGCATTACGATGCGCTGACCGGACTGCCCAATCGCGGCTATTTCGGCGAGCAGGTCGAATCCGATCTCGAGCGCCGGCGCGATGCGCATGGGACGAGCCAGGTGACGCTGATGATTGTCGATATCGACGACTTCAAGCATGTCAACGACACGGCGGGGCATCTGATCGGCGACCGGCTGCTGGTCGAGACGGCGGAGCGGCTCAACCGCACGCTGGGCGATCGGTGCCTGGTGGCGCGGCTGGGCGGCGACGAGTTCATCATCTACCGCTCCGGCGGGGCCGAGGAGGATATCCAGGCCGACATGGACGCCATCGTCGCGGCGTTCCACGCGCCGTTCGCGATCATGGGCGAGAGCATTTCGGCGGATGTGTCGATCGGCGTGGTGGTCTCGCACGATGCCGAGGACGATCTCGACGCGCTGATGACCAAGGCGGATCTGGCGCTCTACAAGGCCAAGGGCAATGGCAAGGGGCAGGCGCAGCTGTTCCATGACGACATGGACACGGCGTACCGCTACCGGCAGCGGCTCAAGGCGGAGCTCAAGGTCGCGGTCGCGGCGGGGGCGCTGACGCTCTACTACCAGCCGCTGATCGACCTCAAGTCGCGCCGCGTGGTGGCCTGCGAGGCGCTGGCGCGCTGGGTGCATCCGACGCTGGGCTCGATCCCGCCCTCGCTGTTCATCCCGATCGCGGAGGAGACTGGCATCATCTCCGACATCAGCCGCTGGGCGCTCAAGACCGCGGCGGTCGAATGCCGCAACTGGCCGGACGAGATTTCGGTGTCGGTCAACGTGTCGGCGCGGGATTTCCGCAATGACGATCTCGAGGGCATGGTGGACGAGGCGCTGGCGGTGAGCGGGCTCGCGCCGGAGCGGCTCGAGATCGAGGTGACGGAGACGGCGCTGATCGAGGAGCGCGACGCGGCGACGACGATCCTCAATGCGGTGGGCAAGAAGGGCGTGGGCATCGCGCTCGACGATTTCGGCACGGGCTATTCGTCGCTGAGCTATCTGCAGGCGCTGCCTTTCACCAAGCTCAAGGTGGACCGCAGCTTCGTGCGCGAGATCGGCTCCAATCCACGGGCGTTGAAGCTGCTCAGCAACGTGGCGCAGCTGGGCAAGGACATCAATCTGGTGGTGACGGCCGAGGGGGTCGAGACCGAGGAGCAGCTCGCGCTGATCTCGGCGCATACCAAGGTCGATCTGATCCAGGGCTATCTCTTCGGCATTCCGCTGCCGAGCCGCGATCTGGCCGAGCTGATCCAGCGCATGGCGCGGTCGGCCGAGGACAATGGGGCAAAACGCGCCTTTGGTTAACAATGTTAACCAGTTGAGTTTTAACTGCATTTGATGGAATGGCCGGGCGCCGGACGCGGGCGCAGGGCTGTGTTTGATTTTTCGCAATTCAAACACGGTTAAAAAACGATTACGTTACCGGCGTAGCGTTCGGAGTAGGCCAATGAGTTCGGAACTGGATCCCGGTGCCGTGGGATCAGCCCCGATATCCCGGTTTGCCGGGAATTTGCTCGATATCCTCGATCGCGTCGAATATTCCCGAGTGCGGATGGATGTGACCGACAATCCGGTCTACCGGCTGCGCTACGAGGCGTATCGGCGCGAGGAATTCGTGCCGTTCAACGATGCCGGGATCGTCACCGACGATCTCGACGGCAAGCCCAATGCCATGTGCTTCGGCGTCTTGATCGATGGCGAGCTGGTGAGCTCGATCCGGCTGCATCACGTGACGGCGGACGAGCCCTATGGGCCGAGCATGAAGAGCTGCCCGGACATCGTGGAGCCGCTCCTGGCGCAGGGGCAGCATTTCATCGATCCGAGCCGCTTCACGGCCGACTACGAAGCCTCGCTCGCCTATCCGGCGCTGCCGTTCCTGACGCTCAGGATCGCGGTGATGGCGACGGATTATTTCGACACGACCGGCTGCCTCGCGCTGGTCCGGCGCGAGCATGCGGCCTTCTACCGGCGCGTGTTCGGGGCGGTGGAGATGAGCGATGTGCGGCCCTATCCGGGGCTCAATTTTCCCGTGGTGCTCTACAATTCCAATGCCGCGATCAATCTGCAGCAGATCTATGCGCGGTTCCCGTTCTTCCGCTCGACGCCGGACGAGCAGGAGGCGCTGTTCTCGAGCGACGATCTGCGCGGCTTCGACGCGCCGGTGCAGACCACCTCGCGCGAGGCGTTCCACCTCGCCATGGCAGGGCGCAACGGCAATGTGGTCGCCGCCGAGTAGCGGCTAGGCCCCGGGCCAGTTCCGCCAGGCTTCAAGCATCATCGGTTCGGTGTCCGGATTGCCCGCTTCGCCGGCCAGCTCGGTAAGGCGGTGGATGCCGGCGAGCAGATGCACGCGCGCCGGATCGACGTCGCGGCCGCTGAGACGCGCATAGCGGGCAATGATGCGGTCGGTGAGGTCCGGCGCGATCAGATCGGAATAGATGAAGTCCTGGCTCAAATCGCCGAAGCCGGAATCGGCGAAGTCGTAAACGCCATTGAGGGTCTGCGTGGCGTGGTCGAAGGCCATGTTCCAGCCATGGCCGTCGAAATAGCCGTAAATCTTGCCGAAGGGATCTGGCGGCAGGCGCTCCCATGCGGCGAGGGCCGCCTCGGCGCGCTGCCGTTCCGCCGGTTCGAGCAAAGGCAAAGCGCGCTGCCTGATGGTGCCGGCATCGAACCAGGACATGATGGGGAAGGCGCCAAGCGTTTCGAGGTCCTGGCGCGGGAGGGCGTGGAGCTCGGCGTAGAATTGCGCCAGCTGTCCGGCCATCCGGTCGCGGGCGGTATCGGGCAGGCGAAGATATTGTTCCGTCACGAGGTGCTCGCCCGAAAGCTTGGCGTGCATGGAGAACAGGAACGGCGTTTCAATGAGCGTGAGACGCGGCACCGGCAGCGCCAATCGCGGCGACAGATAATCGAGAAACGCCGCCTCGCGGCGCAGGGCGGACGCCGCGTCGGGATTGCGGGGAAATTTGAAGATCAGGCGGTCATCGGCGTCGATGGCGATCGAGTCCCAGCCCGCATTGAGCACGGACAAGGGCGCATCGCGCAGTTCGGGGAAGGCCCCGACAATCGCCGCCAGGTAATTTCGCGGGATTTCGTCCGGCATCGTTCACTCCCCCGACCCGGATAGGTCAGGGGAGGCCGGGTGTCCAGACCTCAGGCGTGGGCGTGATGCTCGGCGCTGGCCGGCCGGAAGCGATGCATGACGCGCTTTGCCGCGGCGCGCACGGGACGCTGCTTCCTCTGCTGCTTCGGAACCGGCTGGCCGAGCGCTTCGGCGACGGCGGTCAACAGGAGGCGGTCGAGTTTGGATTTGCGCATCTTCGGCGTCCTTGATCGGGTCGATTGGCGAAGAAACGCGGGGCGCATCCAATCAGTTGCCAAAAAGCGGAACACATCGCTGTGTGGAACGCGATAGCGCCACAAACAGCTAGGAATCTCAGCGCCTAAGGCCCATGCTCGGGACCTCGCCGGGGGGCGAGACGGAGAACCATATGCCGAGATTTTTCCGCATTGCCGCCGCCATTGCCGTGGCCGGACTGGCGCTGTTTCCGCTCGCCGCCTCGGCCGCCCCCGGCCGCGCGCTGGGCACCCCCAATGTCCGCTCGGGCCCGGGGCTTGGCTATGGCATCGTCGACCGACTGAAGGATGACGAATATGTCATCGTCATCCGCTGCACCACGAACTGGTGCCTGATCCATCATATCGGCCCGGATGGCTGGGTGAGCCGCAAGCTGCTGAGGAACCCGTATTATTCGACGGGGTCGGGACGGGGCTATGAGTTCCCGCCTCCGACCTATAATCGGCGCAGCACGCGGTAGGTGTTGCGGGGGCGTGGGCACGATCCTTGGCGCAAGGTGAGAGTTGGGTCCCCGCTTTCGCGGGGATGACATTGGGGGTGAGTGTGATGGTTGTGGGGGCAGGGGGATGTCCTTAACCGATTCGGCAGTGCCTCTTCCCGCGTAGCGAGGGTGCGCGGGTTCCTGCCGGTCAAGTATGTGGCAATATCGGGCTCCTGCAGCTTTCATGGTGACGCTTTGGTCGGCATTGAAAATGATCTCCACGACGAGGCGGCGGCCGTTCTGCGGCGAGCGGGACTCGACCCCGATGCTGTGGAGGGAAACGATGGTTCGGAGGGGGCATTTGTTGAGCGTCTGAGCTCGTTACAGTATGCGCTCGTTTACATTGAAAGAGGGGCTGAGACTTCGAGGGTCGTGCTGGAGACTGCTCAAGACGTTGTCGCCGAGCTCGTGTCGCGGGCGTGTTTTAGTCTCGCCATTGCTAAAGAACTAGCGGCTCGCAAATCGAACTCGCTTCAATATGACACGCGACGGGACATCCACTCCATATTTGTCGAACTAATGGGCCGGTGTGGGGATTCTTACCGCGCCCGTGCCGAAGCCAGCGTCGCGACTACCATTGCAGCGTATCCTTACTTTTGATTGAGCCCCTCAGATGTGGTTAGGGCGTGAGGGATGCCTGTTCAATCCACCGGGTCATTCCCGCGAAGGCGGGAATCTCGGTTGGCTGAACTTGCATGAGGGCTTGGTGGAACGGGCCGGGCGTTGCCCGGCTTGTCGTCCAGTACCGACTGCGTCGCCCGCAAACGGAGATTCCCGCTTTCGCGGGGATAACACCGGGGGTAGCTGTTGGCCTTGTGCAAGCGGCCGCCCCCTCCACCGCCTATAGGCGGTCCCCCTCCCCCGTGCCTTCGGCACAGGGGAGGATGAGTGCGGTTCAAGTGGCTGCCCCGTCCCCTTCGGCGCCATCTCCCCCGAGCTTCGCGCAGGGAGGATGAGAAGGTGCTGCCTTGGGCGGATAGTGTGGGGTCGTGCGATCTGTCATCATGCAGAAAAAGGAGGGGCGGATGCCGGCAAGAAAAGTCAAATGGGGGATCGTTTCGACGGCCAATATCGGGATGGCCAAGGTCATTCCGGGGATCATGAAGTCGCCCCATTCCGAGGTGGTGGCGCTCGCCTCGCGCGACCTCAAGCGGGCGCAGCAGGCGCTGAGTGAACTCGGGCTCGGCAAGGCGCGGGCCTATGGCCGCTATGAGGATCTGTTCACCGATGCGGGGGTGGATGCGATCTACAATCCGCTGCCTAATCATCTGCACGTGCCGGTGACGCTGGCCGCGGCCAAGGCAGGCAAGCATGTGCTGTGCGAAAAGCCGATCGGCATGGATGCGGCGGATGCGGCGCGGCTGAACGACGTCCCCAAGGACGTGATCGTGCATGAGGCCTTCATGGTGCGTCATCATCCGCAATGGATGCGGGTGCGCGAGATCGTGCGGTCGGGCGAGATCGGCGAAGTGCGGGCGATCCGCGGCGTGTTCTCCTATTTCAATGTCGATCCGAACAATGTGCGCAACATGGCCGATATCGGCGGCGGCGGCATCATGGATATCGGCTGCTATCCGGTGGTGGTGTCGCGCCACATCTTCGAAGGAGAGCCGAAGCGGGTGGTGGCGCTGGTCGACCGCGACCCCAGTTTCAAGACGGATCGGTTGGCCAGCGTCATTGCCGATTTCGGCGGCGGCAGGCAAGCGAGCTTTGTATGCAGCACGCAACTGGTGGGGCAGCAGAAGGTCGAGATTCTCGGCACCAAGGGGCGGATCGAGGTGATGATCCCGTTCAACGCGCCGGCCGACGAACGCACGGCGATCCTTATCGACACGGGCGCGCCGTTCGACGGCTCGCTGGCGCGGCGTGAAATCATCCGCGCGGTGGACCAGTATGCGGAACAGGCCGAAGCCTTCGCGCTGGCGGTGCTGGGCGAGAAGACGCTCGACTGGGGCGTGGCGGATTCGATCGCGCAGATGAAGGTGCTGGATGCGATCTTTGCGAGCGAAAAGAGCGGCGGCTGGGTGGAGGTGGGCTGAGCGGGCTCAGCGCTGCTCGGTGATCCAGGTCACATAGGCTTCGTTCAGCCGGAGGGCGTAGCCGGTCTGGCTGTCATTGCCCAGATTGAGCGCCCTGATGTAGTGCTCGCCGTCGGGCGCGGTGGCGAACATGGCGCCACCCGAGATGGCCGTGCCGTCGGGACACTCATAGGCAAAGGCCAGCGCGCCGGATTCCGCCCGCGGCACATCGCAATGGATTTCCCATAGGGTCTGTTCGGGCTGTGTCGCCGGATAGCCGATCATGGTGGCCTCGAACGGCGTTCCATCGTCGGCGGCGAGGCCGAACCAGCCCAGGGTTTCACCGGCAGGCTCTGCGAGGGTGACGATGGCGACATCCCATTGCATGCCGGGAACCGGATCGTCGGGTCCGGCCTCTGCCTCGACATAGCTGCTGAGGATGGTGGCATCGCTGTAGTCGAAGGCGCCGAAGATTTCCGCGTCTTCGCCGGTCGCGCCCGGAATGAAGATGATCTGCGTGGCCCAGGCCGCGGCCTTGCGGTCATAGATGCAGTGCGCCGCGGTCAGCACCGATCTGGGGCCGACCAGGGTGCCCGTGCAGGTCGCCCATTCTCCCGACGCCCTCTGGATCCAGAGCCAGCCGACGGCGCGCTGCGGATAGAAGCCGGCGTCGAGGATTTGAACCGCGCCCTTGCCGTGCGGATCGGCGGCCAGGGGTAGCGGCAGGTCCCGGTCCGCCACCTCCTCGTCGGGCGGCGGCATGCTGGAGGTGTTGGTCCGGCCGCGCTCAGGCAGTGCGGGCAGGATGGTCGGCACGGTCACCGGCGATGCCCGGGCGGAGCCGTCCATGCCGTGAAAGCCCTGAACCAAAGCGCCCGAGACCGCGAAGGCGACGCCCGTCAGCGCGGATAGCGCCAGAGCCGCCGCCAATGCCGCGCGCAATCGCCAGGCCGGGGTGCGATGATCCATGCGGTTAGAGTTGCATCGGCAATCGGGCCTGTCGAGGGCGGCGGCGTGGCGGCCGCGCGGATGTTGCGAGGCGGATTTGAATTGGCATCGGCGTGGCGTCGGGTGTTGAATGCGGGCCAGGCTTGGGGGCCGGCGGGATCGGCGGGCAGCGGGCCGGCGGCTGTGCGGGAAATAACCAGCCGGTTACTTGCAGGGCATCATGGCGCAATGTTAGGCAGGGCCATGAGCACGAAGCGACGGGCCGCGTCCACGAGGAGCAAGCCGGAAGCGGCGGCGCCGCGGCCGCGCGACGCCACCCGCACCAAGGCCACGATTTTGCGGGCGGCACGGGACGAGTTCACCGAGCAGGGATTCAACGGGGCGCGGGTCGATGCCATTGCCGAGCGGGCGGGGGCCAATAAGCGCCTGCTCTACCACTATTTCGGCAACAAGGAGGCGCTGTATCTGGCGGTCCTCCATGACGCGTACCAGGAGATCCGGCAGGGCGAGCGCGAGCTGTCGCTGTCGCGGGTCGGGCCGGTGGAGGCGATCGACCGGCTGGTGCGCTTCACCTTCCGGCACTATCTCGCAAACCCATGGTTTCCGCGGCTTCTCGCGGTCGAGAATCTGCAGAATGCGCGGTTCCTCAAGCAGATCAAGGACATCCGGGCGCTGCATTCGCCGCTGGTAACGGTGCTGCGCGAGATCGTGGAGCGCGGCAATGCGAGCGGGGTGTTCCGGGCCGATGTGGACCCGGTGCAGCTTTATATCTCGATCGCGGGGCTCGGCTATTTCTATGTGTCGAACATGCAGACGCTCTCGGTCATCTTCGGCAGCGATTTGAGCTCGGTGTCGATGACCCAGGAGCGCGAAGCGCAGGCGGTGCAGATGGTGCTCGACTATCTGAGCGCGCCGCATGGACGGGCCCAGGCCGCCGCTCGGCTATTGACAGCGCCGGAGGTGTTGTAGACGCTAGTAACCAGATGGTGACTTAGCGCCGGAAGAGCGCCGTCGCCCGCGGCGGCCCAAGGGGGCCGCTCTCACGAAGGGAGGACTACAATGACATTTACCCTCGGACGGCGTCAGTTCCTGATGGGCTCCTCGGCCCTCGCGGCCGCCGGTGCATTCGGCACGCTCTCGCCCGCGCAGGCCGCCGACGTGCATCTGCGCCTCTATTGGTGGGGCGGCCAGGCCCGCGCCGACCGCACCAATGCGGTGAGCGACCTCTACGCCAAGGCCAATCCCGGCTTCACCTATGACAAGGAATTCAACGCCTTCAACGACTACTGGCCGAAGCTGGGCACGCAGGTGGCGGGCGGCAATGCGCCCGACGTGTTCCAGATGGATTATCGCTACATCGTCGAATACGCCAAGCGCGGCGCGGTGCAGGCGCTGGACGACTACATCGGCGGTGCGCTGAAGCTCGACGATTTCGACGAGGACCAGATCGAGGGCGGGCGGGTCGACGGCAAGCTCTATGCGATCAGCCTCGGCGCCAATTCGGTGGCCATGATGGTCAACAAGACGGCGTTCGAGGCCGCGGGCATGGATCTGCCGACGCGCGACTGGAGCTATGACGACTACAAGCAGCGGGCCGAGGAGTTCAACGCCAAATCGGGCGGCATGCGGCTGCTGGCTGATGGCAGCCAGAACGGCGATCCGCCGCTCGAGAACTGGCTGCGCCAGCGCGGCAAGTCCCTCTACACCGCCGACGGCCAGATCGCCTTCGATGCCGACGACATGGTGGAGTTCTTCAAGCTGTGGGCCGATCTGCGCGCCGCCAATGTGTGCGTCGGGCCGGAGGACCAGGCGCTCGATGCGACCGCGGCGATCGACACGACGATGATCACGCTGGGCAAGGCGGCGACGAGCTTTGCCAACTCGAACCAGCTGATCGGCTTCCAGGCGGTCAACAAGAACGAACTGACGATGGTCAACTTTCCGCGCGCCGCGGCCGGCAGCGGCGGCGGCCATTATCGCAAGCCGAGCCAGTTCTGGAGCGTCAATCCGAAATCGGCGCTGCTCGAGGATGCGGTCAAATATGTCAGCTTCTTCGTCAATGACGTCGATGCGGGTCTCGTGCTCGGTGTCGAGCGCGGCATTCCGTGCTCGGCGGCGGTGCGGGCGGCGCTGGCGCCGACGCTGAGCCCGCCGGACCTGCTGTCGCTCAACTTCGTGTCGAACCTCGGTGATCTGCTGGGCAAGCTGCCGCCTTCGCCGCCGGCGGCTGCCGGCGAAGTCGCGACGCAGCTAGTGACGACCGCGCAGGCGATCGCCTTCGGCCAGACGACGCCCGAGGATGCCGGTCCCGCTTTCGTGCAGGACGCGACCGATATCCTGGCCCGCGCCGCCAACAAGGGCTGAACCGGACGATGACCGCGCGCTCCATCAGCGCCGGAAGCGCAGTCGAGCGCGCGGTCACCCCGTCGGTCTGGTCCCGCATCTGGGCCGAGAACGGGGCGGGCTATCTGTTCCTGCTGCCGTGGTTCATCGGCTTTTTCGGGCTCACGATCGCGCCGATCGTGAGCTCGCTCTATCTGAGCTTCACCAATTTCGACATGCTGACGCCGCCGCGCTGGGTGGGGCTGGACAATTATGTCCGCATGTTCACGCATGACCCGAAATTCTCGCAGTCGATGAAGGTGACGCTGCTGTTCGTTGTCTTCTCGGTGCCGCTGAAGCTGGCCTTCGCGCTGTCGATCGCGCTGCTGCTCAACCGCGGGATGAAGGGGCTGCCAATCTATAGAGCGATATTCTATTTGCCATCGCTGCTGGGCGCGTCAGTGGCGATCGCGGTGCTGTGGCGGACGCTGTTCGCGGGGGACGGGCTGATCAACAAGGGGCTGGCGGTGTTCGGCATCGTGGGTCCGAGCTGGATCTCCAATCCGCGCTATTCGCTGTGGACGCTGATCGCGCTGGCGGTGTGGCAGTTCGGCTCGCCGATGATCATCTTTCTGGCGGGGCTGAGGCAGATCCCGCAGGATCTCTATGAGGCGGCGAGTCTCGATGGGGCGAGCCGCTGGCGCATCTTCTGGAAGGTGACGCTACCGCTCCTGACGCCGGTGGTGTTCTTCAATGCGATCATCCAGACGATAGAAGGGTTCAAGAGCTTCACGCCGGCGTTCATCATTTCGGGCGGCACCGGCAATCCGGTCAATTCGACGCTGTTCTACACGCTCTACCTCTACCAGGAGGCCTTCGCCTTCTTCCGCATGGGCTATGCGTCGGCGCTGGCCTGGGTGCTGCTGGCGATCGTCGCGCTGTTCACCGGGGTTTCGTTCCTCACCAGCCGTTTCTGGGTGCATTATGACGACTGACGTCCAGCAGCTCACGGTGGTGACGGCCGCGTCGGCGCGGCCGTGGCGGCGGCGCGCGACGTCCATCGTCGCGCATGTGCTGCTGATCAGCGCGTCGATCCTGATGCTCTATCCGCTGCTGTGGATGCTGTCGGCGTCGTTTCGGCCCGAGAGCGAGATCTTTTCGTCGAATTCGCTGATCCCGAGCTCGGTAAGCACGCATGGCTATACGAGCGGCTGGTTCGGGCTGTCGCGGAGCTTCGATACGTTCTTTCTCAATTCGCTGACAATTTCGCTGCTCTGCGTGGTGGGCAATCTCGCGGCCTGCTCGCTGACGGCGTTCGCGTTTGCGCGGCTCGAATTCAAGGGGCGGCGGCTGTGGTTCGCGCTGATGCTGGGCACGTTGATGCTGCCCTACCAGGTGACGCTGATCCCGCAATATGTGCTGTTCCTCAATATCGGCTGGGTGAACACGTTCCTGCCGCTGGTGGTGCCGAAATATCTCGCGGCGGACAGCTTCTTCATCTTCCTGATGGTGCAGTTCTTCCGCGGCATTCCGCGCGAGCTGGACGAGGCGGCGATGATGGATGGTTGCTCGCCCTGGCGCATCTACTACAAGATCATGCTGCCGCTGTCGGTGCCGGTGCTGACCACGGCGGGCATCTTCACCTTCATCTTTACCTGGGACGATTTCTTCGCGCCGCTGATCTATCTGAGCGATATCAAGACCTACACCGTGACGATTGCGCTGCGCACCTTTGTCGATTCCACGGCGGAATCGAACTGGAGCGGGCTGTTCGCGATGTCGATCCTGTCGCTGGTGCCGATCTTCGTCCTGTTCCTGTTCTTCCAGCGCTATCTGATCGAAGGTATCGCGACGACCGGTATGAAACGCTGACTCCATGACCATCAGAATTGCTGCCATCGGCATTACCCATGACCATATCGACGGCATGGTCGAGACGCTGCGCCGCGAGGGCGCGACGCTGGTATCGTTCTTCGGGGAGGAGGACGATCTGGCGGAGAAGTTCGCGGCCCGCCACGGGGCGCCGCGGGTCAGCGACAGGCGGGCGATCCTCGAGGATCCGTCGATCCAGATGATCCTCGTTTCGTCGGCGCCGGGCGACCGCGCGGAGATCGCGCTTGCGGCGATGCGGCACGGCAAGGATGTGCTGAGCGACAAGCCGGGGATGACGACGCTGGCGCAGCTCGCAGAGATCAAGCGGGTGCAGAAGGAGACCGGCCGCATCTATTCGATCCGCTATTCAGAGCATTTCGACCGGCGCTCGGTGGTGAAGGCCGGCGAGCTGGTGGCGGTGGGCGCGATCGGGGAGATGGTCAATCTCATCGGGATCGGCCCGCACCGGCTGCGCGCGCCGACACGGGCGCCGTATTTCTTCGACCGCAAGCGCTATGGCGGCATCCTCACCGACATCGCCTCACACCAGGTGGAGCAGTTCCTGTTCTTTGCCGATACGCTCGAGGCAGAAATCGTCTCGGCGAGCGTCGCCAACCGGGCGCATCCGGAGTTTCCGGAACTGCAGGATATCGGCGATCTGACGCTCAAATCGCCGCGCGCCACTGGCTATATCCGGGTCGACTGGTTCACGCCCGAGGGACTGGGCAAATGGGGCGACGGACGGCTGCTGATCCTCGGTACCGAGGGCTATATCGAAATCCGCAAATATATCGACATTGCCGGAAGGCCGGGGGACGAGCATCTGTTCCTCGTCGACGGCAAGGAGACGCGCTTCATGGACTGCGCGGAGATGGACAGGCCGTTCGGCCGACAGCTCATCGCCGATGTGCTGAACCGTACCGAGACGGCGATGCCGCAGGCGCGATGCTACAAGGCGATGGAGCTGGTTCTGACGGCGCAGCAGATGGCGGAGCGCGGAACGGTGTGGGCGCAATGAGCGACGTCAAGACGGTCGCGATCGTGGGTGGCGGGATCGGGCGAAGCCATATGGTCGAGGGCTATGTGCCCAATGCAGACAAATTCCGGGTGATCGCGATCTGCGATCTCGACCCGGCGCGGATGAATGCGCTTGCCGATGAGTTCAGTGTCGCGCGGCGAACGACGAGCTTCGACGATCTGCTGGCGATGGACGATCTCGACATCATCGACATCTGCACGCCGCCCATGGTGCATTATCCGATGATCCTCGCGGCGCTGCGGGCCGGCAAGCATGTGGTCTGCGAGAAGCCGCTGGTGGGCTCGCTGGCCGAGATCGACGAGGTGATGGCGATCGAGGCCAGAAGCGCGGGCAAGCTCATGCCCGTATTCCAGTACCGCTTCGGCAATGGCATCCAGCAGGCCAAGGCAATCATCGATGCGGGGCTCGCGGGCAAGCCGTTCGTCGGCACGGTGGAAACGCTGTGGCGGCGCGAGGCGGATTACTACGCCGTGCCGTGGCGGGGCAAATGGAAGACGGAGCTGGGCGGCGTGCTGATGGGTCACGCGATCCATCCGCATGACATGTTCGTCTATCTGATGGGGCCGCTCAAATCGCTGTTCGGACGGGTGGCGACCCGGGTGAATCCGATCGAGGTCGAGGACTGCATCTCGGCCTCGGTGGAGCTGGTCTCGGGCGCGCTGGGATCGTTCACGGCGGCGCTGGGCTCGGCGGACGAGATCACGCGCATCCGGCTGGCGTTCGAGAACGTGACTATCGAGAGCGACCATGCGCCGTACAATCCCGGGGCCGCGCCGTGGAAGATCCTGCCGCGCAACGAGGGCACGAGGAGCGCGATCGCCGACCTGCTCAAGGACTGGAAGGATGTGCCGCCGCGCTTCACCACGCAGATGGCGCGGTTCCATAATGCGCTGCTGGGCAAGGGCGATCTGCCGGTGACGACCGCGGATTCGCGGCGGGCGCTAGAGATCGTGACGGCCTTCTATCAGTCGTCGCGCACGCATCAGGAAGTGGTGTTTCCGATCGGCAGGGACAATCCGAACTACCGCAGCTGGCTACCGGAGGGGTTCGCGTGAGCGTCAGCATCAGCCTCAGCAAGATCGTCAAGCGCTACGGCGATTTCGAAGTCATTCACGGCATCGATCTCGAGATCGAACCGGGCGAGTTCGTGGTGTTTGTCGGCCCCTCGGGCTGCGGCAAGTCCACGCTGCTCAGGATGGTGGCGGGACTGGAGCCGATCTCGGGCGGCGAGCTGCTGATCGACGGCGAGCGGATGAACGATGTGCCGGCGGCCAAGCGCGGCATCGCCATGGTGTTCCAGAGCTATGCGCTCTACCCGCATATGTCGGTGTACCAGAACCTCGCCTTCGGGCTCGAAACCGCGCGGCTGCCCAAGCCGGAAATCCAAACGCGGGTGCGGCGGGCGGCGGAGATCCTGCAGATCGAGGCGCTGCTGAAGCGCAAGCCGCGGCAGCTTTCGGGCGGGCAGCGGCAACGCGTCGCCATCGGCCGCGCCATTGTGCGGGAGCCGCGCATCTTCCTGTTCGACGAGCCACTCAGCAATCTCGATGCCGAGCTGCGCGTGCAGATGCGGGTCGAGATCGCCAAGCTCCATCGCGATCTCGGCAATACCATGATCTATGTGACACACGACCAGGTGGAGGCCATGACGATGGCCGACAAGATCGTCGTTCTATCGGAAGGCAATATCGAGCAGGTGGGCCGGCCGCTCGATCTCTACAACCAGCCGCGCAACAAATTCGTGGCGGGATTCCTCGGCTCGCCGAAGATGAACTTCGTCGAAGGCACGGTGCTGTCGCTGGACGGCGGCGCTGTGGTTAATGTCAGCGGCAGCCAGTTCAAGCTGCGGCAGCCGCTGCCCGACCACGAGGTGGGCGACAAGGTGCTGTTCGGCATCAGGCCCGAGCATATCGGAATCACCGAGGATGCCGGCGTGAAGCTGGCGGATCTGCGGGTCGATCTCGTCGAGCAACTCGGCGACACGACGATGGTCTATGCCTCGACGCAGCGCGGGCAGCCGCTCACCATCGCGCTCGAAGGGCAGCGGCAGATCGCGCCGGGGACGATGGTGCCGACCTATATCGACCCCAACCGCTACCATGTGTTTGGGCCGGACGGGCGGGCGCTGACATAGGTTCCCAACCGCTGACGCGGTGGGGGTGACTACCTCGGCAGGCTGATGCCGGCCTCCGCCAGCAGCGCATCCACCTCCACCTTCATGCCTGTCGCGATGGCCTGGTTGGCGGCGATGCCGGTGAGGATCGACCAGGCGCCTTCGATCTGGGTCGAGGCGCGGTTGTAGCGGTCGGGCGGGCTGTGCGCCGGATCGAAGATGTAGCCGAGCATCACCGGATCGGCGCCGCCATGGTCGCCCTTGCCGGCCCATACCTGGATGTCCTGCGGGCGCTGGCCGGCGAGATGGAGCGTGGTGGTCATGGCGTCTTCCGCCTTGTCGCGTTTGCCGCCGAAGACGCCATGGACCTCGACATGCTTGTGGCGCAGTTCGCCCTTGCTGCCGTGGAAGGTGATCTCGAGTCCCTCCCAGGGCGAGTAGGCGCACAGCGTGTAGTTGAGGAAGACGCCGTTCGCATAGGTGGCCTCGACCTGCATGGTGTCCTCGATGGTGATGTCGGAGGCCCAGACGCAGCGGTCGCGATAGTAGCCGTCGGCGTCCTCGGCCTCGAGATACATTTCGCGCAGGCTGTCATCGGCTTCGAGGTCGAGCCGGTAGTCGCATCGGTCGAAGACGGGGCACCCGTGGCAGCGTTCGCCATGGTTTTCGAGGCCGAGCGCGGCGGCGGTGGCGGGCGTGTAGAAGACGCGCTTGCCATTGGCGGCGACGGTCGTGGGGGTGGAGCCGACCCACCAGTTCATGAGGTCGAAATGGTGCGTCGCCTTGTGCACGAGCAGGCCGCCGGATCTGTCCTTGTAGCGATGCCAGCGGCGGAAATAGTCGGCGCCGTGCACGCGGTCGAGATACCAGCGGAAATCGACGGCCTCGATCTCGCCGATCGTGCCCGACATCAGGATATCCTTGAGCTGCGTGCGGGCCGGCGTGTAGCGATAGTTGAAGGTGACGGTGACGCTGCGGCCCGTCTCGCGCTGTGCGTCGAGCACCGATTTAAGCTTGCCCAGATCGATGGTCATGGGCTTTTCGGTGATGACGTTGCAGCCGGAGCGCAAGGCGCGAACGATATATTCGTGGTGGAGATAATCGGGCACGGTGACGATCACCGTGTCGGGGCGCTGCTCGGCGATCATGCGGTCGAATTCGGCAGCCGCGTAGGTGGCGATGCCGTTGCCGGGCTGGGGCGGCGCCTCGGCCACGGAGAGGGCCAGGCGGCGCTCATTGACGTCGCAGAGCGCCACCAGTCGATTGCCGTCGGGATGGGTCTCGGTGATGGCGCGGCGGAACATCTGGTGGCGGCCACCGGCGCCGACGATGGCGTATTTTCGTTCAGTCAACTTCGCTCTCGTCTCAACCATCCAGGCGGCCTCCGGTTCTTGACGCCGGAAGCGCAGGCCGCTTAAGTAACCAGTCAGTTACA
Organism: Devosia sp.; assembly: GCA_035549855.1. Lineage (GTDB taxonomy): Bacteria > Pseudomonadota > Alphaproteobacteria > Rhizobiales > Devosiaceae > Devosia_A. The sequence continues at coordinate 41,735 of DASZPY010000013.1, read as the reverse complement.
AATCACAGATCGGGGAGCCCCGCAACCGTGACCGAGCGCCGTCTGGGCATTATCATGCACGGGATCACCGGGCGCATGGGTTACAACCAGCATCTGGTGCGCTCGATCCTGGCGATCCGCGAGCAAGGCGGGCTGGCGCTCAAGAATGGCGATGTGCTGATGCCCGATCCGATCCTGGTCGGGCGCGACGGCGACAGACTGGCGCGGATCGCGGAGCGGCACCGGATCGGGAGGCACACCACCGATCTCGATGCGGCGCTCGGCAATCGCGAGGACACGATCTTCTTCGATGCCGGGACGACGCAGATGCGGGCCGGGCTGCTCGGCCGCGCGATCGATGCGGGCAAACATGTCTATTGCGAGAAGCCGGTCAGCGACGATTTGCGTTCGGCGGTGGCGCTGGCGAAGAAAGCGAAGGCCGCGGGGATCCGGCATGGCGTGGTGCAGGACAAGCTGTTCCTGCCGGGGCTGCTGAAGCTCAGGCTGTTGCGCGATGCCGGGTTCTTCGGGCGCATCCTCTCGGTGCGCGGCGAATTCGGCTATTGGGTGTTCGAGGGCGACTGGCAGAAGGCGCAGCGGCCCTCGTGGAACTACCGCAAGGCGGATGGCGGCGGCATCATCCTCGATATGCTGCCGCACTGGCGCTATGTGCTCGACACTCTGTTCGGCGAGGTGCGGGCGGTGAGCTGCATCGGCGCGACGCATATTCCGCAGCGCGTCGACGAGACGGGTGCGGCCTATGCCGCGGATGCGGACGATGCGGCCTATGCGACGTTCGAGCTCGATGGCGGGATCATCGCGCATATTAATTCGAGCTGGGATGTGCGGGTGCGGCGCGACGATCTGGTGACGTTCCAGGTGGACGGCACGCTGGGCTCGGCGGTGGCGGGACTGCACAAATGCTTCACGCAGCACCGGGTCAACACGCCGCGGCCAGTGTGGAATCCGGATGAGCCGGGAACGATCGATTTCTTCGCGAACTGGGACGAGGTGCCGAGCGCGGGGCCGGTGGAGAACGGCTTCAAGGCGCAGTGGGAGCTGTTCCTCCGACATGTCGCGGAGGACGGGCCGTGGAGCTATGGGCTCGATGCGGGCGCGCGCGGCGTGCAGCTCGCAATGCTGGGGCTGCAGAGCTGGAAGGAGCGGCGCTGGATCGATGTGCCGGCACTCGAAACGTGACGCTCGCGCTGCGCTTGCCGGGCAAGGACCGGTCCATCCAGACCTACCGGCTGAGCGGCGTGCCTGTGCCTTTGGCGCGGCGGGAGGCGAAGGCGTTTCCGCGTATGGCCTATGCGGCCGCACATGTGGTCGCGGACCCGCTCGCGGACAATGATCCCTGGGTCGCGCCGGCGATCGACTGGGAGGCGACGCTGCAGTTCCGGCATAGGCTGTGGGATTTGGGGCTGGGCGTCGCCGAGGCGATGGATACGGCGCAGCGCGGCATGGGGCTGGGCTGGGGCGAGGCGCAGGAGCTGATCCGGCGCACGCAGGCGGAGGCGCGGTCGCGCGGCGATGCGCTGGTCGCACATGGCGCGGGAACCGACCAGCTCGAGCCGGGGCCGGGTGTGACGCTGGACGATGTCATCGCGGCCTATGAGGAACAGCTGGGCTTCATCGAGGGCGAAGGTGGGCGGGTGATCCTGATGGCGTCGCGGGCGCTGGCCGCCGCAGCGCGCTCGCCCGCGGACTATGCGCGCGTCTATGGGCGGCTCTTGGAGCAGGTGCGGCAGCCCGTCGTGCTGCACTGGCTGGGCGAGATGTTCGATCCGGCGCTCAAGGGCTATTGGGGCCATGAGGATGTCGATGCGGCGATGGAGGTCTGCCTCGATGTGATCGCGGCCCATGCGGACAAGGTCGACGGCATCAAGATTTCGCTGCTCAGCAAGGAGAAGGAAATCGCGATGCGGCGGCGGCTGCCCGAGGGCGTGCGGATGTATACGGGGGATGACTTCAGCTATGCCGAACTGATCGCGGGTGATGGCCTCGGGCATTCGGATGCGCTGCTGGGCATCTTCGATGCGATCGCGCCGGTGGCGTCGGTGGCGTTGGCGGCGCTGGGGCGCGGCAGCCACAACGAATTTTTCGCGCTGCTGGAGCCGACGGTGCCGCTCAGCCGGCACATCTTCGCGGCGCCGACGCGGTTCTACAAGACGGGGATCGTGTTCCTCGCCTATCTCAACGGGCTGCAGGACCATTTCACCATGATCGGCGGGCAGCAATCGGCGCGCTCGATCCTGCATCTGAGCGAATTGTTCCGGCTGGCCGACAAGGCCAATGTGCTGGCCGATCCGGAGCTTGCCGTGCAACGGATGCGCGGCGTGCTGGCCGTCGAGGGCATCGCTTGAGCGGTCCGCTGCACGGCCTTGCGATGAATCTGGCGACGCTGCGTTGCGGCTGGGGCTTTGCCGAGGCCGTGGATGGATGCCTCAGGCACAGGATCACGGCGATCGCGCCGTGGCGGGACCAGATCGCGGCGATCGGGCTCGAGGAGGCGGCGCGGATCGTGCGCAGCAATGGGCTACGCGTGACCGGGCTCTGCCGCGGCGGCATGTTTACCGCCGATGCGGAAGTGGAGCGGCGCGCGGCTATCGAGGACAATCTTCGCGCGATCGACGAGGCCGCGGCACTGGGGGCGGAATGCCTCGTGCTGGTGGTGGGGGGATTGCCGCCCGGATCGAAGGATTTGAGCGGTGCGCGGATGATGGTCGCGGAGGGGATCGCCGCGATCCGCGATCATGCCCGCAGCAGCGGCGTGCCGCTCGCCATCGAGCCGCTGCATCCGGTCTATGCGGCGGACCGCGCCTGCATCAACACAATCGCGCAGGCGCTCGATCTCTGCGCGATGCTGGGCGAGGGGATGGGCGTTGCGATCGACGTCTATCACGCGTGGTGGGACCCCAAGCTTGCCGAGAGCATCGCAAGGGCGGGGCGCGAGAAACGCATTCTCGCCTATCACATCTCGGACTGGCTGGTGCCGACCAGGGATCCGCTGCTCGACCGCGGCATGATGGGCGACGGGATCATCGATCTTGCCGGAATTCGCGGGATGATCGAAGCGGCCGGGTATCGGGGGCCGAGCGAAGTCGAAATCTTCAGCCGCGACAATTGGTGGAGGCGGCCGGGCGACGAGATCGTGCGGGTAGTGGTAGAAAGGTTCGCGGCCATAGAACAGATCTAGGGCAACGCCGGCTTGCGCTAGAAGCGCAACGATCCGGAACTTGTCCGCCGGGCGGGACGAACGCCATCGGGGATGTCGCGTCCGAGGGTGGCGAGAAGGGCCTCGCGGAAATCGGCAACCACCGGATCGCCCTCCCGCGAATTCGGCACGACCAGGAAATAGGACTCCATGCTCGGAATGGCGTGGTCGAATGGTATTGTGAGTTTACCGGATTTGAGCTCGTCATCGATGAGAAACTGCGGGATGAGAGCCACGCCGAGACCGGCCGCAGCCGCCTCGATGATCGTCAGAAATTCATCGAACGCATGTCCAGGAAGGGGGCGGTCGCCGCCGAGGCTGAGACTGTCAAACCAGATGTGCCAGAGCGCCGGCCGGGTGGAGTTGTGGATCAGCGCCGCGCGTTCGAGATCGGCCGGCGACCCGAGTCCGAGGCGAGCGACATAGGCAGGACTGGCGACCGGCGTCACCACCTCATCGAAGAGCCGTGTCGCGACCGTGTCCGGCCAGTCCTCGCGCCCGCAATAGATGGCCGCGTCGGCCGGCTGCTTCTCGAAGTCGAACGGCGTTGCATAAGTCAAGCAGTTGATGGTCGCCTTGGGATGGAACTCGAGAAAGCGGCCGAGACGCTGGATGAGCCAGCGATCCGCAAAGGAGGGCGGAACGGCCAGGGTGAAGACATCGGTCTTGCGATGCGAGTCGATGAGCGCGTTGGTCGAGCGCTCGAGCCGCCGCAGGATTGCGCGGATGTCGCGGACATAGACCAGTCCATCCGGGGTGATGGTGAGACGGCGCTTGGTCCGCTCCAGCAACTGGATGCCGATGGTGACTTCGAGCTGCTTGATCTGCTTGCTGAGCGCGCCCTGGGTCAGCGCGAGCTCTTCGGCAGCGCGGGTGAAGCTGCCCAGCCGGAATACCGCCTCGAATGCAATCAACTGCGACAAAGTTGGCATGAGGCTGCGACGGAGGGACATGAGAAAGCTAGACCTCGCGGCGCCCCGGCGGCGTGGCCCGGCCACTGCCGCCACGGTCCTGGCGGCGGAAACAACGGTCGGAGATTTCCTCGGCGCCCTGCTTGAGCGAGCCCATGATCTTGTTCCGCAACTCCGGGCGGTAGCGCACAAGCGGTATGGAGACGATGAGCGCTGCCGTGATCCTGCCCTCGCTATTGCGGATTGCGGCACCGAAGCTGGCGCCGCCGAGATTGCGTTCCGAGAAGGTTTCCGCAAGTCCCGTCTCGCGAATGCGCGCTACCGTGCGCTTGAGGGCATCGCGGTCGGTGGTGGTTGTGGCGCTGACCGATTCGAGGGGAACGCGTGCGAGATAGTCTTCGAGTTCATCGTCGGTGAGTCCGCCCAGCAGAATCTTGCCCGCGGCGCCGATGTAAAGCTGCTTGAGCTTGCCGAGAGGAATGGTCCGCCGAAACGGCCGCTGGCTTTCAACCTGGGCGATGTAGCAGCGGTAATCGTCCCACCTGACCGCGAGCATTGTGGTCTCATCGAGTTCCGCGCTGATCGCACGGAGCACAGGATTGGCCGCGTGAACCAGAGGCGCCTCGTGCTGGTAGGCATAAGCGAGCTCGAGGGTCTTCACGCCCGCCATGTATCCGTCTGCTTCGGGGGCATGGTCGATCAGGCCGCGCGCGAGCAGCGCGCCGATGACGCGATCGAGCAGGGCGCCATCGAGGCCGGTGACCGCCGCGATCTGTTCGCGCGAGAGGACCGGCTCATCGGCATTCATCAGCTCGAGGACATCAAGGCCCGCCTCGAGGAGGCCGAAGGCCGCTTCGACGGCGTCGGGCATGTCGGCAGCGGGGTGCGGCAAGGCGATGCCGGCGGCGGCGGAATGCTGCGTAGTCTCGTCCTCCAAGCGCCTCCCCCTCGGTTCCAGTGGCTCGGCATCGCTGCCTGCCCATCCGTGCCGATTTGTCCCGGGGCCATCGGCCTCGGCATGATTGTCAGTTACTATCGCAATCCCCGCGGGGCGACGCAACAAAGGCCCGCGAGCGCCACCGACGGGGCCGGGCCATGTGACCTCACGCATTGGCCGCACTTTTCCAGGTGGCAGAAACCAGAGCGATCACTTCTCCCGAAGCGTTGCGGGCATCCGCTTCGACAAAGCTGATGGATCTGCCTTTTCGCACAAAACGCGCCGAGACGGTGACAAGCCCCTGCTGCACCGCCCGGAGATAGCTGACCTTCATTTCGAGCGTGATGCCCGGCCCAATTGCGTTCCGATGCAGATAACCCATGGCCATGTCGAAGAGCACGGCGATCACGCCGCCCTGGAGATTGCCCTGTCGGTTGAAGAAAGTTTCGGTGATATCGAACTCAAGGGTGGCCTGCTCATCGGCATAGGCGAGACGGACGCCCATGAAGCGGTGAAGGAAGGTGAAGCCGGAGTCCGGCTCGTGCAGCGCCCTGTGCACCGCTTGCATGATCGCTGCGTTGTCCATCACCATTTCCCCGGGCGCACGGAGTGCTTCGGCGCGCGCCGACACTCTATCGGCAATGTTGCGGGCAGAAGTGACAATTCGTCATGATCTTGCGACCTGGCGGAATAGATAAGCAGAAATAGATTAGAGAAAAGAATGACTTGCCTGCCATGCGCCCACTTTCCTACTTAGGGGCAGCGAAGAGGGGAGGCAAGACATGAAGATAGCCGTGCTGCCTGGCGACGGAATCAGCCAGGAGATTGTTCCGCATGCGGTCGAGGTGCTGCGTGCGCTTCCGGGCCTCGGCGACAAATTCGAATTTGAAGAGGCAGTCATCGGCGGCGCTGCGCTGGACCTGGTGGGCAATGCACTGCCGGACGAAACGCTGGCGCTGGCGCGGCAGGCCGATGCGATATTGCTGGGTGCGGTGGGCACGCCGCGCTACGAGGCGCTTGCCCGGCGGGGCCGACCCGGAACGGGCCTGTTGCGGCTGCGAAAGGAACTCGGCCTCTATGCGAATCTGAGGCCGGCACGAATCTATCCCGTGCTCATCGATGCGTCCCCCATCAAGGCGGATATCGTCAGCAGCGTGGACGTGCTGGTGATCCGCGAACTCACCGGTGATCTTTATTTCGGAGAGCCGCGGGGTCGGGTGAACAACGAGCCCGGCCAGCGCGAATGCATCAACACGATGCGCTACACCGAGGCCGAGATCGTGCGCATTGCCCGCGCGGGTTTCGAAGCAGCCCGCGGCCGTCGCCACAAGCTCTGCTCGGTCGACAAGGCCAATGTGTTCGAGACCATGGCGATGTGGCGCGAGATCGTGAATGAAGTCGCCACGGAATATCCGGATGTCGAGTTGCGACATCTGTTCGTCGATGCGGCCGCCATGGCGTTGATCCGCGATCCCGGCCAGTTCGACGTCATGGTGACCACCAATCTGTTCGGCGACATTCTCTCGGACGTGACCGCGGCTCTCACCGGCTCGATCGGCCTCATGCCATCGGCGTCGCTGGGCGGCGGCAGCAAGGGATTGTACGAGCCGATCCACGGATCGGCTCCCGATATCGCGGGAAAGAACATCGCCAATCCGCTCGGCATGATCCTCTCGGCCGCGATGATGCTGCGGCATTCGTTCGATCTTCCCGAAGCGGCGGCGCGGATCGAAGCCGCCGTGGAACAGGTACTCAATGCCGGCCTGCGCACTGCCGATATCGCGAAGCCAGGCGAGAGCACCGTCGGAACGAAACAGATGGGAGAGGCGGTCGTCGCGGCCGTTCGCGGATGATGCGGTGCAGCCAGAGGATTCGACTTTCGTCGCATGCCGCCGGCGCTAATTCCTCCAGGCATCGTACTTGTGAAGAATCATCGCTTTACTCGTCGGTACCGAGGGCGCAGCGTCGCGACATGAAGAATGCGGAAAAATCCGCGGAGGATACATGCCCAGACCAGAGATAGATACGACAGGGCGATAGGCGCCAGTCGTCCGATGCGGCCGGGTAGCCGGTCCACATAGATCCCACCAGCAGCAAATTGCGTGTTGGCCGCCGCGGCACCCGGTCGCCGCGAATGTTGCAGCTATGCCGATTGCGGCGTGGCAACCGCATTCAACGTCAAATGAAAGAAAGAGCCTTGGCTGAAGTATCCGTAGCGGGACCGCTCAAGGGATTGCGTGTCATCGAACTGGCGACGGTCGTCGCCGGACCGAGCGCGGGACAGGTCCTCGCCGACTACGGCGCCGACGTGGTCAAGATCGAGCATCCCAAGGGCGGAGACGGCATCCGCCGGCAGGGCCGTCCAAAGAACGGCGTTCCACTGTGGTGGAAGGCGCTTGGCCGCAACAAGCGCAGCGTCGGCATGTATCTGGGCGATCCGGAAGTCGCGGAGCTGTTTCTCAACAAGCTGGTGCCGACGGCCGATGTCATCATCGAGAACTTCCGCCCGGGCACGCTCGAGCGGTGGAATCTGGGCTATGACAGGCTGAGCAGCGTCAATCCAGGCATCATCCTGGCCCGCCTGACGGGCTTTGGACAGACCGGGCCTTACTCACACAAGCCGGCCTTCGGCACCAATATCGAGGCCATGTCGGGCATCGCCGACCTGACAGGCGAGCCTGGGCGGCCGCCGATGCTGCCGGTGTTCGCGCTGGGCGACTATATCGCCGGCTTCTGCATGGTTGGCGCCATCATGATGGCGCTCTATCACCGCGACGCCAAGGGCGGCACCGGGCAGGTGATCGACATCTCCCTGCTGCGGCCGCTGATCGCAACCCTGTCGCGGCAGGTGGTTCACAGCGACCAGCTGCAGTTCCTCGAGACCAGGATCGGCAATCGCTCGGCAAGTTCGGCGCCACGCAATGCCTATCTCACCAAGGACAACAAGTGGGTGTGCCTGTCGGCCGCGACCAACGAGATCGCGACGCGTGTCATGAATCTCGTCGGCAAGCCGGACGTACCGCTGCAGCCCTGGTTCGGCAATGCCGCGGGACGTGTAGCCCATTTCGCCGAGGTAGACGGACCGGTGGCCGCGTGGGTCGCAGAGCGGACGCGGGACGAGGTGATGCGCGCATCGGAAGAAGCCGAGACCACATTCGCCCCGATCTACGATATCGCCGAGATGATGGCCGATCCGCATGTGGTCGCCACGGACATGGTTCCCTCGATCGAAGACCCGGAGCTTGGCCACATACGGATGCCAGGCCTGCCCTTCGCGATGTCGGAAACACCGGGAAGCATCCGCTGGGCCGGCAGGCCGCTTGCATCATCGAGCGAGGCGGTGCTGAGCGAGGAGCTCGGCATTCCAGATTCAATCCTTGCACCGCTGCGCGAGCGCGGCGTGCTGCTGTAAGAGACCAGGAGGCAAGCGTGAGCGCGGACAGCAAGAACGAGACCCTGACCCCATCGGGCGAAGACAGCATCATCTATGAGGTGGCCGACAATATCGCGACCATCACCCTCAACCGTCCCGAGAAGCTCAACGCCTTCGACGATCCGATGGTGTTCAAGCTGATCGCGGCGCTGCGGCGCTTCGATACCGATCCGGACGCTTTCGTTGCAGTGATCAAGGGGAACGGCCGGGCCTTCTCAAGCGGCGCCGACGTGCGCCAGCGCCAGATGCGCAGCAAGCAGGAGTTCGAGAACCTCGGCGGCAGCGCCGCGGGCTGGGGTGCCAATGCGCATGAGCTGCTGCTCAAGTCCGCCAACTGGAAGCCGGTGATCACGGCGCCGCATGGCTATGCGATCGGCATGGGGCTTGGCATGTGCCTCGACAGCGAAATGATCGTCGCCGAGGAGGGTACGCAGTTCCAGGTCACCGAGACACGGCGTGGCCTGGGGGCGGCGCGCTACTATTCGCTTCTCAAGTTCCGCGGCGGCGCCTCGATCGCAATCGATGTAGCACTGACGGGCCGCTTCTTCACGGCCGAGGAGGCGCATGCCGCCGGCGTCATAGACCGCGTGGCGCCGAAGGGTAAGGCCTATGAGGTGGCGCTCGAACTGGCCCGCCAGATCAACAAGAACCCGCCGCTCAGCGCCCGGCAGACGACGCGAGTCCGCCGCTGGTACCTCGAAAAGCTCGAACATGAAATCATGTTCTATGTGCGCGCCCTGAAGCTGACGCTGACAGAGGATTTTTCGGAGAGCGCCCGCGCATTTACGGAAAAGCGTCCGCCGAAGCCGTGGAAGGGCCGTTAGGGGGATGCGCCTGATCAGCAGGTCGGCGAGGGGACGTGGAGGTTCGAGATGAACTTGCGTGAGCGTCTCGGCGCACTGGCGCTGTTCCTGCTCGGCGCCGCCGCTTTCCTGATCGCGGGAGAGTACAGCTTCGACGCGCAGATCTTTCCGCGGCTCATATGTGTCGTGATGATGATCTGCGCCATCGGACTCGGCCTGCGCAGCCTCAGTCCCGAGCGCGTGGCGGCCAAGCTCAAGGAGAGCGAGGCATCTCCCGACTATCCCGTGGATGAAGAGGGTCCGCCCAGAATCCTCTATGCCGGTCTCGTGCTCGTGGTTGCCTATGTCGCGGGCGTGCGCTGGCTGGGCTTTGCCACCGCCACGACGATCTTCATTCCGGCGACGGCGCTGGCATTCGGCCTGCGCGACTGGAAATGGATCGTATTCGGCACCGCGGTGTTCGTCGGCCTGACGACATATCTGTTCGTCTATGTCTTCCGCACGCCGTTGCCGCGCGAGCTTCCGCTTGTGCTTCTCGGGCTGGGATGACGTCGATGCTCCAGAATGTTTTCGACGGCCTGTTCGCCACTCTGACCCTCGGGCCGGTCCTCGCGATGATCTTCGGCGTGGCGGTCGGCATGGTCATCGGCGCCATTCCCGGCCTCAGCGCGAGCATGGGTATCGCGCTGGCCATCCCCTTCACCTATGGCATGGAGCCGCTCACGGCGCTGGCGATGCTCGCGGGCATTCATAATGGCGCATCACAGGGCGGTGCGATTCCCGCGATCCTGCTGCGGATACCCGGCACCACGGGATCGATCGCCACGGCGTGGGACGGCTATCCGATGGCGCAGAAGGGGCAGGCCGCCAGCGCCGTGCAGCTGGCAGCCGCGTCCTCGGCCGTGGGCGGCATGATCAGCGCGATTTCATTGCTGCTGCTGGCTCCCGCATTGGCCGCGGCGGCCTTGCATTTCGGACCGCCGGAAGTGTTTTGGATCAATGTGTTTGGACTGGTCGCGGTTTCCGTCCTGATCGGCAGCGACCTGCTCAAGGGCATCGCATCAGCCTGTATCGGACTTCTGATCGGAACCGTGGGTCTCGACAATGTGACGGGCCATTCACGCTTCAGCTTCGGCATCCTCGAGCTCACCAGCGGCATTCCGGAAATCGTGGTGATCGTCGGGCTCTATTCGCTGCCGCTGGCGCTGGCGCTGGCTTACAGAACGAGCTTCGGCGGAACCGATGCGCTGATTGCGCTGGGCCGCGTGACCAAGGGTGTTTGGACGGTCGCCCGCGTGTGGGGCGCCTGGATCCGTGCGTCGATCATCGGCATCATACTCGGGATCATTCCCGGCTCGAGCGGCGGCAGCGTCTTTATCGCCTACACCGAGGCGCGACGCGTGTCCAAGCGGCCCGAAGAGTTCGGGCACGGCAGCCCGGAAGGTGTCGCGGCAGCCGAAGCCGTCAATAATGCAGACAATGCGGCTGCGATGATTCCGACGCTCACGCTCGGGGTGCCTGGCAGCAATGTCGCGGCGCTGATGCTGGGCGCGCTGCTGATCCACGGACTGCAGCCCGGACCAGCACTGTTCCGCGACAATCCCACGATCGTGTTCGGCTACACTTGGCAGATGTTCATCACATCGCTGCTGCTCATTCCGCTGGGCGGCGTGGTGGCGAGCCGGTTGTTCGTCCAAGTGTTGCGCCTGCCGCCGGTGCTGCTGATGCCGATGATCGTCGCGATCATGGTTGCCGGCACGTTCGCGTACGAGAACCTGATGTTCGACGTGTACATGATGATCGGCTTCGGCGTTGCAGGCGTAGTCCTGCAGAAGATGAGGTTCCCCATCACGCCGATCGTCATCGGCCTCGTGCTGGGGGCGACGTCCGAGTACAACCTGAGGATCAGCCTGCTGCTGTCGCATGGCGATCCGATGATCCTGTTCAACAGGCCGCTGTCGATCGCCATTATGGTGCTGATCTTGGTGCTCGTCGCCTACACCTTCATTACCCAAAGGAAAAAATATTGACCGTCTCCGGGGCATTCGGGCCTGCCTGCCCGCCACGGATCTTCCCGCACGCCGCTTGCTCGGTGGCTGTGGGCCAACCATGCGACATCACCTGAGGAGGAGAGATCATGCGCAGGACAATAGTGGCGTGCATTGCAATGGCCATACTGGCGGCGAGTGCCGTGCCAGCCCTGGCCGAATATCCCGAAAGGACGATTACGATCATCCATGGTACCCGCGCGGGCGGCGCCGTGGATATCGGAACGCGGACATGGGCGCCGTATCTCGAGCGGTGTCTTGGAGAGGGAACGACGACTGCCGTCATTTCCATCCCCGGGGCCGGCAGCGCCCTCGGTCTTGCCGAACTGGCGAAGGGCGCACCCGACGGCTACACGCTGGGCATCCTGCTGATGCCCAACCTAGCGACGGCGATCGTTTCGAATCCCGAGGTGATCTTCACTGAGGAGAATTTCGAGGCGCTGGGAAACCTGTTCGGTAATGCGCTGACACTGGGCGTGCGCGCCGACAGCGAGATCCAGACTATTGAACAGCTCGTGGAGTTGGCCAAAACGGAACCGGTCAATGTCGGCGTCGCCGGTGTGGGGACCGAGGACTTCCTGATGGTCAAGGCCCTCAACCGGCTGCTTGGGCTGCAGTTCGTGCCGATCCCGATGGAAGGCAGCGCGCAGGTCAATCCGGCCCTGCTGGGCGGTCATATCGACGTCGCGGGTCTGTCGGTCACCAGCCTTATGACACTCGATGGCAACGCCCGGGCTCTTGCCATCGGCAGCGTCGAGCGGGCGCCAGAGTTTCCGGACGTGCCCACTCTGCGCGAGAAGGGCTGGGATGTGCTGGCCATGTCGAGCCATATCATCGGCGCGCCGAAGGGCCTGCCGGAGGATGTGAAGGCCAAGCTCAGCGCCTGCATCACGAGCATTGCCGCGGATCCGAAATTCCAGGCGGAAGCCGCCGAGCGTGCCCTGCGGCTGCAGGTCATGACCGCCGATGAAGCCCAGAAGCTGATCGATTCCGATGTTGCGACCTACAAGGCCGCTTGGTCGGTCGAGCCCTGGATGTAACAGGTCCTTCCAACGTAAAGACCAATACGGGAGGGCGGTGCTTGCCGTCCTCCCGTCCATTCTTGCGCACCGGAAGCCTCGTCGGCGACCATTCAGATGTCAGTACCCCAGATCGAAGAAGCCTATCCCGCCGCCGTGCCTGCGGGCACCATGACCGAAGTCCGTCCTGATCTGTGGTGGCTCCGGCTGCCGCTCGCCGGTGTGATCGACCACGTCAACACATGGCTGCTGCGCGGCCCGCAAGGCTGGACATTGCTCGATTTCGGGACGGACTCCAGCGCCGTCCAGGCGATCTGGCAATCGGCCTTTGCAGACAAATTGCGGGACGCGCCGGTCGAGCGCCTCGTCGCCACCCATGGTCACGTCGATCACATGGGATACGCCGGGCCGGTCGGGGAACGCTATGGCCTGCCGCTTCATGCGACGCGGACGGAGTGGCTTGTCGCATCGCTGCGGCGGGTCGAGGCGCTTCATACCGTTCCGGATTATGTCGCGGCGTTTTTCGCGCGGCATGGTTGCGGGCCAGAGCACACGGCCTCATTCGAAGCCGGGCGCCGCAGGTTCGCCGACGAGATGGCGGAGCCGCCACCGCTGAAGCGTCTGGTTGACGGCGAACTGCTTACGATGGGCGGACGCGAATGGCGCGTCATGGTGAATGGAGGGCATGCGCCCGAACACGCATCGTTCTGGTGCGAGCGCGACGGCATCCTGATTGCCGGCGATCAAATCCTGCCCCGGACCAGCCCGTCGCTCGGCGTGTTGCCCAGCGAGCCGGACGCCGATCCTTTGGGCGACTATCTCGCTTCGCTGGACAGGCTGTGGGAGCTGCCGGCGGATACCTTCATTCTATCTTCGCACGGGGTTCCATTCCGGGGTCTGCATAACCGGATCGAGGCGGTTCGCGAGCGCCACAGCCTCAGGCTGGGCGAGGTGCATGCCGCATTGGACCGGCCGCGCACGGCCAACGAAGTGGCGCACCTCGTCTATGCCAAGGGCATGCAGGACGGACGCGCACGGCTGGTCTTCGGGGAGGCCTTGGCGCGTCTCAACCACCTCGTGAGCGTAGGATTGGCGCGTGCCGAAAACGATGGTGGACGACAGCGCTTTGTCGCGTTGCGTGACTGACGGCGTGGCGACTTTCCCACCGACAATCGCCAGCCTGAAGCGGTTTGCCGTCCTGGCCATGGCCTATGGTCTGGCATTGGCGGGCGCGGCAATCGCGCAGACCCTGCATGTGCCGCTGGCCGGCGTTCTTGGCGCGCTAACGGTCAGCGCTATACTCGCTTTTTCGGGGTTCGAGCTCAATCCGCCCGATGCCTTGCGAAAGGTGGGTCAGACAACGATCGGAGCGGGGATCGGCCTGCATGTCACTGCGGCGGTGGCCGTGCAGGTCTTCGCGCTGCTGCCGGCGATGGTGCTAGCCGCATTGCTGTCCGTAGCGCTGAGCGCTGTGCTCAGCGTGCCGCTGGGACGGCTGGCGCGCCTCGACCACAGCACGGCCTTCTTTTCGATGATCCCCGGCGGGCTGGCGGAAATGGGCAATGTCGGTACCCGCTACGGCGCCGATCCCGAACCCATCGCCGTCATGCAGGCGCTGCGCGTCGCCATTGTGGTGATCCTGCTGCCGCCGCTGCTGATCCTGTCGGAGCATGCGAAGCCCGCAGCCATACATGCTCCGCTGCCCCTACTGCCGGCGATGCTGCTGATTGCCGGCTGCCTCGTCGCGGCGTTCGTGTTTCGCGTTATTCGCCTCAACAATCCGTGGATGCTTGGAGCGGTGCTGCTCAGCGGTACATTGACTGCGACCGGACTGGCCGACGGAGAAATGCCGTGGCCGTTGTTCTTCGGGGCGCAGGTCATTCTCGGCTTCGCCATCGGCAGCCGCTTCAAGCGCAATCGGATGCGCAAGCTGCCCCAAGCGATATTGTGCTTCTGCGCCATGCTGCTGGTGCTGATGGCGCTCACCTCGGCGATGGCGGTGGTGGCGCAAGGCCTGCTCGGCCAACCCTTCGGCACGATGCTGCTGAGCCTGTCTCCCGGTGGCATGTCGGAAATGTCCACGACCGCGCAGGTCCTAGGCCTAGGCGCTGCGATCGTGACCGGCTTCCACGTCGTGCGCACGTTTTTCGTCAATGGCTTTGCAGGACACATATGGATCCTGCTGTCGCGGATGGGGTTTCACGCGGCGGGCAACCGATTGTGGGACCGGGTCTTCAAGACTGGCGGCAGGGACCCCGACGCCTGAGGGCATCGCCGGCGACACGAGCCTGAAGAGTGGTGCCGCTTGCGTGACTCGAACACGCGACCCCATCATTACGAATTTGGAGGAACGGGTAGCAGCGGACTGTAAGGCGTTTCCAGTAGCTTTCGCCATCTCCCGGCTTCGTTGGACGTTTCCCGGTATGTTCTTGCATTAGATCGCCCCCTGTTGCACCATCATGTATCCGCCCGTGGCGTCCCGGTGGCGGCCTATGGCGGCATCAAATGCAACAGAACATCACACGAAAAACGGTCAAAGAAGCGCTGCCTCGCCCGCAACGCTACATCGTGTTCGACGCAGCCGTGCGCGGGTTCGGACTTCGTGTGCTGCCTTCAGGCGAGAAGCGGTGGATCTTCGAATACCGACCACATCCAGGAGGCCGTGTGACGCCGAAGAAGCTTGCTACGATCGGGTCCACCAAAGAGTTTTCGCCTGATGAGGCGCGTAAGCTTGCGGACAAATTGCGTGCGATGGTCAAGATGGGGGAGGATCCGCAAGCTGCTACGCGGGCAGAGCGCGACTCGATCACTGTCGAACAGCTTGCGCAGGAGTTCCTTGAGCGTCACGTAAGCAAGAAGCGAAGTCCGGCGACATTCGCAGCCTATACTGATGTCGTTGACCGCTACATCGTCCCCGAGTTCGGAAAGGTCAAGGCGAAGTCTCTGACTGGCGCGCAGGTGTCGCGGTGGCATCAGCGCCTCGAGGCGTCGCCCTACGCGGCAAATAAGGCCCTAGCAGTCCTCAGCGCTATTTATGGGTGGGCATCAGGGCCGCCGGCTCTCGTGCCCTCTGGTACAAACCCAGCCAAAGGCATCGAGCGGTTCAACGAGGTGAAACGGGGCAGGGTCCTGTCAACCGACGAGCTAGCTCGCCTCGGTGCCGCAATCCGCACCGCAGAAGTAGATGGAGTTCCTTGGCAGGTGCGTGACTCGGCCAAGACGAAACATCTCCGTAAGAACGTGGCGGAGCGCAAGACGCGCATCAGCCCGCACGCCGCGGCCGCTATTCGCCTTTTGATCCTCACGGGCATGCGCTTACGCGAAGTCCTCAGCCTCAGGTGGTCCCAGATCGATTTCGATCGGGGTGTGATCGTGCTGGAGAAGCACAAGACAGCTCGGACAACCGGATCGAAGGCTGTGGTGCTCAACGCTCCTGCACTCGCGGTACTGGACGGTATTGACCGGATAGGCGCCTATGTCGTTGCCGGTGAATTTGCCGGAACCAAGGACGAGCAACCACGGCCGGACCTCAAGCGACCGTGGGCGGTTGTTCGCTCGGCAGCGGGCCTCGACGACCTGCGCATCCATGATCTTCGTCACAACTTCGGTGGTTTTGGCGCGAGTGGTGGCCTTGGGCTTCCGATCATCGGCAAGCTGCTCGGACACACTCAGCCGGCCACCACGTCACGCTACTCACACCTCGACGCCGATCCCGTTCGTAAGGCCAGTGATGCCATCGGCGAGCGCCTGCTCGACGCCTTGGGTGAGCGCCCAAAAGACACCAGCGCCGACATCGTGCCAATCAAAAGAGGGGTGTGAGTTGCGGCGCCCGACAGCTACGCTCGACAGGGATGGCCTTCCAGTCATCAGGCTCAAGAGCGGGCGCAAGGTTCCAGTGCGGCTGGTGGTACGCGACCCGCTTGCCATCCGCCGGGCTGAACTGGGCGAAATGACCGCCGAGGAGGCCGAGACCTTACTTCACCGGGAAGATCCCAATTCCTACGACCCAACCAAAGAGGTGCGGTGGACCGACACTATGGCGGTGGCATGGATTGCCACCCGGAGTTTCGTGGCGGTAGCTGAATGCTCGCCGATCTTTGCCGCTCGAAACGACCGATGGCGGATGGTTGAGCAGCCTGCCGTTCAGCCGAAGAGAGACATGTCGCTGGGCTTCCTTGCTTCCATGTTGGAGAACCCTGTTCCAGTAGGGTCAGCAAAAGTCAGGGAGATGGACCGCGTCGTGCCGCCAACGATTGAAGCGCTGAAAGCAACGCGGTGGGACGAGCCCGTGATGTCCGCCCGCGAAGCGTTGACCGACTTCGTTGCCGCATTGCAGTCGAGAGGCTTGTTGCCACACGGCGTGGAATTCCGGCTAAGAACTGCACGACCGATTATGCCGGACGACTTCCGGACGTTGCATGTCGGGCAGATGGTCGATCAAAAGGGGCATCAGATAAACGTCTGGGAACGTGCCGACGGCACGAAGAGTTGGCTCGAAGTGACCGTCGATGCCGCCGCCCTCCGGCGGGCATTCCCGAAGGGCGGCTCAGTCGGCATTAAGCCGAAGAAGAATCGGCTTACGGAATATCGCCGGCTTTTTGCTGAGTATGCTGTCGCGACTAGCGGCGGCGAGTGGCCAATTGGATCGCCCCGAGAGGTCGTGGATGGCTTCCTCGATTGGGTAAAGGACAGGCGACCGCGGGCGACCTACGAGAAGATGTGTGGCGTTCATCGGAAAACCTGGGCGGCATTCGAAAAAGATCGACCGGGATTTCAGCAGGCCATCCAGCAGGTTAGCGGCCTAACGCGCTAACGCGCTTAAAGACGTGCTTTGGCGAGGCGCGGCACAAGGCAACAATCGACAAGTGTGAGCGGGCACAGGAGTCTTCCAATGCCCGAAATCAATCTCTCCCCAGCCAAGCCGGCTACCGCGGGTGAAACGATCGCTATCCTGCCGGCACTCGTCGACACCACCGAAGCCGCGCGTCTCATCGGCATGTCCTCCACCTGGCTCGAGCACGACCGGATGGAGCAAAAGCCGAAGGTGCCATTCGTGCGCATCGGTGTTCGCGCTGTACGCTACCGACTGACCGATCTTCATGCCTACGTCGAGCATCGCTTGGTGCCCGCCGCCGCCTGACTGCCCCCCGACCCCGCAACAAGAAAAAGCCCCCGGACCTTGGGGGACGCGGGGGCAGAAAGTCGTTTTGGAAATGTCTGTCTACAACGAAGTGGCCGAGCGCCGCAATGACAAACCGCACCCTTGCGTTGCCGCCCCGGCGCTTACCTCGATCATCGAGACTGCCACCCAACTTACCGTCGGCGGTCGTCTCGTTCACCGGCACACCCATAGGTGTGTGGCCTTCTGCAATGCCGTTGCCGTTCTCGCAGGCATCGGCCCGCTGGAGGCACGATGATGCTCGTCACCAAAAGCAAGGACGACACCGAGAAGCCCGACAAATGGCGGGTGCAGAAGCGATGGAACAACTCGCACCGTGAAGCGCGCCGCGCGCACGACAAGGTGCGGAAGGCTATTCAGGCCGGAACCTTGAAACGCGGCAAGTGCGAGGTCTGCGGGTCGCTACGCGTCGAGGCCCATCACGACGACTATACCGAGCCACTTGTCGTCCGATGGTTATGCCGTGCAGACCATCTCGCTTTTCACCGCAGTCAGAGGGCGAAAAAGTGAGGGGCGGGCAAGTTACGGCAGGCAGTAAAAGTCGACCCCGCGGCTACATTGCCGACTATCGGCCGCAAGCGAAGACAACGGCACTGCTCTCCGCAGCTCAGGCCGTCCTGAACGAATACAAGGATCACTGGCCGCTCACCGTGCGCCAGATCTTCTATCGTCTCGTCGGCGCCCACGACTTCCCAAAGACCGAGACGTTCTACGGGACGCTTTGCCACCATCTGGCGAATGCTCGACGGGCAAGGGTCATCCCGTTCGATGCCATCCGCGACGACGGCGTCACCACCGTCCGGATGGAGCATTTCGACGACGAAGACCATTTCCGGCGACACGTCCGTTACCTAGGCGAGAATTGCCGCCGCAACCTTATGGCGACCCAGCCTCTGCATCTGGAGGTATGGTGCGAGGCCGCCGGCATGATCCACCAGCTCGCCGCGGTCGCGCATCGGTATTCGATCCGCGTCTATTCCTCGTCCGGCTTCGACAGCCTCACCGCGAAGAAGGCAATTGCTGATCGCATCTGCGAAACCGCGAAGCCTGCCGTCATTCTCCACTTGGGAGACTTCGATCCAAGCGGCGAGTCCATCTTCGAAGCTGTGGCGGAAGACGTTGAGGAGTTCGTCGAGGCTGACAGGACTTGGGGCGAGGTGTTCGTCAATTTCGAGCGCGTGGCCCTGACCGGTAAGCAGGTGAAGGCGTTCGATCTGCCGACGGCCCCGGCTAGGGCTACGGATAGCCGCTCGAAATCATGGAGCGGGGAGACGTGCCAGCTTGAAGCCCTGACCCCGACGCAGATCGCAGAAATTCTCGAGGCTGCGATCGAGCGATGGATTGCTCCGGTTCAGATGATATTCGACCGCCGCGCCGAGGCCGATGAGCGAACCCGCCTGACACGACTGCTGGCAGCGCCTGTAGGTGCGGCATGAGCAGCGCAGCGATGAAATGGGCTCGCGAACAACGGATCGAGCATCCGAACCTGACCCACATGGTGCGATCCATCGCCGCAGCGGCCGACGCCAATGGATGCACTTGGCGCGCGCAAGAGACGTTCGCCAGAGACATGGGCGCGAGTGAGCGGGCCGTGCGGCGCTGGCTGGCAGCTCTCGGGCGGCTCGGCGTTATACAGAGAGCCCATCGAAGCAATGGTCGCGGCGGCAGATCATCCGACGTCATCCGGCTCCGACTGGACCGGCAATTTACCCTCTCTCGGGACGCCTGCCGCGCCATTCTCCAACCGGACTCTTTGTCCGGTAAGAAGTCGAGTTCCTACCGGACAAAAACCGAGTTCCTACCGGCCAACGGTTCCGGGGATAAAGGAAGAGATCAACAGAAGGTAGAGATAGGCCACCAAGAGGATGGAACAGATTTAGAGGTTAGAGGGGCCAGTGGCTCCGACCGGCCGCCCCTTCGCGTCATCGGCGGAGGTAAGCCATGAACAGCGAATTGCGCCCCCATCAGATCGAGGGCATAGCGATGCTCCGTCGCGCGCTGGCCGCTGGCACGAAACACCCAATTCTCCAAATGCCGACTGGCGCGGGCAAGACCGTTGTGGCCGCCGCCATTGTCGAGGGCGCACGGCGCAAGGGCAACCGCGTCGTGTTCACGGTGCCCGCTATTGAGCTGATCGATCAGACCGTGGCCGCGTTCGGCTCTGAAGGCATTGACGGGATCGGCGTCATTCAGGGCGACCACATTTTGACCGACTGGGGCAGGCCCGTGCAGGTCGCGAGCGTGCAGACCCTTGCGCAGCGCAAGGATATGCCTTCGGCCACCATTGTCGTCGTCGACGAGGCGCACCGAACCTATCGCGTCATTGAGCGCTGGATGAAAGAACGCCCGGACCTGATCTTTATCGGGCTGACGGCAACGCCTTGGGCGCGAGGCATGGCGAAGACATGGGATGCCCTACTGGTCCCGGTGCGGATGCAGCAGTTGATCGATCAAGGCTATCTCGCCCCCATGCGCGTCTTCGGCCCGTCGGAGCCGGACCTGTCCAAGGTCTCGACCGTGGCAGGCGACTACCATGAGGGCGAATTGTCTGAGGTCATGAGCTCCCCGCTTCTGGTTGCAGACGTCGTCGCGACATGGCTGAAGCTGGGGGAGGACCGCCCCACAATCTGTTTCGCCGTCGATCGGGCGCACGCCAGAAAGCTTAGCGCCGAGTTTGTCGCCGCAGGGGTGACATGCGCCTACATGGACGGCTTCACCGAGAAGGAAGAACGCGACACGATCCGGCGCGCATTTCACGACGGCCGCGTGAAGGTCGTGTGCAACGTCGGCGTTCTAACCACCGGTGTCGATTGGGATGTGCGCTGCCTGGTGCTGGCGCGGCCAACCAAGTCAGAAATACTGTTCGTCCAGATCGTGGGGCGTGCATTGCGCCCGGCAGAAGGCAAAGTCGATGCGCTCATTCTCGACCATAGCGCCACGACACTGAGACTCGGGTTCCCGACCGACATTCATCACGACGCCTTGGACGATGGCAGCTTGCGGGGATCCTCGCAACGAGTGCGTGAGCGCGTTGTGTCACTCCCCAAAAAGTGCCCGTCGTGCAGTTATCTGAAACCCGCAGGCGTTCACGTGTGCCCGGAATGCGGCTTCGCTCCCCAACGTCAATCGAAGATTGAGGCGGTAGGCGGCGAATTGGTCCAGATGCGAACCAAACCGCGAAAGCCGACACGGCAAGAGCAGCAGCGCTTCTGGAGCGGGCTGCTCTGGTTCACTGAGGACCGGGGCTATTCTCGCGGCTGGGCTTCGCACAAATACAAGAGCAAGTTTGGCGTCTGGCCGCGGGGCATGCATGACTATTCCGCGCCACCGGATGCAACATGTCGGGGCTTTGTCACGGCCTCGCAGATTGCTTTCGCCAAGTCCAAGGGGAAGCGTTTTGCAGCATAGTCTCGCGCCGCTGCGAGAGCAGCATGCAGGTCACTGGCGGAGCATCCTTGTCGGTCTCGGGTTCCCGGAAAAGGCTCTCGTGAATCGGCACGGTCCATGCCCGATGTGTGGCGGCAAAGATCGCTTCCGGTTCGACGACAAGTCAGGGCACGGGACGTTCATCTGCTCGCACTGTGGCGCTGGCGACGGGCCGCGACTGGCGATGTTGTTCCTTGGGATCGACTTCAAGGAAGCGGCAGCTCGCATTGAAGCGCTGGCCGGCGGTGGCGAGATCTCGGCGGGATCGTATGGTCAAAGGCAGCAAGAGTCGCAGGTTGAGACATCGGACAGGAAGCGCCGTCGGATGAACACGCTGTGGCGCGGTAGTCGTCCTATTGCTGCTGCTGATGCGGCCGGCCGATACCTGGCCAATCGTCTCGGAACGTTTCCGGGTGGCACCGGCCTGCGATTTCATTCGAGTTGCGCTTACCCCAAGGGCGACAATCATCCCGCCATGCTGGCGATATTCAGCGGCCCGGATGGCCGGCCGTCTGGCCTGCATCGGACCTATCTCACTCCGTCGGGACGAAAGGCGGCAGTCGTCTCGCAGAAGCTATCCCTCGGGCCTCTGGTTGATGGGGGCGCTGTCCGCCTCGCGCCGCATGGGGACATCCTCGGGATAGCGGAGGGCATCGAGACCGCGCTGGCAGCCTCGATCCTTTTCGGGGTGCCGTGCTGGGCCGCCCTCAATGCAAACCGGCTTGCAGTCTGGGAGCCGCCAGCGGGGGTGCGCAAGGTGGTGATCTTCGCGGACAACGATCATAGCTTTGTAGGGCAGACGGCCGCCTTTGACCTCGTAGCCTCACTTGAGCGAACGGTGATCGTCGACATCGAGACCCCTGTACGCCCGGGCGCAGATTGGGCGGACATGCTTTAGCGCGACATGGCGAGTGTCTGCTTTTGGCCTGACGCTTCCATGAGGGCAGGGGTGGTCACGGTACCCAGTCGCCGGCAAGCGTCTCGCGATATACGGGCTTACCGCCGCGATACTCCATGGTCACATTGCCGTCGCTTTCGTACTCGCCGACCGAGTGCCAATCCTTTCGATAGATTAGCCTTACCAACTCCACACCGTCAGCTTCCCTCAGCTTCTGGATTGCCTCAGCAGTTGGGGTAAAGCTCTCGGCCGACTCGCCGACAAGGCACAGGATCAGCCGGGAACCGTAAGCCTTATTCCCGGGGAGGTAGTGCAGCACATTCGCAATCTCATCTACCTCGAACCTGCCGTACCTGGCATATACCCAGTGGACCATGACCTGTTCGTTGCCGACCTTAACGAGGTGGCGATACCAATGGTAGTCGCGGGGCATCTCGAAGAGGCCGCAGAACTCCACGCGCTCGGCATGACGTGCATGCATCCAAGTTTGAACCGCGAGATCCAGTACGTCATCTACGTGGTTTCGACGCGCAATCCGTTCAAGTTCTAAGCTCGCGTCTTGCAGCCGGTTGCGCCGGGGGATGCTCATCTTCCATCCCTTGTCGAGGCGCTCGGCGGCGACGTGGCTAAACTCGCTCCAATAAGCCTCCTTTGTGTAGGGGTGACAAATGATGATGAGGACAGGAAGGGAGAAATCTGACCAGTACTCTAGATGCTTGCTTTCCCCTCGATAGACATAGGAATCTCCATCGATCTCGCTAAAGAAGCTCAGCCCGCATTTGATCTGGACCGCTATTAGCCGGCCCGTGCCTCGACGTTTTTCATCGCTCTCGTCGACAAGTTCAATTTCCCCGTCGATGCCTAGGTCGCGTCTTTCTCGAGGTCTGAAGAGATGATGAAGGGCGTCGTGCACGATTGTGTCGACGATGCGTACGCCCATGGCGCCAAACTCTGACTCGTCCGTAACCACCGGTCGCCCCATTGTCCCTCCGGAGCCGTTTGCTGTCCTAGTCATGATTATCACGGGTCGTTTCCCGTGTCCGCTGTGGCGAAAAACGGCCACTAGTGTTCGCCGGCAACCAAACCATGCCCATTTGCCTAGTCCCTATGGCTGTTCACATTTTCCGGCATTACAACACGCAACAACACCATACAATCTAAGTCGTTGAATAGTTTTGCATTTTCACGACTGGCTGCCTTGCGGACGGGGTTGCCGTAGGCGCATACAGTATGAACATCCCTTGGAGTAGAACGATGTCGCACTCAAGATCAAAGCACCCAATTCGGCCTGCAATGACCGAAAGGCTGATCGTCATTGTGCCACTGGGGCTGAAGCAGGCGCTGTTTGAGGCGGCAGCATCAAGAAACGTCACGGCTTCCGATATCGCTCGGCAAGCCCTTTCAACTGCACTTCGATAGGTTGGGGACGAGGACATGGTAATCACCTATCCAGCTTACTCCACCCCTAGGGGCTACGACGGCGATAACGACTTCGTCGGACGATTTGCGCGAGGTCTAGCGCTGGGCCGTGACCTTCGAGACAATGGCGAGGCAGGAGACCTTGTCTCCAAACTCTACGAGGTGATCGGCCAACCCAATGAGGGTCAGCAGAGCGCCGCAAGGGCGAGTGCGGCGCTTAACCCGGGGCGGAGCCTTCCCGAGCAATCCGTCCAGGCTGCGCAGGGCGCCACCGACATGGTTCTACTGTCGGAGTTGGTCAAACGGTATGGGGGGTCGTCGGCTCCGGATGTGGCGAATGACTACGTCGCATCAGTGGCAAACTCAGAAAGTGGGGGTGACCCGACATCTCGAAGCGCCTCATCGAGCGCCACCGGCCTGTTCGGCTTCACCGATGGGACGTGGCGGGGCCTCATGTCAAAATTTCCACAGCTCGGACTGACTGCTGACGGTCGCACCGATCCGGATCAGTCTCGCAGGGCGATGGATGCTCTCACACGTGAGAATGCAGCCGGGCTCAGCAAAGCAGGCTATGCCGTGACGCCTACCAATCTCTACGTCAGCCACTTTTTGGGCGCTGGCTCGGCCCCATCGATTCTTGATGCTCCCGACGAGACGCCTATGTCATCGCTCGTCGGTCAGGATGTGCTCAGTGCGAATCCTTCATTGAGCGACATGAGCGTTGGAGAGTTCAAGCAATGGGCCAGCGCGAAAGCGACTAATTCAAGGGGCGGCTACTCAGGTCCGTCGGTCGGAGGCGGGGGGCAGATGCCGGCTCCGATGCGGCAGATCCCTCGATTGTCTCCGGACCTCATTCGGGCACTTGCGGCCAACAGTCAAACCCGTCCGTTGGTGCTTGCGCTCATTGAACAGCAGCTCAACTCCAGCACGGTTGACCAATGGCAGCAGTTCAAGAGCGCTGACGGCTCGCTGCTTCAAATGAACATGTCGTCCGGGGAAGTGAAGCCGGTCGGAGGCGGGAGCGGCGTCACCGTCAACACGGGCGACAACACAAGCAAGTTCTCGAACAAGGCGGATGAGCTCGCCGCCGGCAGGATGTCGGACTACGTCTCTGGCGGCAACGACGCGGCCAACTTCATCGGTGATCTTAAAGCGCTCACCGACCTCGGGAAGAACATCCAGACGGGCAAGAAGACCGAAATTTTGAATGCACTCGGTCCATATGCCGAAGCACTCGGCGTCGACATCGCCAACTTGGAAGACTCGCAGGCTTATGACGCGATCGTGTCCCGTATGGCTCCGGCAATGCGCATCCCCGGCTCGGGGGGCTCGTCGGACTTTGATGCACGGCAGTTTCTCAAGTCCCTTCCGTCTCTGGGGAACACGCCGGAGGGAAACCGCATCATCAACGAGACTTTTCAGGGCATCCAAGAGCGCAAGATCGCGGCCGCCGGCATCGCCCAGCAAGCACTCGCCAATCAGATCACGTGGCAAGAAGCGGATAAGCAGATCGCTGCCCTAGGCGATCCCTATACCGCCTTCAACGACTTTCGAAAGCGCAGTGAGACAGCCAAGAGTGCCGGTGCGCCCAAGCCTGGTGACATCGTGGACGGCTACCGTTTCAGGGGTGGTGACCCCGCAGACGAAGCAAACTGGGAGCAGCCCTGATGGCCGGTCCATGGGATCGCTACAGGCCAAAGCCTTGGGAGAGGTTCGCGCGCGCGGGCGCCGACGCTGTCTACTCAAACAATGTCGATGACGATCGACTGCCGACCGTCGCTCCCCTCCCGGCGCCGGCGCCCGCTTCGAACACTGATCTGATGGATAAGCTGGCCGCCGGTTTTTCGTCGGGCGTCAATCAGATCCCCGTCGTCGGGCCGACGTTACTTGCGAAGCTGGAGGAACTAAAGGCTGCAAGGCACAATGTTCCCGTCGAGCAGATCAGAGAGGAAGACCAGTTCATTCGCGATCAGAACCCGGACGCCAATGCTGTCGGGGCCGTTGTCGGAGCGGTCGGCCCGTTCGTAGCGGCTGGCGGTGTCCCAACGGCTGCGCGCCTCCTCGGCATGACGGGCAGTTTGGGCGAGCGCGTGGCAATGGGAGGCATGTCCGGAGGCGTCATTTCCGGTGCGGATACCATGGCCCGCGGTGGCGACATTTTCGACGTTGGCAAGAGTGCGCTGTTCGGAGGCGGGCTCGGGGCGGCATTTCCCGTCGCGACGCGTGGCTTGGCAGAGCTATGGCGTCTGGCGACCGGAGGCATGGTCTCTAGGGAAGCCCAGAATGTTGCCCGCGCTCTGAGTGACGATAAAGTGAGCCCACAAGACATTCCTGCCAAGCTCGATGCTCTGGGGCCCGACGCGATGATAATGGATCTAGGTCCGAACTCGCAGTCCCTTGCAGGCGGCGTGGCCTCCGTACCAGGGCCAGGCCAGAAGATTGTCCGAGATGCAGTTGGCGAGCGAGCCAAGAATGCTGGCAATCGTGTTGCCGACGACATCACTGCAACGATCGGGGACGGTCCCGAGATAGGCGCGCTTAAGGAAGGCATCATCGCGGCGCAAAAGAAGGCAGCCGATCCGCTATATGAGGCCGTGCGTGACATTGCCTTGCCGAATGTTCCCGACCCCATCCGAGCCGTGATGAACCGTCCGCTGGGTCAGCAAGCACTTCGCGCGGCCGTCCGCCTTGCGGCGAATGACGGCTACCACTTCCCGAAGGACGGGAACCTCATGACGGTCGGCGTGGCCGACTACATGAAGCGTGCTCTCGACGACATTGCGACCGCTCAGGCGAGGGCAGGGAACAACAACGTTGCCCGGCAAGCCCGCAACATGGCCAAGGCCATCACCTATTCCGTTGATCCCCTCGTGCCCGGCTACAAGGCCGCCCGCGACGCCTTCGCCGGCCCTGCGCAGGTTCTGGACGCAATCGACTTCGGCTCCACCGTGTTCTCCAAAGAGATGTCGCCGCCGCAGCTCAGCCGCGAATTGGCTTCAATGAGTGCCAGCGAGCGCGATGCTGTCATTCAGGGCGCTCAGGCCCAGATCGAAGCCCTGATGGGCAATGCGGTCAACGATGTCGCTACTCTCCGGAATACCTTCAAGAAGGGCTGGAACGAGGGCAAGCTTCGTATCCTCCTCGGCAACGATATTGCCGACGACCTGATGAAGCGTATCGAGCGCGAATGGACGTTCGGGAATACTGCCGGCGTCGTCAGCAGTAACAGCGAGACCGCCCGCCGTCAGGCTACTCAGGGCATCGTCGATCCGAACCTCGGAACGACGCCTCGGGTGCAGGCCAGCATCATCGGACTCATCATGTCGGCCTTCGACAAAGCCCGCATGGCCGTCCAGGGCGTGCGCCAGCCGAAGATCAACGCTGGTATGGGCAACCTGCTTTCAACGACGTGGAGTCAGTTGACCCCTGCCACATTGCGGCAGTTGCAGTTGGCCGCAAAGCCAGCGCCGAACGCGATGATCGCGCCTGCCGTGACAGGCGAACTCGTTCAGCAGGATCAGCACCCGCACATCGTCGTGAATGGGGGCGCGCGCTAAAGGCGCCGGATCAGAAAGGCGACGATCATGCCGGTGAAGAACGAAAACATAGTCACAACCCCGAACAGGATGTCGGGGCGGGCCGCAAGCTCATCGCGGTGCCAGAAAATGTACCCAAGCGCAATTGCGCCGAGCAGTATTCCAATGACCAGGGCCTTCGGATCCGTGGGGGTGACCCATCGGCCGTGGCGATCCTGCTTCCGGTACTCATCGGGGCCGATGTCGACTTCTTTCATGGCTAGCAGACATAGCAGGGTTTCGGGGCTCGGGGGAGGCGCACATGCGGCTTGACGAGGGCATCCCAACCCGGACCGGCAGCGACACAGTCGAAATAGTGGCCCATCAGGTCCGCGAAAGCTCTCAGCGCCTCGCCTGGCTGATGGACGGCCTATGGTCTGGCCTCTACTCCACCGACCAGCAATCGGCCTGGGGGCGAGAATACGAGGCTTGGGTGTCCATGGTGGAGGTCCTAGACGCTCTCCTGTCCATTGAAGGCTATTTCCCACCCGGCAGTGCGAAGGCAAGAAGCTCGCCGGTCGACCATCTTTGTGAATGGCATGACTTCCTCGCGAAGGTCAGTCCGCTCGTCGAGCCGCACACGCTCCGAGGGATTGAAGCATCACTGTTCCTACAATGGCAAAACAGACAATGACGGACCCCCACTATCCCAACCTCAAGCCCTTTGCGCGTGGCCAGTCCGGCAATCCCAAGGGGCGTCCGCGCGGAGCCAGATCGAAGCTTGGAGAGAAGTTCCTCGAGGACTTGCTCGAGGACTGGAAGGCGAATGGCTCGGCGGTGATCGTAAAGGTCAGGGAAGACAAGCCGGATCAATACCTCCGCGTGGTCGCATCAGTCATTCCGCGGGAGGTCGACCTCGAAGTCGCAGGCAGTGGCCGTGTCGAAGACATGACCGACGCGCAGCTCATCGCGATCATCCGCCGGCTTGACGACGACCTCGAAAATGCAGGCATCGATCTTCACGCTGAGGAGATCACGCACTGATCGGGGACGACAAACGGACGTGGAGAAACGATAGGATTGGTTGAGGCAAGTCCGGTCCCGGCAGACCCAAGGAATCGCCCAACAAGGTCAACGCGACCCTGCGAGATGCGATCCTGGCTGCAGCCGAGCAGAAGCGCGCTCTCCGAGGTCCATTTTTACCCAATGCCGATAGGCTTTGGACGCCGACGCGCCCGCTACCGCTGTATCGGGCAGTTAAGGCGGCCCTATGAGCGGGTTAAGGATGTCGGGGCTCAGATGACGTTAGCGTGACCGGATGATGGCACGACATCGAGAGTGTCGGCATCGATCTGCGGGGATGTCGCCCACTAGCTAGTGAAGGCCGATCAGTCCGGTGAAACCGTGCCGTCAGATTTAGTGCTCACGGCTAAAGGCATCTCCGTTAACCGCAGTCAACGTCGGAAACCTCATGTCATCGGTGCATATCAGCGGGTTTTTCACGGATAGCCGGCGGTTACATCTTCCAGCGACGGAGAAGGGATAGTGGCATCGGGGGTGGCGCAACACCGCGCGAAGGAAAGACACGCATGCTCAAGCCCTTGGACTCGACGATATTCAGGAAACCGGAGACGCCCTTGATGGCCGGACCGGTCCCTATGCTTACTTGGCTTGCTGTCGACTTGCTTGTTGTGGACGAGTCCTATCAGCGAGAGATCGGCAAACGCGGCCGTCAGAACGTCATGCAGATTGCGCAGAATTTCGACTGGTCGAAGTTTGCCCCGGTGATCGTCGCACCAGTGGAAGGGGGACGATATGCAATCGTCGACGGGCAACACCGCACTACTGCCGCCATGCTTCGAAGCATCGAGCAGGTCCCATGTCAGGTAGTCCAAGCGGATCGCGCGCAGCAGGCCGCCGCATACTCGGCGGTGAATGGCAACATCACCAAGACGACCCCACAACAGCTATTCCACGCAAAACTGACTGCGGGCAACGAGGCGGCGCTGGAACTCGCGGAGGTCTGTGCTGCGGCAAGCGTGCGTATCCTCCGGCGCAACGTTGTTCAGGCTAAGATGCAGGTCGGTGAGACGCAGGCTGTTGGAGCCCTCAATCGTTGTCTGCGCGAGTACGGACGGGACACGCTCATAACCGCGCTTCAATGCATAACCCAGACTGCCGATGGAAACTCGGGGTTTGTTCGAGCGACGATCGTGGAAGGCATCTGCGAAGCCTTGCGCAATACAGGCTGGCTCAATGCTGGAGAAAAGCTGTTGCGAGCGATGGACGATTTGTCGTTTCCCGACATGTGGGAAGAGGTGTCAGGTGGGCGGGACCAGATATTCCCCGCGACCGTTCGTCGGCTTGTGGCGGAGAAGGTGTGCGTTCACCTAGAAAGTCGCCTGCCCGGTAAAGGGCCGCGAAAGACCACGCATCGCAACAGCCGATCGTTCGCAGCGAGCGTTGCCACCTAACAACGGACGGACAAAGGCCCGCCTTGGAGGGCGGGCCGGGAGTTATTGGAGGTACTGAATCTGCTGTCTGGCGTCGAGCAGGCGGCGGTTTACCGAGTGCCGCTGTCTTTGGGGGAGGGGCGTTCCCTGCCGCTTATGAGGTTTGCAGAGCAGGCAGCCGGCCCGCGTCGATTTCGGGCCCTTGCGTTTGTGGTGCATCGTGATCTCCGGTCGTAGCCGGTGCGCCCTTATGGCGCATGGCTGGCGTTACGGAGTCGGGCCAGACGGCATGAAGCGGACGATTAACGCTACCAAGCCAGCCATCGCCGCCACGATTGCGAACATGCCCGGATAGCCCGGCAAGCGGGAAATTTCTCCCTGCAACTTGGCCAGCCCAACCTTGAGGTCGCCTACGTCGGCGCGTAGGCCCTTCACGTCGCCCTTGAGGTCGGCGTAGTCATCTTCGAGACGTTTGACGCGCGCTTCCATGTCATCGAATCTGCCCCCTCCGCCCCCGGATTGCAAGGGAGGCTGCCCGCCAGCATTTCTGAATGGTATCAGTTCACCCACCGCGCTTCTCCAGCCAATCCCACACAACGGGCGCTGCAACTAGCTTGAGGACGCCACAATTGCCGCAGAACATTACATAGGTCGCAAAGGCCCGAGGCGCCGGAAACGGGCCATCAATCAATTCGGGCAATGAAGCGAGAAACATAGGCGTGTCGGGCGGGCTGCCTGCTGGATTGTCCTCGCCGCCAAGCATTTGCCAGTCTGTGGCTCCACATTCATGGCACGGGGTTTCCAGCCCCTTCTCATCGACAAAAGCCTGAAAATCCCGATATGTCAGTGATCTAGCCATTGTTCACCGCTTCGGCCTCATCCCGATCACTGGAGCTGCCCACATTAGCCGGACGTTTTCCTCGATCGCCCCAGTGCCGGAAATGAGATTGAAGCCCAACTGGCCGCGCCGCACCCAATTGATCAGCCCTGGGCCTTGTCTACCAGCCGCCGCGCCCAGCGTGCCTCCCAATGGTCAGAAAGTGGATCGCCTCCCGCCCTCATGTTTTCGCGCGCTTTACGCGTGGGTTGATGTTGTTGAAGACCTCTGCAGCGTTGAACGTGTTGGGCGGGATGGCATCCTTTGGGCCCGGCGACCAAACACGGATCATCATGTCCTCGCCGGGTTTGACGATGTCGTAGGTAAAGCCCGGGTTGTAAGTTGCGAATGAGCCGTAGGTGTTAATCGTGCCGGCTGTTTGCCCATAAGTCTTGTCGGTGGCGTCGCGGTTCTGAAGTACCGTGAAGTGGGTCTTTCCTGCTGCCAGTGTCGTTTCGGCGGCTTTAAGCAAGGCATAGTCCTGGATAGTGGTGGCGTCGGTATAGCCGTTGCCTCGGGCACTGATCCGATAGATATCGCTGGCGATCGGCGCCGCCGCGACCCCGCCCATGTTTCCCATCGCTCCATACTGAGTAGAACATCCAGCCAGCGGCAAGACCGCAGCCACAAGTAAAATGGCAAGTGTTCGCATATCGCCCCCCGGTTTTTTTCTTATCGAACACCGGAAGATCATCGAGACGCAAGAAGAATCGACTAAAGAGCGTTCAGCCTGAAGACTTGATTTCACCCCAAGCAGGATCCCACGTCACCTGGGGATCAATTGAGACAGCCACGCCCTTGAAACCCCACGTCGCTCCGAACACGTGCGCCTCGAGCAGCGCCATCGGGACGTTGGCCGCCCTGTGGTAACCGGTCGCCAGTCGTTGGCCGTCGTGAACACGGCCCAGCCACTGAAGCTCGACGGAGACTTCCCCGTTTTCGTTGTGAGCAATCGAGACGACAACCTCGTCGACGGCCGAGCCGGCATCCTCAACGCTCTTGAGGATGCGGACGCGCCACGGTTGCTTGGGCAAAGCTTCGATCTCGGGTATCAGGTCATCGTCTTTCGGCATTCCGACATTGTGTCGGTTCCCGCCTTGTGACCGCAACCCCTAGCGGCTTGCCTGAACTCGGCAACTCGGGCCAGCCTCGGGCATGCCGAATCCAAAGATCAGACCGTTGCCCGAGCGTTCCGGTCCGGTCATCCTGACGGAGCACGACCGGCGCTACGTGAAGCCAGATGGCTCGTATGACGCCGAGCTCATGAATTCCGACTGGGCAGCCATGAAGGCTGCAGGGAAGGCAAGACGCAAAGCTGAGGCCGCAGCGAAGCGGCGCAAACCTAGGCCCGAGCCGAACACCGACTACCCTTGGTTCAAGCCGGGTTGGAAGTGGTAGGGCTTCGCCTGTCGGGGGTTGGGGGGTTTAGAGGCCAGGGGCTGCCTTGATCGCTTTGGCCGGAGCTATGTCGGCGTCCGCTCAGTCGTGTGACCCGAACTATGCCGGTTCATGCCTTCCAAATGTCTGGCCGGCGGATGTCGACTGTCTCGGTGGAGAAGGTGACGGGCCCTATTGTACGGATGGCACCCAATCATTCGAGGTGGTGGGAACGGACCGCTACGGGCTCGATACCAATGATCAAGACAACCTAGCTTGCGAAGCGCCGACGCGCCGCTGACCACGGAGAAAGATCGATGGACGACCTCAATGAAAATGCGCTGGCTTGGTATCGCCAAGGCGGTGTGGAGTTGGTGAATAGCGCGCTCAACGTCGAATTTTCTCACATTGGCGATCGTTTGCGTGCACTTGAGGCACTGGAGCAGTCCGGCAATTGGCGCATTCTATGGCACGATCAATCGAGGCTGCCCGGCGAGACAAGGGACTTCGGCATAGTGATTGAGTACCTGGGCGACGAACAGCATCCCAGGTGAAATGGGGCCTGCGGGCCAGAGATCGTCGAACCGC
Source organism: Devosia sp. (assembly GCA_035549855.1). Classification (GTDB taxonomy): domain Bacteria; phylum Pseudomonadota; class Alphaproteobacteria; order Rhizobiales; family Devosiaceae; genus Devosia_A. The sequence continues at coordinate 9,656 of DASZPY010000013.1, read as the reverse complement.
TCTTAGCGCAAAATTGGGCGTCGTGCTGCCGGCGCAGTCGCTCTGACACTGAACGAATCTCTCGGCAAGGTCAGCTAAGTACGCTCAGGCCTGCTGCCCATATCGCCCCATCAGCTTCGAAAGAAGCATCAACATGGAGCGATGGAATGACAATCGACAAACTTCTGAATACGGCGGAGGCAGCGGAAACGATCGGCCTCGCATCATCTACGCTGGAAAAGATGCGAGTAACGGGAGCGGGTCCAAAGCACGTGAAGCTAGGTCGCCGCGTGTTGTATCGTCTCGATGACCTGATTGAATGGGTCGGCGCTCGCGTCCGCCAGTCGACGAGCGAGGTGACCAAATGACGACGCGCCGCCGTTCCATGTCAGCGCCGATCTTGGAAGTCACGCTCGAGCACGAGTTACCAATTGAGCCACAAGTCCTTCGGCTTTCGCGCTGCGCTTCCGAAGTGGTCCAGTTCATCGAGCATCTAGAAGATATCGGCGAGGTGGTGATCTTCGAGATGCGCGGCGAGCGTGTTGTCCTGTGGGAAGCCATCGAGCCGTATTCGGCAGCCGGTTCTGAGCCCAGCGCGTGGGGTGAGTAAAAATGGCCAGGAAGAAATTGCATCACGCTCTGCACAATCCGGAGGAAGGGGAAGAGATAGGCGCAATGATCAAGGCCTTCGACCGGAAGGGCATCGAGATCAAGCGTGTGAGCCCGCACCAGTTGAAATCGGGGAAGGTCAACTTCTGGCCATCGACCGGCACGATTGTCATCGACGGCCAGAGCCGTTCCAAGTACCGGGGGCCGAATAACTTCTTGATGCTAGCAGATGAAAACCGTCAACGCTTGGAGGAAATCACGGTCTACGCGAGCTGAATCGGTGGAGGAGTGACCGCATGCTCAACTTGCAACAGCGTTGACTCGGGCGCAATTTGCGCCGTCCCCTCAGCGCCTATATCGGCCCATCCGAGAAGTCGGACCGGGACGCCAACGAAACGGTTGTGGAGCTCGCGGCGCAAAGAAACGCCGCGAGCCTTTTGATAAATGAAGGGGTGTGGAAGGGCGGAAGGTTTGCGACAGGAGGGTCGTGGTCGCCGCGGCGATGCGCCTAGTGGCGGGACTGCCCACTTTGTCATTGCGGGCCCGGCACTTCCTGACCGACATCAGCCAAGGCCGGCGACGCGAATTCCGCCGTCGGCCTCACGCGTTCCGAAATTCGCGTCACCAGAGCTTCGCGACAAAGGCCCTTTTACCGGCAACGAAATAGTCGTCAGTGAAGGGCTCAAGCGAGCCAGCGTACTGGACAAACGCTGTGCCCAGCGTCTTGACGGCGGTGGCGCCGATCGAGCGACTGTAACCGAACCGGGGGCACGACACATTACCCTGCGCCTCAAGTTCGAGCTTCCAGAGATCGACGAGGTTACGCACCTTGCCGTTCATCAATGCCTTCGCGGTCGGGTCGATGCCCTTCATGAGGTACCGGAAGAACGTCCATTGATAGTCGGTGTTGAACTCATTCTCGACTCGGGCAAAGACAGTGCCCGTCTTGTCGTCTACGGCCTTCACGACCAGGCCACGGCCTGCGATGGTCTCGACGGCTTCATCGAGCCAAGCGCGGAACGCGTTGCGGATCGCCCGGGGAATATGCAGCTGAACGTGGAGGTGCAGGCCGAGCACCGGGCCCCGTTCGAGCACCCAGATCCACCCACGCGGAATGCCCCGGCGCACCGCCCATTTGCGCAATAACTCAAGCAGGCGCTTCGACGCCTTCATCACCTCGTGATCCCTCACGATCCCCACCGTCGACCAGGACACCACAACATGGGCGTTTAGGGTGAAGCACTGCAAGTTGGCAAGCTTTATTGCCTCAAGGGCCGTCAATGCGTGTTTGGCGGTGAGGTAATGGGTCGCGCGTAACCGTGCTTTTTCGCGACTCCTGCGCTGACGCTTGGCCGCACTTGCACGTACGGCATCTGCCTTGGCACCTGCGGCGTACTCGGCATCCCGCTCAGCGGCGCTGCCCCAAATAGCAGCCATCATGGCCGCATCCTCGCCGGCGCCCCAGTAGACGGTCGAGCTGAGCTCGGCATACGACACGCCGGCATGCCGGAGGGCGGCGCCGTAGGTTTCGGCATCAAGGTATTCGGAACGAATAGGCAATTTTAGGTACTCCAGGGCAACAGCGCCCATAGAGAGACAAATTATTACGTCTTGAACACTTCGAGGCGGCGCCCAGACAGATGAGGTCGCAAGTTGCGGCCTCGACTGAACCTTCAGCGTCAAAGCTGGAGACATGAAACGATGCTTAACACAGTCAACTCTGTGGGTTTCGAAGAGCGCGTGCCGCTGGTGCCGGAGCAAATTCTCAAGCGGTACAACGTCCACGTACCCACAGACACGCGCTTCCGGGCAGCGGCCCGTCTTCTGGCCGACAGATGGCGTCGGGAAAACTCCCTTCCCGCGGGTACCTATGTTGATGCGCGTGGCACCAAACGAACGCTTGGTTCCCTGCTTGGCGAGCGAGCCGCGCGGGCGGGCATGAACTTCGCCAGCCCGACAGTAAAAGCCGTGGCCGACCGAGAACTGATCTATCGGCAATCTGGTGCCCTGATCGACGCGCACCGACTCCGGGCGAACATGCTCACCTCGCAGGCACTCTGTTTCAATCTCTTCGCGCCGCTAAAGGCCGACCTGCAGCTGGCCACAAAAATCGTCTTGGAGCTGTTTCCGAGCTTCTTTGCGACTGTAACCGACATACATTTCGAGTGGGCACCGGCTCGCGGAAATCTGCGGTTTGGTGGCGATCATTCAGCCCTCGACTGTCTTGTCGTTGGCACCGGTCGCAACGGTGAGCGGACGTTTGTTGGCATCGAACAGAAGTACAGCGAGGACCTCCGGGAGTCAGCGCCTCGGATCGTCAATGATCGCTATCGGGATGTTGCTAAGTCATCTCAGATTTTCATCGACCCGTATGAGCCTGCATTGCGAGAAGGTCGCCACCGGCAGACATTTCGCGAGCATATGCTGACTCAAATCCTCATCGAGCAAGGCATTGCCGATCAGGGGCGGTTCGTCGTGATTGCGCCGCTCGCCAATCATGACGTGCAGCGGGCCTCAGACGATTATTCTGGACACCTCGTTGAACTGCGCCGGGGTCAGGTCGGGTTCCACTACCTCCCCATGGAGCGTGTGCTGGAGGCCTATGCGGCTTGCCGCGAGGAGGGCTACGCCCAGAGCCTTTATCGACGCTACTTAGACTTCTCCAGGCTTGACCGCGAATTGGGCTTAAGCGAGCTCGGAAAAGAAATCACCGCCCCTTTGGCTTTGCCAACCTGACGCCTAGCCCACCGCCATTCTCGGCAATGAACTTCACACCTGCCCTAGTAAGGGCCTTCTGGATGGCATCGGCCGCGGCGGCTGATGCGGCCACGGCGCCATCGCCTTCGGCCCGCTTCACAGTCGGGACTGACAGGCCAGCCGCCTCAGCGACTTGAGCTTGAGTGAGGCCGAGAAGCGATCGGGCAGCTCGCAGCTGAGCAGGCGATGTCATTTAGTTGTTGATCCCTTCGGATCAATATGCGATGATCCCTTTGTATCAGTCATCCAAGCACGGAGCAACACCGACATCGAGGACCGCCTTCGTGGCGAATGGCGAAGCTATTGCCGGGCCGCGCGACTTTCCCAGCGAAAATGAGTTTCACCGGTCGGGTAGCGGATTCCGGCCTCGTCCACCCAACCTTGAAGAGGCCAAAAATGAGGAACAAGCCAATGAACTTTCATTCTCCAATTGTCGGTGAGACGCCGGATCACGCGATACCCGGCACAAAGGCCCTCGCTAAGGCGCCGAGGAAGGCTCCCAGGTCGACGACTGAGGTGTTCATCCCCGGCGACCCCAAGGGCCGCAGCGAGGCGAAGTGGCGCGCGGTCAAACGGACCTCGCAGTACCAAAAAGCAAATGCTAAGTGGCGCGCGGAACTCGACGCGATCGCTGACAACGCGGCCGTTCAGTTCCCGGCCCTCGGCAAACTCATGCGCTCCTACAATTGGGATGCTTTCCGCTTGGATTGCGCGATGACAATAGAGAGTGAACTCGATGAGGCAGCGCGGGATAAGAAGACGGGCCGGATCAATCGTCGCCCTGACGAAAACGCAATAAGCGATCCGATTGATGATTTAGAGGTTAAGTCGCTGCTGCGATTGGTGCGCCACCACGCAAAGTCCCTTGGCGAGGTTCAGGCTCTAGGACGCTATCTCGCAAAGCTCCGCGAGCGATGCGAGTGGGGAGCCGTGGTCGACGGCAAGGATGGCGACATGATCGATGTGCTTCTCGACGGCCTGAGCGGCATTGACAGCACCCGTCCGCATCCCGATGCTGGGTTACTCGCACTCAAGCTAACCTTCGACGAAAGCAAGGCTGAAGCGGCCCGACTGAACAGGGCGTACGACGAAGGCAAGGCAGATGGCGGCGCCTTGGACGCGGCCTACGCGAAGACATCGAATATTGCCAAGCGAATCGCCTCAACTCGAGCGAGCACGATAGACGGCCTGCTCGTCAAGAACGTGGTTTGGGAGTGGTGTCGTCCTGACGATCCGAGCACCCCGCGATATGATCTCGGCGACTCCGGAGGCGCAAGCACGACGGACATGAAGATACTGGCCGGCCTAATGAAGGACCTCGGCCGGATGGCGGGACCGCCGCCCTCATATCCAGAAGATCATCCTTGGGTGGCGGTGCGCCGTCTCTCCACGGAACTTTCGGCTGCTCTTGCGCGCATCGAGGACGATCCGGTGATGGCGCTAATCAAGCCTGCGACGGAACCGGGTGCGGTCGCATGGGGAGATCTCGACATCTTCCGCGACATGCTCCCGCTCAAGCCCGTCGAGATCGAGGACAAGGGTGACGCACTGCAGGCGAGTATCGATCAGCTGCGCCAACTGGTGAAGACTATTACTTGGGACATGGCGAACTTGGAACACGGCCACCCTAAGAAATCTGGCGAGCGTTATGCCGAATTGGATCGTGTGGAAGCGTTGGTCAGCATTGTCGACACACTGGTCGATAAAATGGCGACAGACGTCGAGGAACATGTGACGCACCTCTATGGCGTGGCCAACGCGAACCGGATCAACTTCGACAATGTTCAGAAGGCGCGGCGCGAACCGCCGGCCATTTCAGGCGACGTTGTCTGGGTTCGCCCGACGCCGGCGGAGATTGTCCAGGTGGTGGAGAAGGCGGCGTCGAACTAGGGTCTCAGAAAGGGCGCTCCATTCGGCGGGAGAGCCCTTTTGTCGACCAAGCCGCGGCCCTCGCCGAGATCGCCGCCGCTTCCCCGTCAAGGCGCCCAAGATCTCAGCGCCAGGCTCGAGGCGCTGGTCAATCTGCCGCGCCCGGCGGCGGAGGGCACCCTGATCGAGGAAGAGATCATCGCCGGCCTCGACGCTGCGACGCACTAGCTGTTTCGCCCGTCGATCGTGTCGTAAATCTTCTCTTCGCGACCGCGATCCCACAGGAAGATCATGACCCTTCCGGCCGTCTCGGAAGCGAGTTCGAGAGCGCGCCGCTGCGCCGCATGGGATGAGGTGAATCTCTTACCCATGCTACCGCTGTCGGTGAGCTGCCAGCCGCTCCCGTCGAGGGGAATGATGTCGAAGCGCCGGATATCCACGAAATCACCCTATCCGTGCCGCGCCCCGGCGGGGTTGAGACACATCAAGCGTTCGCGCCGGTCCCACTGGCGCGCTAGCCTCCCGAACGTACGCTATTGGGCAGCTAGCCGCTGTGGCGTGATCACTGAAAGATTTCCACATTGAGGACGAAAATGCGTTCCGGCACGGCCGGGCTGGCAGTTGGCGTCGAAGTCGACGCAATCGAGTTCCGCATCAGGACCAGCCAGCCTTTGGTTCTGCGCCCTGCAAGCAACGATGCGACGGGCGAATACAATGCGTCGACCAAGACGCACCTGTCGATGGTGTCTATGGGCCGAATATGCGGGCTACGGTGTTGATTAGGTGCGGGTCGCTTCCGCCAGAGCTTTGGTCAAGGCGGGGACCAGATCGCTTGCTTGATCAGGTGTTAGAGAATAGGTGTGAACTATGCCTGTTGTAACGCGAAGAGACAGTAATACTTTCGTGCTGTCGATGGCAGGGGAAGCCTCTGCCGTGGCGACAACTTGTGCCTGAACCAGCCGATGGCTCTTTGTTTTGCCAGCCGATGCGATAGCATATTCGGTGAGCTCAGCGATCTTCCGCGCGCTGTCTTGCGCGCGATCCGTTCGCGCATTTAGGACCACAATCCCTTTGTCGGTCTTCAGCCGTAAGAGAATACTCTCTCCGTCCTCGGTATAGGCTCCGTCCAGTATCGATAACAATTCGAATGGTGAGGTAGCCATACCTATCTCTCCTCAGTTGTTGCTAGTCCAAGCCATTTGGCCCTAAAGCGTTTAACGGCCGGATTCGTTCGGACCCAGATTTTCAGACATTGCTTGTGTTCATGGTTGCGGGCAAGACTATCGATCCCTAGTCTACTTCGTGCGTTGGGGATCTGACCGCGGAGCTAGGGCTGGGTTGCCGTTGCTATGACGGAGCGCTCTTAAGAGGATGGAATTGCCCAATGATGCTGCTTTGGCCGATCGTGTTGCGTTCAAACTGCTCAAACCGTTCACAAAGAGGATCGCTGAACTTGATGTTCGGTTAGGGGACGTTAAGGCGAACCTAAAAAGCAATGGACGTCATCAGCTGGGCGAAAGACAACTGACGCAACTGTGTGCGGAGATCGAACAGTACCGAAGGGCGCTCAGCCTGGAACTGCTGGGAACCGATGACGCAGTCCGCCACGCAAACTCAAGCCTCGGCACGGTGACGGCGCTTGACGCTATTCTCGAGCAGGCATTGCTTGCGACCCCTCGGAGCGAGAACTAACGCATCTATTTTCTTTCTGCCCAAAAGCGTCACCTAGATTCAACATTCGTGAATGTCAGTGAGCATTTATCGAATCGATCTCAATCAGCGCTCGTAGAAGCAAGGTGCCCTTGTAGCCGCATCTCCCGGTAGTACGTCTCATTTGAGTTTCGACCGCTCGGGACGAGAGGCCCACGCGCTTGCCGATCTCAACGTAGGTTCCGCCGTTGGCCCACTCGCGAAGAACGCGAAGCTCGAGAGGCTTCATCTGCGATACTCCACGGGCAACGGCTTCGATCACCAGCGCATCCAGCTCATCTAGTAAACGCCCCAACGGATAGTTCCCCGGCATTGTGCTGTGTTCTGCGCCGTTCCGGGCGACCATTTGTGCACATGTGAGGAATTTACTCATATGATCTGGTCTCATCAACCTCAGCAAGACAGTAGATCACGGTGCCTTGTGATCTCCGCGCGTCGCGAGAGGCTGCTTGACATGTGCACCGACTACGGCATCGTGTTGATCTGAAAGTGGAGGCACGGCCAGCAATGCGCGCGGTTGTTATCCTTGCGGTCGTTCTGTTTGTGTCAACTACAGTCGCTCAGGAAAGTCCCGCTTCAAATGCTCAAAGAACACCATCAACCTGTTACTACGCTGGCGAGCAATACTCCGAGGGAGCCGCACTTCCGAATGGTCAGATTTGCCAACGTGATGGCTCATGGAGCTACCCAGGCGAATAGGGATCGGTTTTCGGCGATAGCGCTGCAAATGGGACACGGCTCGGACGATAACACTCCTTAACATCTCGATTTCGCTTGCCCCGAGAGGAGTGCAAAGACATCGAATAGCAATTCAGTCTCAGGATATTGCTGTCGATTTGGGGGTGGCTTTGAACACGGTGGAGAAAATGCTTCGAGCGATCGAGTCTGCCGGCGGCACCATGTGTGGCCCTCTCGATGAGAGTCTTTTTGAAGCTGACGTGGAAGCGCGGGCGGTCGCAGACGGTTTGCTCACAATAGACACTGGTAACGCTTGGGCGGCGGTCGTCACGTATCAGCTCACTTACAAGGGACGGAGATCGCTTGGAGCAAATGTTCGCCCAAGCTGGGCGCAGGCCCTCTCTTCTAGACTTCGAAGGCTTGTCGCCTAGGCAAATGTTGGGATCGCGCCCGCTCAGGTCGCGCGCGCAGGGCCTCTATTGGCCTTCCCGCTCAGAGCCGCCCTTACCGGCCGATCGTAAAAGCGATCGGCTATCCAGGCAGCCATAATTGTCATCACCATTATGGCGACGCCTGTCCAGAATCCGACATCGGCTAGGCTTAGTTTCAATATTTTGTCAGCTAGGCCACCTGTCGCGACGATTATCGGCAGGTGAAGAACGTAGACCCCATAAGAGATTGCGCCGAGAAAGGCCAGCAGCCCATTGAATTGGGCGGGCCTCATTGTGGCTGCTGTCATGATCATCAACGGAAAAGCTATGAAAACAATTGCCATGTCGTACCATGGTCGAAGAGCGGAACTAGGCGAAAGGGTCAACATCAGGCAGAGGCACCCGAGTATAGCCGCCACCGCCGTGCTTGGCGTTGCACTTTGCGGAAGCCGAACCGAAAACAGCCACACTCCAGCAAAGAAGGAGAAGATTACCCGCGGCAATCCTGCCAGGAATGTCGCCCAAGAGGATCCAATGTCTGCTGATCCACTGAAAAGTATGCCTAACACCAAGAGCACACCTGCGGCAATCGCGAGGCCCTTTCCAGCGCCCCTCCTGCGACTGACGACGACGAAAATTACATTTGCGAGCAACTCAAAGAATAATGACCAAGCAGGAATATTCAGCGGAAACAGCTCGCCCGGGATCGTCGAAAGACCTGGGGGGATGGGCAAAAACAATAGCGCAGCTGCAACCGTTGCGACAAGCTGCGTGAAGGTGAAGCTCGGATGCATAATGACTAGATTTAGCGCTTGATACGAAGCTGAGAATCCAAGCGCCAGCAGATAGAGAGGGTATAAACGTACGAGGCGGATGCGGACGAATTCCCAAAACGACAGTCGAGACCTCAGGCGCTCCTGATAAGCATGTGCCAATACGAAACCGCTGAGCATGAAGAACAGATCAACTGCTAAGTAGGCAGAGGCAGCGCGCGCCCCGGAGAAAAGGTAGTGCGAGTGAAATTGAACAACCGCTAAGGCGGCAATGCCTCTCATCCCGTCGAGAACGACGTATCTGTCAACTTCCGGCAATTGATACCCCGATTTTTGGCGGAGGATTTCGTCACGCTATGCGGCTACTTCACCTGGCCGTTAGGCAAGTCTTTGTATCATTGTTGACCGAACTGATTGCTTCAATTTAGCGTGGTAGAATGAGTAGCTTAGATACATTGCCAGTAACAGTTAGGGCTGTAGTCGATGGTGAGGTCGCAACGTTCGACTGTCGCGATATTCCGGAAGCGTTGAGCCACTTTAGGCGGTTGCGCAAAAAGGCCAGCGCTGTCTACGCGATTAGTGTCGCGGGCGAGGTATTGTCTCGCGCCGACCTATCGAACGAGTTGGTGGCCCTTACGGGAAGCGACGGGGTGCCTCCAAGACGACCTAGGCGATCAGAAAATCCGCGGCGCTGAGATGCAATCCACTTTGCAGCGTTGCGAATTGAACCATGCTGCCCCGTCCCGAGCCGTCCGCGTCGCAATAAAGTGCTCCGGTTGAGCTGTTGTAGATGATATGGGCGTCGGCATTGGGCGCTTTGCTGCCGATTGCGAATTCGGAGGCATCGACA
>DASZPY010000012.1:0-52004 GCA_035549855.1 Devosia sp. | reverse complement strand
GAATCTATCCCGGTTCGCTGCAGCCGCATTATTCTCCCCCTCATCCGCCTGCCGGGCGCGCGATCATGACGGGTGATCGGCAGGAGGGAGACCGGGTGGTGGGGATGTCGATCTCCATCAGGCCGGGACAGAGGAGAGCCGCGGATCAGTCTATCCTGGATCCGGGGCCCGCACCGCCTGAGGGGCATGATGCCGCCTCTCTGGGAATAGCCGCCATCTGCTGCTCATGGGCAGGGGTTGGCTGAGCCGGTGCGCATCCGCGGTCAAGAGGCCGGCTTATCCTTTGTTCCTGCCCAAAACCCCGGCCGCGAGGCGGGACGAGGAGTCCCTTAACTCGCCGGACTACCGGCTGGACGCTTCGTCTCGCCTCGCACGCGCCCATAAGGGCGCAACGGGGACCATCGCATCGCCGGCACTGGCCGGTGGGCGCTTCCGCTCGGGCAAAATCCGCTATATCTCCATCAAAACGGTCGGCATTCCGCCAAGGATTTCCAATGATCTCCCAGAAAGCGAAATATGCCCTGCGCGCTCTGGTGGCCCTGGTCCGGGCTCCAGCCGAGTCCTCGCTGATGATCTCGGAGATCGCGCGGGACCAGAAGATCCCGAAGAAGTTCCTCGAGCAGATTCTGCTGGAACTCAAGCGGCATGGAATTGTCATGTCGCGGCGCGGGCGGTTGGGCGGCTACGTCCTGCTGAAGCCGGCCGAAAAGATCACCTTCGGCGAGATTCTCCGCCTGATTGACGGCCCAATTGCGCCGCTGCCCTGCCTGTCAAAGATCGCCTATCGCCGCTGCGCCGACTGCGCCGACGAGGGAAGCTGCGAAATTCGCCATGTTTTCCAGCGTGTTACGCTTGCGACACGCGAGGTGCTGGATCACACGAGCCTGGCCGACGCGGTGAAGGAAGTGCTCTTGCCCGAAGGCGTGCTCTAGGAATCCCATTGCGCGAAACCGGTCTTCATGCCCCGCAGTGAGCATGGAAAGTGCGTGGGAACCAATCTTCCAAGCAAAGGTTTTTCTCGCGGCACGACAGACGCGGCGGGGGTCATCCTTGAGATAGGCGACTAAGCAGGTAGAGTAACGGCAGTTAGATTGCTCTGGAGGCAAATCGAATGAAAGCGACTGCACGAATTCTCGCCTATGGCGCCCTGATCGCCGCCATCGGCCTTACCGGCGTGGTGACCGTCCGTGCCGCGGACCAGAACCTGCTCAATGTGAGCTACGATCCGACCCGCGAACTCTACGCGGCTTATAATGTGGCGTTCGCCAAGCACTGGAACGAGACCACGGGCAACAACGTCACCATCGAGCAGAGCCACGGCGGCTCCGGCAAGCAGGCTCAGTCGGTCATCGATGGGCTGGCGGCCGATGTCGTCACGCTGGCGCTTGAGGGCGATATCAATGCCATCGTCGAGAATTCGGGATTGATCGATCCCAACTGGCGTAGCGAGTTCGAGAACAATTCGACGCCATACACATCGACGATCGTGTTTCTCGTCCGCAAGGGCAATCCCAAGGGCATCGCGGACTGGGGCGATCTGATCAAGGACGGTGTCGAGGTCATCACCCCGAATCCAAAAACCTCGGGCGGCGCGCGATGGAATTACCTCGCCGCGTGGGCCTGGGCGAACAAGAATCTAGGCGGTGACGAAGCCAAGGACATCGATTTCATCAAGCAGCTCTATAGCCACGTTCCAGTGCTGGACACGGGTGCGCGTGGATCGACCGTGACCTTCGCGCAGAAAGAACTGGGCGATGTGCTGCTGGCGTGGGAAAACGAAGCGTTCCTCGTGCTCGATGAATTCGGCGCCGACAATTTCGACATCGTCTATCCGCCGTCCTCGATTCTCGCGGAGCCGCCTGTCGCCATCGTCGACAAGAATGCCGAGGCGCACGGCACGCTCGATCTCGCCAAGGAATATCTCACCTATCTCTATTCGCCCGAGGGCCAGACCATCGCCGCGCAGAATCATTACCGCCCGGCCAAGCCCGATCTGGTGACAGACAAAGCCCTGCTCGATGCCTTCCCAAAGGTCGATCTGATCTCTATTGATGATCCCCTTTTCGGGGGCTGGAAGACGGCCCAGCCCAAGCACTTCGGGGATGGGGGCATCTTTGATCAGGTCTACACCCCACAGGGCTGACGGATTGGCATCGCTGGCTGTTGCCCGCCACCCCGCGCGAGCGGGGTGGTCCTTTGTGAAGCCCAGCGTGATTCCGGGTTTCGGGCTCACCTTCGGCTATACACTCACCTATCTGAGCCTCCTGGTCCTCATCCCGCTGGTGGCGCTGTTTCTCAAGGCGGGGATCGTCCCTGCCGATCAGATCGGGCGGGTCGTGATGTCGCCGCGCACGCTCAACGCGCTGCGCATCAGCTTCGGTTCGTCATTCATAGCCGCCATCGTCAATGTGATCTTCGGGCTCATCGTCGCCTGGGTCCTGGTGCGCTACAAGTTTCCCGGCCGCCGCATCCTAGATGCCATCGTCGATCTGCCCTTCGCATTGCCGACAGCAGTCGCGGGCATCGCGCTCTCGACGCTCTACGCGCCCAAGGGCTGGATCGGCTGGCTCGTCTCGGCCAATGGGCCGCTGCATCTGGGCTGGAAGATCGCCTACACCCCGACAGGCATTGTCATCGCGCTGATCTTCATCGGCTTGCCCTTTGTGGTGCGCACGGTGCAGCCCGTGCTCGAACAATTCGAACAGGAGCTCGAGGAAGCCGCCGCGACGCTCGGCGCCAATCGCTGGCAGACCATTCGCCGCGTGATCCTGCCGCCTTTGACGCCGGCGATCCTCACCGGCTTCGCGCTCGCTTTCGCGCGTGCCGTGGGCGAATACGGCTCGGTCATCTTCATCGCGGGCAATCTGCCGAATGTTTCTGAAATCGCGCCGGTGCTCATCGTCATCAAACTCGAGGAATTCGACGTGCCGGGCGCCGCCGTGATCGCCGCGATCATGCTGATTATCTCCTTCGTCATGCTGCTCGTCATCAATCTCATCCAGGCCGTCGCGCGGCGGAGGTATGGCAATGTATGAGCAGGACGTCGTCATCTACGACAGCCGTCGGCCCGTTGCGCCCTATGAGCACACGCCGCCCACGACGGAACGGCCCTGGATCCGGTGGACGCTCACCGGCCTTGCCGTACTCTTCATGCTGTCGGTTCTCGTGCTGCCGCTCGTCCTCGTCTTCGTCGAGGCTTTCCGCAAGGGTACCGAGGCCTATTTCGCCTCATTCGGTGACCCGCAGTCGCAGGCGGCGATTCGGCTGACACTTCTCGTCGCCGCAATCTCGGTGCCTCTCAATCTCGTCTTCGGCGTCGCGGCGGCATGGTGCATCTCCAAATACGAATTCCCGGGCAAGGCCTTCCTGACGACGCTGATCGACCTGCCTTTCTCGGTGTCCCCCGTGGTCTCGGGCATGGTCTATGTGCTGCTGTTCGGGGCGCAGGGCTGGTTCGGCCCATTCCTCAAGGCGCACAATATCGAAGTGATCTACGCCGTCCCCGGCATCGTCATGGCGACGATCTTCGTAACGTTCCCGTTCATTGCGCGCGAACTGATCCCATTGATGCAGGCGCAGGGAACCACCGACGAAGAGGCGGCGATATCGTTGGGCGCCAATGGGTGGCAGACCTTTTGGCGCGTCACGCTGCCCAACATCAAATGGGGCCTGCTCTACGGCGTGTTGCTGTGCAATGCGCGGGCCATGGGCGAATTCGGCGCGGTGTCCGTGGTCTCTGGCCATATTCGCGGCAAGACGACGACCATGCCGCTCGACATCGAAATCCTCTACAATGAATACAATTTCAGCGCCGCCTTCGCCGTCGCATCGCTGCTGGCGATGCTGGCGCTGGTGACGCTGGTGATCAAGACCATCCTCGAGGTCCGCTATGGCGACGAACTCGCGGGCACAAGACGGCATTAGTTCGGGGGCGTGAGCTTGGATATTCGGGTACACAACATCCGCAAGGAGTTCTCGCGCTACCCGGCGCTCAACGATGTGTCGCTGGAGATCAAATCCGGCGAGCTGATCGCGCTGCTCGGTCCTTCGGGTTCGGGCAAGACGACGCTGCTGCGCCTGATCGCAGGTCTCGAAACGCCGACCGCGGGGCAGATCTTCTTCGGCGACATCGATGCTTCCTATAAGACTGTGCAGGAGAGGAATGTGGGGTTTGTGTTTCAGGCCTATGCCTTGTTTAGAAACATGACCGTACTCGAAAATGTGCAGTTCGGATTGAAGGTCCGGCCGCGCGCCACGCGGCCGCCGCGGGCGGAGATCCGGCGGCGGGCGATGGAGCTGCTTGACCTGGTGCAGCTGTCGGGGCTCGAGAAGCGCTATCCGCAGCAATTGTCGGGCGGGCAGCGGCAGCGGGTGGCGCTGGCGCGGGCGCTGGCGATCGAGCCGGCGGTGCTGCTGCTCGACGAGCCGTTTGGCGCACTCGATGCGCAGGTGCGCAAGGAATTGCGCAAATGGCTGCGCGAGATCCACGACAAGACCGGGCATACGACCGTATTCGTGACGCATGACCAGGAGGAGGCGCTCGAACTCGCCGACCGGCTGGTGGTGATGAGCCAGGGCAAGATCGAGCAGGTCGGCACGCCGGACAATGTCTATGACAAGCCGGCCAATCCGTTCGTCTTCGGCTTCATCGGAGAGTCGAGTGCGTTGCCGGTCGAGATCGAAAACGACGAGCTCTGGGTCGGGGGGCGCGCGATCGGGCTGCCGGCGCAGGGCGCGTCGAAGGGCAGCGCCACGCTCTATTTCCGCCCGCATGACGTCGAACTGGTCGAGGAGGGCGCGGCACTCGCGGGGGTCGTCGCCGCGTCGCGCCGTGTCGGCGGTACGCGCCGCGTCGAGCTCGAAATCGGCGGCAATCCGCAGCGGATCGAGATCGATTTGCCCTTCGATCATCCGGCAGGCGCCAAAAGCCGCATCGCGTTTCGTCCCAAGCGCTGGCGGCTGTTCCCCGCTGCATGAGCGTGCGCCGGTTCCCTTGAGGTAACTACTGGCGGAGCGACGCCCGGCTTGCGAGGCTCACCGGATTGCATCCGGAGCGTTGTTGAATGAGCGATTTGCCTACCCTCTTTGTCAGCGGCGCCAGCGGTCATCTCGGCCGGCGCGTAATCGAGTTGCTCTCGGAGCGCGGCCATGCAGGCGAACTCATCGCGGGATCGCGCACGCCGGAGAAAGCGGTGTTCCCCGGTGTCGAAACGCGCCATGCCGATTTCGACGATGTGTCGGGGCTGACCGCGGCGCTGGGCGGCGTCGATCGCATGCTGCTGATCTCGACCGACATCCTCGATGCCCACCGCATCGTGTTGCACACCAATGCCGTCAAGGCCGCCAAGGCCGCCGGTGTGAAGCGCATCATCTATACGTCGATGATCAATCCGGGACCGGAATCGCCGATCCCGTTCTGGCGCGACCACTACGATACCGAGCAGGCGATCAAGCAGAGCGGCATCGATCATACGATCCTGAGGGTCTCGTGGTATGCGGAAAACCTTGTCAGCTCGCTGCCACAGAACCTTGCCAGCGGTAAGTGGTTCAGCGCGGCGGGCGAAGGGCGTGTCGCGCATGTCCCGCGTGAGGACGCTGCCCGTGCCGCTGCGGGCGCCCTGCTTGCCGGAGGTCCGAGCCGCACGCTCGACGTGACCGGACCTGCCGCATTGACGACAAGCGAAATCGCGGCGATCGCGACGGAGGTGACCGGCAAGCCGATCGAGGTGGTCGATCTCACCGAGGAGCAACTGGCCGAGGGATTGCACAAGGCGGGTGTGCCCGATGGCGTGATCAACGGCTTCATCCTGCCGTTCGAGCGCAATACGCGGCTGGGGCGGATCGACAGCGCGACCGATGCGGTTGAGCAGCTCTGGGGCACCAAGCCGCAGACGCTCAAGGACTTCCTCACGGCCAACAAGGCTGCGCTGCTGGGCTAGCCGAAGACGACGGTCTTCCTGCCGTTGAGCATGACGCGGCTTTCGAGATGGAGCTTGACGGCGCGGGCCAGCACGCGGCTCTCGATGTCGCGGCCGGCGGCGATAAGATCGTCCGGGCTCATGGCATGATTCACGCGCGCCGTCTCCTGCTCGATGATCGGGCCTTCGTCGAGATCCGGAGTCACGTAGTGGGCAGTGGCGCCGATGATCTTGACGCCGCGCTCATGTGCCTGGTGATAGGGCTTGGCGCCCTTGAAGCTGGGCAGGAACGAGTGGTGGATGTTGATGATGTGGCCGTAGAGGCTCGTGGCAAACTCGTTGCCCAGGATCTGCATGTAGCGCGCGAGAACGACGAGTTCCGCACCTGAGGATTTCACGAGATCGATGACCGCCTGCTCCTGCGCGGCCTTGGTGGATTTGTCGATGGGCAGATAGTGATAGGGGATGTGCTCGTAGTCTGCGGTGGGCCGCGAGTCTTCGTGATTGGAGACGATAGCGGCGACGTCGGCGTCGAGCCAGCCGACTCGGATCTGGTAGAGCAGATGCAGCAACGCGTGATCGAACTTGCTGACCAGCACGACGATCTTTTTTGGCCGCGTCTCGTCGACCAGGGATGTCTCCATATCGAAGCGGCCGACAACGGACGCGAGCGCGCGCTCAAGCGCCTCCCGATCGACGCCGTCGGGTGAGGTGAAGGCGAGGCGCATGAAGAAGCGGCCGGTCTCGCGGTCCCAGAACTGATTGGATTCGGCGATGTTGGCGCCAAGTGCCGCAAGCTCGGTGGTGACGGCGGCGACGATGCCCGGCCGGTCGGCACAGCTCAGGGTCAGCACGAAGTTGGACGGCATGGCGCGCTCCGAAGGTGCCGTTCTATCGCGGCGGGCGTTCGCGGGGTCAAGCCGGGCCTGATGGGAAGCTTAAGGGTTTAGGACTGACTGGGCGGGTCGCTTGGAGGGGCGTCGCCCGATGATGGCGCGCCCTTGGGGTAGCTGATGAAGAAGCTCCAGATGCAGTAGGCGAAGGCGGCTGCGGTGATGATCATCCAGAGCTGGTCGTGCGAGTAGAGCACCTCGAACAGGAACCAGCCCGCGACCACGATTGTGAGGCCGACGCGGAGCCAGAGCGGACGGAAGAACTTGGTGTCGCGTTCGTTCATGCGCTGAAGATAGAGAGGCGGACCGGCTGCCGCAAGGCGAACCGGCCCGCCGCCCCGCAAGGTCACGCGGCAATAAGGCCGCGTTGGCGATCACCTGTCTCGGCGTAAAGGATGAACAGGGATGCGGCGAGGATCATGGCCGCGCCGAGCCAGAACCAGGGCGATGGAACCTGGCTGAGAAGAATCCAGCCCAGCACGGCGCTGAGCGGGACCTTCAAATCTCCGAAGGGCTGCAGGAAGGTGGCGTCAGCAACCTTGTAGCCGAAGCTCAGCAGATATTGCGCCGCGGCGGTGAGGCTGCCGAGCAGCACCAGCAGCCACAGGCCCGTTCCGGTGGGGAGAGCAAAGGGAAAGCCCGTGGCAAGCCCTGCTGGGGTGAGAGCGGGAAGCAAGGATGCCCAGACCGTGGCGACGAGCAGGATCAGCAGGTGGTTCGGCGTGATGAGCACCAGCAGCGAGATCGTCAGGGTTTCGGGGGATTCCTCGCGCGACAGATATTTGGTGAGCACGTCTGTCGTGGCCCAGAGGGCGGCGGCGACGATCGGTATCAGGGTCAGCGCGCTGAATCCGTCGGTGCCGACGCCGGACACGATGATCGCGCCGGCGAAGGCGAGCAGGGCCGCGAAGATGCGGGCCGGCGATGCGCGCTCGCCGAGAAAGAGCGTCGAGCCGAGGACAATGAAGAGCGGGCCGGTGGCAAGCAGCGTCACCATCTGCCAGATCGGAACGCCCGAGGCGAAGCCATAGACGAAGACATGGACGCCGAGGGCAGAAGCAAAGGCGCGGATTTCGTGCAGCAAGGGATGGCGCGTCCTGAAATTGCCGAGACCGATCCTGAGGATCAGAGGCAAAGCGAAGACAGTGGCGATCAGATACTGCCAGAACGCCATTCCAGTCGAAGCCATGCCATAGCCGCCATATTCGGCGGGGGTCGGCAGGACCGATTGCAGGAGGTTGGTGCCGGCGAAGGCAAGGCTCGCCAGAAGCATGAGGGAGGCGCCCAGAACCGGACGCTGGTGGGAGGCAGAGGAAAGCTGGCTCATTTCGATCCTTTCGTAACCAGTTTCCCCAGGGTTACGGACGGATCGGGGACGGACACCGGTCGGCCAAAGGGCCTGCCGGGCGTGACCGCCCTTCAACCGTTCTCTTTCATCCGGACTGTGACCGTCGGCTCGGGGATCGCACCCAAATCTGCTGACACCTAGACTGGTCGTGGTCGCGTGGTCGAACCGGAAAACCGGCATCCACCTTTCCTGACCACGCTCCGCCCAGGCCGCTCGCGGGCTAGCGAATTTCTTCGCATTACCGCCGGTGGGGAATTGCGCCCCGCCCTGAGAACATTTGCCGCTTCATCGTGAAGCGACGATGGAGTCATAATCCGGTGTGCCGTTGCGATCAATGCCGGTTTGCAGAACAGGCCGGTCGCGCGGCCTTGATAATACGGAATAATCCCCCGCCTCCCCCTTTGTATTAGCGCTAACATGGCGTAAGCGTCGGGCAAGAGCCATGCGGCCAAGGGAGGGGAATATGGGTGCGTTTCTGACGCTGGGGCACGTCAACTTCAAGGTCCGGGACTTCAAGACCTCGGTGGAGTTCTACGAGAAGCTCGGCTTCAAGCCGTTCCTCGAGCTCACCGACGAGGCGCACAAGCCGTGGATCATCTATCTGAAGTTCGGTGACGAGCTTTACCTGGAGCTGATCGGTGGCGGGAAAGATCGTTCGCCGGGGCCGGAGCCGACCGGCTTCAACCATATGTGCATCACGGTCTCCAATATCGAGGACGCTGCGAGGGAGTTGGAGGCCAAGGGGCTCAAGCTCATGAACCCGCTGAAGCTCGCCAAGGGGCTGGACGATAATCGCGGGGCCTGGGTCGAGGATCCGGACGGCAACCGCATCGAACTCATGGAGATGGCGCCCAACTGCGTGCAGTACGAGGCCATCAAGGCGTTCAACGCGAAGGGCAGCTATACGAGCCTCGTGCGTCCGCTGAAATAAGCAGATTCAGGCGCGAGCTTTCGGGCGCCGGAACTGCAGGATCGTGGCGGTGACGACGCCGAGCGCGACGACACCGATGATGATCGTTGCCAGCGCGTTGATGTCGGGCGAGACGCCGAGCCGGACCTTGGAGAAAATCTCCATGGGCAGGGTCGTCGAGCCCGGTCCGGAGACGAACTGCGCGATGACCACGTCGTCGAGTGAGATGGTGAAGCCGAGCAGCCAGCCCGAGACGAGGGCAGGCGCGATGATCGGCAAGGTGATGTCGAAGAAGACGCGGACGGGCGTCGCGCCAAGATCCATCGCCGCTTCCTCGAGGCTCAGATCGAGTTCGCCGAGGCGCGATTGAACGACGACCGTGACGTAGGCCATGCAGGTCACGGAATGGGCGATGATGATGGTCGGAATGCCGTTCTGCTGCGGCCAGCCGATGACGGCACGCGCGGTCGCAAAGAGCAGCAGCAGCGCGAGGCCGGTGATGACGTCGGGCATGACGAGCGGCGCTGCGACGGTGCCGCCGAGCAATGAGCGGCCGCGGAAGCGGCGGAAACGCACGAGCGAAACCGCGCAAAGCGTGCCGAGGACGAGGGCGATCGATGCGGCGATGGCCGCGATCTCGAGCGAGCGGAGCGCCGCGCCGAGGAGCTTGGGGTCGTTGAACAACTCGCCGTACCAGCGCGTGGTGAAGCCGCCCCAGATGGTGACCAGCCGGTTGTCGTTGAACGAGAAGATGATGAGCCAGAGGATCGGCGCGTAGAGAAACAGGAAGCCAAGCGTTCCAATGATCGGGATGAGCGGTCCGCGCTTCATTTCCGCGACACCACGGCGTTCTGGGCGTTCTGCAGGAACATGATCGGGACGACCACGACGATCAGCATGGCGAAGGCGAGGGCCGAGGCCATGGGCCAGTCGCGGTTGGAGAAGAATTCGTCGAAGAGCACGCGGCCGATCATCAGGAAGCCGGAGCCGCCGAGCAGGGACGGAATGACGTACTCGCCGATGGCGGGAATGAACACGAGCATCGAACCGGCGACGATGCCCGGGATCGAGAGCGGGAGCGTCACCGAGATGAAGGTCTGCCATGGCCGCGAGCCGAGATCGGCGGACGCCTCGAGCAGCGAGTCATCGAGCTTCACGAGGTTGGTGTAAAGCGGCAGGATCATGAAGGGCAGATAGGTGTAGACGATGCCGATATAGACGGCGAAATCGGTCTGCAGGAACTGGATCGGTGCGCCGATCAGGCCGAGGCCCTGCAGCACATTGTTGATGATGCCCTCATTCTTGAGCATGCCGATCCAGGCGTAGACGCGCAGCAGGAACGAGCTCCAGAAGGGCAGGATGACCAGCATCAGGAGGATATTGCGCCAGCGGTCGGAGGAGCGCGCGATGAAGTAGGCCATCGGGTAGCCGATCAGCAGCGCGAAGATGGTCGAGATCGCCGCGATCTTGAGCGAGTTGAGATAGGCGTTGATGTAGAGAGGATCTTCGAAGAGGCGGATGAAGTTGGAGAGGTGCAGCGTCATCTGCACCGTGCCCTCGTCGCTGGTGATCAGCGGATCGTAGGGCGGAATGCGGATCGCGGACTGGCTGAGCGAAACCTGGAAGACGATCGCCAGTGGGATCAGGAAGAAGATGGTGAGCCAGAGCGCCGGCGCGGCGATGACCAGCGCGCGGCCGGAGATGCCGAGGGCGGCGAGCCAGCGCTGAATGAAGGTCCAGGGCCGGCGGGGCAGGTCCGCGGCGAGGGGCGGCGCGGCCGTCACGAGACCAGCACCGAGCCGGCGGAGTTGCTCCAGCTCGCCCACACGGTCTCGTCCCAGCTGATGGCGTCGGGATCGCCGCGGCGCGAATTGGTCTTGGTGACGCGCATGTATTTGCCGTTGTCGAGCTTGACCTGATAGACGGTCATGTCGCCGAGATAGGCGATGTCCTCGACGAAGCCCTTGATGACGTTGGCGTCACCGGGATCGGCGGCGGCGGGGCGCTCGCGGGTGAGCATGATCTTTTCCGGGCGGATGGCCCACCAGAGGATCTGGTCGGGGGCGCAATCGACGCCGTGGCCGACATAGATGTCGGTGCCGAGATCGGCGGAGCGGATGCGGACGTGATCGGGCTCGTCTTCGACGACGACGCCCTCGAACATGTTGGCCGAGCCGATGAAGTTGGCGACGAAGCGCGAGTTGGGGAATTCGTAAATCTCGGTGGGCTCGCCGATCATGGCGATCTCGCCGAGATTCATCACGCCGATGCGGGTGGCGAGGCTCATCGCCTCCTCCTGGTCGTGCGTGACGACGACGAAGGTGACGCCGAGGGTCTCCTGGATCTTCACCAGCTCGAACTGGGTCTCTTCACGGAGCTTCTTGTCGAGCGCGCCGAGGGGCTCGTCGAGCAGCAGCAGTTTCGGCTGCTTGGCGAGGGCGCGGGCGAGGGCGACGCGCTGGCGCTGGCCGCCCGAAAGCTGGTTGGGCTTGCGCTGTCCATAGCCTTCGAGCTTCACGAGCTTCAGCAATTCGGCCACGCGCTCGGCGATCTGGCGCGGCGGCATGTTCTCGCGCTTGAGGCCGTAGCCGACATTCTGCTCGACGGTCATATGCGGAAACAGCGCATAGGACTGGAACATCATATTAACAGGGCGATGGTAGGGCGGCACGCCGGCCATGTCCTGTCCGTCGATCTCGATCGTGCCGGCGGTCGGCTCCTCGAAGCCGGCGAGCATGCGCAGCAGCGTCGACTTGCCGGAGCCGGAGCCACCGAGAAGGCAGAAGAGCTCGCCCTGGTAGATGTCGAGCGAGACATCATGCACCGCCGAGATGTCGCCGAACTTCTTGGTGACGTGGCGGATACGGACGAAAGGCCGGGCAGCGGGATCGCGCCAGGGGCGGGTATCGGCGGCGATGGGCTTTTTGGCCATGACGCTGTCTCGGGCGGGGCGACGCCGGAGCGCCGCCCCGATGGGTTGTTACTGTCCGGTCTTGATCGAGGTCCAGGCGCGGGTCAGCAGCCGGTCATATTGCGGGCTGTGCGCCTTGAGGGCGAAGAGGTTCTTCTTGGTCTCTTCCGGCGGATAGATGCCGGGATTGTCGCGCACTTCGGGGTCGACGAACTCGGTCGCCTTGGTGTTGAGATTTGCGTAGAAGACGTAGTTCGAGACCGCGGCAATGATTTCGGGCTCCATCAGGAAGTTGATGAACTGATGGGCGTTGTCCGGATGCGGTGCATCGGCTGGGATTGCCAGCAGGTCGAAGGAAGACAGCGCGCCTTCCTTGGGAATGGAGTAGCCGACCTCGACGCCATCGGCGGCCGCGTCGGCAGCGATGAATACGTCGCCCGAATAGCCGACCGCGACGCAAATCTCGCCATTGCCGAGATCGTCGATGTACTGGCTCGAATGGAAATAGCGGACATAGGGCTTGATCGCCGTCATCACGGCTGTGGCCTTGGCGAGATCGTCCTCGCTCTCGGAATTCGGGTCGAGGCCGAGATATTTCAGCACCGAACCCATGATCTCGGACGGCGAGTCGAGGAAGGCGATGCCGCAATCCTGCAGCTTGGCCGCATTCTCGGGCTTCAGCACGATGTCCCAGCTATCCACCGGCACGTCGCCGAGACGTTCCTTCACCTTGGCGACATTGTAGCCGATGCCGACAGTGAAGGTCATGTAGGGGACGGAGTGGGCGTTGTCGGGGTCGTGGATCGCGACGGTCGCCATGGCGGCCGGGTCCATATTGGCGAGGTTCGGCAGCTTGGACTTATCGAGTGTGGCGAAGATGCCGGCGGCAATCTGGCGTTCGAGGAAGTTCGCCGAGGGGACGACGATGTCGTAGCCGGAATTGCCTGCCAGCAGCTTGGCTTCGACCAACTCGTTGCTGTCGTAAACGTCATAGTTGACCTTGATGCCGGTCTTGGCCTCGAATTGCGCGATCGTGTCATCCGCGATGTAGTCAGACCAGTTGTAAACGTTGAGGACCTTCTCCTCCTGGGCCAACGCAGCACTGCCGGTGAGCAGCAGGGCGGCGAGGGCGATTCCGATTTGTCTATGCATGAAGCGTCTCCTTGTCATCGGGACGACCCGTTACGCGGGTCTTGGGCTGGACGAATGCGGCCGGAGGGACCGCAGCAAAGCTGAACCGCCACCAGGGTCATCCGGTGGCGGCTTTCGAGCGAATACGGGAATCGACTGACTGAGGCCAAGCGGCGCGGATGCGCGCCGGGAGAGCAAGGCCAGCGATGTGCCCAAGGCAGGGCGCGGATCGATCCGGAGGACGGCCGGAACCAATACTCGGCTGGCTCAGCGAAGTGCCTCGCAAAAGAGAAGCGAAATTACGCGGACCCTAGAGCCAAATACCGGCAGCGACAAGGGATTCTGGCCGCGATTTTCGCCGCCTCTTGACGCTTGGTTGACGCAGGCGGCAATAGGATCAGCCGCAACGAAATGCGGCCTGGATCTGCTGATTGCCCCGGACGCCCTTTCTCGAAATCTCCAGCGCCGTCTCGTCCGCTCTCAGATCGGGCGGGCCGGTTGTCGCGCTCGAGTCGACCATCATTACGCATGGCATGCCGTATCCGCAGAATCTCGAAATGGCGCGCCGGGTCGAGGCCGAAATCGTGCGTGAGGGGGCAACGCCCGCAACGATCGCCATCATGGATGGAGCCTTCCGGGTGGGGCTTGGTCCGGCCGAACTGGAGCGGCTCGCACGCGCCGGGGGCGAGGCGGCGAAGGCCTCGCGGCGCGACGTGGCCGGACTGCTGAATGCCCGCATGCTTGCCGGCACGACGGTTGCGACGACGATGCAGGCCGCGGACATGGCGGGCATACGCCTGTTCGCGACCGGCGGCATCGGCGGAGTCCATCGCGGGGCGGAACTCAGCTTCGACATCTCGGCTGATCTCGAGGAGCTGAGCCGGACGCCGGTGGCCGTCGTCTGTGCCGGAGCCAAGGCGATCCTCGACATTCCCAAGACGCTGGAAGTCCTCGAGACGCGGGGTGTGCCGGTCATCGGCTATGGCACGGAATTCTTTCCCGCGTTCTGGACGCGATCGAGCGGGCTCAAGGCCGATATCCGGCTCGACATGCCGGAAGACGTCGCGGCCCTGATCGAAACGCAGTTCACGCTCGGCATGGGTGGAGTCCTTGTGGGCAATCCGATCCCCGAGGCGGATGCCATGGATGAAGCCGTCATCGGCGCTACGATCGAGCGGGCTCTCGCCGATGCGGATGCCGCCGGCATTTCGGGGAAGGCGACGACGCCTTACCTGCTCAACCGCATCTTCGAGCTGACCGGGGGTGCGAGTCTGAAGGCCAATATTGCGCTGGTGGAGAACAATGCCCGGGTGGCGGCGCGGATCGCCGTGGCACTGGCGCAGAGGTCGGCGGGGTGACCGGCACCATATTGGTGGTCGGCGACATCATGACCGACATCATCGTGATGCCGGAGGGACCGCTTGTCCGGGGGTCGGACCGGAGAGCCAAAATCCGGTCCCGGCCGGGCGGCTCCGGCGCCAACCAGGCGGTGTGGCTCGGCGCGCTGGGTGCGAGAGTCAAGTTCGTGGCGCGCGTCGCCAGGGCCGATCTCGAGATGAGCAGCGCCTATTTCCGCGCGCACAAGGTCGAGCCGCTGCTGGCCGCCGACGACGAAGCACCATCGGGCGTGCTTGTCACGATCCTCGACGCGAACGGGGAGCGCAGCTTCCTGACTGATCGCGGCGCCAATCTCAATCTGCAAGCAAACGATCTGCAAGAAACCTTGCTCGATGGCGTCGGATTGCTGGTGGTTTCGGGCTATTCGTTCTTCACGCCGGGTCCACGGGCGGCCGTCATGGCTCTGCTCGCCGCTGCCAAGGCGCGCGGGATCACCACCGCAATAGACCCCGCATCCGTTGGGTTCCTGCGCGAAGTCGGCGCCGACAACTTTCTCAAATGGACCGGCGGCTGCGATATGATCTTCGCCAATATCGACGAGGCGCTGGCGCTGACCGGATCGGTCGATCTCAATTTGCAGATGCAAACGCTGGGCCGCGTCTTTTCGCGCGTCGTCATCAAGCGCGGCGATCTCGGCGGCGCGGTCGGCGGGCGAAAGACGGCAACGGTCAGCCTGCCTGCTCCGCATGTCGAAGTCGTCGACACGACGGGCGCGGGCGACGCCTTCGCCGCCGGCTACCTCATCGAGCAGATGCGCGGCGGGTCGGTCGAGGATTGCCTCAGGGCCGGCATTGCCGCCGGCACGGAGGCGGTCGGACAGATCGGCGGCCAGCCGGCCTAAGTCACCAGGCCACTGACGTCTACGGTCTGATCGGTGAACTGGATTTTTTCGAAGCCGTTCAGGATGTCGTAGGTGTCGTCGGCAGCCGACACAGTCCAGATGACGATGCCCGTGCCGGCCGCTGTCTTGCCCCATTGGTAGTCGGTCGAGGGTCCGTCGATCGCGAAAATATCGTTGGTGCCCTTGCCCGTGAGGTGCTGCACGAGTTCGGGATCGTCCTGCACGACATTGCTGCTCGAGGCTGCGATGCTCACCGACTTGTTGGTGAAGCGCAGCTGCTCGAAGCCGAACAGGATGTCGTAGCCGGCACTGTTCCAGATCACGATGCCATTGCCGTCCTGTGTCGGTCCCCACTGGTAACCGGTCGACGATCCGCCGAGCACGAACACGTCGTTGGCCGTGTCGCCGGTGAGGATCTGGGTGGCGGTGGTGTTCTGGTAGAGCTTCTCGGTGGTTGCTGCGGCAATGCTGAGGCGGAACGTGTCGGTGGCCGAGAGGCCGCCGGGGTCGGTCCCGGTGATGGCGATGTCCAGCGTGGCGCCGGCGGGCGCCGTGCCGGTGAAGGTGCGCGTCGTGGCGTTGAAGCTGAGCCATGACGGAAGGGCGCTGCCATCGGCCAGCTTGGCCGAGAAGGCCAGCGTATCGTTGTCGGCATCGGTGAAGGTATTCGTCGGCACCGTGAAGTTGATCGCGGTGCCGGCGGTGCCGGACTGATCGGGGAAGGGCACGCCAAGACGAGGTGCGTCGTTGACCCCGGCAATGGTGAGGTTGAACGTGTCCGTGACGGTGAGGCCGGAGGGATCGGTGGCGGTCACCATGATGACATGCGTGCCGACGTCCCGGTCGCTGGGCGTACCGGTGAAGGTGCCGGTCTGCGCGTTGAAGCTGAGCCAGAAGGGCAGTTGCGTGCCGTTCGACATGGTCGCGGTGCGCAGCAGAGTGTCGCCATCCTGATCGGCGAAGGTATTGGCCGGCAGGGTAAAGGTGAACGTCGCGTCTTCGGTGCCGGCCTGATCGACGATCGGGTTGGCGAGGGTGGGGGCGTGATTGGCCGTGCCGCCGCCGATCGTCAACAGGAACGTGTCGGTCGCGGTGTGGGTATTGCCGTCATTGACGGTGACGTTGATCGCGAGCTGGCCGGCGCTCCCTGCCGGCGGCGTGCCGCTGAAGGTGCCGGTCGCCGCGGTGAAGGTCAGCCATGAGGGCAGGGCCGCGCCGCCGGTGAGCGTTGCCGTGCGGGTGAGCGCATCGCCGTCGGGATCGGTGAAGGTATTGGCCGGCACGACGAAGCTGAAGGCGGTGCCGATCGTTGCTGCCTGGTCGGCGATAGGATTGGCGACGACCGGCGCGCTATTGGCCGGTGGCGCGCCCGACAGGGTCACGACGCGGTCGGTGAAGACGATCTGCTCGAAGCCCTTGAGGATGTCGTAGGTGTCGTCGGTGGTGGAGGTGGTCCAGATGACGATGCCGGTGCCGTCATTGGTCGGGCCCCACTGATAGGCGGTGGAGGGGCCGTTGACGATGAAGCGGTCGGCGCTGGTCTTGCCGGTGAGCTGCTGGTTGATCTCCGGGACATCGACATAGTCGGGTCCGTTCTGCGGTACGAGGTCAATTGTGCGGTCGGAGAAGCGCAGCTTCTCGAAGCCGACCAGCACGTCATAAGTATTGTCGCTGGTAGAGCGTGTCCACACGACGATGCCCGCGCCGTCCGCTGTCGGACCCCAGTCGTAGAGGGTCGACGCACCGGCATAGCGGAACACATCGTTGGCCGTGGCGCCGGTCGGGAACTGGTTCTGGTTGGCGATGTCGTTGACGACGGTCTCGGGGGTCGTGCCGTTGCCGACCGTGATGATGAAGTCGTCGCTGGTGGCGAGTGCGCCGGGGTCGGTCGCCGTGACGCGCACCGTCACGGTGCCACTGGTTCCCGCGGGCGGTGTGCCGGTGAAGGTTCCGGTCGCGGCGTTGAAGGTGAGCCAGGCGGGCAGGGTCGCGCCGTTCGACTGGCGGGCGGTGAGGGTCAGCGTGTCACCATCGGAATCTGCGAAAGTGTTCGCGGGTACGACATAGGAGAAGGCCGTGCCGGCGGTCGCGGCCTGGTCCGCGATGGGGGCGTTGACTGTCGGCGCGTGATTCTGGCCGGCATTGGGATCAGTGATGTTGAGGCGCAGGATGCGGCCGTTCACCAGATCCATCAGGTACATGTAGCCGTCAGGGCCCTGGATGAAGTTGGAGGGACCGTAGGCGCCGATGTCGGTGACGAACTGCGCCTTGGTGCGATCGTTGATGTCGATGGAGTAGATTTCGCCATCGACGATGTCGGTGAAGAAATAGTCGTTCTGGAAGGCGGCGGGGTATTTGTCGCCGGTGTAGATCGTCGAGGCGCCGACGATGGCGCTGAACTGATAGCCGGGGTCGGCATCGGCATGGCCGAAGGCGCGATAGGCCGGCGTCACGGTGACCTGGCCGCTCGCGACCTTGGCGTAGAAATCGATGGCGGCTGCCTGGTTCTGGTAGGCCGGTGTCTTCAGCAGGACGCCATTGTCACCACCTTCGTAGAAGGGCCAGCCATAGTTCGCGCCCTTGGCGCCGACATTGATCTCTTCCCATGAGTACCAGCCGGTCTCGGAAATGAAGAGACGGCCGTCATCGGCGAAGGTCATGGAATAGGGATTGCGCAGGCCCGACGCCCAGACCTTGCTGGCATTGGCGCTGAGGTCGCCGGTCGCATAGGGGTTGTCGCTGAGGCCCTGGCCGGTGATGGGGTCGATGCGCAGGATCTTGCCCGAGAGGCTGCCGACATCCTGCACGGCCTTGGTGCGCGGATCGGCATAGTCGAAGCTCGCGCCGTCACCGGTCGAGACATAAAGCTTGCCGTCGGGACCGAAGGCGATGGCGCCGCCGACATGGGACTGGCTGTCGACCTTGAGATAGTTCTGCTTGTAGCTGCCATCGGCGTTGACGTCGGAAGCGCGGTTGTTGGCGTAGGCCTGGTCCGTGAAGTTGAGGACGCCGCCGCCTGAGATGTCGGCGAGCGACTGGCCGGCGCCGCCCATCAGGACGACTTCGCTGCCGGCGACGATCCTGGGCGTTGCGCCGCTCAGATCGAGCGTGAAGCGGGAGAGATAGACATAGCGGTTGCCCTCGCCGTCGCGGACGGCGCCGCCGGTGCCCGAAGCGGTGCCCGCGGGGTCGACGACATAGAAGGCATAGAGATAGGGATTGTTCGCGAGGTCGGGATGGAGGGCGATGTCCATCAGGCCGCGATCGGCGTTGCCATTCACCTTGTCGCGAATGTCGAGCACGGTCGATTGCACGGTGCCCGTCGACATGTCGACGAATTTGATGGTGCCGGTCTTTTCGACCATGAACGCCTTGTTGGTGCCGGGCAGATATTCGAGGGCCATCGGCATCTCGAGGCCCGCGAGAACCGTGGTGGTGGTCACGGTGTAGGGCGAGGTGAGCGGGGGCTGGGCCGGGTCAGTGACGGGGTTCTCGTCATCGAGGATCGAGACGGTCGCGGTGCGCGGGAAGAGGATCGTGGTCGAGGCATCGGTCGAGACAAGCGAGAAGTTGAAGCGCTCGGTGGTCTCGCTCAGCGAGTCGTTGATGATCGGGATGTTGACGGTGATGGTCGACTGGCCCGCGGCAAAGGTCGCGCTGCCATCGGTGTCGCGATAGTCGCTGCCCTCGGTCGCGGTGTTGACGTTGGTGGCGTAGCTGACGGTCGCGGTGCCGCTCAGGTCGCCGGACCGCTTGATGGTGACGGTGACGAAGGGTTCGCGCTCGCCCACGGAATAATCGGCGGCGCCCAAGAAAACCTGACCAGACATCGCATCCCCTTGTCGCCGGCAAAGGATCGCGCTTCGCCGGCAGAGTTCAATCAAATCCCGGCAAAGAACCTAGCCAGAAGCGCTGCCTGCGAACATGACGCAGCGTTTGCGTTCCGGCGTTTACTTCCCGTAAGGCTTAAGCATCAGGCTTAATCGTTAACGTTATTATTTGGCATGTTAGCGAATTCGACTGCCAGTGGCGCGCTCGCTCTAGCGGAAGGCTTTGCGGAAACTGTCGAGGATCGGCGCGAGGAGATATTGCGCGAAGGTGTGATCTTCGGTGTGGAAGTAGGTCTGGGCGGGCATGCCGGGGAGGATGTGCGGCAGGCCTTCGCGCGGGACATTGAGGCGCACGGTGTAGAACTGCATTCCGGTGCGCTCGTCGACGCGGCTGGAGGGGGAGATGAACTCCACCGTGCCCTCGACGGGATCGACCTGGTTGCGATCGAAGCCGGAGAAGACCACTTCGGCCGTCTGGAGATCGCGGACCTCGTCGATGTCGAGCGGGTCGACCATGGCTTCGACGATGAGGGGTGCGTCCTCGGGAACGATTTCGGCCAGCGGTGCGAAGGGCTCAATGGCCGAGCCGGTCGTGTTCACATAGAGCTTGGAGACGGTGCCGGCGCTCGCTGCGCGGATTTCGACGCGGTCCAGGGCATTCTGTGCGGCCTGCTGCTGCTGGATGACTTCGGCGCGCTCGCGTCCGGCATCGGCGGCCTGCTGCGCGATCTCCTCCTGCGAGTCGGCATTGGCCTTGTCGAGGCGCGCGGAAGCCTCGGCGATTTGCTCGGCGAGGGCGGCGAGGCTGGAGCGGCTCGAGGCGAGGGCACCTTCGAGGCGGGCCTGTTCGCGTTCGAGTTCGCGGAGCTGTGCGGCGCGGCCATAGCCATTGGCTGCGGCCTGTCGGCGGAGCGCAATGTCCTGGCCGATGCTGGCGAGCTGGGTCTGGTATGCCGCGATACTCGCCTCGGCGCCGTCCTTCTGGCTCTGCTGGGCAGCGAGCTGGGCCGTGAGGACAGCATTGTCGGAGGCACGGCGCGCGGCGCGGCTGTCATATTCGTGCTGCTGGTCGGCGGTGAGCTCGGCGACGAGTGCCGGGTCGCCCGTGCCGTGAAACACGAAGGGAATGCCGGAAGCTTCGGCGGCGAGTCGCGCCAGCTTGGCATCGAGTCCGAGCAGGCGCGCTTCGAGCTGGTCGCGCGTGGCGCGGGCATTGGTGGGCGAGAGGATCGCGATGACCTGGTCCTTGGCAACGGCGTCGCCTTCGCGGACCTCGATGGCGTCGATGACGCCGCCGGTCTCGTGGCGGATCACCTGGATCTTGCCGTCATTGACGATGAGGCCCGAGGCGATGACCGCGCCCTGGATCGGCACGAACAGAGCCCAGATGCCGAAGGTCGCGGCGAAAGCACCGAGAGCGATCGCGCCGATGCGGGCGTAGGGCGTGAAGTCTGTGGTACGCGCGCGCAGCGCGGCCGCGTCAGCCTGCATCGGCATGGGGAGCCTCTGCAGCGGGAACGCGACGGAAATCGGAGACGGAGGAGATAAAGCGCGGGCGCGGCTGTGCGGGTTGCTGGCGCGGGCCGATGGATTCGAGCCGGCCGGCACGGATCACCGCGACACGGTCGGCAATCTGCAGCAGGGAGGTGCGCTGCGTGACGACGATGATGGTGCGCTTTCGTTGCCGCTCTTCCTGCAGCGCGGTGATGAGGGCCGCTTCGCCGTCGCTGTCGAGGTGGGCGTTGGGCTCATCGAGGATGAGGACGGCAGGATTGCCGAAGAGGGCACGAGCCAAAGCGAGGCGCTGGGTCTGCCCGCCCGACAGGCGCACGCCATTTGCGCCGAGACGCGTGCGATAGCCTTCGGGCATGGTGGCGATGAATTCGTGGGCGTGGGCGCGACGCGCGGCATCGACGATCTGCGCATCGGTCGCGCCAGCGGTGAAGCGCGCGATGTTCTCGGCGACGGTGCCGTCGAGGAACTCGATTTCCTGGCCGAGATAACCGAATGCGCGGCCGCGCTGGTCGGGGTCCCAATGGTCGAGTTCGAAGCTGTCGAGGCGGATTTCACCGGCGCTCGGCGCCAGAGCTCCGGCGAGCATGCGGGCCAGAGTGGTCTTTCCGGCTCCGCTCGGGCCGATCAGCGCGACGATCTCGCCGGGGGCGATGTCGAGGTTGATATCGGTAACGATGGGCTTCACGCCGGGAAGCGGCGAGAGTGTGTAGGTCAGGCCCTTGGCGGTGATGTGGCCGACGGGTTGGGGCAGCATGACAGCCTCGGCCGGCGTGCCGGATTCTAGGGTCGCGAGTGTCTCGCCGATGGTGCGATGGCCCTCGAGTGCGGCGAGCCATTGACGCCAGCCGCCGATCATCTGTTCGATCGGCTGCAGCGCGCGGCCGGAGAGCAGGGACGCGGCGAAGATCAGGCCGCCCGACATCTGGTGATTGAGGACGAGCCACGCGCCGGCTGCAAGGATCGAAACCTGCAGGCCCTGGCGGACGAAGCGGGTCACGCCGAACCAGGTGGCGTTGATGGTCGCGGCGCGATCGTTCTCGCCAATGGCGCCAAGCGCGTCGGCCTCCCAGCGATCGATCATCGGACCGGTCATGCCCATGGCGCGGACGTCGTCATTCTGGCGGAGCGCAATGCCCGCGAAGCGGAGCGCCTGGTTGTTGTGCGCGGTGGCGCGGTCGGTGGCGTCGCCCAGCGCCTTGTTGTTGAGCCACGCGATGGCGCCGAGCAGGGCACCGCCGAGCAAGGTCATGACGCCCAGCACCGGATGCAGCAGGAAGCTCAGCGCGAGGAAGACGGGTGCGAAGGGGAGGTCGAACACATTGACGAAATTGCGCGAGCCCAGCATCTGGCGAACCTGCGCGACCTGGCGCATGGCCGCAGTCGAGTCGGCCCTGGCGCTCGAGAGGAAACTGCCGGTGAGTATCGCAGGGGCTGCGACGAGCTCGTATTTGGCGCTGAGCTTCTGCGCGAGGATCGAGCGCAGGGCCTCGATCAGGCCAAAGATTGCGAGCGCGACGAGCACCAGCAGCGTCAGATAGAGCAGCGTCTCGTAACCGTGGCTCGGCAGGACGCGGTCATAGACCTGGATCATGTGCAGCGGCACGACGAGCATCAGCACATTGGCGGCCACCGAAAAGAGCGCGAGCCAGAGCACGGCGCCACGAAAGGCGTCGTTGAGGGGCCGATAGGCCGGCCGGGAGATGATCTCGCTCCACCGCATGGGAGCATCTAGCGGCGGGGCGGCCCGGACGGCGAAAGCAAACTTAAGAAGTGGTAAAGGCTCATCGCGGAATGCGGGCTGCTTATCGGGAAATTAACCATAAAGTCCCAGTGTCGAGGCATCGGTACCTAGGGCGTTCGGATGCAGCGACTGGCAGCATGGCGGATCGATCGCGTGGCTGTCGGAAGCGCCCTGCTTGCGGCGATTGCCGGCTGCGCCACCAACTCCGCTGAAGTCTCCGCGGGCCGGTCCAGCGTCTGTGCCGCGGTGACGGTTGCGCAGATCGGCTGCGTGCGTCCCGCCGAGAGCGACGTCGAACTGAGCGCGGTCGGCGAGGCCGGCACGGGGTTCAACAAACTCATTCGCGACCTGGTGATGGGCGCGCCCTCAGTGAATGCCGCGCTGACGCGCTGGCAGGCAGAGGAGCAGAAGATCGAGGTGGCGCGCGCCGCGCTGCTGCCGAATGCGGAGCTTTTCTCCGAAGGCGGCATCCGCGGCGCCTATGGCGTGACCAATGTGACGACCAATCCCTATTCCTATGGCGTGCGCGTGTCGGTGCCGGTGTTCGACGGCGGACGGGCGGTCAATACGGCCGGCATGCAGGTGAGCGTGTCGACGGCGGCAAAGCAGGCGGCGCTGGACGAACTGGCCTCCACCATTCTCGATCTCGTGGCGGCGGGCGCCTCGGTTCAGCATGCGGATCAGGTACTCGCGGTCAGGCGCGACCAGGCGAATGCCGCGAAATCGCTGCTGGGCGCAGTCCAGTCGGACAAGGACAGCGGAACGGCGAGCAAGGTCGATGTGGACCAGGTGCAGTCGCAGCTCAGCGGGCTCGATGTCGAGCGGCGGCAGGCCGAGGCGGACCGGGCGCAGGCGGTGCAAAGCTTCGCGGAGATCACCGGGCGTCCGCCGGGCAAGCTCGACACCATCGGCTCGATCGCCAAGCAGTTGCCGAAGGGCCAGGACGAGGCCGAAGCCATCGCGGCGACCGACAATCCGCGCATTGCGCGAATCTTGGCGCTCAAGGATGCGGCGCAACTGGACAAGCAGGTGGCCGATGCGGGGTATCTGCCGAATGTTTCGTTCGACCTCGAGGCGAGCCGCAACGGCGATCTCGTGTCGGGCGATCCTGAGGAAACGGACTTTTCGGCGCTGATCCGCTTCTCGTTGCCGCTGCCGTTCGGCGGCGGGGTCGAGGCGCAGAGGCGGCAGAAGGCGCTGGAGCTTCGCGCGGCCAATCTCGAAGTCGATGCGACCCGGAACGGCGTCTTCGCGGGGGTCGATGCGGCCCTGTCGCGGCTTGGACTTGCCCGGCAGGGATTGGCCCTGGCACGGGCGGCGGAGGCCCGGGCAAAAGCCGTGCTCGAAGGCATCCGTGCCGAACGGGAGCTGGGCGAGCGCAGTGTGTTCGATGAGCTGAGCGCTCTCAACGGCTATGCCGAGGCGCGGATCAAGACCGCCGATGTCGCCTATGAGCTGATCGTCGCCGAGCATCTGCTCGCGGCGCAGATCGGGCGCATCGACGACATCTACGGCATCGGCCTTCGCGGCTGAGACTATTTCTCGATGAACATCCGGCTCAGCTGTTCCGTCACCGGGTGCAGCAGATAGGACAGCACGCTGCGGTCGCCAAGCTGGGCGAAGGCTTCGACCGGCATGCCGGGCACGAGGCGCGTGCCGGCGGGAAGCTTCTCCCTTTCGCCGGGCAGGGCTGTGACGCGCATGGCGTAGAAGGGCTGGCCCGTGACCGGATCGCGGATCACGTCGGGCGAGACCGACACGACTTCGCCCTTGAGCTCGGGCGTCACGCGCTGATCGAGGCTGGGGAAGCGAAGGATCACGGCCTGACCCGCGAAGATCTTGTCGACATCGTATTGGGTGAGCCGCGCATCGACGAGAACGCGATCGGCTTCGGGTACGACCAGCATCGCGGTCTCGCCGGGCTGGAGAACGCCGCCGACGGTCCTGACGATCGATTCGTGGATGACGCCATCCTGGGGGGCGCGGACGTCGAGACGAGCGAGCCGGTCGAGACTGGAGATGCGGCGCTGCTGCAGCTCGGCGATGCTTTCGCGCAGAGTGCCGAGATCGGTCATCACGGCGGACAGAAAATCGGCGCCGACGCGGCCGATCTGGACACGGCGTTCGGCGATGGTCGAACTGGCCTCGTCGAGGGCGGCCGTGAGGCGGCCCTTTTCGCCCTCGAGCGAAGCTCGCTGCTTGCTGGCCTCGTTGAGGCGTGAGGTGGAGACGAGCTTTCCCGCAGCGAGCTTGGCGAGGTCGGTCTCCTCGGCGCTGGCGAGGTCAAGCGATTGCTGTACGGCATCGCGCTGCGCCGTGAGCCCGCTGACCTGGCCATCGAGCTGGCGGATCTGTTCTTCGAGCTGCTCCACCTGCAAAGCACGGCCTTTGGCGCGGGACTCGAGGAGGAGCTTCTGCGCCGCAAGAAGCTGTTCGAACTCGGCGCCACTCGCGAGGTCTCCGGCTGCGGGTGGAATGACGAGTGCGGTGCTGCCGGTCGATTCGGCGTCGAGGCGGGCCATCTGCGCATAGGCGGCGCGCAACTGGCTTTCGGTGACGGCGAGATTTGCCGTGGCCAGCGTTCCATCGAGGCGGAAGAGGATTTGTCCGGCGGTCACATGGTCCTCGTCGCGGGCGAAGATCTCGCGGACGACACCGCCTTCGGGGTGCTGGACCTTCTGCGAGCCGCTTTCGACCACGAGCGCACCATTGGCGACGATGGCGCCCGAGACATTGGTCATCGCGCTCCAGCCGCCGAGGCCGAAGACCAGCAGGGCGATCAGGACAATGGCGAGCCACGCGTGCCGGCGCAGGCTGCGGTCGGCATCGCCGATCAGCGGGGCGGCGGGTGCGTCGCCGGTCGCGATCTCGGCGCGGAACTCCTCGCGCAGGCGCTCGATGGTCCCGAGCGCGGTACTCACATTGGGAGCGGCAGGCAGGCGCTGCGGTGCGGGGAGGGGGTTAGCCATGGCCGCTTCTCGCATCGGGGACGGCGACCGGCGCGGGTCGGGTGACGCGGCGCAGGACGTCGTCGCGATCGCCATAGGCGATCTGGCGACCGCCGGTCATGACCAGCAGCTTCTCGGTGGCAACGATCGCGCTCGGGCGGTGGGCGATGATGATGACGGCGGCGCCACGGGCCTTTGCGGCACCGAGTGCTTCGACAAGCGCCTGTTCGCCTTCCTGATCGAGATTGGCGTTGGGCTCGTCGAGCACCAGAAGGAAGGGGTCGCCGTAGATGGCGCGGGCGAGGCCGACGCGCTGGCGCTGCCCAGCCGAGAGCGTGGTGCCGCGCGGACCGATGCGCGTGTCGTAACCATTGGGCAGGCGCGAGATGAGCTGATGCGTTCCGGAGGCGCGCGCGGCGGCGAGGATCGGGGCGCTGGTATCGGGCATACGGAAGCGGCAGATGTTTTCGGCGATGGTGCCGTCGAACAGATCGACCTCCTGCGGCAGATAGCCGATGGCGGCTCCGAGCATCGCCGGGTCGTAATGCGAGAGCAGGGCGCCATCATAGCGAATGTCGCCGCGCAGCGCGGGCCACACGCCGGTGACGGCACGGCCGATGGTGGATTTGCCCGAGCCCGACGGACCGATAATGCCCAGGCCCTCGCCGGCCGCGACCATGAAGCTGACATCGACGATGAGCGGGGTCTCACCATTGGGCCCGCTGGCGAGGCCGGAAACGGCCACCGACTTGGAGGGCGAGGGCAGGCGCGTGCGCGGTGTATCCGATGGCAATTGCGCGATGCGATCGCTCAGCCGCTGGAGCGCCTGGCGTGCAGCGACGAAGCCTTTCCAGTGGCCGACGAGCTGTTCCACCGGGGCGAGGGCGCGCGCCGTGATTACCGAGGCCGCGAGCATGAGCCCCGCCGATAGCTGCCCGATGATGACAAGATAGGCGCCGGCGGCGAGGACGCCCGATTGCAGCAGCAGGCGGAAGGCCCGGCTGAAGGCGCCGAAGAAGGCCGCCTGGTCGGAGGCGCGGCGCTGGCTTTCGGTCACATTGTCCGCGGAACTGAGGAAGCGCGACGTCAGCGAGGGCAGCATGCCCATGGCGACGATGGCGTCGGAATTGGCGCGGGCGTCCTCAAGCAGATTCTGGCGCTCGATGAGAGAGGCGCTGGCGCGGCGGTTGGGGCCGGTGGCCATGGTCTCGTTGACGATGAGCAGCGTGACCATGATCAGCGCTCCGGCGATGGCGACGATCCCGAGCAGGGGATGGAGCGCGAAGACGAGGATCATGTAGGCGGGAAGCCAGGGCAGGTCGAGCAGCGAGGCCGGCCCGGGACCGGCGACGAAGCTGCGCACAGTGTCGAGATCGCGGATCGGATCGCCGGTCTCTTTCGAGCGGCCACCAATGGCGCTGCGGAATGCGAGCGGAGAGAGGTCGTGGTGCACCTGCATCGACATGCGCACGGCGATGCGGGTGCGCAGTGTCTCGATGAGGGCTGAGTACATGAAAAGAACCACGACCAGCGCGGTGAGCGCGAGCAGGGTCGGGACCGAGCGGCTGCCGAGCACGCGGTCGTAGATCTGGAGCATGAAGATCGGGCCGACCAGCATCAGCAGATTGGAGACCATGCTGAGCAGGAACAGGACGATGAAGTGACGGCGCCGGATGGCAACGCCCTGCCGCAGAAAGCTCCAGCCCGAAGGCTTTCGCTGGGCCTGGTACATCGTCGCCATGAAGAAGCGTTCCGTCGGGTGCAGAAGCTTCGGCTCTAGCAAGCGGCGCTCACCAGCCGCTTAACGTAACCAAGCCGATGACGCGTATGCTTAGCGGAGCATTAACGGTCCGCTCAGCGGAGGTTGACGACCTTGTCGGAGTGGGAAGGCGGGTCCGGCTTGCGCTGCGACGGCTCGTCGACGAGTTCCACCATTCGATCGAGTGCCGCGTTGCCGGCATGGGCGCGGGCGCTGGGCGAGCGCGCGACGCGCTCTCGCGCCGGCTGTTCGGATGGAGCAGGCCGGGTCCGTCGAACGAGAAAAATGACTATCGGGATAAGGTAGGAAACGACAGCGACGGCCGCGAGAAAGAGGACGATCTGCGGCATGGTCCGACGCTCACTCTCCCGGTCCGATCGCGCCGAACGGCGGATCGATGACTTGGTGCAATCTACCTCAAATCATCTCCTCCGTCCAAGGGGAGACGTGACGTCCCCGCTGGCGCTGCCGTCTTCAGGGCAACGAAGGTGCGAGCCAGAAACGCCCTGTTTCCAAGATGTTGCGAGCAAAGTGGCCGACTTATCCAAATGGCTCCAGACGGTGCGACTATAGCGGCATTCCAAGAGGAGCTTCGAATGTCCGATCGCTATGCCGCCCATACCGCCAGCCTGACCGCACCCGCCAGCAATGGCTTCGACATTACCCCCGACGACGATGAGGACCTGCCCGAAGTCGTGCGCGCGATCTATGTGGGCGGCGCCGGCGATGTGGCGGCGGTGCTGCGCGAAGGGGCGACGCTGACCTTCGCCAATCTGCCGGCGGGCAGCCTGCTGCCGGTGCGTGCGTCGCGCATCAAGGCCACAGGCACGACGGCGTCCGGTTTGATCGGGCTGGTCTGAGGAGCGCGGGCATGCACGCCATCGGGCTGGGACTTGGCATAGGATACGCAGCGACAGAGGCCGTTGCGCTCAATGCGCTCGATGATCGCATCGTTTTCGACGGCGACAGCATCGTTGCGCATGGGCATGCGACAGTGGACGCATATGCCGGCAATGGGTCCTGGGGCTTTTCCACCTGGGCGCTGGCGCTCTCGGAAGGACGGCTATTTCAGCCGATCGGCGGCAATCTTGGCGTGTCGGGCGATACGGTGGCCGACATGTATGCGCGCCGGGCAGCGACGGTGGCCAGGCTGCCCAAGGTCGTCTGCGGCATGTGCGGGACCAATGATGTCGGCGCCGGGACGGCCGCGGCCACGATCACAGCCGGGCTGCGCGCCTATTGGAACTACATGCTTGCCAGTGGCGCGCGCTATGTCGTGTGGTGCACGATCCTGCCGCGCTTTGCGCCGAACAGTCTGTCTGGCGGCAGCGAGACCATCCGGCAGGCGGTCAATGCCTGGATGCTGGCGCAGGCCAGCCGGCGCATCAAGATCGTCGATTGCGAAGCGCTCGACCTCTCGTCCGACGACTTCGGAGATGGATTGCATCCCAACACGGGTGGCGCCTTCAAGATCGGGCAGGCAGTGGCCGCTGTTCTCGACGCCATTACCACGGCGGCCGACGTCATTGCGGGATGGACGAACGCCTACAGCGTCAATCCCACAATGACCGGGACAGGCGGTTCGCTCAATGGCGGCGCGACGGGCGTGGTGGCCGATGGCTTCGGGCTGGATGCCACGCAGGCCGGCGGCGCAAATGTCGTGGGATCGAAGGGCGTGCTCGCGGATGGCTCGCCAGCCCAGATCATCACGATTTCGGGCAGCTATTCCGGTAGCGGCAGATACATCAACTTCGCGTCGTTTTCAGCGTCCACGCTCGAAGCGGGAGACGAACTCGAATATGTGGCCGAAATCGAGGTCGAGGGGTTGTCGGCGGAGATCGTGCGCGTCACGCCTATCGCAGCGGTCTATGACGGCAGCTTCGCCACGCTGTTCCAATCCGAGGGTGTCTATGCGGGTGACAGCGCGGGCCACCCGGACGCGGTGGAGCGACAGGTGATCCGCACGCCGCCCTGGACGATTCAGGCGGGCGCGCCCGCCTGGGAGCTGTTCGGACTCGCGATCGGGTTCAAGGACGCGGCCGGTCCGACCGCCGTGGCGGGCACCATCAGGATTGGCGAGAACAAGGCGCGCAAGGTGCCGCCGGGAGGCTGAGCGTCAGCGCCGCGGAAGTTCCTGCAGCATGATCCAGATGGCTCGGGGCAGCTCATGGGCGTAGCGCCGCCATAGCCGGCGGGGCTCGACGAGAAGCCGGAAGAGCCACTCGAAGCCGGTGTCGCGCATGAGCTGGGGCGCGCGCGGCTTGTTGCCGGAAAACCAGTCGAATGCCGCGCCAATGCCGACAAGCTGGGCGTTGGGGAAGCGCTCTGCGTAGCGTGCCATCCAATATTCCTGCTTGGGTAGGCCAAGGCCCACCCAGATGATGTCGGGACGGGCTTCCGCGATGCGGGCAATGATTTCCTCGCTTTCCGGCTCGTCGATGGTGCGGAGCGGCGGGGAATAGGATCCCACGACGGTCCCCGGCCCCAGCATGGCTTCGGCACGAGCCTCGATGCGCAGCAGCACCTCGTCGGTGCTGCCGTAGAAATAGTGGCGAAGGGTCCGGGCGCGCGGGTCCTGGAGGATCAGTTCGAACAGGCTGGGGCCGTCCACGCGCTCGACGCGCCGGCCCTTCAATTTGCCGATCCAGACCGTCGGCATGCCGTCCGGAAGATTGAGGCTCGCGCCATTGAGGATGTCGCGGAGACGGGTGTCCTTCGCCGCTTCGACGACGCTGTGCGTGTTGCAGCACGCGACATAGCCGCCAATACCGGCCGAGGCGGAAGTCACGATGGAGTCGACGGCACCGGCCAGGTCCATGGCGGCGATATTGACGTCACCGAAGGTGAATGTGGTCGTGCTGTCGGCCATCCTGCTTCGGCTCCTCAGGCGTCCGTGCTGCCGGCAAGGGATGCCCGGTACCAATCGTAGGTCGCTCGCAGGCCGTCCTCGAGGCCGATGCGCGGCCGCCAGCCTCGAGCCCGAAGCTTGTCAGCAGACATCAGCTTGCGCGGCGTGCCGTCGGGCTTGGACAGGTCGTGAACGATCTCGCCCTCATAGCCGACGACATTGCAGACCAGCTGCGTCAGTTCGAGGATGGTCAGGTCGCTGCCCGATCCAACATTGATGTGTTCGTCTTCGCTGTAGGTCTTGAGCAGGAAGACCAGTGCATCGGCGCAATCGTCGACATGCAGGAACTCGCGGCGCGGCGTGCCCGTGCCCCAGATGACGATAGTGGGGGCGCCCGCCAGCTTTGCCTCGTGCACCTTGCGGATCAGCGCCGGCATGACATGGCTGGAGGTGAGATCGAAATTGTCGCCGGGACCGTAGAGATTGGTGGGCATGGCGGAGATGTAGTCGCGGCCCTTCTGGCGGCGAAGCGCCTGAGCCAGCTTGATGCCTGCGATCTTGGCGATGGCGTACCACTCATTGGTGGGTTCGAGTGGTCCCGTGAGCAGGCTCGTTTCCTCGATCGGCTGGGGCGCATATTTGGGATAGATGCAGCTCGAGCCCAAAAACAGCAGTCGTGGAACGTCGTTCCGGTCAGCGGCGCCCATGATATTGGACTGGATGACCAGATTGTCATAGAGAAAATCCGAGGGCGCCTGGCTGTTGGCCAGAATGCCGCCCACCCTGGCGGCGGCGATGATGATGGCGTCGGGGCGTTCCGCCGCGACGAAGGCTTCGACATCGGCCTGACGCATGAGATCGAGCCGGGAGCGCGGCGCGGAAATAATGGTGCAGCCTTCGCTGCGCAGCCGGCGCACCAAAGCGCTGCCGACCATGCCGGTCTCGCCGGCGACCCAGATGCGTTTGCCGCCGAGTTCGAATAGGTCAGGCATCCTTGGCGATTTCCTCGAAGCGCATGGTTTCGAGATCGGACGCCACCATTTCGCGCACCAACTCGCGCACTGGAGTTTCGGAACGCCAGCCCAGGATTTCGGCGGCCTTGCGCGGGTCGCCCAGCAACTGGTCCACTTCGGTAGGACGGAAATAGCGGCGATCGACTTCGACCAGGCAACGGCCATCCGCCTTGTCGTAGCCACGCTCCTCGACGCCCTGCCCGCGCCACTCCAGGAAGATGCCCGCATCTTCGAAGGCCCACTCGACGAACTGGCGAACGGAGGTGGTGCTGCCGGTGGCAAGGACGTAATCGTCGGGCCTGTCCTGCTGCAGCATCAGCCACATGCCGCGCACATATTCGCGGGCATGGCCCCAGTCGCGCTCAGCGCCGAGATTGCCCAGATAGAGCCGGTCCTGGCGGCCAAGCTTGATGGCGGCGACAGCGCGGGTGATCTTGCGCGTCACGAAGGTTTCGCCGCGCAGCGGGCTCTCGTGGTTGAAGAGAATGCCGTTGGAGGCATGGATGCCATAGGCCTCGCGGTAGTTCACAACGATCCAATAGGCATAGAGCTTGGCCGCGGCATAGGGAGAGCGCGGATAGAACGGCGTTTTCTCACTCTGCGGCACCTGCTGGACGAGGCCGTAGAGTTCCGAGGTGGACGCCTGGTAGAACCGGGTCTTGCGTTCGAGACCGAGAATGCGGATGGCTTCGAGCAGGCGGAGCGTGCCGATGCCGTCGGCATTTGCCGTGTATTCCGGCGTCTCGAAGCTCACCTGCACATGGCTTTGAGCGGCGAGATTGTAGATCTCGTCGGGCTGCGTCTCCTGCACGATGCGGATGAGATTGGTCGCATCGGTCATATCGCCATAATGCAGATGGAAGCGGGCGTTGGTGACGTGCGGGTCCTCATAGATGTTCTCGATGCGGCCCGTATTGAAGGAGGAGGAACGACGCTTGACGCCGTGCACGATGTAGCCCTTTTCGAGGAGCAACTGTGCCAGATAGGCGCCGTCCTGACCGGTAACGCCGGTGATCAGTGCAACCCTGCTTTCCGTCACGTCGTGATGCTCCATGGCGGCCGCGGTACATCCTGCCGCTCCTGGCCGGTCCCATAGCACATCGCGCCGACGAGATGGTCCGGGCTTTGAGGTTCGAAGTTAATTGAGCGACGCCTCCACGGAGCGGAGGGGCGTGGATCACACGCCCGAGCCGCCGGTGAGTTCGCGCCAGACCGTCTTCAACACGATCCTGGCGTCAAGCCAGAGCGAGAAATTCTGGATATAGGCGACATCGTGCTCGACGCGGCGCACTGAGCCGTCATGCGACGTTGTCGGACCGCGATGGCCATTGGCCTGGGCCCATCCGGTCAGGCCGGGGGTCATCGTGTAACGAAACGCGAAATAGGGAACGATCTCGCTGTAGAGCTGCCCCGCGGCGCGCATTTCAGCGACATAGGGGCGCGGGCCCACAAGACTCATGTCGCCCTTGAGCACATTGAAGAGCTGCGGCAGCTCATCGATGCTGGTCTTGCGAATGAAGCGGCCGATCGGCGTTACACGTTCATCTCCGGGCATGGCCTGGATCGCCCCGGGCGCATCGCATTTGTCGATATACATCGAGCGGAACTTGTAGATCGTGAAGGGCTGGCCAAGGCGTCCGATCCGCGTCTGCCGAAACAGGATGGGGCCCTCGCTGGTCAGGCGAATGGCAAGCGCCGTGAAGGCGAGCAGCGGGCCGATGACAATCAGGGCGAGGCCGGAGACGACGATGTCGCCAAGCCGCTTCATTCCGAGCGCAGCACGACGTGACGCAGTCATCGGCGGTGCAACAGGCAAGCCATCCTTCCAGACAATATGAAGGCCGCTGGCTTCGTGTTGTGGGACGCCGGCGACGTAGCGGGGGCTGCCCTGCCGAGCAATGTCGGAAAGGCCAAGCGAGGAGTCCACAACGCTCGCAATCAAGTAGTCCGGTTCCAAACTATCCTCGTGACGCAAGATCAGACGTGAAAAAGGCGATCGAAATGACAGGCGTATGGCAACGCAGTGACAACAAAACCGAATTCTAGTTGCGGCTGACCGGGACTCCCTCGGGGATGGCGCCGGTTTCCAGAGTCTGACAGGCCGCGATGGAGTCCGAGATGGATTGGATCAGCTCCTTCTGCTGCTCGTCCATCTCGAATTTGAGGGCGACTTCGATGGCGTCGGGCAGCTCCGTCTCGTACTGCTCGCAGATGTCGCCGTCCTGATAGAGTTTGCTCAGTTCGAGCACGAGGTCCGCGGCTGTCTGGGCCGTATCGTTGGTAAGTGTCGGCGGACCCAGGATCAGATTGACGAAATCCTGTGTGCCCTGCACGCATTCGAACCAGCGGTCACGGTCGCCCTGGTATTCTTCGGCGATAATCGGCGCGCAAAGGTCAATGACTTCGGGAATAGAAGCGGGAACGGCCGCCGTGGAGCCGTACACACCAAGCCCCAAACCACCCAGGACGCTCACCACGAGCGGAATAGTCCAGTGTTTCGTCATGCGGCACCTTTCAGGGTCCGTATTAATACTCTATTTACGATGTTGGAAACGCAAAAAAATTCAACCGGTTGCGTGCGACATACCTAATTTCCCTTATGGAGAGGTCGTGTTGCTGGGCCGACAGCCCGGGAATTCTTGGCTTTTTGGCAGTGCTGTTCAAATCCTTGCATATTTCGCGGGGCTGCCATGCTCATGATGAGGGGAAATCCTCGTTTGAAATCAGAAGTTTCCCGGTGATTTGGTGAGAACAAGCAAGATCGCCGGCCGCGAAAGCCTGCTTTTGGCCGGGCTGATCGCTGCGGGACTCGGGGGATATGCGGGCTGGCTGGAGGCCGGGCCCTATCTCGGCCGGGGCTCATCCGAAGTCGAGACGATCGCCCGGATCGAGAGCGGCCAATTGGCGCCGGCAATGTCCCAGCAGTCGCACCAGCAAGTGGCGACGGACTGCCTGACGGCGGCGTCCTCGCTCTATTTCCGGACTCGGCCGACTGCCCAAAGGCAGGCCTTCGCCGCCCGCTGTCAGGAGCTGCTGCGTGCGAGCGTGACGGCCATGCCCAGCTTCTCGTTCGGCTGGTACGTGCTGGCGGCGCTGGACCCGGTGAACGACGATTTCGACGCGTTGAACCGCGATCTAAGCAATTCGCAGGCGAGCGGCGGGGCGGAGCAGTGGATCGCCGAACTCAGGGTCGCGCTGGCCGAGGATTACTATGACAGGTTGCAGGGCGAGGCCCGCGAGGCCGAGAGCCAGGACCTTGCGACGCTGGTCTTGAGCCAGCGCGGCGTGGACGGGATCGCCAAGCGCTATGTCGACGATCCCGGATTCCGCGAACGGATCACGGCGATTGTCGAGAATCTGCCGCCCGAGGCCCAGGCGCGCTTTGTCGGCTATGTCCGGCTCGCGGCGGGACAATCATGACCATGGTCGCCGCACCAACCAGGATGGCGCTCGTGTATCGGGATTCGCGTGGGCTCGCTGCAGCGGTGCTTGCGATTGTCATACTCGCCCCGCTGCCGCTCGGGGGAAACCGGCCGATCCTCTGGGCGATCTGGGCCTGCGCCGCCGGAGTCGCTGCAACCATCTACGCGCTGCACCTGATCGTCAGTGGGAGCGATCTTGCCGTGCCGCTCCGGCGCTTTGCCGTGCTCGCAGGTGCATTTGGTGCGCTCTGCCTCTATTTGCTGGTGCAGAGCCTGCCGATTGCCGACATTCTCGGGCTCGGCCGGATCGAAGCGCGCGGCGTGTCTCTTGCGAGTCCCACGATCAGCCTCACACCGGGCCTGACCCAGCTCATGTTCATCCGCT
The DNA here is from genome assembly GCA_035549855.1 of Devosia sp. Lineage (GTDB taxonomy): Bacteria > Pseudomonadota > Alphaproteobacteria > Rhizobiales > Devosiaceae > Devosia_A. The sequence continues at coordinate 17,193 of DASZPY010000012.1, read as the reverse complement.
GGCTCGGCTACGGCCTCATATTCTTCCTGGCCGCGCAGGTCGGCGCCAATCGTTCGCGGGCCGTGATCGTCTTGCGGGTGCTCTATCTGGCGATCGTCGCATATGCAGTGCTCGGGATCGCCTTTCTCGGCTTCTTCGGTGATACGCTGCTTGGTCTGGAAAAGTGGGCCTATCAAGGTGTGGCGACGGCCACATTCGTCAATCGCAATTCCTATGCGACCTACCTCGCCTTTGGCTTCGCCATCGGTGCCGCGCTGCTCGCGGGCGCCCTGGTATCGAGCGAGGCGCGGACATCGCGCGGCACCATTGCGCTGTTCCTCACGGGGCAGGGCCTCTTGCTGGCGGCGCTGCTGTTGAGCGGCTCGCGCATGGGCCTGCTGGCGGCGATCGTAGCTGGCATCGTGATCCTGGTTCTGTCGCTCTATGGCACGAGACGCGCGCCCAGAGTCCTACCGCTGCTCCTCGTCGCAGCGATTGCCGGCCTTGCGATATTGCTGCTTTTCGGGGGCCGGACGGTCGAACGCCTAAACGGGCTCGACAGCGATGTCGAGGACAGGTTCGAGCTCTATCGCCAGGTCTGGGGCATGATCTCTTCAAGGCCGTTGACCGGATATGGCGGAGGAAGCTTCGAACAGGCCTTCCAGCTTTTTCATGCACCGCCGCTGAGTACCGATGTCGTCTGGGACAAAGCGCATTCCAGCTATTTGACACTGGCCGCCGAACTCGGCCTGCCTGTTGCGGCGATCATCGTCATATTCATTGCAGCCGCCGGGTTCGGCGCCGCGTTCCTGCTTCGCGATCCGGCGGCGGGAAGGCGCGTGCCTTTGGCAGTGGCGGGAGTTGTCGTCGTCGCTGCGTTGCACTCGCTGGTGGACTTCAGCCTCGAGATCCAGGCGAATGCCTACCTTTTGGCGGCGGTCCTCGGCCTTGGTTTCGGTTATCGGCAAAGCGCGGGCCGGAGGGGAGAAGCGGATGGCGCTTCCTAGCTGGCTCGCGCGGCTCGTGGGCTTGCCGTCGAAGGGTGGGGAGGCGCAGCGGCCCCGGCTGAAGCTCGCCACGACACCGGATGTCCTCTATGCCATTGGCGACGTCCATGGCTGTCTCGCGCAATTGCAGGACGTGGAGAGGCAGATCGTTGCCGATGCCGCGAGCCTGGCTGGGGACAAGCTGATCGTCGTGCTCGGAGACCTCGTTGATCGCGGACCGAATTCCGCTGAGGTGCTCGATCACTTGCTGCGGCGTCCTCCTGCCGGCTTCAGGCGCATCTGCCTTGCGGGCAATCATGACGACATGATGCTGGCCTTCCTGGATGCGCCGCGGCGGCACATGGACTGGCTGGAATTCGGCGGTGACGCGACGCTGCGATCCTACGGCGTGGATGTCGAGGCGCTGCGGCTGCTTTCTGACACGCGGATGAAAAGCGTGCTGGCCGCGCACGTGCCAAACGAGCACAAGGCATTGCTTGCCGGATTGCCGGCTCTCGTCGCGACCCCGGACTATGTCTTTGCTCATGCGGGTGTCAGGCCAGGAGTTGCGATAGACGCGCAAGCAGATGCCGATCTGCTTTGGTACCGTGACGGGTTCGAGGCGGACTTTGCAGAATTTGCGCAGCTTGTGGTTCATGGCCACATTCCGGTTGCCGATCCGCATATCTCACCGCATCGCATCGGAATTGACACGGGAGCGTATGCGACCGGACGCCTGACGGCGGTGCGGCTGACGGCCAACAAACCGCCTCTATTGCTGGCCACGAAGCGTGCGGGGCGCGTGATTGGATAAGCGCTTCAATTTGGGCTCGGCGTTCACTTCAAGCATGGCGGTAAACCCTTTGCGCGTTTTGATGTCGCGGTGCGGGCGCGCATACGGCACTCTGGCGATCCGTCCGAGCCACAGTCCCACTTATCGAGCGTCGAAGACCGGTTGGCAGCAGCCTCATGAACGATAGCGACTTTCTTCCCCGCGACTTGTTTGGCCTGCTGAGGCGCCAGTTTCGGCTGATCCTGGCGATTTTGATCGTCGTTCTAGGCGCGGCGACAGGCATCATCTTTCTGATCGAGCCCACCTATACGGCGCAGTCGCTCGTGATGGTCGATACGTCGCATAAGGACCTGCTCGATCCCAATGCGCAGGTCCTGCCGTCGCAGGACAGTCCGCGGATCGACAGCGAGGTCGAGCTCGTCAGGTCCGAGACGACGCTGCAGCGCGTGCTCAAGGATGCGCATCTGCTCGACAACCCCGAATTTGCCCTCGAGCCCTCGCTGCTCGACAATCTGCTGTTCACGCTCCGCATGAAGGAGAAGGTCGAACCGACGCCCGAAGACCTGGTGCAGGCCGCGTTCGAGAAGCTCGTCGACATGATTTCGGTGCAGCGGAAGGGGACGACCTATCTCATCGCCATCACCGCGCGATCCAAGAAGCCGGAAACCGCGGCGATGCTCGCCAATGCGGTGGCACAGGCCTATATCGAGGAACAGCTGGCCAGCAAGATCAACAGCGTGCTTGCGGCAAGCTCGACCATCCAGGCCCGTGTTGCAGAGGCAAACCGGGCGGTGGTGAACTCCGAAGAAGCATTCGACAAATTCATCGGCGACAATCTCGAGCGCATTGCCGCGACGACGGGCCGAACCGACCTGATCGAGATGCGGCGCGAACTGGACGCGTCGATTGCGGCTGGATCGTCGCTGTCGACGCAGGTGCAGCAGGGCAACGAAAGCGCCGCCAACCGCGATTGGCAAAGCGTTGCCAGCACTCTCAGGGACGAGGCCATCGCAAAACTCGCCGCGGACCGCAAGCGCGTGGCGGACAATCTCGCGGCGGCGGCCAGCGGCGACACAGCCAGTTTGCGGGAGCAGCTCAGCCAGATCGAGGCCCAGCTCGAGACGCGGACGACCGCCCGCCTCGAAACACTGCGCAGCGAATTGTCCTCGACACAGGCGACGGCTTCGCAGCTTCGGCAGGATTTGCGGACGAGCGTACTCGGCGCCGATTTGCCGGCGGAAACGCTCGCGTCGATCTATGAAGTGCAGCAGAACGCCGAGCTGGCGCGCGCCCAGTACCAGGCGCTGCTGGCGCGATCGAAGGACCTCGAGACGCAGGCCTATCTGCAGGTTGCCGACAGCCGTGTCGTGTCGAGCGCATTGACGCCGACGGCTCCATCGTCGCCCAACAAGCGGCTGATCCTGGGGATCGCCGGCATTCTCGGGCTGCTCGGAGGTGTCGGCATTGCATTGGTCTATGAGACGATGATCGGCGGGTTTACCTCGGCCGACCAGCTGCGGAACCAGACGCGCCTGGCCGTTCCAACGTCGATTCCGCGTGAAGCAGAGATCAGGCCCTCTGACCGTGAAGGGGGACCGCTCACACTTGCCGATCATCTGGTGGCCGATCCGCTCTCTTCCTATTCGGAGTCGATCCGGCGGCTGCGGGTGGGTCTGGATCAATCGGCGCGGCGCGCGCGGGCGGCACGTGGCGACACGGAAGGCAATACCGTGATCATGGTGACGTCTTCGGCGGCCGGGGAGGGCAAGACGACGACGGCGCTGGCCCTGGCCCGCGCTTATGCCCTGTCCGGCAGCACGACGCTGCTGGTGGATTGCGACCTGCGTAAGCCTAGCCTGCACCGCCAATTGGGCCTCGAGCCGTCCTCGGGGCTGCTCGACTATCTGGCTGGCGCGGGCGGCGAGCATTCGCTGCGCTCGATCGTTACCACCGACGAGACGAGCGGGGTTCAGGTGGTCGTCGGCGCAAGGCAGAGCGAGGTCGCGACCGATCGGTTCGTCACCGGTCCGGCCTTCACCAAGCTGGTCGAGGCAGCCAGGCGTGCATTCGACGTGGTGATCCTCGATACTCCGCCGATCGGTCCCGTGGTCGATGGGCTGTTCATCGCCGCGACGGCGGATGTCATCGCGGTTGTGGTGCGCTACGCCTCCACATCGCAGCGCGAGGTCAAGAGCGCGCTGCTGGCGCTCGAGGACTCCAAGCAGCCGAGCACGGAAATCCTTGCGGTCCTCAACCAGGTGGACGAGCGCATGGCCGACTATCGCGGCAAGGATCGGGCGTATTACGCCCGGGCATAGTTCCCGCTATCGCCGCTGCACGAAGACGAACAAGTCGGTTCGCAGCGGCGGGGGCGTCAGCCAGTGGATGAAGTCGAAGATGCGTAGCATCGCAAGCGACTTTCCGAAGTAGCGCGGCAGCGAGTTGCCGACATAGGAGCAGTTGGTCCAGTCCGGCGGCGGGAAGTAGCGATTGAGCTTGCCGATCGAGTTGAGCCGGTAGCGCGTGTCGAACACGTCCTCGGTCTTGCCGGTCGGCACCAGCCCCTTCAGCACCCGCCGGTGCAGGCTGTTTGGAATGATCGTCGCGCCGAGGGCGACATAACCCCACCGGTTGACGGTGCGGGCGCATAGCCAGCCTCCGGGCCGCAGGACGCGATGCAGCTCCGCGGCAAACTGCGCCGGGTCGTCGATATGCTCAAGGACCCAGTCCGCGACGACAACATCCACGCTTTGATCGGCAAGAGGCAAGGCTCCGCCCGGCGCAACGACGTGGCTCTCGTCCAGAAACGGATGTTCGTGGACGCCGTCATAGACGTCGATGCCTATGACCCGCGCAACCTTTCCCTGGAACTTCTGCAGATGCTGGAGATAACCCAGATCGCGCCCGTCGAATTGGCGCCCGCGGCCGGCGCCGAAATCGAGGACGACACCGTCCGGACGCAGCAGGGCATTGACGCGCGTGTAGAAGGCAATGTTGCCGTCATCGCGGGTAAATCCACCGGCGATCCGCTCGGGCCGGCCGGCATCGAGCGCGCGCACGAAAGCCTCGCGTCTCCGGACGGTCTGCACCTCTTCGGCGGTCGTCATCGATCTTCTCCGTCTCGATGCTATTTCGTCGCGGTCATGAAGACGTCGCCGCTGAACAGCATGGCCCGCAGCAGCAAAGGGGGCAGCCGAACGCCGGCAAGCAAACGTTCCATTCCGGTAAGGTAAAGATAGAGCAGGTGGGAATTCAGTACGAGCGGCAAGCGCCGGCGTATCGACGAGGGGGGAATGTAGACGGCAGTGACGTTGCTGAACCCGGCGCGGGAGGCGATTTCGCCGAGATCGCGGTGCGTGTATTCCTTGAGATGCATGAAGCGTGGACGATCCAGCAGAAAGACCCGCGACAGATCCTGCGGTCCGAGAAAGGCGTGCGGCGTATTGAAGACATATTTCCCGCCCGGTCGCAGCAAAGCGCAGGCGCCGCGGAAATGCTCCTCAACGTCGTCGGGATGAAAGTGTTCGATCACCTGCGTCGACACCACGGCGTCGTAGGTGCCATGAGGCTCGAAATTCCCAAGATGGATACCGTCGGTTTCGTGCCAGGTTAGAACGGTGTCCTCGCGCAAGCCGCGTTCGGGCGTGATCTCGGTCGCGACGCAGGGCCGCCCATGTTCGGTGAGGTAGGTGGCGAGGTAACCGACACCGGAACCAATATCGATGCATTTCGCACCATCCGGAATGAGACGGAGGAAGTGCCCGTATTCGAGGTCGAGCGCATGACCCTTGCGCACCGACGAGACGGCGAGCCAGGGTAGGTCACGATAGAGCCGGTCGTAGCTCGATACCCAGACGTCGCGCCGCTCGGACGGCTTGGAGTCGAGCAGCGTCCGTGTCAGCGTGCGCTCGAGTTCGGCGCATGTCCTTCGTGATGGCGACTTCGGGCCCGATCGAGTAATTGTCGCGATAGCGGGCGACGGTTTCCTCGGTGATTTCCGGAAGCGTCCAATCTTGCGTGGCCGTGCTCACAGGACTCTCCCCGTTGCTTGTGCGTGCCGACCAATCCATGCAGCAAGTTGCATATCGGACCTAGCCTGCGCCCAAAGGTTGCGTGACAAACCGCATCGGCGCCAGCGCGAATTTAAGGGCCTTGGGAACCGAGTGTTCCAGCCAGCCGGTCTCCTGCAGCGCGAGGGGCTTCAGCACCGTGAGGCCGGCGAGGAAGGCAATCGTGCCGGCAATGGCCAGGCCGAGATCCACAAGCGTGCCGCCGCCCAACGGCCCGCGCATCCACAGCAAGGCGCCGATCAGCACCGCGGCCATTGCCATGACTGGCAGCGTATGACGCAGATCGAAGACGCGACCGAGATTTAACCGGCGAAATACGACCGAAAGCCCAGCAACTCGCAGGAGGATTTCGGCGATCGGGATCAGCAACACGGACCAGATGCCCCAGCGATCGACAGTGACGGCGATGGCGAGCGTCGAGAGCAGACCGAGCGGCCAGACCCAGAAGAAGGTCCGGTGCCTCAGATGTGCATTGAGCACGATTTCAACGAGCCGATAGGCCGTAGCGAAGGACACATAGACGAGCAGGAGCGGCAGGACGAAATAGTAGCCGGCATATTCGGGGCGCGAGAGCAGCAGGATGAGGTCGTGGCCGAACAGGGTGGCGACGATAGTGCCTGCAAGGATGGCGATCAGTTCCAACTTGAAGACGAGCGAGAGGGCGGCAAGCACCTCGGCACGGCGATCTCCCGCCACGCCGGCCATAGCGAAAGGCTCCAACGAGGGAAGGATCGACATTCCGGGCAGGAGACGCTGCACCGAAAGGGCGAGCGTCTGCACGAAGGAATAGGCAGCCAGCGCAACCACGGACAATCCGCTGGAGGCGACGATGCGGATCACGGGCGGGCTCGACACCAGATACATCAAGGTCGAGGCGAAATTGGCAAAGGCGAAGCCGGGAACGATCGTAGGATCGAATGGCGCAGCCTCCGAATTGAGGCCAGTGGCTTCGGCGCGCAGATGAATGCGCAGCCGGATCAGGCGATAGACGAGGAAGCCAGTGGCGAGTGACTGGGTGGCCATGGAAATCCAGACGAGCTCGGTCGCGGTCAGCTGGCCAACGAGGGCGAGGCACAGCACGGTGGCGACAAGCCGAAGGATTACCTCGGCGAGCGTCGAGCGGGCGGAATCGCCATGGGCCAGCCAGCTCTGCGCATAGGCGTCGGCATCGAACAGAAGCGCGGTGGCAACGAACCAGATGGCGAAGGGCAGGAGGATCCAGTTGTCGAGTGGAACGGGCAGCCAGCCGGTGGCTCCAACGCCCATCGCGACGAGACAGAGGACCAGCAGAATCGCCAGCCCGGCGAGCCGGATCAGGAGCGTCCTGCGGATGACCGCATCGATGGCCGGCAGGTTCCCCTCTTCAGTGAGCTTGGGCACGAAGCGCGTGACCGCGCGGTCCACACCGAATGAGAGCGTGCGCTCGCCCGCGATGATGAGCGCGAGCAGGATAGCGTAGGTCGCATACTGATCGGGCGCGAGACACTTGACGATGACGATCTGGCAGACGAAGGCCAAAGCAAGCGCCGCCATGCGAAGCCAGAAATAGGTCTGCAGCGCAGAGCGGATGCGATTGCCGTGATAGCGTTCCTCGCTCGCCATGGGTGCCGTCACACGATGCCGTGACGCCGGAGCCACGCGACCGACTCCTGCAGTCCCGCAGCGAGCGACACCGCAGGCCGATAGCCGATCGCATCCGCGGCCAAGGTCCCGTCATAGACAGCGCGCCGCCGCAGGAGGCGCAACTCGCCTTCGTCGGGATAGAGGTTCGCGATGCCCTTGGCGCCCTGCACCATGCTCTTGGCGCCGGCGGACGACGCCGTGACGGCGGCGAGGAGTCCACCTGCGTACTTCTTGACCAGGCGGCCGGCGGTGCGGGTGAGTCTCGCGGAAGACGTCGCGACGGCGAGCGACGCCGCGCTTGGCGTTCGGCGCCCCTCGGTGCCGAGAGCATCGCCGAAAAGCCGGATGTAGTCGTTCCAGCTCGGCAAATCCGGTCCATTGATATTGAGGACCAGCGGGCCCGAAAGCGTGGGCGCTTCGATCGCCGCGACCACGGCGCGGACGACATCGCGGGCGTGGATGAGATTGCAGGTCCCGTCGCCGGCGGCACCCAGCCCGAGCCATTTTCCGGCAGTGATGCGCTTGGCATAGCGGATGGTCCAGGGCTCCGAGAACGGGCCATAGATGATGCTCGGCCGAAGGATGACCGCTTCGGGGCCGCCGGCGCCGGCAAGTCTCAGCAATTCGAGCTCGCCTGCACGCTTGCCACGCGCATAGTCGTCGTTGGGCCTGGGCGCGATGGTCTCGTCGAGCGCGCCCTCGAGGTCCCCATAGACCGCCGCCGAGGACAGATGCACGAAGCGCCGCACGCCGGCCTTCGCGGCCCGTCCATAAAGATCGCGCAACACCATAGGTTCATCGGCGAGCGGCAGCGATGCGTTCACGATGGCGTCGATGCCAGCGAAATCCATCGTGGTGTCGGCCAGCCGCAAGGCGATGCCGCGCCGCGCGACCCGCTGGGCTGAGGACCAGCGTCGCACATAAGCGAGGGGCTCATGCGAACTGCCACCCGCGAGCTCCTCTGCCACCCAGCCGCCGACAAACCCGCCGGCACCAATGATCGCGATCCGCATCAGACGGCTCCCACGGCTTGGGGATAGTGCTTGGCGCCGCTGTAGATGGTGTCAAGGAAGCGGATGACGGGAAGCGAGTCCGCAGCGGTGCAATGCGGCGCCGTGCCCGTCTCGCAGGCACCGAGGACATCGAGAATGAGGCGGTCGGCGATCGCCAGATAATCCGCGACCGGATCGGGCCCGGTAACGCGGCGCGACCGCCCCTCCTGGGTGACCGAGACGCCGTTGCAGTCGAAGACGTCGAACTCCACCGCGCCGCGTTCGAAGGTGAGCCGCGCCATATTACGCAGGAACTGGTAGCGACTGAGGCGCAGATGGAGCGAGACGCCCGATGCGTGCGCCCGTATCTCTGCAAGCCCCTCCGGTCCGACGAACCCGTCATGGATGGCGGTATCGAGGGACCATTCCGGTCTGAGCAAAGCGTGATAGTAGTCGAGGACGTGCACGCCGAAATCCATGATGGCACCGGTGCGGAACGCGCCGGGTGAGAAGGCGGCACCGGATTCGAAGGGCCAGTCGAGTTTGACCCCTTCCAAATGCTCTATGGATTTGAGTGCGCCCAACGTCCCGCCGTCCACGATGTCGCGCAGGGCCTGCAATGCGGGATAGTAGCGGCGGGTCTGGTTGACCGCGACGAGCCTGGATTTCGCGGCGGCCAGCGCCACGAGCGCTTCCCCTTCGGAGGGAAGCACCACGAATGGCTTCTCGATGAGGATGTGGGAGTTGCGCTCCAATGCCTGGGTCGCGATCGGTGCGTGCAAGGCGTTGGGCGCCGCAATGATGACAAGGTCAAGTTCGGCGTCGATGTCGCCAAGCTGCGCGGCCGACTTGGCGTTAACCGCTTTAAGCGCGGCCTCGACGGCGTTCCTGCCTGGATCGACGATCCACAGATCGTCGATTTGATCACGAAGGCGATGGAGAGCAGGCAAATAAAAGACCCGCGCAATCGCGCCGGCCCCAATCAAAGCAATGCGTCGCGTCACAAAAACCTCGTCAAACCAATACGCGCGGCGGGCGTTGCACCAAATTCGCGGCCGGACCGTGGTAATGGCCGGACGCCATATTGACAACGCGCTTGTGGCATATCGGGATTGCTGGCGCGCGGCTTGCCGAAGGACATGGTTGATGCTGGCGGCGGCAAGCTCCGACCAAGCTTTGGTCTGGAGCCTCGGCCGCCTGTCACAATAACTTCACCAAAGTCCCGTTTCACCTCCGCCGATTGGAGGGGCCCGACATGACCGAAACCGACACCGCCCAGCTCGACCGCATCAAGGCCGAAATCGAAGACAGCTTCGATGAGGAGCTGGAGATGCAGCTCGAGGAGGACCGCCTCGACGAGCTCGCCGCCGAAGAGCTCTCGACACCCGGCTCGCCCTCGCTTGACCGCAAGGTCTATTTCCGCGAGCTGTTCCGGCTGCAGCACGAGCTGATCAAGCTGCAGGATTGGGTGGTCCACAAGGGGCTGAAGCTCGTGGTTGTCTTCGAGGGCCGCGATTCCGCCGGCAAGGGCGGCGCCATAAAGCGCATCACACAGCGGCTCAATCCACGCGTCGCCCGTGTCGTCGCCCTGCCGGCGCCGACCGAACGCGAGCGCAACCAGTGGTATTTCCAGCGCTACGTCCAGCATTTGCCCACCGCAGGTGAAATCGTGCTCCTCGACCGCTCCTGGTATAATCGCGCCGGCGTCGAGCGCGTCATGGGCTTTGCCTCGGCCGCCGAGGTGGAGGAGTTCTTCCGCTCCGTTCCCGAATTCGAGCGGATGCTCGTTCGCTCCGGCATCATCCTTGTCAAATACTGGTTCTCCATCACCGACCAGGAGCAGGAGTTCCGCTTCCGTATGCGCATCCACGATCCGCTCAAGCAGTGGAAGCTGTCGCCGATGGATATGGAGAGCCGCACCCATTGGGAGGATTACACCAGGGCCAAGGAGGAGATGCTGGCCCGCACCCACACGCCCGATGCGCCCTGGTGGGTGGTGCAGGCGGTGGACAAAAAGCGCGCCCGCCTCAACATGATCTCCCACCTCCTTGCCCAGATCCCCTATGCCGACGTGCCGCATCCTGAAGTCTCGCTGCCGCCGCGTATCCACCACGCCGACTATGTCCGCCATCCGGTTCCGCCCGAGCTTTATGTGCCGGAGCGCTATTGAGGCATGGGGGCAATGCGCGCGAGCCCCTCGAAAAGCCGGGTGGGCCAGCTAATCTGGCATGAGCGAATCCGAGGCGCGGGGGCCCTCATTGGAAAAGTTCGACCTGATCGTCATTGGCTCCGGCCCGGCCGGACGCCGCGCCGCCATTCAGGCGGCCAAGCTCGGCAATGACGTGCTGGTGATCGAAAACCGTCTGCGTGTGGGCGGCGTCTCGGTGCATACCGGCACCATTCCCAGCAAGACGCTGCGGGAGACCGTTCTCAATCTCAGCGGCTGGCGCGAGCGTGGCTTCTACGGGCTCGCTTATCGCGTCAAGAAGGACATCGAGGGCAAGGATCTGGGCGCGCGCCTGCGCATGACGCTCGATCATGAGATCGATGTGCTCGAGCATCAATTCGCCCGCAATGGTGTGCGCACCGTGGCGGGCCGCGCCCGCTTTCTCGACGCGCATCGGGTCGCGGTCGCCGTGCCAGATGGCGAGAACATCTACGAGACCGACAAATTCGTCATCGCGGTCGGCACTGCCCCGTTCCGGCCCGCGCATATTCCCTTCAACGATACCAGCGTCTTCGACAGCGACAACATCGCCTCCGATCCCAAGGTCCCGAAGTCGCTGACGGTGGTCGGCGCGGGCGTCATCGGGCTCGAGTACGCGACCATCTATTCGGCGCTCGATGTGCCGGTGACGCTGGTGGAGCCGCGCGAGCAGTTCCTCGAATTCATCGATCGCGAGATCATCGAGGAATTCGTCCATGACCTCCGCAAGCGCGGCATGCAGATGCGCATCGGCGTCAAGGTCGAGAGTGTCGCGGTCGACGACAGGGGCTATGCCGTCTCGACACTCACCGATGGCCGCACGATCCGTACCGAAATGCTGCTCTATGCAGCCGGCCGCATCGGCGCGACCAAGGATCTGGGCCTCGAAAATGTCGGCATTGAAGCCGATGAGCGCGGCCGGCTCCAGGTGGACCGGCATACGTTCCAGACCAGCGTGCCGCATATCTATGCGGCGGGCGACGTCATCGGGTTTCCTTCCCTCGCTTCGACGTCGATGGAGCAGGGCCGCATCGCCGCCTGCCATGCCTTTGGCGCGCACATGCCGCCGGCGCCGGAATATTTTCCCTATGGAATCTATGCCGTGCCCGAGATTTCAACGGTCGGACTCACCGAACACGAGGTCAAGGAAAAGGGTATGCATTTCGAAGTCGGCATCGGCCGCTTCCGCGAAACCTCGCGGGGCCACATCATGGGCTTGCAGTCAGGCATGATGAAGATGCTGTTCGACCTCGACACTCGCAAGCTGCTCGGCGTCCACATCATCGGCGAGGGCGCGACCGAACTCATCCATATCGGCCAGGCCGTGCTCAATCTGGGTGGGACGGTGGACTATTTCGTCGAGAACGCCTTCAACTATCCGACCCTGGCGGAGGCCTACAAGATCGCCGCGCTCGACGCCTTCAATCGCATGAAATGAGCTTTTCGAACCGGCTTGCGTCAGCCCCTGATCTCCGGGCCGACCAGCCGCTCCGTCAGCAGGCGGATCGCCGGCCCTAGCTCCGCCGGCGACTGCGCGGCGTGCATCAGCCCCGCGGACGAGGCGAGCAGCACCTGCGCCATCAGCTTCGGCCGTGCCGCGCCCGCCAGCATCAGCTCATGCTCGACGGCTGCTGCGATCTCGGCCTCGAACACCTTGAATTGGGGGCCGGCGCTGCGGTCGTGTTCCCCGTAGAGTTCCTCGGCGTGGGGCGAGCTTCCGATCAGGCGCATCGCCGCCTTGTTCTTGTTGGTCAGCGCCGCCGCGATGCGGGCCACCACGTCGCCGTCCCCGCGCAGGCCCTCGAGAAAGGCTTCCCGCCAGGATCCGATCAGCCGCTCGACCAGCGCCCGGAAGACCGAATCCTTGTCCGGGAAGTAGGCGTAAAGTGTCGGCTTGGCGATCCGCGCCTGCCTAGCGATAGCCTCCATGGACGTCCCGCGCAGGCCGTTTTTGAGGAACAGCGCCTGCGCTGCATCGACAATTCGTGTGGTTTTGTCGTCGGTCGCCAATGGTGCAAAAATCGCTATTGAACGAATTGAACGATTATCATACTGTTCGTTCAGTTGCTAGGAGAAAGTGTGATGGCCGACCTTGTGATGTTGACGGGCATATCCGGTTTTGTCGGCGGGCACGTTGCCCTCGCGCTGCTCAAAGCCGGCTATCAGGTACGCGGCAGCGTGCGGTCGCTGGACAAGGGCGCCAAGGTTCGCAGCACCCTGGAAAGGGCGGGCGGTGATACGACCCGGCTCGAATTCGTCGAGCTCGATCTGCTGTCCGATGCCGGATGGGATGCGGCGATGGCAGGCGCGCGCTACCTCCAGCACACGGCTTCGCCCTTCGTGATCCGTCAGCCGCGCGACCGCAATGAACTCATCCGGCCGGCAGTCGAGGGCACGCGGCGTGCGCTCGAGGCGGGCCTCCGGGCCGGCGTGGAACGCATAGTTCTCACGTCCTCGATGGCGGCCATCATGTACGGCCACGACAAGAGGCGGACAAAGCCTTTTGGCCCGGAGGACTGGACGGATCCGACCAAGCCCGACGTCAGCGCCTACACCGAGTCCAAGGTTCGCGCCGAGAAGCAGGCCTGGGCGATCATGGATGCCGCGGGTCGCCACAACGATCTCGCCACCATCAATCCAGGCTCGATCCTCGGACCGCTCCTCGATGACGATCCAGGGACTTCGGTGGGCCTGCTTGCCCGCATGTTCGACGGCAGCCTGCCGGCCACGGCCCGCTTTTACCAGGTGGTCGTCGATATACGCGACGTCGCCGAGGCCCATGTGAAGGCGATGACCGATCCGGCGGCGGGCGGCAGGCGCTTTCCGATGGGCAGCGGCACCCTGTCCCTGATGCAGATGGCCGATGCCTTGCGGCCCGCGCTGCCCGGCCGCACCGGCAAGCTGCCACGCTTCGAGGCGCCCGACTGGCTTGTCCGGATCTTTGCGATCTTCGATGTCGATGCGCGCGGAAATATCGGCGAGCTCGGCGTCTTCAAATCGGCGGATTCCAGCGCCGTCGAAACACTGCTCGGCCATAAGTTGATTTCCGCCGAGGAGGCGACGGTGGCTGCCGCGCGGAGCCTTGTCGAACAGGGGGTCGCCTGACCCAAAAAAGCACTAGGCCGCGGCAACAAGTTTGGTTATGAACCCCTCGCCGGCGAACGGGGCTGTAGCTCAGTTGGGAGAGCGTATCGTTCGCAATGATAAGGTCAGGGGTTCGATTCCCCTCAGCTCCACCAGCCGGCGCTAATCCCCCTTTGGTCTTCGCCTAAGTGGCAAGCGGCTTGGCGGGGGATGCCATCCGGTTCGCGATTGCCCGGCCAAGCTGCCGGCCCGGCATTTCCACGAAGCGATAGGTCAGCGCCGACCCGGCCAGGGTCAAGACGATGAACACCACAATCAGCACGTCGCCAAACCACACTGATGCCGCGAACTCGCCGGGCAGGAGGTAGCGGATCAGGTCGGTAAGAAAAACGGCGACGAAGGCGTGCAGCAGGTAGATCGAGTAGGACAGCCTGCCGAGCAGCTGTGGTAGGGGGAGTGACAGCAAATTGGCCACGGCGCCCTGGTCCCCCCTGAGCATCGCCACAAGAACTACGGCAAATCCGACCACCGTGTAGAGCCAGGGTCCCTGTACGATTGCCATCAGGACAAGGATCGCCCCCACCACAACCGCATCGAGGCGCCACGGGACGGAATCAGCAATCGGCTGCTCCTGGCGCTTCTCCATCAGGCAGATGACAACACCTGCGGCGAACCCGGCCAGCGCCCTGACGAAGCCCCATTCCGACGTCATGTTTGAATATTGGGACTGGTAGCCGACCCACACGTAAGTCCCGAGCGCGCCCAGGGCGAGAACCGCGGCAAGCCAGCGCATCCGCAGCAATCCCGTCAGCGGGACGATCAGGAACACGAGATAGGAGAACATCTCTCCGCTGATGCTCCAGCTCGGTCCATTCCAGCTGACAAAGCTGGAGACATTGAAGCTCTGGAGCAGGAAGATGTTGGCGATCAGCAGCGGGATCGACTCCGTGCCCGTAAAAGGTGCGCTGTCGCCGGGGGCAAATCCGAACGCCCGGATCAGCACCAGCTTCGCGACTTCGAACGCCACAAAGAGCAGGAGTACAAACAGGTGTAGCGGATAGAGGCGGAAGAAGCGGAGGCAGACAAAGCGCAGCGCCGCGGCGCCGCCCGAAATCGCCCACATGTATTTGCGCGAGATGATGTAGCCCGACAGCACGAAAAACAGGTCGACAGCGATGTAACCATTCGTGACGAAGGTCAGTCCCGTTATGTGGCTCGGCCAGGTAACATGGTGAAAGAGTACGATGCACGCCGCAATGCCGCGCAGTCCATCAAGCGCGGCAAGCCGGCGTTCTTCCGGCGGAAGCCGGCTGCCCGGAGCGAATCGTTCAGTGGGAAGCAATTGGCAGCCTTTCGACGCCGGGAGTTGCCGCAACCGGGTGCGCATGATGCAATGCCACATGGCGGGTTGCCGGTCAAAGCGGAGGGACGGAAGGGTGCTTCGGAGAACTGCCAGTGACTGAAGCCACAGCCTGGTTCGGCCAGACCCGTTTTGTGCCGGGCCAGAAAGTCAACGGCACAATGGCTGGCAGCCGGGCCATCCGGCTGATCCTGGTCTTTCTGGTCACGGTCCAGCACTCGGCTTTCATCTACGTCCCGGCTTTCTTCTCCGGCCGCGAGTTCGATGATCTGAGAGGCATCGATGATCCCATCAACGCGGTCTGCGTTGCGCTAAGCGCCTTGTTGGCCGGTGCCCTTATGCTCGCTCGGCCAAAAGCCATTCTCGAGGGTCTTGTCCGCAATCCGCTTCTTGTCGCCTTCATGGTGCTGGCTCTGGCGTCGACCCTTTGGTCGATCCATCCGGATGTCACGATCAAACGCGCAGCGGGCTATGTCGTGACAGTGGGGGTGGCCCTGCTGCTGGTCACCATGATGGATTTCCTCGGTGCCATGCGGGTCTTCGCGACGAGCTTCGCTATTGCCGCCTTCGGATCCTTGGTCCTGTGCGTCGCACTGCCGCAATACGGCATCATGACCTCGAATGGCGACCTGTCAGCCACTTGGCGGGGCGCCTACACGCACAAGGAGGTCTTGGGGATTGCGATGGCAATTGCTGTTGTCGTCGAGTGCGCAATCACCTTGGCGACGCGACGGCTCACCGGGAGGCATGCGCTCATCATTTTGCTCTATCTGTTGCTCCTGGTGATGAGCCGCGCGGCAACCGCAATTTTCATCGCCGCGTTCGCCATTTCGGTCACGGCAATCATCCTGTCCTACGGGCGAAGCCGGCTGGCAGGCATGCTCATGCTGCTCTCTGTCCTGGCCGTCGGTCTTTGCGGCGGATATTTCGCGCTGATCGACCCCGAAACGCTTCTGGGCTTGTTCGGAAAGGATGTGGGCCTTACCGGCCGCGTCGAACTGTGGCAGGCGGTTCTCGACCTCATCGGCCAGCGTCCGGTCCTCGGCTGGGGCTATCGCGCGACCTGGGTGCCGACCGACCAGGACGTGCAGTATGTCGATCATATCACTGGCGGTTGGGGCGTGACTGCGGCCCACAATTCCTATCTCGAGATCACCCTCCAGCTTGGTCTGGTCGGCCTCGGTCTTCTCGCCGTCACCGTCTTGCGCGCGGCCGGGCTCGGCTGGTCGCGGCTGCGCACGAACGAGCCGGCATCGGGCATCACCATGCTGATGCTCATCGCGATCCTGCTCAGCGCAGGACTCGTCTACGAAATGGTGGGGCTGAACCAGAATATCACGTGGCTGCTCTTCATCGTCGTGATGCTGGGCCTCAACCGCCCTACTGCCGTTCCTGCGAAAGCCGGGACCCAAGGTAGCGGAGCTTGAGCCGAAGGCTCTAGCGAATCGGAGCCTGCCCCGCGGAAGCGGGGTGGGGGGAGTCTCAACAGGTGCGGAATATGTGGAGAGTTCCCCACCCCGGCTTGCCAAGGCTCGCTGAAGTTCGCCAAGCGCGCCTCCCTCCCCACGCGGGGGAGGGATGATCGAGAGACCGGGTGCATAGGCGTTTGCCAATTCGCGAGCCCACCGAAGAGCTTGCACCCGATTTGAGGAATCTATCCCGGTTCGCTGCAGCCGCATTATTCTCCCCCTCATCCGCCTGCCGGGCGCGCGATCATGACGGGTGATCGGCAGGAGGGAGACCGGGTGGTGGGGATGTCGATTTCCATCAGGCCGGGACACAGGAGAGCCGCGGATCAGTCACCCTGGATCCGGGGCCCGCACCGCCTGAGGGGCATGATGCCGCCTCTCTGGGAATAGCCGCTTCCTGCCGCTCATGGGCAGGGGTTGGTTGAGCCGGTGCGCATCCGCGGTCAAGAGGCCGGCTTATCCTTTGTTCCTGCCCAAAACCCCGGCCGCGTGGCGGGACGATGTGTCCCTTAACTCGCCGGACTACCGGCTGGACGCTTCGTCCCGCCTCGCACGCGCCCACCCGATGGGCGTAACTGGACCATCGCATCGCCGGCACTGGCCGGTGGGCGCTTCCGCGCCCGGTTCTGGA
>DASZPY010000011.1:0-13046 GCA_035549855.1 Devosia sp. | reverse complement strand
CGCCAGAAGCCGAGATTTTCGCGCAAGGTGAGGCGCGGCTTCACCCCGGCCTGGTGCCCGAGGAAGTGAAGCGGCGGCGGCTCACCGCCTTGCCAGGTGACGTTCCCCGCTTCGGGCCGGAGGATATTGGCCAAAAGTAGCAGCAGGCTCGATTTGCCGATGCCGTTCCGCCCGCGCAGCAGCAGCAGCTGTCCGGATGAAAGCGCGAAGCTCAAACCCTTGAACAGCAGGCGTTCCCCGCGGCTCAGCGCAAGGTCTCGGACACTCAGCAGGGCCCCGGGTTCGGACATCGGAGCCATGCCTATTGGACCGGCCGCCGCACTGGCAAGCCTGATATTGCTTCGTTATAAGCCCGGTCAGATCTGGAACGCTTCCAGACTAGCGCCCGGTCCCCGGCCTCCTCCGCGGGTCCGCTCCGCTGCCTCCAACTCGAACAGGCGGACCCCTTGAGCAAATCCCTCGACAGCTTCAAATCGAAAACCACCCTCAATGTGGGCACTGCGACCTACACCTATTTCTCGCTGCCACTGGCCGAGAAGAACGGGCTGCCGGGGATTTCGAAGCTGCCGCACTCGATGAAGGTGGTGCTCGAAAACCTGCTGCGCTTCGAGGATGGGGTGACTGTCACCAAGGCCGACATCATGGCCGTGGCGCAGTGGCTCTCGACGCGCACCTCGGATCACGAGATCTCCTACCGGCCGGCGCGGGTGCTGATGCAGGACTTCACCGGCGTGCCCGCCGTGGTCGATCTCGCCGCGATGCGGGATGCGACGGCCAAGCTTGGCGCCAATCCGCAGAAGATCAATCCGCTGGTGCCGGTCGATCTCGTCATCGACCACTCGGTGATGGTCGACAGCTTCGGCTCGCCGCTCAGCTTTGCGCAGAATGTCGAGCTCGAATATGAGCGCAATGGCGAGCGCTACGAGTTCCTGCGCTGGGGCCAGCGCGCCTTCGACAATTTCCGCGTGGTGCCGCCGGGCACGGGCATCTGCCACCAGGTCAATCTCGAATATCTGGCGCAGACGGTTTGGACGCGAAAGGACGAGGCGACGGGCGAGCTCGTCGCTTACCCCGATACGCTGGTCGGCACGGACTCGCATACGACGATGGTCAATGGGCTCGCAGTGCTGGGCTGGGGTGTCGGCGGCATCGAGGCGGAAGCCGCAATGCTCGGCCAGCCGATCACCATGCTGATCCCCGAAGTCATCGGCTTCAAGATGACGGGCAAGATCAACGAGGGCATCACGGCCACGGACCTCGTCCTCACGGTCACCGAGATGCTGCGCAAGAAAGGCGTGGTCGGCAAGTTCGTCGAATTCTACGGGCCCGGACTCGATTATCTCTCGCTCGAAGACCAGGCGACGATTGCGAATATGGCGCCCGAATATGGCGCGACCTGCGGGTTCTTTCCGGTCGACAGCGATACGCTCGCCTATCTCGAGACCTCAGGTCGGGACGCGGCGCGGGTGGCGCTGGTCAAGGCCTACTCGGAAACGCAGGGCATGTTCCGGACGACCAGCTCGCCCGACCCGGTATTCACCGACACGCTGGAGCTCGACCTCACCACGGTCGTGCCGTCGATGTCGGGACCGAAGCGTCCGCAGGATCGCGTGGCGCTCGCGGACGCGGCGCCGAAGTTCGCCGAGGCACTGAAGGATATCGCCGGCGGCCGCAAGGAGCGCACGGCGCTGCCGTCCACTGTAGGCGAGAGCCGCTTTGTCGACGAAGGTGCGACGGGCGTCGACGACATCCCGGAAGAGGCGGCTTTTCCGGTCAATGGCGCGAAATACGGGCTCGCTGACGGCCATGTGGTGATCGCGGCGATCACCTCGTGCACCAATACCTCCAACCCCTCGGTGCTGATTGCCGCCGGGCTCGTCGCGCGCAAGGCGCGGGCGCTCGGGCTGCAGGTGAAGCCCTGGGTCAAGACCTCGCTGGCGCCGGGATCGCAGGTGGTGACAGACTATCTCACCGCGGCGGGGTTGCAGGCGGATCTCGATGCGCTGGGGTTCAACCTCGTCGGCTATGGCTGCACCACCTGCATCGGCAATTCCGGTCCGCTGCCGACGGCCATCTCCGAATGCATCAATGAGAATGATCTCGTGGCTGCTTCGGTGCTGTCGGGCAACCGCAATTTCGAGGGCCGCGTGAACCCTGATGTGCGCGCCAACTATCTCGCCTCGCCGCCGCTGGTCGTGGCCTATGCACTCGCCGGTTCGCTCAACGTCAATGTCGCGAACGATCCGCTCGGAACGAGCAAGGATGGCAAGCCCGTCTATCTCAAGGATATCTGGCCCTCCAATCACGAGGTCGCCGAGATCGTTCGCAAGGTGATCACGCCGCAGATGTTCCTCGGCCGCTATTCCGATGTGTTCAAGGGTGACAAGAACTGGCAGGGCATCGCCATCGAGGAGTCCGAGACCTATCGGTGGAACAGCGGTTCGACTTATGTGCAGAACCCGCCCTATTTCGAGGGCATGTCGATGACTCCCGAACCGGTCACCGACATCACGGATGCGCGCATCCTCGGCCTCTTCCTCGACTCGATTACCACCGACCACATCTCGCCGGCCGGCTCGTTCAAGGCCACGACTCCGGCGGGCCAGTATCTCGTCGAGCGGCAGGTCGCGCCGCGGGACTTCAACTCCTACGGCGCACGCCGCGGCAACCACGAAGTGATGATGCGCGGCACCTTCGCCAATATCCGCATCAAGAACCAGATGGTGCCCGGAGTAGAAGGCGGTTTTACAAAGGGTCCGAACGGCGAGCAGATGCCGATCTACGATGCGGCGATGGCGTATCAGAAGGCGGACACGCCGCTGGTGATCTTCGCCGGCAAGGAATACGGCACGGGCTCTTCGCGCGACTGGGCGGCAAAGGGTACGCGGCTGCTCGGCGTGCGCGCGGTGATCGCGCAATCGTTCGAGCGCATCCATCGCTCCAATTTGATCGGCATGGGCGTGCTGCCGCTGCAATTCGCCGAGGGCGAGAGCTGGCAGAGCCATGGGCTCACCGGAGCGGAGTCGATCTCGATCGAGGGGCTGACGGAATTGACGCCGCGCTCGCGGGTCAAGGTCAGGATCGCCTATCCGGACGGCCGGATCGGCGAGGCGGACACCTTGTGCCGGATCGATACGATCAACGAGCTCGATTACTACCGGCATGGTGGAATCCTGCATTACGTGCTGCGCAACCTGGTGGCTGCGTAAGGCTCCGTATTCACGCTCCCGCACGCCAATTTGACTCGCAGTTCATTGGCTTTTTGCTAGAACTGCCGGCCATGAAATCGTTCTCATGGATTCCTGCCGCGGCTGCGGCGGCCCTGGCCGTGGCGCCGGTGCCGGCTGCCGAACTGCGCCAGCAGCCCAAGGCGGTGCTGGAGCTGTTCACGTCGCAGGGCTGCAATTCCTGTCCACAGGCGGATGCGCTGCTAACCAAGCTCAGCCAGCGCAAGGATATCATCACGCTCGCCTATCACGTCGACTACTGGGACTATGTCGGCTGGGCGGACACATTCGGCTCGGCGGAGAATTCCGAGTTCCAGCGCGAATATGCGCGCAGCTGGGGTTCGACCCGCATCTATACGCCGCAGATCGTCGTCAATGGCCGCATGGGCGTGATCGGATCGCGTAGCGGCGAAGTCGATGACGCCATCACTGATGCCAAGCTCGACCTGCCGGTCTCGCTGGCGGTCAATGGCGGCATGCTCGAAGTCACGGTCGGCGCGCGCAGCGACGCGCGGGAGGCCACGATCTGGCTGGTGACCTACAAGGACAGCGAGGTCGTCAGCATCGAGCGCGGCGAGAATGCCGGCAAGACCATGAATTACACCACGATCGTGACCGGACGGCAGGTGCTGGGAATGTGGGAGCCCGACCGGGGATCGCATCTCAAGCTCCCACTCAAGGAATTGATGGCCGACGGCAGCAATGGCGCGGTTATCCTGATCCAGGAAGAGGCGGAAGGCCTTCCGGGCCCGATCCTGGGCGCCTCGAGCGTGCAGCTCTAGCCATCTTCGCTCAATGCACGACGCCCGCCTGGCAGACCAGACGGGCGCGAATGACGTGTGCATGATGGAAGATGAACGGCACCCGGGCATCATGGTTTGGGGGCTCGGTCAGCCCGGATGCCGTTCATTGGAGGCAATGGTGGGAACTTGCCGGGGCAATCGGGCTGAAGCGGGGACGCAATGTGACCAAATCGGGGTAATTGGTTAAGACGCAGCCAGTGCGACCCGCTTGCGCAATGGCGCGTTTACCGCAATCATGACGGTGTCGTCACAAGGCAGGTCGATGGCCGAGGCCGAACCGCAGCAGAGCGCCGAACTTCTGGACCTGTTTGCCCCCGCCGGGCCGCAGCCGCCCCGCCAGAAGCCTTATGTCAGCTTCGACCGGCGCGAGCTCAACACCATCCTCAATCTCTACGGCCGCAAGGTCGCCGACGGCGAATGGCGCGATTACGCGATCGATTTCCTCAAGGATCGGGCGCTGTTCTCGATCTACAAGCGGGCCAGCGAGCGGCCGGTCTATGTGGTCGAAAAGAACCCCAGGCTGCGCAACCGGCAGGGCCTCTACCTCGTCACGGGGCAGGATGGCCGCGTGCTCAAGCGCGGGCACGAGCTCGAAACGGTGCTGCGCGTGCTGGAGCTGGCTGTAGTGCGCTAAAGCGCCTTCTGCATGTGCACGATGTCGAGCCAGCGCTCGAATTTGTAGCCGACCGACTCGTAACGGCCGACATGGCGGAAGCCGTGCTTTTCGTGGAGCCGGATGGAATTGGCGCGCTCGGCGGTAATGACGGCGATCATCTGCCGGAATCCGGCCTTGCCGCTTGCGGCGAGCAGTGCCTCGAGAAGCCGGCCGCCGAGGCCCCGGCCCACCGCGTCCTTGTCCAGATAGATCGAGTCCTCGCAGGTGAAGCGGTAGGCGGCGCGGGGCCGGTAGAAGGAGGCATAGGCATAGCCGATCACTCGCCCCGCTTCCTCTGCGATCAGGACCGGATGACCCAAATCGCGCATCTTGCCGAAGCGGTCGGCCATGGCTGCCTCGCTGGGCACTTCGGTCTCGAAGGTGATGGTCGTTTCGCGGACGTAGTAGGCGTAGATGGCAGTGATCGCCGGTACGTCGGACCAGGCGAAGGGGCGGATGGAAAGCTCGGGCATGGGGCTGGATACAAAAGGAAAGGGCCGCAACCCTTTTAGGCCGCGACCCTTCGAAGCGCTACTGAGGTGTAGCGAAGACTAACTTGCCGTTGCCGGCTCAGTTCCGCTGGCTGCCGAAGAGGCGGAGCAGCATCAGGAACAGGTTGATGAAGTCGAGGTAGAGGCTGAGGGCCCCCATGATGGCGCCCTTCATGAGCACCTCATGGCCGAAGCCGACATCGTAGCTTTCCTTGATCTTCTGGGTGTCCCAGGCGGTGAGGCCGACGAAGACCAGCACGCCCACGATCGAGATGGCGAAGCTCAGCGCGCTCGAGGCCAGGAAGAGGTTGACGATCGAGGCGATGATGATGCCGATCAGGCCCATGATCAGGAACGAGCCGATCTGGGTCAGGTCGCGCTTGGTGGTGTAGCCGTAAAGGCTCATCGCACCGAAGGTCGCCGCCGAAATGAAGAATACTTTGGCGATGGAGCCGCCGGTGTAGACGGCGAAGATCGAGCTCAGCGACAGGCCCATCACGGCCGCGAAGGCCCAGAACAGGATCTGGGTGACGCCCACGCTCAGCTTGGTGATGCCGAAGCTCAGCACCAGCACGAAGGCCAGCGGCGCCAGCATGACCACCCACTGCAGCGGGGTGTTGTAGAGCAGATTGCCGAGATCGGTGACGCCGACAATGCGTCCCGCCTGTTCGACGAAGCTCAGCGAGTAGGTGAAATAGGCGACGAGGCCGGTCACTACGAGGCCGAGACCCATGTAGTTGTAGACGCGCAGCATGTAGCTGCGCAGGCCCTCGTCGACGACCGCGGCGGTTCCGGGCCGCGCGGCTACTGTCGGTCGGTCGAATTCAGCCATGGTCAAATTTCCTTTCGTTCCCCAAATCCCCGCATCGGAGGATTTGCGAGAGAATATGGACAAGGGGGGTGGCGAATACAAGGCCGCGCGGGGCCAGCTAACGCAAACGTAATCTTGCGGCGCCAAGACCTTAGCCGGAGCCGATGAGACGAACTGTCATGTTCTTGCAGCCAAGGCTCACTATGTTACGATTCGGGCTGCGTCACACCGAATCGCGGCGCGTCTGGAGGCTTAGGGGTTCTTGCCCAGGCTCTTTACCGGTCTCGAAGTGCCTTACGACATCCAGACCGCGCTCGGTTTCAAGCGCGGCGGCCTCTCCGGGGCGCGCTGGATCGACCCCGAAAACTACCACATCACCCTCAGGTTCATCGGCGACGTGGACAAGCACACGGCCTATGAGGTCTCCGCCGAGCTCGACCGGCTGAGCCATTCGGAAGCCTTCACGATCCGGTTGTCGCATCTGGGGACGTTCGGCGGCGACAAGCCCCGGGCGCTTTACGCGGGAGTCGAAAACAACGAAGCGCTGCAACGCCTGCAGGCCGCGCAGGAGCGGGTATTGCGCCGGGCGGGACTGGAGCCCGAGGGCCGCAAATTCGTGCCGCATGTGTCGCTGGCCCGGCTGCGCGGCTCGTCGGCCATCGAGATCGCCGAATTCATCCATCAGGCCGGGCATTTCCGTCCACTCGAATTCAAGGTCGGGCGGTTCGTGCTGTTCTCCTCCAAGAACTCGGTCGGCGGGGGGCCCTATCTCGTCGAGCAGGTCTATCCGCTGGCCGCTTTTGCAGCCTGAAACGGCCAAGCGTTAACGCTTCCTTCACCATGGCGGGGCGAGGAAAAACCGAGCGCCGGGCAGGTCAAATTACCGTCAAGATTGATGTTATTGTCGGCGGCATAGCGAAGACCACCCCGGCATTCAGAGCTTGGTAACCATAAATGGTGAGGATGCCATGCGCCGGAGTGGCTGCCTTATTCAGGGGTTTGTGTTCATGACATCGGCACGGCGCCGGATTGCTTCCGGCCTCACTGCTTGCGCTCTGCTGGCGGGCATGGCCCTCGGCGCAAATGCGCAATCCACCCAGGGCGCGACCAATCTCGGGACGTTCAAGGCCTGGACCGCCTGGCAGGGCAAGGACGACACCGGCATGGTGTGCTTCATTGCCGCCGATCCGACCTCGAGCGAGCCCAAGGAAGTGGGCGGCAAGCCCATCAACCGCGATCCGGCGGTGTTCCTGATCGTGCATCGCAAGGGGGTCGGCCTCAAGAACGAGGCACAGACGCTGATCGGCTATCCGTTCAAGGCCGACAGCCATCCGAGTGTTTCCATCGACGGCAAGAGCTACACGATGGTGGTCGAGAATTCCGCTGCCTGGCTGGCGCAGGAAGAAGACGAAAATGCCTTCGTTGCCGCGATGAAGGCGGGGACGACGCTTATCGTCAAAGGCACCTCGGCGCGCGGCACGGTGACCACTGACACCTATTCGCTGGCCGGCGCGACCGCCGCGATGGAGATGATCGACAAGGCGTGCGCCTAGAGCCGATGGAACGCCTTGGGGCCCGGCCCCGTTGGCGTTAGGCTCGTGTGCCGCATTCCGAAAGGCCGCCCGGTGACCCTGCGTTTCGTCACAGCCCTGCTGCTTTTCCTGCTGCCATCCGCCGCGATGGCGCAGTCGGTGCAATTGCTCGGGCAGTTCCGCGACTGGGGTGCCTACACGGCACAGGAAGGCACAGGCGCGCTCTGCTTTGCGATGGCCAAGCCCGTGTCTGTTGAGCCGACCCCGGACGGCTATACCGAGGCTTATCTCTATCTGACGCACCGGCCCTCCGACAGCGTCAGCAACGAGATCAATCTGGTGGCCGGGTTCGAATTCGCGCCAGACCAGCCGGCGACGCTCACAGTGGGCGATGCCAGCTTCGATCTCTTCACGCAGAAGGATTCGGCGTGGCTGCTCGATGCGAGCCAGAGCGACAATCTCGCCGGCGCCATGCGGGCGGGGACGACGCTTACCATCGAGGGCACCAATGTCGGGGGCGTGAAGGTCGCCGAGACCTTCTCGCTGTCTGGTGCGACCGCGGCCAGCCGGGCGATCGACGGAGGCTGCTAGTCCGCCAGCGCGGCTGTTTTTGCTAACGCCCGCGCACTATGTTAGAGGCCCGCGCTTTCCCGAGCCCCAACCATGAGCATCGCCCTCAATCTCGACCACACGGCCCAGCCCGCGCGCGCCAATGCGCCGCGGCGGATGTCACTGGTCGGGCTCAGCAAGGGCAAGATGGCCGAAGCGCTGGGCGAGATCGGCCTTGAGGGCCGCGACGCCAGGATGCGCGCCAGCCAGCTCTGGAACTGGATCTACCATCACGGTGTCACCGACTTCGAGCGGATGAGCAATATCGGCAAGCCCGTGCGTCAGAAGCTCAGCGATGCCTTCCTGCTCGACCGCCCGGAGATCGTCAGCGAGCAGGTCTCGGTCGACGGCACGCGCAAATGGCTGTTCCGCTATCGCGATCCCAAGAATCCGAACCTGCCGCCGGTAGAGATCGAGACGGTTTACATCCCCGAATCCGATCGCGGGACGCTCTGCGTCTCCTCCCAGGTCGGCTGCACGCTCACCTGTTCGTTCTGCCACACCGGCACGCAGACGCTGGTGCGCAATCTCACGGCGGGCGAAATCCTCGGGCAGGTGCTGATGGCGCGCGAGCGGCTCGGCGATTTTCCAGGCGGCGTCCGTCCCGACGATGGCGGTCTCGTTCCGGCGCCGCGCGGGTCGGGCGGCAGCGAGGGCGACAGCCGCGCCATCACCAATGTCGTGATGATGGGCATGGGTGAGCCCCTCTACAATTACGACGCCGTCAAGGATGCGCTGCTCATCGCTTCGGCCGAGGACGGTGTTGCGCTGAGCAAGCGCCGCATCACGCTTTCGACGTCGGGCGTCGTGCCGCAGATCGAGCCCTGGGGACGCGAGGTGGGCACCATGCTCGCGATCTCGCTCCATGCGGTGCGCGATGATCTGCGCGACATGCTGGTGCCGATCAACAAGAAGTGGCCGCTCGCCGAACTGCTCGCTGCCGTCCGCGCCTATCCGGGCCTCTCCAATGCGCGGCGCGTCACGTTCGAATATGTGATGCTCAAGGACATCAACGATTCCGACGCCGATGCGCGCGAGCTGGTGCGGCTGCTCAAGGGCATCCCGGCCAAGATCAATCTGATCCCGTTCAATCCCTGGCCGGGGACGAACTACGATTGCTCCTCTTCGGCCCGGATCGAGAATTTCGCCGACATCGTCAACCGCGCCGGCTACGCCTCCCCGGTCCGCACCCCGCGCGGCCGCGACATCTTCGCGGCCTGCGGGCAGCTCAAGAGCGAAACCGAGCGGCTCAGGAAGAAGGATCGCGAGGCGCTGGCTTCATGAGGGTCAGCCGAGACGAGGCCCTCGGTCGCGCCGGAGCGCTGCTGCGCGTCGGCGATCTGGCGGGGGTCGCGCAGATCGCCACGCAATTGCTCAGCGCCGATCCGCGCGACGTCAAGGCTCTGCATCTGGCCGGTATCGTGGCAATGAATGCGCGGCGCTACGGCGCTGCCCATCAATATCTGTCGCGAGCGGTGGCGCTGAACCCACGAGACGCGACGCTGCAAAGCGATTTGGGGCTCACTTTTCTCAAGGCCAATCTTCCCGACCAGGCTGAGATCGCGCTCAGCCGGGCGCTTGCGCTGAAGCCGGATTTGGCCGCGGCCCAGATCAATCTCGCTTCCACCCTGGCGCGCCTCGGCCGGTTCGCTGAGGGCGTGCCGCTGGCCCGCAAGGCTATCACGTCGCAGCCGACGTCGCCGGACGCGCTTTTGGCGCTCGGCGCCGCTCTGTCCGGCCTGGACGAGATCGAAGAGACGATTGCCGCCTACAGGCAGGCGGTGTCGCTGGCGCCCAACCGGCCCGACCTCCATGCCGAGCTCGGCTCGGCGCTGATGAGTATGGGCGACATAGGAGGAAGCAAAGCCGCGTTCCTCGAGGCCATTAGGCTGCAGCCCGATGAGGGGGAGTGGTGGCTGCGGCTGTCGCGGCTGCCCAATGCCGGGCTTGACCAGCAGGCGCTACGCGATCGGTATGAGGCCGCCCGCGACCCGCTGCAGCGCTCAGCCATGGGTTTTGCGCTGGCCCGGGCGCTGGACGAGTCGGGCGACAAGCTTGCGGCCATCGAAATGTTCATCGCTGCCAACGGGGCCAAGCGCGCGACCTTCACATATGACGATGCCGAGACGGAAGCGGACTTCGTGAGCATGGAGGCCGTCTTCACCGAGGAGATGTTCCGCGCCAATCAAGACGCCGGCAGCCGCGACGTCACGCCGATCTTCATCCTCGGAATGCCACGCTCGGGGACCAGCCTGGTCGAACAGATTCTCGCCTGCCATCCGGAGGTGTTCGGTGGCGGTGAACTTCTTGCGATGGGCTCCGAGATCCACCGCGCTGCGGGATTTCCGGGGACCGCGCCTCGCCTCGCTGCGCTTGTGCCCTCTCTAACGAAGTCGCAAGTGACGGAGATCGGAGACAGCTACGTCGCCCGGCTGCGCAAGCTGTCACCCAATGCACGCCATATTACCGACAAGCTGCCTGGAAATTTCGCACGGATCGGTCTGATCGCGCTGGCGCTTCCCAATGCAAAGATCATCCACGTTCGTCGCAACCCGGCAGACAATTGCGTGTCGATCTTCAAGAACGAATTCGGAAGCTTGCACACTTACGCGTACGATCTCACAGAGCTGGGCAAGTATCACCGTCACTATCAGCGCCTGATGGCCCATTGGCACCGGGTGCTGCCCGGACGGATCCTTGACATCGACTACGAGGCGCTTGTTGCGGAACCGGAAGCAGAATCGCGCCGGCTCATCGCCCATTGCGGCCTCGAATGGTCGGACGAATGCCTCAAATTCTTCAATGCGCGTCGCTCGGTTCGCACGGTCAGCGCCGCGCAGGTGAGGCGGCCCATCTATCGCGACTCGATCGGAATCGCGGAACGTTACGGATCGGCGCTTGTGCCGCTGCTTGAAGCTCTAGGACAAGGCGGCAATGCCTGAACTCACGACCATCGGCTTCGATGCCGACGATACGCTCTGGCATCATGAGCGGTATTTCGTTTCGACCAAGGAACGCTTTGTCGAGCTGATGGCCGGCCATGCGGATGCGGGGCAGGCTGGCATGGCCTTGCACGACACCGAAATCCGCAATGTGCGGCACTATGGTTTCGGGGTGAAAAGCTTCACGCTGTCCATGATCGAGACGGCCATTGCGGCGAGCGAAGGACGCGTGCCGGCCGAAATCATCGGCAGGATCATTGCGCTCGGGCGCGAGATGTTGGTGCATCCGGTGGATCCATTTCCGGGTGTGCACGAGACACTCGCGGCGCTCAAGCCAAGCCACAAGCTGCTGGTCGTGACGCGCGGCGATCTCTTCGACCAGGAGCGCAAGCTGAGGGAGTCGGGGCTTTCCGCCTATTTCGACGAGGTCGAGATCGTGTCGGACAAGACCGAGGCAGTGTACCGCCGCATCTTTGCGCGGCATGGCGATGGGGCGGGGCGCGCCATGATGATCGGCAATTCCATGCGTGCCGACGTGGTGCCGGCGCTCGCCGCGGGCGCATGGGGCGTCCATGTGCCGTCCGAGCATGTGTGGGACATGGACCTTGCCGATGAGCCCGAGAATGCCGCACGGTTTAGGCGCTTTGCGGGGTTGGCCGAGATCGTCCCGCTGGTGGCGGAGATCGGCTGATGGCGTTCAGCGTCAGGCGGATACTCGCCGGCGATGAGGCGACGTTCCAGTCGATCGCGCCGGATGTATTCGATGAGCCAGTCGATCGGTTGCGGCTGCATGAATATCTGCGCCAGCCGGGCCATCTGATGGTGCTGG
The DNA here is from genome assembly GCA_035549855.1 of Devosia sp. Lineage (GTDB taxonomy): Bacteria > Pseudomonadota > Alphaproteobacteria > Rhizobiales > Devosiaceae > Devosia_A. Next base: position 1,147 of record DASZPY010000011.1, on the reverse strand, counting down.
CGTTCGAGGGCGATGTCGTCGTGGGCCAGTGCGCTGCAGTCATCCATCGCCACCCCGACAAGCCGACCGAACTCTATGTCGACGAAGTCGGGACTGCCTCGACGCATCGTCGGCAGGGCGTGGCCCGCGCCATGATGGACGAAATGTTCCGCTGGGGGCGGGAGCTCGGCTGCGAAGAGGCCTGGCTGGGCACCGAGCTCGACAATGTGGAGGCGAACGGACTCTATCGCGGCTACAAGCCGAGCGAAGACAACGCGATCCAGTTCTATCTGTTCACGCTCTAGCTCTCGCCCCTGATCCACTCGACCCGCGCGCCGCCATGGCCGTCACCGAAGAGCTTCGCGAGCGCAGGTAGAACGGCGTTCAACTCGGCTTCAAGCGTGAAGGGTGGATTGACCACGATCATGCCGGAGCCGAACAAAGTGCCGTCGCGCGGCGTGTCCACCAGCAGTTCGGCGCGCAGCATCCGGGTGATCTCCGTCGCCTTGAGGTTGGCGATGAAGGCGTTGATCTCGCGGCGCTCCTTCAGCGGATACCAGAGCGCGTAAATGCCGGTGGCCCATTTGCGGTGGGCGATGCGCAGGCCTTCCACAAGCCGTCCCCATTCGCCCTCTTCCTCGAAGGGCGGATCGACCAGCACGATGCCGCGCTTCTCCTTGGGCGGAACATAAGCGCCAAGGGCCAGCCAGCCGTCGAGCTCGGTGGCGCGGACCTGCACATCGCCCGCGAACAGAGCCTTAAGTTTCTTCGCGTCCTCGGGGTGCAGTTCGAGGGCGCTCAGCCGGTCCTGTGGGCGGAAAAGCTTGCGCGCGAGCAGCGGCGAGCCGGGATAGGTCGTGAGCGCCTGGCCGCGATTTTCACTGCGGACCGCGGCGACATAGGGCGCGACGAGGTCGGCGGCAGCCTCCGGCAGTCCCTTGTCGAGAAGCTTCTGGATGCCCGCCTTCCATTCGGGCGAGCGCTTGGCCTCGTCGCCGGTCAGATCGTAGCGGCCGATGCCGGCATGGGTGTCGATCACGCGGAAGGCGGCGGGCTTGAGCTTCAGATATTCGATCAGCCGCGTCAGCACGATGTGCTTCATCACATCGGCGAAATTGCCGGCATGGAAAGCGTGGCGGTAGTTCACCGGAGATGTCCGCTGGCCTCA
>DASZPY010000010.1:0-5092 GCA_035549855.1 Devosia sp. | reverse complement strand
ACGGAAATGGCCGGCTGAATGGCTCCCGTTGCAGGCGATATTGGCTTATCCTCACCCTATGCAGCTCGCGGGCATCGGCAGAGTGGTGTTCTGGGAAGGGGGAAGCCTCTGGCTGGCCCTGATCACGGGCGGCAACAGCCTTCATCTGCATCATGCGATCCAGATCAGCCTGCCACTCGATGGCAAGGTGAACTTTCGCCAGTCGCTGAGCGACGAATGGATGAGCTATGCCGGCGCCCTCATTACGCCTGACCTGCCGCACGCCTTTGATGCGCCCGGGCAGGTGATTGCCAATATACTCTTTGAGCCTGAATCGACCGCAGGGCGGGCACTACTGGCGCGCTACGACAGTGCGGGCATATTTTCGTTACCCGCAAAGGACGTCGCGAAGCTCGTGGCGCCCCTCGCCGAGGCCTATGCGCGCGATGTGAGCGATGCCGAATTGGTGAGTGTCGCGCGCAATGTCATTGCAGAGCTGTCCGACACTGAGCCTCCTGTTGCCCCGACCGATCACCGGGTGGTTCGTTCGATCGAGTACATTCGCGCGCATGTCGATGAACCGCTGACGCTCGAGACGCTGGCCCGGGCGAGCGGACTTTCGCCGAGCAGGCTTCGGCACCTGTTCGTGAGCGAGACGGGCGTCTCGACCAAATCGTTCATCCTCTGGGAGCGACTCAACCGAGCCCTGTCGCTGGGCTTCGGTGGCATGTCCTGGACCGAAGCGGCGCACGCGGCCAACTTCGCCGATTCCGCCCATCTGACGCGGACCTGCCGCCGCATGTTCGGCCTTGCGCCCACGGCAGGCCGGATCGAACACGGCGACAAGCGCAAGGTGGTCGCAGACTAATCGCTCGATAGCCCCTGCGTTCAAGCGGGACCGCTGAAGAGGGTTCATACCGGCGTCACCAAATCACGAGGGGACGCCAGATGGACATGACCGATTACTCACCAAGCCTGCGCTCGCAGTTGTTCGCCGCTCCGGTTGGCGAGACGCACGCGGGCTCGACAAAGCGCCGCGGCTTGCGCCGGGTGGCTCTGGGTATTGCCGGCGGACTCGCTGGACTGGTGGCGCTCGCGGCAGGGGCCGGCACGGTCTATGAGGCTGTCGCGGCGCGCGGCGATGCCGCCGCCTATCCCGCGGCGGGACGGCTCGTCGATGTCGGCGGCTACCGGGTCCATCTTGACTGCCTCGGCGAAGGAAGCCCGACAATTGTCCTGGACGCCGGTCTCGGCGGCTCGTCGCTCGACTGGGGCCTCGTGCAGCCGCAGCTTGCTGCCAGCACGCGTGTCTGCAGCTACGACCGCGCGGGCATGGGATGGAGCGATCCCGGACCGGGCGCGCGTGCTCCGGCACAGCTCGCGGAGGAACTGCATACGCTGTTGACGAACGCGGGCGTCGCCGGACCCTTTGTCCTCGTTGGGCATTCGCTGGCAGGCAAGAATCTGCGCCTGTTTGCGAAGGGGTATCCCTCGGACGTTGCCGGCATGGTGCTGGTCGATACGCGCAGCGAGCGGGTCGATGCGAAACTGTCGGCGACCGAGATCGAAGGCTTCAAGGGCGCGCTAAACGGACAGGCGACCCTTTACACGATTGCCCGGCGCCTGGGCGTAGCGCGCCTGTTCGGTGCAGCCCTGCTGAGCGATGAGCCGCTCGTGGCGCCGGCGCTGGCGCAGGAGATGGTGTTGCTGCAGACGCAGCCCAATGCCGTCGCCGAGACGACGGCCGAAGGTCTAGCACGGTCTGCCGATGACGATGAGCTGGCCGACGCCACGCTTGGCGACATGCCGCTTGCCGTGATCGCGGCGAGGCAGAGTATGGACGGCATCGCGGGTTGGCCGGAAGCCCAGCGCGCACTCGCCGCGCTGAGCAGCAAGGGCAGCCTCGTGGTTGCCGAAACCAGCCACGCGATACCACTCGAACGCCCCGACATCGTCGTTGATGCGGTTCTCTCGGTGCTGGCTTCGGCTCGCGCCCGCAACTAGCCGACTAATCCACCTTACGTCCTCAACCCACCGCGACACCATCGCGGCAACAGCAGAGCTTTGCTCAAGGAGACTGAAATGAACGCCAATTCTACCGCTGCCGCCTACGAACCGGATGAATACATCACCGAAGCATCGGCCAACACCTGGCCGGGCCACGAGACCAAGATGCGCGCCGCTTACTACGAGTCCTATGGCGACCCTTCGGTCGTGGAGGTGCGCGAGATCGAAAAGCCCGTGCCGGGTGACAATGATGTGCTGGTCAGGGTCCATGCCACCATCGTCTCGGCCGGCGACACGCGGATGCGCGCTTTCGACATTCCCGCGCTCTTCCGCCTGCCTGGCCGCTTCATGCTTGGCTGGCCGGCGCCCAAGAAGCCAGTCCTTGGTTACGCCTATAGCGGTATCGTCGATTCCGTCGGCAAGAACGTCGCGGCTTTCCGGCCCGGCGACGCCGTGCTAGGCGGCCATGTCGGCGGTGCCCATGCTGAGTACAATCGCGTGCCAGCCAATGGTCCCATCGCAAAGAAGCCCGCGGGCCTCTCCTTCGAGACGGCCGGCACCATCGCTTTCGGTCCCAGCACCGCGCTGGCGTTTCTGCGGAAGGCCAAAGTTGGACCGGGCACGCGACTGCTCGTGATCGGCGCGTCGGGTTCCGTCGGGTCTCATGCGGTGCAGATTGCGCGCCACCTCGGCGCCGAGGTCACTGCGGTCTGCAGCGGCGCAAATGCGGAGTTGGTCACCTCGCTCGGTGCTTTGCGCATCGTCGACTACACCAAAGAAGACGTGCGAGAACTCGGCGAAAAGTTCGACGTCGTATTCGAAACCATCGGCTCGATGGCCTTCGCCGACGTGCTCCCCCTGCTTGCACCGAAAGGCACGTTCGTGACCGCCGTGATGGCGCCGTCGGACATCTGGCCGGCGATGTTTGCGCCCGCCCGCAAGGGTCGCAAGGTCATCGCCGGACAGGTGTATCCGACACCGGCAATGCTCAGCGAACTCGCCGGCCTGTTCGCGTCGGGTACCCTCAAGCCCGTCATAGACAGCCGTTTCACCTTGGACACCATTGGCTACGCCCACGCGCGCGTCGACACCAAGCGCAAGCGCGGCGACGTTGTGGTGAAGGTCTGATGGAGCTCGAGGGGGTGCGCCGCCGATCGGCGTTAGCGCGCCCATTCCTCCCTAGGGGGCGGCGGCTTGGCGCCGGTCATTATCGCGACGGCCTCCGCCATGGAGCAGGTCTTGGGGTCGACGATGGCGATGCGACGCCCGAGACGCATGATCTGCACACGATCACAGATGTCGAACACATGCGGCATGTTGTGGCTGATGAAGATTATGGGCATGCCGCGGCGATGGACGTCCAGCATCACCTCGATCACGCGCCGGCCTTCCTTGACGCCGAGGGCCGCCGTCGGCTCGTCCATGATAATCACGCGGCTGCCGAAGGCCGCGGCGCGCGCCACGGCGACGCCCTGACGCTGCCCGCCCGAGAGCGTGTCGACGCTCTGGTCGATGTCCTGGATGGTCAGGAGGCCCAGCGCGTTCAATTGCTCCCGCGCCTGCCGGCGCATCTCGCCACGATCGAGGAGTCGCAGCACCCGGCCCAATGGTCCCTTGGCACGGAGCTCGCGGCCGAGGAACATATTGGTGGCGATGGAGAGCGCCGGGCTCAGCGCAAGATCCTGGTAGACCGTCTCGATGCCCGCCGTTCGCGCTTCTAGCGGCGAATGGAAATCACCGGTTTGCCATTGACGAGAACCTCCCCCTCGTCGGGCACCAGCGCGCCCGAGATGCATTTGATGAGAACGGACTTGCCCGCACCGTTATCGCCAATGAGTCCGAGCAACTCGCCCGGCTTCAGCTTGAGATCGGCACCGTCCAGCGCTACCACGCGGCCGAACTTCTTGACGAGGGCCTGCGCCTCCACGACGAATTCGGGCGTAGCGAGAACCGGAGCAGCCGCAGCCTCGGGCACTGGAACAGCAGAACTGGCTCTTCTTTCGATCATCCAAGTGTCTGCCTCGGCCGGCGTCTTTCCGCTCTCCGTCTGGACAGTCGGCTGATCGGCAAGGATCGGCTTTGAGGCAGATCAACGTATAAGCCGTGCCCAAACCGCCCGTTAACCCCCTATAAACCCTGTTTGCCCCGCGCCTGCGGGCCTGCTATCAGCCCCGCACCCGCTCCTGCCCCTGAAGCCATGACCACGCCCCTCGACCACATCCGCAATTTCTCCATCGTCGCCCATATCGACCACGGCAAATCCACGCTGGCCGACCGGCTGATCCAGATGACCGGCGGGCTAGAAGCACGCGAGATGAAGGAGCAAGTTCTAGACTCGATGGACATCGAGCGAGAAAGAGGCATCACCATCAAAGCGCAGACGGTGCGCCTCAACTACAAGGCCAAGAATGGTGAGGACTATGCGCTCAATCTGATCGATACGCCCGGCCATGTCGACTTCGCCTATGAGGTGAACCGGTCGCTGGCGGCGGTCGAGGGCTCGCTGCTGGTGGTGGATGCGACGCAGGGGGTCGAGGCGCAGACGCTGGCGAACGTCTATCACGCGATGGAGGTCAACCATGAGATCGTCCCCGTCATCAACAAGGTAGACCTGCCCGCGGCCGACGTCGCCAAGGTCAAGCAGCAGATCGAGGACGTGATCGGGCTCGACGCCTCCGACGCGCTCGAAATCAGCGCCAAGACCGGGCTCGGCATCGACGGCGTGCTGGAGGCGATCGTCCACCGCCTGCCCCCGCCCAAGGGCGACCTCAAGGCGCCGCTCAAGGCACTCCTGGTCGACTCCTGGTACGACACCTATCTGGGCGTCGTCGTCCTCATCCGCGTCATCGACGGCACGATCAGGAAGGGCCAGCGCATCCGGCTGATGGCGAGCGGGGCCGCCTATGAGATCGACCGCGTCGGCGTGTTCACGCCCAAGATGGTCGAGATGGCCGAGCTCGGCCCCGGCGAGATCGGCTTTTTCACCGCCTCGATCAAGCAGGTGGCCGACACCAATGTGGGCGACACCATCACCGACGACCGGAAGCCCACGGCGGCGCCCCTGCCCGGCTTCCGCCCGGCGCAGCCGGTGGTGTTCTGCGGTCTC
>DASZPY010000009.1:0-58141 GCA_035549855.1 Devosia sp. | reverse complement strand
CTCGATTACGACGATCTGCTGCTCTACTGGGCCGCGATGCTGCGCGACCCAACCGTCGCTGCGGATATCGGCGCGCGCTTCGACCACATCCTTGTCGACGAGTACCAGGACACCAACCGGCTGCAGGCCGCGATCCTGCTTGCGCTGAAGCCCGATGGACGCGGCCTCACGGTTGTCGGCGACGACGCGCAGTCGATCTACTCGTTCCGCGCCGCGACGGTGCGCAACATCCTCGAATTCCCGGCGAGCTTTACGCCCCCCGCCCGCATGGTGACGCTGGACCGCAACTATCGCTCGACGGCGCCGATCCTCGATGCCGCCAATGCAGTGATCGCGGAGGCCGAGGAGCGCTTCACCAAGAATTTGTGGACCGAGCGCCAGTCCGCGATGAAGCCGCAGCTCGTGACCGTGCGCGACGAGCCGGGCCAGGCGCTCTATGTCGTCGAGCAGGTGCTGGCGGAGCGTGAGGCGGGCACGGCGCTCAAGCAGCAGGCCGTGCTGTTTCGCGCTTCGAGCCATTCGGGCCCGCTGGAGATCGAGCTGACGCGCCGCAACATTCCGTTCGTCAAATATGGCGGGCTCAAATTCCTCGACAGCAAACACGTCAAGGACATGCTGGCGCTGTTCCGCTTTATCGACAATCCGCGCGACCGTGTCTCGGGATTCCGCGTGCTGCAATTGCTGAAGGGCATCGGCCCGGGCGGCGCCGGCCGCATCCTCGACGCGCTCGATGGCGCGCCCCGGCCGATCGATGCCCTCGCCGCTCTGCCCGCTCCGGCCAGGGCCGAGGGTTGGGTATCGCTGGTGGAACTGGTGACCGATCTCGCCGACCGCTCGTCGCCCTGGCCGGCCGGCTTCTCGCGGGCGCGCCTCTGGTATGAACCGCTGCTCGAGGACAATCATGAGGATGCGCAAATCCGGCTGCAGGATCTGCTGCAGCTCGAACAGATCGCCGCCGGCTATCCGAGCCGCGAACGCTTCCTCACCGAGCTGACGCTGGACCCGCCGGACGCGTCATCCGATCTCTCGGGAGATGGCCCCAAGGACGAGGACTACCTCATCCTTTCGACCATTCACTCCGCCAAGGGCCAGGAGTGGCGCAGCGTGCATATCCTCAACGCGGTCGATGGCTGCATCCCGTCCGATCTCGGGACAGGCTCGACGCATGAACTCGAAGAAGAACGCCGGCTGCTCTACGTCGCGATGACGCGGGCGCGCGACGCGCTGCATCTCGTCATCCCGCAGCGCTTCTTCGTCACCCAGCAGCACAAATATGGGGACCGGCATCTCTATGCGCAGCGCACGCGCTTCATCACGCGCGCCATGCTTCCGCTCTATGATGATATTTTATGGCCGCCGCTGAAGCCGCTGGCCGACATCGTACCGACCGCGGCGCCGAAGATAGATATCCGCGCGCAAATGCGCGGCATGTGGGCGAAGTGAGGTCAGCGATTGGAGAGGGCCGCGCCGCGCCCCAGCAGGCTCTGCTGGTTGCTCTGGAAGACGATGCGCGCCTTCTTGCCGGGCTCGGCGAGCTGCACTTCGCTGCGTTTGCCGGCACGCTCGAGCTCGACGGCATAGCGCGTGGCTTCCGACACGGCGGTCTCGACGGTGAGGAACGGACCCTGGGATTTCCCATTGAGGTCGATCCACCATTTGTCGCGGGCAAAGATGACGATGAAGATGGCCGTCGGCGTGGATTTCGGCATCGAATTGCGTTCCATTATGATCTGCCGCAGCGCCGACGAGTAGCGGATCGGCCGTTGATTTCATTGCTTCTTTCGCCATCATGCTTAAAATTCGTGCAGCCGTGATGACGGTTTTGCTTTGAAGCCTGTTCCGCTCAGCCTCGCCGCCGCCCGCCGCCTTTGGCTGCATGCCCAAAGGCTTGACGAGACAGAGCCATTCGGCGCCGGGCCCGACGCGACACGCCGGGCAATCGAGCATCTGGGCTATGTGCAGATCGACACGATCAATGTGATCGAGCGCTCGCACCATCACATCCTGTTCACACGTATTCCTGCGTATGAGCGTGCCAATCTCGCCCGGACCCAGAGCCTCGACCGGACCGTGTTCGAGTTCTGGACCCATGCCCTCGCCTATGTGCCGATGCGCGACCTGCGCTTCTTCCTGCCGCAGATGCGGGCGCACCGGAAGGAACCCTTCCGCTGGTACGCCGACGTGCCGGACGCCGAGGTCAACAAGGTGGTACGCCGCATCCGCCGCGACGGCGCCATCTCCATCCGCGACATCGATGACGACGTACTGGTGGACAAGGATCATCCCTGGGCCTCGCGCAAACCCTCCAAGCGCGCGCTGCAGCGCGGCTTCTTCGACGGGCGGCTGGTGATCAGCGCCCGCGACGGCATGGTCAAGACCTATGACTTGATGGAACGGCATTTTAGCGGCATGGACATGCCACGGCCCGCGACGGAGCGGCAGGTCGATGCGTACCTGCTCGACCGCGGCCTGACCGCCCATGGCATCGTCAATGGCGCAGCGGTGATGCATCCCTGGCAGCGCTTCAGTCCGGGCATCGCGAAGCTGGTCGAAAGCCGGGTGCGAAAGAAGGAGCTGGTGGAAGTGACGCTGGAGGGCGACAGGCTGCCCTACTATGTGGCGTCCGAGGCGCTGGAGCCGTTGCCGGAGATACCACCGCTCGTCCATATCCTGTCGCCCTTCGATCCGCTCATCATCCAGCGTCGGAGGTTGAAGCTATTCTTCGGCTACGATCATGTTTTCGAGGCTTATGTCGCGAAGCCGAAGCGGAAGTTCGGGTACTTCACGCTGCCGGTGCTGCTCGGCGACGAGATCGTCGCGGGTCTCGATCTCAAGACCGATCGCGCCAAGGGCAAATTGCTCATCCAGTCCTGGCACTGGTTCGGCAGGGGCAAGGCGCGCGCCCATAAGCGCATGATCGAGGAAGCGCTCGGCCGGTTCGAGACATTCCAGCTGTCGACATAAACGAAAGCGGCGCCCGGAGGCGCCGCTCGATGTCGGGTGTCGTGTGTGGCGCTTACTGCAGGCGGTAGCGCAGCGAAGCCTGGATCTCGTGGATCGTGTTGCCGTTGATGTACCAGGAGGTATCGGGGGCAACTGCATTGTTCGAGATCTGCGGGATGTAGATCAGGCGGTAGCCGAGGTCAGCGACCATATTGCCCATGTCGTAGCTGACGCCCGCCATCGCGGCCGCCGCGGCACCGAAGCCCGTCCCATCGGGGATGCCGGCAACCGGCGAGTCCGTGGCGTTGTCGTGAACCGCGACCGAGTAGTACGCGCCGCCGAGGCCAGCGCCGACATAGGCGCCCCAGCCGCCGCCGGCTCCGCCCATGCCGCCGAGCGGCAGGTCGTAATAGGCGTTGGCAAGCGCGATGGTCGAGCGCAGATGCAGGTGGTCGATGCCGTCGGTCAGGCCATCATTGGAGAGATAGTCGAGCGTGGCGTCGACGCGCAGGCCGTTGCCGACTTCGTAGCCGAAGCCCGCGCCGATCGAGTAGCCATAGCCGCCACCCGTCGCGGTGTTGACCGTGCCGTCGTTGAGCACGTGCTCGGTGGTCCACAGGAAGTTCAGCCCGGCGCTGCCGCGCAGGTAGAACGAGCCTTCGAGGCCGTAATCGACCTCCGGAATATCACAGCATTCAGGCATGTCGGCCGCCTGAACGGTCGGGGCGCCCAGCACAGCGGGGCTTGCCATCAGCAATACAGCGAGGAGTTTACGCATCTTACCAGTCCTTGAATTTGCCACGACGACACCCGTCGACTGCTGGCAGTCTCGCAGGACTTTCTTAAAAGCCGCTTAACCCTAATGACTAACCTTACCAGGTGGTTAAGCGGCAGTAATGCGTGAGTAGAAACAGGCGACCATTCGCTCAGGCGACGCGCTTGATGGTCGTCGAGATTTCCGCGACGACGGCTTCGACGAGCTTCTCGTCGTCGCTCTCAGCCATCACGCGGATCACAGGCTCAGTGCCAGACTCGCGAATGACAAGACGACCGCTCGTGCCGAGCCGCGCCTTGGACTCGGCGATGACCTGCACGACCTGGCGGTCGTCGAGCGGGCGACCCTGGCGGTAGCGCACATTGATGAGCCGCTGCGGCACAGGCTCGAAGCGGTGGCACACTTCCGACACCGGCACGCCCTGCTCCTTCACTACGGACAGGAGCTGCAGCGCCGCGACAAGACCGTCGCCCGTCGTGGTGAAGTCGGAGAGAATGATGTGCCCGCTCTGCTCGCCGCCGACATTGAAGCCCTTGGCGCGCATCGACTCGAGCACATAGCGGTCGCCCACCTGCGTGCGTTCGAGATTGAGGCCGAGCGATCCGAGATAGCGCTCGAGGCCGAGATTGCTCATTATGGTCGCGACGATCCCCTCGCCGCGCAGATGGCCGCGCGCATTCCAGGATTGCGCGATCACCGCCATCAACTGATCGCCGTCAACCACCTCGCCGCGCTCATCGACGATGATGACGCGATCCGCGTCGCCGTCGAGGGCGATGCCGATATCGGCGCGCATCTCCTTGACCTTGGCGCGCAAGGCTTCAGGCGCGGTGGAGCCGACCTTGTCGTTGATATTGAAGCCGTCGGGCTCGATGCCGATGGTGAAGACTTCGGCTCCCAGCTCCCAGAGCGCAGTCGGGGCCACCTTGTAGGCGGCGCCATTGGCGCAATCGATCACCACGCGCAGGCCGCTGAGATCGACATCCTTTGGCAAAGTGCGCTTTGCATATTCGATATAGCGCGTCTGTGCCGCTTCATCGCGATGCGCACGGCCAATCTCGCGGCCGCGCGACAGTTGCGCGACCAGATCGCCATCCATCAATTCCTCGATGCCGGCTTCGACATCGTCGCTGAGCTTGTAGCCGTCCGGACGGAACAGCTTGATGCCATTGTCGTCGTAAGGGTTGTGCGAAGCCGAAATCATCACGCCGAGATCGGCGCGCAACGAACGCGTCAGCATCGCCACGGCCGGTGTCGGCATCGGGCCGAGCAAGTAGACGTCCATGCCCACGGCGGTGAAGCCGGCGGTCAGCGCGCTCTCGATCATGTAGCCGGAGCGGCGCGTATCCTTGCCGATGACCACGCGGTTGCGATGGTCGCCGCGCACGAATTTGAGTCCCGCGGCCATACCGACCCGCATGGCGAGATCCGGCGTCAGCTTGTCGCCATTGGCGAGGCCGCGAATACCGTCGGTGCCGAAATATTTGCGCGCCATCCCAGACCCCTTCTCCGCCCCAGCGCCTTATACGCTGATTTGCCCTGTCCAAGGAATCCCATGGACCGCCGCAGTTAACCGCCAACAAAAAGGCCGCCCGGAGGCGGCCTTTGGATGAGGGCTAGTACTCAGTTGCCCGGTTGCGGCTCGGGGGCGCCGCCGGGTTCGGCATCGGGACGCTTGCGCGCCGGACGCCCGGCCGACGGTACGCCGGTCGACTTCGGTGCCGTCTCGGCGCCATCGTCGCGCACCGGATGGATGCCGTCCATGAGGTTGCGAATCTCGTCGCCCGTGAGGGTTTCGTATTCGATCAGCGCCTTGGCGATGGTGTGAAGGTCGTCGATATTCTCGCGGATCACCTTCTGCGCCGTCTGGTAGCCTTCGTCGACAAAGCGCTTCACTTCGGCATCGACGATCTGCTGCGTCTCGTCCGACATGTGGATTTGGCGCGACACCATCGAGCGTCCGAGGAACACCTCGTCCTGGTTGTCGCCATAGAGCAGCGGACCGAGCTTGTCGGACATGCCCCATTCGGTCGCCATCGCGCGAGCGAGTCCCGTCGCCATCTTGATATCGGCGGAGGCGCCCGAGGTCACCTTCTCGTAGCCAAAGATTTCCTCTTCCGCGACGCGGCCACCCATGGCCACGGCGAGATCGGCATAGGCCTTGCGCCGCGTGAGCGAAACCTGGTCACGCTCCGGCAGGCGCATCACCATGCCCAGCGCACGGCCGCGCGGGATGATGGTGGCCTTATGGATCGGATCGGACGCGTCCATCTTGATAGCGAGCAGGGCGTGGCCGGCCTCGTGATAGGCGGTGAGCTTCTTGTCTTCCTCGGTCAGGCTGAGGGTACGGCGCTCTGCGCCCATCATCAGCTTGTCCTTGGCGTCCTCGAACTCGGCCATGGTGACGAAGCGCTTGTTGCGGCGGGCCGCAAGCAGGGCACCTTCGTTGACGAGGTTCATGAGGTCGGCGCCCGAAAAGCCGGGCGTACCGCGCGCCAGAGTCTTGAGGTCGACATCGGGGGCCAGCGGCACCTTGCGGACGTGCACCTTGAGAATCTTCTCGCGGCCCTGCACGTCGGGGTTCGGTACCACGACCTGGCGGTCGAAGCGGCCCGGACGCAGCAGCGCCGGATCGAGCACGTCGGGGCGGTTGGTCGCGGCGATGAGGATGATGCCCTCGTTTGCCTCGAAGCCATCCATCTCGACCAGCAACTGGTTCAAGGTCTGCTCGCGCTCGTCATTGCCGCCGCCGAGACCGGCGCCGCGATGACGGCCGACCGCATCGATTTCGTCGATGAAGATGATGCAGGGTGCGTTCTTCTTGGCCTGCTCGAACATGTCGCGCACGCGGCTCGCGCCGACGCCCACGAACATCTCGACGAAGTCCGAACCCGAGATGGTGAAGAACGGCACATTGGCTTCGCCGGCGACAGCACGCGCGATGAGCGTCTTGCCGGTGCCGGGCGGGCCGACCAGCAGCACGCCGCGCGGAATGCGTCCGCCGAGCCGCTGGAACTTGCCGGGATCGCGCAGGAACTCGACAATCTCCTCGAGATCCTGCTTGGCCTCATCGACGCCCGCGACGTCCTCGAACGTCACCTTGCCATGCGTTTCGGTCAGCAGCTTCGCACGCGACTTGCCGAAGCCCATCGCGCCGCCGCGCCCACCACCCTGCATCTGACGGATGAAGAAGAACCACACGCCGATGATGACGAGGAAGGGCAGCCAGCTCGACAGCAGGATTGTCCAGAACGGCGACGACTCCGGCGACTTGGCCGTGATGTTGACGCCACGGTCCTCAAGTTTGGAGACGATATCGGCGCCGTTCGGGATCGTGGTTTCGAACCGCGAGCCATCGGTGAGCGAGCCGGAAACGACATTGTCGACGATGGTGACCGAAGTCACCTTGCCGGCATCCACGTCGTTGACGAATTGGGTGTAGCTCTTGTCCGTCACCGCGACCGAGCGCGTCGAGGACTGGAACACCTGGAACAGGCCCATCAGCATGAAAAGGATGACCAGCCAGATGGCAAAGTTGCGGAAGTTGACGTTCATCAATTCTGTCCTGGAAACCGGCTGAGGGGGCATGCGCCGGTGCGTTGGCCGAATGTAAGCCCCGCACTAAGGCGTTACAAGGGCGGCAGGGTGCGGCCCGACGGCCCAAAAGTCCAATTCGCGCAAGCCGCTGGGTTAATGGGATGTCGCCTTTTCTTGCGCTTTGCGTGTGGCGCGGCGCGGCGGTTCCCGCTTGACCGTCAAGGTGTTGCCGTCGCTGGCGATCACGCAGCCATGCAGGGTCGTGTTGCGTAGCGGCGCACAGCTCCGCAGCCGCATCTGGAGCGATTCGAGCGCCCCCAGCGGCGGCGGGCGGCGGTCGCCCGAGACGGACTGCAGCACCTGGCCGAGCAATGCCGCCGCAACCAGCGGGTTGAGGGCGGCGAATCGCCCATGCGACAATTCCGCGGCACCGTCGGCGCGCCACCCGACAAGCCGCGGCAAATCATCCTCGACTCCCGCCGCGATGAGGGATGACGCATCACCCATCCGGCGGGCGAGCGCCCCGAGCCGCTCGCGCGTCAGGCCGAGGGCCTCGAGCGCGGGCAGCGCCTGGCGCCAGCGCACGCGCTCATAGTCCGTGTCGTCATTGCTCGGATCCTGCGCCGGACGGAGGCCGGCTTCGTCCACCACCGCGCGCAGCATGTCGGGATGAAGATCGAGAAGCGGCCGGCAGATTTCGCAGCCTTCGACATAGCTCAGCCGATCCATGCCGCGCAGCCCGTCAATGCCGCTGCCATGCGCCATGCGCATCAGCACGGTCTCGGCCTGGTCGCCCAGATGATGCGCGGTGAGCAGCAGCTCGACGCCGTCCCGCGCCATTGCCTCGGCCATGAGCCGGTAGCGGGCCGTGCGCGCCGCCTCCTGGATGCCGGCCGCGGGCTTGGGCGCCTCCCATCTGAGGATGCGCGCAGAGAGGCCCAGCCGCTCCGCCTCGCGCTTCACCATCAGCGCCTCGTCCGCCGCTTCGGGCCGCAGCCCGTGATCGACCGAATAGACGAAGAGAGCGACATCGTGGGGCTTGGCCCAGCGCGCAGCGAGCAGCATCAGCGCCAGTGAATCGGGCCCGCCGCTGACGGCGAGCCCGAGTTTTTCGCGCCCGACCAGTGGCGCGAAGATCGTATCGGCGTCGATGCTCACGTCACCGCGCATTGTGCTGCGGCCTGCTCGGCTTTGAGCTTCTGCTTGAACGCCGCCGGTTGGTTCGGGTAGCGCTTACTGAGCTCGAAGAAGGTGCGGCACGCCGCATCGTTCTGGTCGGCGCCATTGAGCGCGATGCCGAGGCGCAGAAGGATGTCGGGCACGCGGGGGCTCTTGCCGTATTTCTGGAACCCGGTGGTGAGGATGTCGGCCGCATCCTCATACTTGCCCTGCTGCAGCAGCGCCTCGCCGAGCCAGTTGATCGCGTCAGGCGCCTGTGGATCGTCAGGATAGAGATTGATGAACTGCCGGAGCTGGTCTTCGGCGAACGGATAGTCGCCGCGTACGATCGCATCATAGGCCGCTGCATATTGCGCATTGGCGTCACCATCCGACAATGCCTGATCCGATGGGAGCGTGAGATCGAGCGGCCGGGCATCCACCGCGTTGGGATCGAGCGTGCCGAGCGTGCCGCCGCCCATATTGTTGGAGCCGATCAGCGGATCTGCCGATTCGCCGAGGCCGTCATCGGGAGCTGTCGCCGTCTCTCCATCGAGCGGGGCCGGCGGTGGCAATTGCGTTGTGTCGATGGCCGTGTCGGCCTGCGGCAGCGCCGCCTCCGGCGTCGCGCCGGAAGGTTGGGCTGCCGCCTCAGGTTTTTTTCCGGCACCGCCTTCCAACTGCTGGAAGCGGAACTCGTAGTCCTCCTGCTGCGTGGTGAGCTGCTGCTTGAGCACATCAATGGTGTGCTGCAGTTCCTCGACCTGGCCAGTGAGCGTGCGCACACTGTCCTCGAGCGACTGAATGCGCACAATCAACTCGGCCTCGTTGCGGCTTTGCGCCGCGACCATTTCCGGGGCGAACACGCCCAGGCTCAGCGCAATGGCGAAGGCCGTCAGCCCTCGCCTCGCACCCATCGGTAGGGATAGACGCACGATTTGTCTCCGGACGCGTCAGGATCAGAACGCCAGCAATAGCGCGAGATTTCGACAAAAAGAAAGCGCCGGGACCCAACAACGCGGGCACCCGGCGCTTATGCCTCCGCTTCGGACGGCGAGCCGCCCTCGGCGCTACTGTACGACCGTCACAGCGCGGCGGTTTTGTGACCAGCACGAGATATCGTCGCAGATCGCCACCGGCCGTTCCTTGCCGAAGGATTTCGACGTGATGCGCGAGGCCGAAACGCCCTTGCTCACGAGGTAGTTGACCACCACCGAGGCGCGGCGGGCGCCCAGCGCGATGTTGTACTCGCGGGTCCCGCGCTCGTCGGCGTGGCCTTCGATCAGGATGCGGTAATTGGTGTAGCGGTTGAGCCAGACGGCCTGCTTGTCGAGAGTCGCCTGCGCCGTCGCGGTGAGCGCCGAGGAATCGGTCTCGAAGAAAACGCGGTCGCCGACCGTGACGAGGAATTCCTGCTGGCTGCCGGGGGCGCCGCCGCCCGGGCCGAGATTGCCGACGCCCGTTCCATTGCGCGAACAGGCCGCGAGTGCGACGACGAGGACGACCAGCGCGGCTGCGCGCAAAAGGCCGAAAATGGGCGTTGAAGAACGCATCCGGATTGGTCTCCTGAAAGTTCGGATTGTCTGGCCGCTTTTTACGCGCCGTTACCTTAAGGCCGCGTGACCCCTCGTGGTTAATTTCCGGTCAAAGGGGCCGGAATGTGGCGGGATTCCGGCCTTTTCAGCCGTGTTGCCGATTTGCCGCTCAGGCTGTCCGATAGCTGCCCCAGGCAGGGTCGGAGGCATAGGTGTCGAGCTTGATCGGCTGCTCGTTGCGGCCCCAGATGTCCACCGTGAACAGGCCCGGCCCCGAATCTCCACCGGGATCGCGGAAGAACATAATGACCCGCCCATTGGGGCAGAAGGTCGGTCCCTCGGCATGGAAGCTGCTGACGAGTATCCGCTCGCCAGAGCCATCCGGGCGCATCGTGCCGATCTGGAATTGGCCGCCCGACTGGCGGGTATAGGCGATGAGGTCGCCCTTGGGCGACCAGACGGGCGTGGAGTAGGTGCCATCACCATAGGAGATGCGCTGCGCTCCCCCGCCATTCGCGCCCATGACATAGAGCTGCGGCTGCCCCCCTCGATCGGACTCGAACACGATCTTGGTGCCGTCAGGCGAATAGCAGGGGCTGGTATCGATCGCTGAGCCCGAGGTGAGCTGCACGGGTTTACCGCCGCTGGCGGAGGCCGAATAGATGTTGGTGATGCCGCCCGCCGACACCGAGAAGGCGAGCGTCGAGTTGTCGGGCGCGAAGCGCGATGCGAACGAGGCCTGCGCGCCGTTGACGAGCTTGCGCGACTTGCCGCCGAGCTGCGCCACGTAAACCTGGGGATTGCCGTCCTCGTAGCTCACATAGGTGATCATCGCATTACTGACCGACAGGCGCGGCGTCAGCGCCAGCGAATTGCCGGAGCTCAGCGGCGTGACGTTTGCGCCATCCTGATCCATCAAGGCGATCTGCTTCTTGCGGTTGGCCTTGGGCCCGCTCTCGGCGACAAACACGATCTGTGTGTCGAAGTATCCCTTGTCCCCCGCGAGCGATGCATAGATCGCATCGGACACGATATGCGCGATGCGGCGATAGGTCTGCGGATCGGCGGCGTAATTGTTGCCGATCACCTGTTGCGCCGCCTGGGTGTCCCAAACGCGCACCGCCGACTGAATCTGTCCGCCGCGCTCGACCTGCCCCATTACCAGCGCATCGACATTGATCGCACGCCAGTCGGCGAAGGCCGGCTCATTGTTCACATCGCCCACCCGCGCTGGAAGGCTGTTCGGGTCGAGCGGTGCGAACAGGCCCGAGCGTGCCAGATTGGCGCGCACGATGTCAGCAACCTCGCGGCCGAAGGTGGGGTCAGATGAGGCAAAATCGGGGATCGCGATCGGCAGCGGCACGAAGTCGCCGCCCGACACGACGATCTCCACCAGCGCCTTTGCAGGCGATCCGGCCGCGAGCAGTGCGGCGCCGCCAAGGCCGAGCTTCAACAGGTGCCGGCGGGTGATCTGATGCATTCGTGTTCTCCGTAATCCTCGCGTCGCCCCGGGGCGAAATCCGATATTAGAACGTCTCGTTGGCGTTGAATGTGACTTTGACGGTGTTCCAGCCATTGGCACCGTCATATTTGTCGGCAGGCAGCATCGTGTAGCCGTTCTGCCCGCAGCGCTGCACCGCGCGGACCGCCGCATTGCCGGTCATCTGCCCCGTCATCGGCCCAGTGACCGAGAGAATCTGCGGGACACCGGACACCATGCCGTCGCGGGTCAAATTGACCGCGACCAGGGCCGAGGCATTTTCTTCGGTCGAGCCCGGCGGCGGATTGAAGCAGGCCCGCATCGCCGCCGACAGCGCGGCCATCTCGTTCTGGCTGAGCGTCGCGGCGGTGCCGGTGTTCTTGCCGAGCGTCGGTGTTCCGCCCTGCCCCGTCGTCGCGCCACGCGACTGCTCATTGTTGATGAGAGCCGCGACCTGGTCGGCCTCGCGCGCCTGCTTGTCGGCTTCTTTCTTCGCCTCGGCGATGCGCTTCTGCTCCTCCTCGGCCTTCTTCTTGGCCGCGGCATCCTTCTTCTGCTGCTCGAGCTCCTTCTTGTAGTCGGCTCGAATCTTGTCGAGGCTCGCAGTGCGGCGTGCAGGAACCGGCGCGACCTGCGTCGGCGCCTCGGTGGTTTCAGGGGCGGCAAGCTCGGGTGCCGGCGCCGTCTCTTCCGGGGCCGCAACAGGTTCGGGCGCGGCCTCGGGCTCAAGCTCCGGCGGCGGCTCGACCACCGGATCGGGTTCCGGCTCGGGTTGCACTTCGGGCACGGGCTCGGGCGCCGTGTTGATGACTGGCGCCGGAGTCTCCTTCGCCGTCTCCTGCGGCGTTGGCTGATCTTCCTGGGTGTTGCCCGTCGGCTGCGCGATCTCGGCCGGCTTGTCGCTCTCGGCGATCGCCGGCGTCTCGGTCTCGACGATCGTGCTGTCGAGCGAGCCGGCGCGAATATTGGTGAACTCCGAGATCGGCACGAGGTCCACTGCGATCGACTCCACCACTTCGGGCTCGTAGGGCCTGGCTGAGCCGAGTCCCACGATCGCGACGATCAGGACTGCGGCATGGGCGACAACCGAAGTGGTGACGCCGGTCTTCATCTACCTGACCTGATCCTGCGCTGTGATCAGTCCGATCTTGGTGTAGCCGGCGGCGCTCAAAACGCCCATCACGCGCATCACCTCGCCGTAATTGGCGCTCTGGTCGCCCCGCACGAAGATGCGCTCTTCGGTGCCGTTCGGCGCAACCGCCGCGATCTGCTCGACCAGCGCGTCGAGCTCGACCTTCTGGTCCTGCAGGAAAATTTCGCCAGCGGGCGTCACGGTGACGCTGATCGGCTTGCTCTCGGTGTTGAGTTCCTTCGCCTTTGTCTGCGGCAGGTCGATCGGGACGCCCACCGTCAGCAATGGCGCTGCAACCATGAACACGATCAGCAGCACGAGCATGACGTCAACCAGCGGGGTGACGTTGATCTCCGCCATCGGCCGGCTCTTGCCGCCGCGCCCGCGCCTGCGCCCGCCTCCGGACTTGCCTGCGAGAGACATCGCCATGGTCTAGCGGTTCCGCGATTCGAGCTGGCGCGAGAGGATGGTCGCGAACTCGTCGGCAAAACCCTCGAGCCGGCTGACCAGCTTGTTCGAATCGCTCGACAGCTTGTTGTACGCGATCGTCGCGGGGATCGCCGCCAGAAGGCCGAGCGCCGTCGCGAACAGCGCCTCGGCGATGCCGGGCGCAACCACTGCGAGGTTCGTGCTCTTGCTTGCCGCGATCGACGTGAATGAGTTCATGATGCCCCATACCGTGCCAAAAAGGCCGATGAAGGGCGACGCCGAGGCCACGGTGGCGAGGAAGCCGAGCCGCTTCTCGAGGCCCTCGCTCTCGCGCGCAATGGCAACATCGAGCACCTTCTCGAGCCGAGTCTGCACGCCGATATAGGACGCGGCGTTTTGCTCGTGGCTGCGCTTCCACTCTTTCATGGCCGCGACGAACACCGCCCCGAGGCCGAGCGAGGGCTTGTCCGACATCTGCTGGTAGAGATCCTCGAGCGATTGTCCCGACCAGAAGACGCGCTCGAAGGCATTCATCTGCCGGGCAGCGCGCCCGTAAAGCAGCGACTTGTCGACGATAATCGCCCAGCACCAGATGGACGCGCCGAGCAGGCCGATCATGACGATCTTGACCACCCAGTCGGCGCTGAGGAACAAGCCCAATAGCGAGAAGTTCACCACCTCCTGTGTGGCGACCACTGCTGTTCCGGCATCCATGACTGGGTCCTTCCGTCTCGGCCCCGCCAGGCCGGCCCCCGGGTGACATCGTGCGAAAGGCCCATGGAGCATGGGGAGATCACGATGGCAGCGTGGCGCCGTCGATGCGGGCAGATTTTGTCAAATTTAAGAGAAAGCCCCGGATTTCCGGACCTTTCAGGCCGGTGTCGCGGCCCGCATTTCTTATGGCTAATGAATGGTTAACAGGCCGTGTCTGCCGGCTAGGTGGAAAACTTTGCCAGCAGGGCTTTCGGCAGCCGCGCTGCCTTGCCGCCAACCTTGATCGCGACGACTTCGACCCGGGCCGTCGCGATGCGCTCCGTCCCGCGATCGATCACCTGATCCAGAACCATGCGGGCGCCGGTGAGGCTGGCGATCGACGTCTCGACCACCAGCAGATCGTCGATATGCGCCGCGCGCGCGAAATCGATGCTCATCGACTTCACAGCAAAGGCGATGCCCTCCTTCGCAAGCTCGGAATGGTGGATCCCGTTGGCGCGCAAAAACTCTGTCCGCCCGCGCTCGAAGAAATGCAGGTAGGCCGCGTGATAGACATTGCCCGAAAAATCGGTGTCCTCGTAATAGACGCGAACCTCGAAACGATGCCGCCTAGTCAGCTTCGGGCTCCTCGAACAGGCTGGCCTGCATGCCGACGAAGCCCTGTGGCACCGTCATGCCCAGATGCTGAAACGACAGCGCCGTCAGCATGCGGCCGCGCGGCGTGCGCTGGATGAAGCCCTGCTGAATCAGATAGGGCTCGACGATCTCCTCCAGCGCGTCGCGGGGCTCGCTGAGTGCAGCCGCAATCGTCTCGATGCCGACAGGCCCGCCATTGTAGAACTCCGCTATAGTCCTGAGGTAGCGCCGATCCAGCGCGTCGAGCCCGCGCGCATCGACTTCGAGCCGCAGCAGCGCCTTGTCGGCGATCGCCCGCGTAATGGATTTGGCGCCGTCCACCAGCGCAAAATCGGTGACGCGGCGCAGCAAGCGTCCTGCGATGCGGGGCGTCCCCCGCGAACGGCGCGCGATTTCCAGTGCTCCGTCGGGTGCCATCCCGACGCCGAGCAGCCTCGCGCCGCGCTCGACAATGCTCACCAGCTCCTCGGGCGAATAGAAATTGAGCCGCACCGGAATGCCGAAACGGTCACGCAGCGGCGTCGTCAGCAGCCCGGCGCGCGTCGTCGCGCCGATTAGGGTGAATTTGCTGAGATCGATCCGCACCGAGCGCGCCGCCGGTCCCTCGCCGATGATGAGATCGAGCTGGTAGTCTTCCATCGCCGGATAGAGGATTTCCTCGATCGCCGGATTGAGCCGGTGGATCTCGTCGATGAAGAGTACGTCGCGATCCTCGAGATTGGTGAGCAGCGCCGCAAGGTCGCCGGCCTTCGCGATCACAGGACCGGATGTCGCGCGGAATCCGACACCCAGCTCGCGCGCCACGATCTGCGCCAGTGTCGTCTTGCCAAGCCCGGGCGGGCCGACGAACAGCACGTGGTCGAGCGCGGTCTTCCGAGCCTTGGCGGCCGCGATGAACACTTCGAGATTGGCCTTGGCCTGCGCCTGCCCGACAAATTCGGCAAAACCGGTCGGCCGCAGTGACACATCGAGCGGATCGTCGCGCCCAGCGGCAGCGGAGGTGAGATCGGTCACTTGAGGAGTTCCATGCCGGGAATACGTCTTGCGGCATCGCGGTCGAAGGTCACGGTCTTGGCGGCGCCCGCATCCACAGCAAGGGCAGCAATAACGCTGTCCGCCAGATCCGCGCCAGTCTCAAGCGACATCCTAATTGCGAGTTGCATCAATTCCTGCCTTGCGACAAGGAGGTTGGCGCTTTCGAATAGCGTGGTCAGGGCCACAAGAACGGCGTCCCTTGTGTAGCCATAGGCTCGCTGCAGGACCCAGATGATTTCGACAAGCACCACCTCGCTCACATAGGCAGGATCTTCCTGCGACCGTTGCGAGAGGAATGCCACGGCCCGTCTGCTTTGTTCCGGCGCGTCGCCGACGAGCACTCGAACCAGGACGTTCGAATCGACGCCGATCATCGAGCAGTCTTGCGCTTGAACCGGGCTGCGGCCTCTTCCCGTACGGCCTCGTTCATCTCTTCAATACTCACTCGCCTGCCATTTGGCGGCGGACCGAGAATGCCGGCAAAATCCTCAAGACGTTTGGTCTTGGCTCGCACCGTCAAGCGGCCATCCTCATAGGTCCACGTCAGCGGCGTACCATCCTTGATTCCCATTGCGTCGCGAACCAGCTTAGGGATGGTCGTCTGTCCCTTGCTCGTTGCATGTGAATCGCCGACAATTCTTACGCGGTCGCTCATCTCTGACTCCACGAGCATTCCTTACTGCTCAAAAGTAGTAAGGAGAGAGTCCTCTGGCAAGGCTCAACTGCTCAATTCTCTCAGCCCGAGCCGGATCAGTGTTTCGGTCGCGGTGGCATCGCCCTCCTTGCCCACCACGCGCGCCACGGCGGCGCTGGCCTGGGCGCTCGAATAGCCGAGATTGCTGAGCGCGGACACGGCATCGGCCACATTCGATCGTGCCCTGCCCTCGCCCAGAGCCTGCTGCAGGCCGAGCGTCCCCGCATCGATGCCGATCCCGGTCGGCATCTTGCCCTTGAGTTCAGTGACAATGCGCAAGGCGAGCTTCGGGCCTACGCCATTGGCCCGACCCACCATGGCCTTGTCCTGCAGCGCGATGGCGCTCGACAATTCGCCCGTCGTGAGCGTCGAGAGGATTGACAGCGCCACGCGCGCGCCAACCCCCTGCACCGTCATCAGCGTCGTGAACCAGGCCTTCTCCTCAGGCGTCGCGAAGCCGTAGAGCCGGATCATGTCCTCGCGGACGATCATCTCGATATGGACGACCGTGGCGTGTCCGACCTGCGGCAGCGCATTCATCGTCTTGCTCGAACAGAAGGCTTCGTAAACGACCCCGCCCACATCGACATGGACGTAATCGTCGCCGAAGCCGTCGATCAGCCCCTTGAGCTTGCCGATCATGCGCTGGCCCGGAGCGCGATCAGCGTGCGATGATGGGCATGGCAGATGGCGATCGCCAGCGCATCGGCGGCGTCGGCGCCGCGGAAGTCTGCGGCCGGCAACAAGGTCTTGACCATCAGCTGCACCTGCTGCTTTTCCGCATGCCCCGCTCCGACTACAGACTTCTTGACGAGATTGGCCGCGTACTCGCTTACCGGGATGTGCATCGAGGCCGGCGTCATCAGCGCGACGCCGCGCGCCTGCCCAAGCTGCAACGCCGAGCGCGCTCCGGCATTGACGAAGGTTTCCTCCACCGCCGCCTCGTCCGGCCGGTGGAGATCGATCAATGCTCTCAAGCCGCCATGAAGTTCTGCCAGGCGGTCCGCGAGACTTCCGGAAGTCGCCGGGGTCAGCGTCCCGCAAGCGACAAACCGGAGCCGGTTGCCCTCGCTCTCGATGACGCCCCATCCGCAGCGCCGAAGCCCCGGATCAATGCCGATGATTCGCACCATGCCTGCCATTCCCGAGCTTTAGGACACGGTCGCCAGCCTACCAAGCGGAATGTGAACAAACCGGCAACGAAATGGGGGATCCCTAAAATTGCACGCAACGGCGTAGGGCATCCCTCAACAGCTTTGGGCAACATCCGCCTGCGCCATGTATGGAGTTGCGCGCCCGATGCGACTGCCCAGAATCGATCTCTCGCCCCAGAGCTGGGGCCGGGTCATCCTCACCACAATCGTCGGCACGGTCTTCTGCGTCGTGATCGCGCTGTCGGTCGACTCGTTCAACCTTTCGGGGATGGAGGACGGTGCACGCCTGCGCAGCATCCTCATCGACATCTTCCTGCCGGTCCTGCTCGCGGTTCCGCTGCTGCTGTTCTTCACCAGCAAGCTGCGTGACCTGGCGATCGCGCACCAGCGTCTGACGATCTACGCCTC
Source organism: Devosia sp. (assembly GCA_035549855.1). Taxonomy (GTDB): domain Bacteria; phylum Pseudomonadota; class Alphaproteobacteria; order Rhizobiales; family Devosiaceae; genus Devosia_A. The sequence continues at coordinate 40,511 of DASZPY010000009.1, read as the reverse complement.
GACCGACGCCCTTACGGGCGTCCTCAATCGCGCCGCTTTTTCGACTCTCGTCGATGCCTATCTCAAGGAAGTGCGTACCGGCGGCGAGTCGAGGGGCGCGATGCTGGTGATCGACGCCGACAACTTCAAGGCGATCAACGACAGCTATGGCCACGATCGCGGCGACGAAGCCCTCAGGATGATCGCATCGGGCATCAAGGCGACGGTTCGCTCACCCGACCTCGTTGGGCGCCTCGGTGGCGAGGAATTCGGCGTCTTCCTGCCGGGCGCAGAACTGGCGTATGTGACGTCCATCGCCGAGCGCATCCGCAAGACCGTTTACGACACCGACTTCACGCCGGGCCAAGCGCGACACCGCTTGACCGTATCGGTGGGCGGCGCAGCATTCGACCACCCGATCGCATTCCACGATCTCTTTCGCCTCGCCGACCAGGAACTGTATGCAGCCAAGCAGGCAGGCCGCAACCGCGTCGCGATCGCTCCCGTCAGGAACTACGAAAGCTTGCCGATGGTCGCGGCCTAGGCTTCGATCTTTGCCAGATCTTCGTCGCTGATGTCGAAATTGGAATAGACGTTCTGCACGTCATCATCGTCCTCGAGCAGGCCGATCAGCTTCAGCAGCGTCGCACCCTTTTCGGCATCGACCGGAACGTCGTTCTGAGGCTTCCAGATCGCCTTCACCGACTCGGGTTCGCCCAGGAGCTTTTCGAGCGCCGCGGCGACTTCGGTCATCGCTTCGAAGCTCGTATAGACCGAGTGGCCTTCCTCGTCGGACTCGACGTCGTCGGCGCCGACCTCGATGGCCGCTTCCATCACCTTGTCGGCGCTGCCCGCGCTTGCGGGGTAGTAGATCTCGCCCACGCGGTCGAACATGAAGCCGACGGAATTGGTTTCACCCAGCGCGCCGCCATTCTTGGAGAAGGTCGAGCGCACATTCGAGGCCGTGCGGTTGCGGTTGTCGGTGAGCGCCTCGACGATGATCGCAACTCCGCCTGGCCCGTACCCTTCGTAGCGGATTTCCTCGTAATTCTCGCCTTCGGCCCCGGTCGCCTTCTTGATGGCGCGATCGATATTGTCCTTGGGCATCGACTGGGCCCGGGCATTTGCCACGGCGAGCCTCAGCCGGGCATTGAAGGCCGGGTCAGGTGCGCCGAGCTTGGCAGCCACCGTGATCTCGCGCGCCAGCTTGGAGAACACCTTGGATCGCGCCGCATCGCTCTTCCCCTTGCGATGCATGATGTTTTTGGCATGCGAATGGCCGGCCATGCGGTCATCCCCCTCGAAGATTTTATGGATTTCCGGCGGCTTATAGTGGCGGCCCGCCCCATTGTGAAGCCGCGCCGCGTATCCGGCGCTCACCAATCGGCAAGGTTAAGGAAATACGTTCCGTTAACGGCGGGTTAACTTGTTCCGGCTAATGTCGAATTGTCCAGTTTCTGGACTTGCAGAGTGGTTTCTCCCTCTGTTTGACGCCTCCCTGTTAACTCCGAGAGCCGCCCGTTTCGCGGCTCTTTTCTTTTCACGGCGTTGCAAACTCCCCTCGCATTAACACTGAGTCCGCGCTCGCCGTGACCATGCCGCGATTTGCGCCTATTCTCGCTAGTCGCGCCCGCACCTGTCGGCGCGAACGATACTGAACTTGGGCAGAAGCGTGAACGATCCACAGGACAAGCCGGCCATCGCGCTCGGCCCGCGCATTGTCGCGTCGGGCGGGTTCGACCTGCTCTATCGTGAGGGCATGGCCCTGATCGAAGACGTTGCCGCCTACCTCGACGGCGACGGCCGTGCCGAAAGCCGCGCCCTCGCCCGCGACGCCTCCTTCGTCTACGCAACCGAATCCATGCGGTTAACCACCCGGCTGATGCAGCTCGCCTCCTGGCTGCTGCTCCAGCGCGCCGTTAATGAGGGCGAGTTGACCGCCGAACACGCCCGCGCCGAGAAGGAAAAGGTCAAGTTCTCGGCGACGCCCGAGCATCGCGGCGGTCCGGGGTTTGCCGACCTTCCCGTCCGCCTGCTCGGCTTCATCGACCAGGGTGACCGCCTGTTCGAGCGCGTCCTGCAGTTCGACAAGCTCGAGCGTGGCGTCTCTGCCGAGGTGCAGCCCGCCTCCCAGGGCAGCATCGGCGACCAGTTGTCGCGGCTCCGCGCGGCCTTCGGCCAGCTTCACGGCCAATAAGAAACCCCGCCGAAGCGGGGTTCCGAAAACTCGATGCCGGTTGCGGACGGCTAGACGCCGAGGCCCTTGAACCGCTCCTTGAAGCGCGAGACGCGCCCGCCGCGGTCGAGCAGATTGCCCTGCACGCCGGTCCATGCCGGATGGGTCTTGGGGTCGATGTCGAGCTGCAACGTATCGCCCTCTTTGCCGTAGGTCGAACGCGTCTGGTACGTGGTCCCGTCGGTCATCGCCACGGTGATCATGTGGTAGTCGGGATGGATGTCTTTCTTCATGGCGGAGCCTCAAATCAAACGGGCGCGCAATCGGTGGATTTGGGCGCCCGGCAAGCCGATGGGTTGAATTAGGCCGGTCCTCTATAGAAAAACCCCGGCCCCGGCAAGTGGCTGGGCGTCCCAAGGCTGTTGCAGGCCCTCTGCCCCCTGCCTATACGGATAACACCTTGTCCGACACCCAGACTTCACAGCGCCGCTCCGGGCCCGGAGTCCAGCGATCCTTCGGCGGCAGCCGCGAAGACGACCGCAAGAAGCCGTTGCGCCTGCAGCCGCTGCGCCGCCTTATGCCCTTCATCCTCCGCTACCCCGTGCGGCTGGTCGCGACGCTGGTCTTCCTGCTGATCGCCTCGATCTCGTCGCTGATCGTTCCGCTGATCGCCGGGCGTGTCATCGACATGGGTTTTGTCGCCCAGAACCTCGACATGGTGACCCAGTATGGCGGGCTGATCGTCGGCCTCGCCGCGATCATCGCTGTCGCCACCGGGGCCCGCTTTTATTTCATCTCCCTGCTCGGCGAGCGCGTGCTGACCGATCTCCGCAAGGCCGTGTTCGATCATCTGCTGAGCCTCGATGCGACGTTCTTCGATACGCATCGCGTCGGCGAGTTGACGTCGCGCCTCACAGGCGACGTCGCCACCGTTCGCGCCGTGGTCGGCAGCTCGCTCAGCCAGATCCTCCGCGCCATCGTCACGCTGGTCGGCGCCCTGGTGTTGATGTTCCTGACCAGCCCTTATCTCTCCATCGCGGTCGTCATTGTCGTGCCCGCGATCATGATCCCGATCCTGCTGGTCTCGCGCCGGCTGCAGCGCATGTCGCGCCGCGCGCAGGACGCGGTCGCCGAAATGTCCGCCATGGCGACCGAGGCGCTGGGGGCGACCCGCACGGTCAAAAGCTTCGTTCAGGAGCCGGAGCAATCCCGCCTCTATGGCGAGCGCGCCGAAGAAAGCTTCAGCGTCGAAGTGAACCGCCTCGGCATCCGCGCGGTTCTTCTGGCCGCCATCTTCTTCACGACGATCACGGCGCTGGTGGTGCTCGTCTGGTGGGGCAGCAAGGCCGTGTTCGACGGCCAGGTCACCGTCGGCCAGCTCGCCCAATTCCTCATCTATGCGCTGATGGCGACCAATGCCGTACAGAGCGTCTCCGACCTTGTCGGCACATTGAAGATCGTCTCGGGCGCCACCGAGCGCCTGATGGAAATCCTCGATACGAAATCGCGGCTTCCGGCGCCGGTAAACCCCCTGCCCCTGCCGCAGCCGCCGCTTGGAACCGTCGCTTTCGATCATGTGGGTTTCGCCTATGCGACGCGCGAGAACGACGTGGTGCTGCACGACCTCAGCTTCTCGATCGGCAAGGGCGAAACAGTCGCGCTCGTCGGGGCGTCCGGTGCCGGAAAATCGACGGTCTTCTCGCTGGTCCAGCGCTTCTACGACGTCACCTCGGGGGCCATCCTCGTCGATGGCCTCGACATCCGCCGCGTCGATATCGCCGATTTGCGGCGGCGGTTCGCCTATGTCGAGCAGGAGCCGACCATTTTCGCCGGCACCATCACCGAAAACATCCGCTTCGGCCGTCCCGACGCCACCCAGGCCGAGATCGAGGCTGCCTCCAAGGCCGCGCTGGTCCACGATTTCGTGGAAGAGCTCCCCGAGGGCTACGCCAGCATCGTCGGCGAACGCGGCGTGCTCCTGTCAGGGGGCCAAAAGCAGCGCCTCGCCATTGCCCGCGCTTTGCTCAAGGATGCGCCGATCCTGCTGCTCGACGAAGCGACGTCGGCGCTCGACGCGGAGTCCGAAAATCTCGTGCAGCGCGCGCTCGCAACGCTCATGAAAGGCCGCACGACGCTGGTCATCGCGCATCGCCTCGCGACCATCCGCGACGCAGACCGGATTCTCGTGCTCGAGAAGGGCCGCCTGATCGATGAAGGCACGCATGATGAGCTGATCAAGAAAGGCGGCCGCTATGCGCGGCTGGCCAAGCTGCAGTTCCGCGATGAAACGCCGGCGGCGGCCGAGTAACTACGCAGATCGGCGTGCGCGGATACGCTCGCGAGCTTCGGGCCAGTAGCTCGCCTCAGCCACTCTAAGATCATAACTCGACTGCAGGTTGAGCCACATCTGAGCCGACGTGCCCAGATATGCAGCAAGCCGTAGCGCTGTATCTGCCGTGATGGCCCGGCTCCCCTTGACGATGTCAGCGATCCGGCTAGGCGGTACGTCGATGTCGCTGGCGAGCCGGTTCTGGCTGATGCCCATGGGAAGCAGAAACTCTTCCAGAAGCACCTCACCTGGCGAAATCGGATCGAGCTTCTTCATCGGCATCCCTCAGTGATAGTCCACAATCTCAACATCCGTCGGCCCATCATTCCACCGAAAGTAGATACGCCACTGATCGTTGATTCTGACGCTATATTGCCCGGCTCGGTTACCTCTCAACGCTTCGAGCCTGTTTCCCGGCGGTTGCCGGAGATCGCCAATTTGCGTAGCGGCATCGAGTAGAAGCAGCTTTCGTCGGGCAATCCGTTCTATTGCTGAAAAGGCCTTGACCGGCTCGTCATGAAACAGCCGTTCGGTGCCCTTGTCGGCAAAGCTGCGGATCATGCGGAAGGGTATTCCGCACAGGGTATTCTGTCAAGCAGAATACCCATGCCGACAGCAATAGTCACTCCGTCAGCTTGAACTCGATACGCCGGTTGCGGGCGTAAGCCTCTTCGCTGTCCCCGCCGTCGATCGGCGAGAACTCGCCGAAGCCGGCCGGCACCAGATGCTGCGCAGAGACGCCCTGCGCGATCAGGAACTTCGCGACGGAGATGGCGCGCGCCGCGCTCAACTCCCAGTTCGAGGGGAACTCCGGCGTGTTGATCGGTCGTTTGTCGGTGTGCCCATCGATGCGAAGCACCCAGTTCACATCCGACGGGATCTCGCCTTCGAGCTCCTTCACGGCAGATGCAAGCTTGGACAGCTCTTCCTGCCCGGCGGGCGAAATGGACGCCTCGCCGGCACCGAACAGCACTTCCGACTGGAAGACAAAGCGGTCGCCCACCACGCGCACATCGGCACGGCCTTCGAGTATCTGACGCAGCCGTCCGAAGAAATCCGAACGGTAGCGGCTGAGATCCTGCACGCGCTGGGCGAGCGCGAGATTGAGCCGGCGTCCGAGATCGGCGATCTGCGTCTTGCTTTCCGTCGCCTTGGTCTCGGAGGCATTGAGGGCCTCTTCGAGCGCCCCGATCTGCGTGCGAAGCGCGGCCAATTGCTGATTGAGCAGCGCCACCTGCGCCGCCTGCTCATCGGTCATGTCCTTGGCCGCTTCGAGATCGGTTTCGAGCACAGCGATGCGCTGGTCCTTGCCATCATTGCCGGCGCCGAACCCGGCGACCGCGGTTTGCAGCTTGTCGCGCTCGGCGGTGGTCGCTGCCAGCGTCGCCTGCAGCGCCGCGAGTTCGCTCGACGCGTCGTCGCTGTTGCTGCGCTCGAGCTGCAGCAGGTCGGTCAACTCGGCGATCTGCGAGTTGAGCCGCTGCATCGCGGTGTCCTTGCCCTGAATTTCCTGCCCGAGGAAGAACTGCGTCAGCATGAACAGCGACAACAGGAAGATGATGACGAGCAACAGCGAGCTCAGCGCGTCGACAAAGCCCGGCCAGTAATTGGTGATCTGCGATCTGCGGCTGCGGCTCAGCGACGCCATGAATTTCCCCTGAAGCTGCCGCTCTGCCCGCCCATTCCGGCGTTAGTTGGGCCGCGGGCCACCCTGGTCCTCGCGCAGCATCGCCTCGATGAGTTCGCGGAGCTTCTTGTTGGTGTCGCCCTGCTCTTCGATATGGATGCGGATATCCGCCTGCTCGGCCCGGATGTGCTTCACTAGCCCATCGATGCCCTTGGCGAGTTCGGCCATGGCACGAATGGCGTTCTGGCTCGAATTGGAGTTCTGCATGGTCGAGCCCAGCCGCTCGATCATCGCCGACATCTCTTCACCCTGCACGCCGAGGCCTGTGGCCTGCATCTGCGTCATGGGATGGTCGAGCTCGGTCATCGAGGTCATCCAGTCCTCGAGATCGGTGTAGAACGCGTTCTGCGCCTGGCTGGTCTGCAGGTCGAGGAAGCCGAGGATCAGCGAGCCCGAAAGGCCCAGCAGCGAAGCGGAGAACGCCGTGCCCATGCCGCCCAGGGGACCCGCCAGCCCGGCCTTGAGATTGGCGAACAGGCTTGCCGTGTCACCGGTCGAGGTGTCGAGCGCCTGGATCGTCGCGGCGACATTGGTCACCGTCTCGAGCAGGCCGTAGAACGTTCCGAGCAGGCCGAGAAAGACGAGCAGGCCCGTGAGATAGCGCGAGGTGTCCTTGGCCTCGTCGAGCCGGTTGCCCACCGAATCGAGGATCGAGCGCATCGAGGACGGGGTGATGACCGCCTCGCCCAGCTTGTCGCGCAACATGCCGGCGACCGGCGCGAGCAGGACAGGCTGGCGTACCCGCGCCATGGTGCCGTCCTGCATCGAGTTGACCCATTTGATCTCGGGGAAGAGCCGGAGGATCTGGCGGATCGAGAGGATGATGCCCGTCACCGCCACCAGCACGATCAGGCTGTTGATGAAGGGATTGGCCCAGAAGAAGGTGATGATCGACTGGCTGAGGATCGCGGCGACGAGCCCGACAATCACCAGAAAAACGACGATCTTGACCAGATAGATGGTCGGGCTTTTGAGGTGATAGGGGTCGTAGCTCTGCGCCATGGCTGGACCTTAGTCACAGCATTCCGGCGTGACAATGGCTTGAACCGGCCCGCCCCGCGGCGCTTTACGGTTGCCCCCGCCTATTTCACCGCCTTGATCGCCTTGAGCAATTGGCCGTGAATCGCCTCGTTCGCGGCGATCACATTGCCGGTCGCGATGTGTCCCGGCGTGCCGTTGTAGTCGCTGATCGTGCCGCCGGCTTCGCGCAGGATGATCGTGCCGGCCGCCACGTCCCATGGATGCAAATGCGATTCCCAATAGCCGTCGAGCCGGCCCGCCGCGACCCAGGCGAGATCGGTGCAGGCCGAGCCGGTGCGCCTGATGCCCGCAGCCGCCGGCGAGATATGCGCGAGCTGCCGAAGCTGCAGGGCATCGCCCGCTGCCTCGCTGATCTTGATGCCGGTCGAGATCACCGCATCCGCCAGATGCTTGCGCCCCGCAACGCGCAGCCGCTTGCGGTCATTGAGCCAGGCGCCGCCGCCCTTCTCGGCGGTGTACATCTCGTCCATCACTGGATTGTAGATGACGCCGGCCACCATCTCTCCCGCGCGCTCGAGCCCGATGGCCACCGCAAAGAGCGGGATGCCGTGGAGGAAATTCGTCGTCCCATCCAGTGGATCGATGATCCAGCGATGCTGGCCATCGGTGCCCTTGATCTCGCCGCTCTCCTCCATGAGGAAGCCATAGGTGGGCCGTGCCTTGCTCAGCTCCTGCTGGACGATCTTCTCAGCCGAACGGTCGGCGTTGGAGACGAAGTCACCCGGCCCCTTGACCGAGACCTGCAGATTCTCGATCTCGCCGAAATCGCGCGTCAGCGAGCGGCCTGCCTTGAGGGCGGCATTGACCATGATCGTGAGAAGTGCCGAGCCGGCCATCGCGAAACAACCTGGGTGGGAAACGGCGCGTTCCATGCATGAGAATGCCGGACCGCGCAAGTCTCAGCCGCCGGCAGCGGCCGCCGGCGGATCGGACGGCCAAAACCGGGCCATTTCTTCGGCTCTTGCGAGGTCCTTGGGGGAAATCGATGCCAGCAGCTTGTCCAGTTGCGGGTCGACATAACCCTGCTGCCGCGCCAGGGCCCGCCACATCGCTGCGCGCGTCAGATCGAAATCTATTCCGTCGCCCACCGCGAGCAGCTTTGCGAGCCGGCTCTGCGCGACGGGATTGCCGTCATTGGCCGCGCTTTCGTACCAGTCGACGGCGCCCTTGAGGTCGCGCGGCACGCCCTTGCCGAGATAGAGCATGGTCGCATACTCGACCTTGGCCGCCACGAGCCCTTGCCGCGCCGCGAGCGCGATCTGCGCGGCACCAGCCTCGGTATCGGGCACCACGCCCGCGCCCTCCATCAGCATCGAGCCATAGTCATATTGCGCTTCGGCGAAGCCGGCTTTCGCGGCGGACGCCATCAGCTTGGCCGCCGCTTCGAGATCGGGCGACGCATAGCGCCCCTCGATGTGAAGCAGCGCCAGATTGTATTGCGCCGGAGCATAGCCCTTGTCGGCGGCCTGCTTGAACAGCTCCGCCGCGCGTTCGGGATTGCGCGGCACGCCCGTGCCGTCAAGATAGAGGAGCCCGAGTTCGAAGGCCGCCAGATGATCGCCGTTCTTGGCCGCGATCTGGTACCAGCTCGAGGCGCGCGCGACATTCTCGGCCACGCCGAGGCCACGCGCATAGATCTCCGCAATCAAGGTCTGCGCCGCCGCATCATTTTTTTCGGCGCGCGGCAGCGCCAGTTGCAGTGCCGTAAGGAAGTAGCCGCGCTGGAATGCGCCATAGGCTTCGTCCACCTTGCCCGTGCCGAAGACCTGTGCGCTGACAGCGCTCGCGTCGTCCGCCGCCGGCGCCGGATTCTCGAGTACTGGTGGCATTGGATCGAGTCCGGTCTGGCCCAGCGCCGCAACGGCCGTGCCCAGCATGATTGCGACGCCGATCACGAGCCGCTTCATGCGGCCACCTTCAAGGCGCCGGCGATTGCCTTGAGACGTGCGCCCGCCCCTTCCGGTGCGCTCCAAAGGCTTTCGCCAAGACTGATGAATTCGCAGCCATCGCTGCTCGCACTCTCTGCCGTGGCCGCGGTATCGGACAATACCGCCGGCACCGTCATCACCTCTGCCCACCAGCGCGCCATTTCGCGCTGCTCGGGGTCGCGCGGCCCGTGCGAGGGACCGAAGAACACATAGTCGGGCCCGAGTTCGCCCTTGATCATCGCGTCATGCCGCGACGCGATTCCCGCCGCACCCACAATGAATTGCGGCTTGAGCGCGGTGATAGCCGCCTTCACGGCCGCAACATCGCCCGCGACATGCAATCCGTCAGCGCCAAGCACGCGCACCAGCCCCGGATCGCCCTCGATCAGCACCGCGACGCCCGCGTCCTGCGCCACCGGAATCACAGCCTTGGCGAAGCTCTTGTAGCCATTGTCCGAATGGCCCTCGCGCGGCAGCAACAGCGCCGCGACCGGCGCCGCGGCAAACGCGTCCTTCAACAGGGGCAGGAACTGCGCGGCCTCCGCCCCAGGCGGCGCAACAAGGTAGAACTCGACGTCCATTGTGGCCTTATAGCCAGTGTTCCGCGCTATGTGGCCTCAGAATCTGGCAGCATTGCGCTTGAACCGGTGCGGCTGGTTAAGCCCTGAGCGCCTCGACCCCGGGCAGTGCCTTGCCTTCCATCCATTCGAGGAAGGCCCCGCCCGCCGTCGAGACATAGGTGAACTGGTTCTTGACCTCAGCATTGGCCAGCGCGGCAACTGTATCGCCGCCCCCGGCCACGGAAACCAGTTTGCCTGCCTTGGTGCGTGCCGCGACATATTCGGCGATTTCCGTCGTCCCCCGGTCAAACGGCACAGTCTCGAAGGCGCCGAGCGGCCCGTTCCAGACGAGTGTCGCGGCCTCGTCGATCGCGCCCTTGATCCGCTCCAGTGACTGCCGGCCCAGATCGAGGATCATGCCGTTGGGATCCATCGCATCGAGTCCGTAATTCTGATGCGGCGCATTCTTCTCGAACTTCCACGCCACCACGGCGTCGACCGGCACGATGATCGTGCAATTGGCCTTCTCGGCCTTGGTGAGAATCGCATCCACCGTGTCGCTCATGTCGCGTTCCGCCAGCGATTTGCCGATGCCGATGCCCTCGGCATGAAGAAACGTGTTCGCCATCGCACCGCCGATGACCAGCGCGTCGACCTTGGCGATGAGGTTCTCAAGCAGCTCGAGCTTGGTCGAAACCTTGGCGCCGCCCACAACGGCGATCACCGGACGATGCGGCTTGCCCAGCCCCTTCTCGAGTGCCGCAAGCTCCGCCTCCATCGACAGTCCCGCTGCCGACGGCAGCAGCCTGGCGAGCCCGACAGTCGATGCATGAGCGCGATGCGCAGCCGAGAACGCATCATTGACGAAGAGGTCCCCGAGCGATGCCATGCGCTTGGCGAGTTCCGGATCGTCTTCCTCCTCGCCCGGATGAAAGCGCGTATTCTCGAGGACGAGGATCGACCCGGCGGGAGCAGAGTCGATGGCCTTCTTTGCGCCCGAGACATCCACCCAGTCCGTATCGATGAAACCCACCGGATGGCCGGTCGCTTCGGCAATGGCCGGCACCACGATTTCGAGCGAATTGGCCTTGTCGACCTTCCCTTTCGGGCGCCCGAAATGCGAAACGAGGATTGCCTTGCCACCGGTCTTGATGATCTCGCGAATGGTCGGAACGATGCGCTCGATGCGGGTCGCATCGGTCACCTTTCCGTCCTGGACCGGGACGTTGAGGTCGGCGCGGACCAGCACCCGCTTGTTGGTGAAGTCCAAATCCGCAATGGTCTTGAACGCGCCGCTCATCTTTGCACTCGCCTCGATCGTGAACTGTCTTGATACTGGGGCGTTACCGCCTTGGAAAGAGGAGAGACCCGATGCAGCTCAAGCGCGGACGCCTGATCGACCATTTGCACCTGAGGGTGCGCGACCTTGAAGCCAGCCGGAAGTTCTACGCGGCTGTCTTGGACGTGCTTGGCATCGAGATGATCAGCACGCCTGACCATTTCTTCGCCGACGAACTCTGGGTCGATGTCGGCGAGACGGCCAGCCACGTCCACTTCGCCTTCCAGGCCGCCGATCGCGCCATGGTCGAGGCCTGGTACGCTGCCGGAATCAAGGCCGGGGGCCGCGACAACGGCCCACCGGGCGAACGGAAATATCACCCCGGATACTACGCCGCTTTTCTGTTTGATCCGGACGGCCACAACGTCGAAGCCGTCTATCACGGCCCCGGCAAGCGCTCAGCGGATGCGGTAACGATCGAGGCTTAGCCTTCGCCAGGTGGGAGGCCGTTGCCACCCCGCTCAGAGCGCTTCCAAGAATCGCGATCCGCGTTGTGATCGACTTGAATGCGCGTCGCCCGCCAGAAAAAAGCTATGATCGCGATAGCGACGACTGTAACAATGGCGAGCGCCAGCCAAACGTTCATTGCCTAGAGCGTCTTCGCGAACGCCGCGGTCACGTCGAGCATGCGGTTCGAGAAGCCCCACTCATTGTCGTACCAGCCGAGGACGTTGACGAAGTTGCCGTCCATCACCTTGGTCTGGTCGAGCAGGATCGTCGCCGAATGCGGGTCGTGATTGAGGTCCGATGACACCAGCGGATGCCGTGTGAACGTCATCACATCCTTGAGCTTGCCCTCGCTCGCCGCGATCAGCGCGTCATTGACTTCCTGCGGCGTCGTTGCGCGCTTCGAAACGAACTTGAGATCGACGAGCGACACGTTCGGCGTCGGCACGCGGATCGAGATGCCATCGAGCTTGCCCTTGAGCTGCGGCAGCACAAGGCCGATCGCCTTCGCTGCGCCGGTCGAGGTCGGAATCTGGCTCAGCGCCGCGGCGCGGGCGCGGTAGAGGTCCTTGTGCATCGTATCGAGCGTCGGCTGGTCGCCGGTGTAGGAATGGATGGTCGTCATCATTCCCTTCTCGATGCCGACCAGCTCGTCCATGATCATCGCCATCGGCGCGAGACAGTTGGTCGTGCATGAGCCGTTGGAGATGACGATGTGCTCTTTCTTCATCCCCTGGTGGTTGACGCCATAGACCACAGTATAGTCGGCGCCCTCTGCGGGGGCCGACACGATCACCTTCTTGGCGCCCGCCGCGAGATGGGCCGAGGCCTTCTCCTTGCTGGTGAAGATGCCTGTGCATTCGAGCACGATGTCGACGCCAAGGTCCTTGTGCGGCAATTGGCTCGGGTCCTTGACGGCCGTCACCTTGAACTTGCCGTCGCCCGCATTGATCGTGTCCCCCTCGACCACGACCTCATGCGGAAACTTGCCATGCACGCTGTCATAGCGGAGCAGATGCGCATTGGTCTCGACCGGCCCCAGGTCGTTGACCGCCACCACATCGACGTCGTCGCGGCCGGATTCGATGATGGATCGCAGGATGTTGCGCCCGATGCGGCCAAAACCATTGATTGCGACGCGGACTGCCATGGTGGCTCCTTGGAATTCTCGGGGGTGGAACGGGGCGTCTTACAACTGCGCCGTGACGGCTTCAACTACGCCTTTGGCGGTGATGCCGAAGTGCTCGTAGAGCGCCTCTGCGGGGGCGCTGGCACCGAAGGAATGCATGCCGACGAACCTGCCCTTCTCGCCCAGCAGCCGGTTCCAGCTCAGCCCGGTCCCTGCCTCGACCGCAACACGAGCCTTGGCCTTGCCGACGATCTCAGCCCGGTAGCTGTCCGTCTGGCCCTCGAAGATTTCGAGCGAGGGCACCGAGACGACTTTGGCGGATACGCCCTTCTCTTTGAGCAGGCCAAGCGCCTCGACGGCGATCGAGACTTCCGATCCCGTGGCGAAGATCACCGCATCGGCGTTCTTGTCGCCGGCAATCACATAGGCGCCTTTGGCGCTGAGATTGGCCTTCTCATGCGTCGTGCGCAGCGCGGGCAGGTTCTGCCGCGACAGTGCAAGGATCGACGGACGATCCTTGGTCTCGAGCGCGATCTGCCAGCATTCGAGAGTCTCGACCGCGTCGGCAGGACGCAGCACCAGCAAATTCGGGATCGCCCGCAGCGCCGCCAGATGCTCCACAGGCTGATGGGTCGGCCCGTCTTCGCCGAGTCCGATCGAGTCATGCGTCATCACGTAGATCACGCGCTGGCCCATGATCGCGCTGAGCCGGATCGCCGGCCGCGCATAGTCGGTGAAGACGAGGAACGTGCCGCCATAGGGGATCAGCCCCTTATGCAGCGCCATGCCGTTCATGATCGCCGCCATGCCGTGCTCGCGGATGCCATAGCGCATGTAGCGGCCCGAGCGGTCAGTCTGGGTGAAGGGCAGCGTCTCGGGTGTGTTGGTCAGGTTCGAGCCCGTAAGGTCGGCCGAGCCGCCTACGGTCTCCGGCACGACCTTGTTGATGACGTCGAGGGCCATCTGGCTCGACTTGCGCGTCGCGACCTTCGGCTTGTCGGCCGCAAGCTTCTCCTTATAGGCGGCGATGGTCTCCTCGAACGCCTTGGGCAGATCGCCCTTGATCCGCCGCTCGAATTCGTCGCGCACTTCGGCATGCGCCCCAAGAAACCGTCCTTGCCAGTCGCCGAACAGATTGGCCGAACGCGTTCCAGCCGCGCGCCACGCATCGAGTGTTGCTTTCGGAATCTCGAAGGCCGGATAGGTGATGCCGAGCGCCTGCTTGGCAGCGGCCAGTTCCTCGGCGCCCAGCGGCGAGCCATGCACCTTCTCGGTGCCCGCCTTCTTCGGCGCACCGAAACCGATGGTCGTCTTGGCCGCGATCAGCAGCGGCCGCGTGCTCTTGCGCGCATCGATCAGCGCTCGCTCGATCGCCGCCTGGTCATGCCCGTCAATGGCAATCGTGTTCCAGCCCGACGCTTCGAAGCGGCGCAACTGGTCAGTCGAGTCGGCGTTCGCGACCTTCCCGTCGATGGTGATGCCGTTATTGTCCCAGATCAGCGTCAGCTTGTTGAGGTTGAGGTGCCCGGCGAGCGAAATCGCCTCCTGGCTGATGCCCTCCATCAGGCAGCCATCGCCCGCCAGCACCCAGGTGTGATGGTCCACCAGCTCCTTGCCGAACTCCGCGGCGAGCTTGGCCTCGGCGATGGCCATGCCCACTGCATTGGCGACACCCTGGCCGAGCGGCCCGGTGGTCGTCTCTATGCCCTTGAGAAAATGATATTCCGGATGCCCGGCCGTCTTCGAATTGAGCTGCCGGAAATTCTTGATCTCATCGATCGTCGCATCCTCGTAGCCAAGCAGGTAGAGTGACGCATAGAGCAGCATCGAGCCATGCCCCGCCGACAGCACGAAGCGGTCGCGGTCCGGCCATTCCGGATGCCTGGGGTCGAACTTCATCACCTTGGTGAACAGCACCGTCGCAATGTCGGCGCAGCCCATCGGCAGGCCCGGATGCCCCGAATTGGCCTTTTCCACCGCATCCATGGCGAGGGATCGAATAGCATTGGCCATTTCGTCGGCAGTCTTGGAATTGCTCATGTAACCCGCTCGTTTCGTGAGGATTTCGGGGCTTTTCGATGACCCTCTAAGGCGGCAAATGGCTTAACAGGTTCGGTTTGCCTGTCAATGACAGCGCCTTATACTGGCGGCAGGGAGTCGCGTTACTTGGGCGGGGTGGATGAGCGACATCGAAGACACCTATGAGGCGGCGTCCGACCGTCTCGACCGCGCCCTGCAGCGGCTCGACGCCTCCGTGCGCAGCCTCAATGGCCGTGTCCGCGCCCATGCCCGCATCGAAGCGGACATGCAGCGCCTTGCTTCCGAGCGCTCGCGGCTGGCAGCCGAGCTCGACAAGGCTTCGGCGAAGGCGAAGCGCCTCGACGATGGCGCCGCCGAAGTCGCCCGCCGGTTGGTTGGCGCCATGGAGACCGTGCGCGAAGTGCTGGTGAAGCAGTAATGCCCGAAGTCAATGTCGAGATCGACGGCAAGAAATTCCGCATGGCCTGCGAAGACGGGCAGGAGGAGCATCTGTTCGCCCTCGCCAAGACCTTCAGCGAACGCGTGACGGCTCTCCGCATGCAGTTCGGCGAGATCGGCGACAACCGTCTTGTCGTCATGGCAGGCATCGCCGTACTCGACGATCTCGCCGAGGCCCAGCGCAGGATCGCAACGCTCAATTCGGACATCGCGCAGTTGACCACCGCTGGCCGTGAATTGACGCTCGAAGCCGAGGAGCTTGAGCGCAACTTCGCCAAGCGCCTCGCCGAGGCTGCCCGCAAAGTCGAGGCCATCGCCACCGCCATAGACGAGACTGGCGCGGCACCCGCCGAATAGGTCAGCGACCGAACCGGCCGGGTGTCCAGTTCGCCATGCTCGCCTGCTGCAGGTCCATTTCCTCAAGGACCTCGCGCATCACCTCGTCATCGAGCTTTCGCTCGTCGCGTTCTTTGATCAAAGCACTGCGCTGGGCAGCGAGAATCTCACCCATCAACGCGATCACCGTAGCCTCGTCGCCCGCCGCCTTCTGGAGCGGAGAACTTGCCGGCTCGGCCGACCAGCGCCGCAGCATCTGTTCGGCCATCTGGCGCGGCTTGTCTTCTGTCTGCCGGTCGCGGAACGCCGTAATCGCTGCAATCGTCGCCTGGCGGGTCATTGATCCGGCAAGTTCGTGCTGCTTTTCGCGGGCCTCTGCATCTTTCGAGTCGGCGATGCCCAACCGCCTGATGAGCCAAGGCAGCGTCAGCCCCTGGATGAGCAGCGTACCGATCGTCACGGCGAACGCCACGACCTGGATCACGTCGCGGCCGGGGAACGGTGCACCCGAGGCGGTGACCAACGGAATACCAGCGGCGGCGGCCAGCGTCACGACGCCGCGCATGCCGGTCCACGAGATGACCGCATTCTCTTTCCACGTGAAGGGCGGCATCAGGTCGAAACCGCCCTCCCGGCGGGCCTCGCGTGCCTGCTCGATGCGCTCGGCAAAACGCCCCCGCCGCCCGGTCATCCGCTCCAGGCGCTCGACGCGCGCGGCGCGTTCCGCCTCCGGCATCGCAAGCATGGCGTCGATCTTGGCGAGGCGCCTGGCCGCGCCCCGCGCCTGCCATCGCGAGAACACCGCGGTAAGGAACACCCAGCCAATACGCACGAGGATGACTGCGGCGAGGACGAACAGCGACAGGCCGAACAGCTCGGGCACATTGAAGCCCTTCTCGCCGGCATCCGCGATAACCCAGCGGAACTGCAACCCGATATAGGCAAAGACGAACGCTTCAAGCAGCGCATCCACGGTGCGCCAGAACTGCTGCTCCTGGATACGCACGTCATAGTGCGTGTCGCTGCCACTGTGACCAAGCGACAGTCCCGCGGCAACGACAGCGAGCACGCCGGAGGCGCCGATCTCTTCCGCCAGCAGATAGGCCGCGAACGGCACCACCACGGTAAGCACCGTCGACAGCGACGCATTGGAAATCCGCATCCGCACGAGATGCACGACGGCCCCAAGGATCAGCCCGAGCACGAAGCCGCCAATCGACGCGTAAAGCAGATAGAGCAGAATATTGGAGATGAAGAGATGGGTGCCCGCGACGCTCGCCACCGCAAAAGTGAAGAAGGTGAGCGCCGCTGCGTCATTGATGAGGCTTTCGCCCTTGAGCACGGTCATCATTGCCGAGGGCAGCTTCAACTGCCGGCCGACGGCAACTGCCGTCACCGCGTCGGGCGGCGACACCACTGCACCGAGAACGAGCGCGACCGCCAGCGTCATGCCAGGCACGGTCGCCGCCGCCACGGCTCCCACGATTGCCGTCGTCACAGCGACGAGGAAGACACCGAGATTGAGAATCGAGCCCAGCCGCCGGATGAAGCTCACAAAGGAGAACTCGCGGGCCGCCGAAAACAGCAGCGGCGGCAACACGACGGTGAGGATGATCTCCGGCTCCAGTTCGAGCCGCGGCAGCCGCGGAATAAACGAAGCCGCCAGCCCGACCAGCGCCAGCAGCAGGGGCGCCTGGATCCCCCGGCGCTCGGCGACAAGGCTGACCGCGATGGCTGCGATCATGACCATGAGGATTTGTGAAACCACGCCCGGCCCTCGATTTGCCTCCATATAGGAAGCCGAGTCCGGCGCGAGAACCACCCCTCAGCCTGGCAAAGCCGCATCCTGCCGCAGCAATTTGCCCCTGCCCTCTATCCGTCCTATATTCTCCCCGCTGCCCGGCGCGTGCGGATCATCACATCCCCGGGGCCTTATCGATCCTTAAGGGAGCTGTCCCTGACCGGACCCGTGGGTTCGGACACACGGCGCCCACCTACGTGAGTAGGTTCCCGGGATCGAATATCCCACGGCCAGGGCGGCACCTGATTGAGAGTGAACTTGGCGGACCCGAAGACAGAGCAAGCGAAGGCCGCGCTGCGCATCAAGGCGCAGGCCACCCGCGCCGCCATCCTCAACTCCACGCGCCCGGCTGCCGCCCGCGCCGCCGCCGAGCATTTCTTCGCCACCATCCGCCTGGCGCCCGGCGACATCGTTGCCGGCTATTGGCGCATCAAGGATGAGATGGACTGCCAGCCCATCCTCGTGCGCCTGATGGACCAGATGCAGCCGGTGTGCCTGCCCGTTGTGCTCGGCGACGAGCAGCCGCTCGAGCTACGGCTTTGGGAACAGGGCGCGCCGCTCTACGAGGCGGGATTCGGCACCCTCGCTCCGTCGGAGCTTGCACCGCATGTCGAACCCGACGTCATCATCATGCCGCTGCTCGGGTTCGACAGCCGCGGCACACGGCTCGGCTATGGCGGCGGCTATTACGACCGTACCCTCGCCGGGCTCGGCAAGCGCCCGCGCCTCATCGGCCTCGCCTTTGCTGCGCAGGAGATACCCGAAATCCCGCACCAGCCGCACGACATTCCGCTCGACGCCATCGTTACCGAGAAGGGCGTCCGCACATTCCGGAACGGCGTTCCAGTATGAGGCTGCTGTTCCTGGGCGATGTCGTCGGCCGCGCCGGCCGCGATGCGATATCCGAGCGTCTTCCCGGTTTGATCGCGGAATACAGTTTCGACTTCGTCGTCGTGAACGGCGAGAATGCGAGCCACGGCCGCGGTCTGACCGAAAGTCACTTCGCCGAAATCAAGGCTGCCGGCGCCGACGCCGTAACGCTGGGCGATCATGCCTGGGACCAGCGCGATACCCAGAGCTTCATCGTCCGCGAACCGACCCTGCTGCGCCCGATCAACATGCCCGCCGGAAATCCCGGCGCCGGGGCCAATCTCATCGAGGGACGCAACGGCCATCGTGTCCTCGTCATCAATGCGTTGGGCCGCGTCTTCATGGACCCGATCGACGATCCTTTCCGCGCCGTCGAGGCCGCGATCGCGGCCTGTCCGCTCGGCGAACAGGCCGACGCGGTTATTGTCGACTTCCACACCGAGGCCACATCGGAAATCCAGGCCATGGGCTTCTTCCTCGACGGCAAGGCCAGCCTCGTCGTCGGCACGCATACCCACATCCCGACCGCCGATCACCGCATCCTCGCGGGCGGCACCGGGCTTATGGCCGACGCCGGCATGTGCGGCGACTTCAATTCGATCATCGGTGTCGAGGCCGAAGAACCGCTCAACCGCTTCCTCACCGGCATGGCCCAGAACCGCTTCACGCCGGCGGAGGGAGAGGCAACGCTCTGTGGCGTCGCCATCGAAACCGACGGCAAGACCGGGTTGGCAAAATCGCTCAGCCCGGTGCGTATCGGCGGCACTCTCTCGCAGGCCCTGCCGCAGTTCTAGCTGCCGGCCTCCACGTCAAACCGCGACGGAATGACGTGCCGTTCCTGCCGCGAGATAAGTGTCGAACCGTGCCGCGATGGTGCGCACGAATGGCCGCCCGAGTTCCGTGACGACGAAGCTGTCACCTTTCATCTCGGTGAGCGCATCCTCGTCGCCCAATGCGATCTCGCGCGCCTCCTCGAAAAGGGCCGCTCCCTGGGCGCCGAACTCCGCGAGGTCTTCAAGGCTGAGCTCGAACCGGCACAGCAGCGCCGAAATCGCCCGGGCACGAAGCCGGTCCGCCGCTGTGAGCGCAACGCCGCGGGCTGTCGCCACCCCCGCCTCCAGGACGGCCCGTTGATACTCGCCGGTGGGCGTAATGTTCTGCACATAGCCTTGCGGCAATTGTCCGATGGCCGATGCACCGAAGCCGATCAGGACATCCGCGCTGTCATCGGTGTAGCCCTGAAAATTGCGCCGCAGGCGGCCGCTCTCGGCAGCTCGCGCCAGGCTGTCGCCGCGCCGCGCGAAATGGTCGAAACCGACGGGAACCAAACCCGCGCCCCTCAGCATGGCTCCGGCCATCTGTGCTTGTGCATAGCGCGCCTGATGGCCGGGCAGTGCTGCTTCAGGGATCATCTTCTGGTGCGGCTTCATCCAGGGCACATGCGCGTAGCCGAACAGCGCCGCACGATCCGGCTGCAGCGACAACGCCGACTCGATCGTGCGCGCGATCCCCGCCTCGGTCTGGAGCGGCAGTCCATAGAGAAGGTCGAGATTGACCGAATGAACGCCCCTGTCCCGCATGGCCTCGACGACGAGGCGCGTCTGCTCGAAGCTTTGCATGCGGTTGATTGCTTTCTGCACCGCCGGATCGAAATCCTGCACCCCCAGCGAGGCGCGTGTCAGGCCGAACGCCGCCATGGCGTCATAGCGTCCGTCATCGAGATCGTTGGGATCGATCTCGATGCTGATCTCGGCTTCCGCGGCGATGGTGAAACGCTGCGCGAGCTTCCGCTTCAGCGCAAGCAGGTCGGCCGGCGTCAGCAGCGTCGGCGAGCCGCCGCCCAGATGGATCGCCGCAACCGTCCCCTTTCCCGCGAGCTGGGCCGACACCCAGTCGATCTCGGCATGCAGTGCGACGAGATAGTCCGCCACCGGCTCATAGCGCAGCGTGTGCTTGGTGTGGCAGCCGCAGAACCAGCAGAGACGATCGCAATATGGAATGTGGAAATAGAGCGACAGCGTCGCCTTCGCGGGCAGTGCTCCCAGCCATTCGGCATAGATGTTGCTGGTCACGCCGGCATGGAAATGCGGGGCCGTCGGATAGCTCGTGTAACGCGGCACCGGAACGGCATAGCGGTCGACGAGTTCGGCAATAGAGGCAGGCATGGCAAGTCCGGCCGGCGGGGAGACTTCGCAACCCTAGCGGCAGCATCGCCACGCCGCTTGATGCCAATCAATGTCCGGGGAGGACCGGCCCCGCCACCTAGATCTTGAAGATGGACGCCGCTTCGTTCCGATGTTTCTGGCGTGCGCTGATGGCCGACTTCAGACGGCCGATTTCGCTTTCGAGCAGGGCGATGCGCTCGGTCAGCTCCTCGACCGACATGGCGTCGATATTCATGCCGACCTCGTGTCCCTTGGGCTTTCTCACCTCGTCGTCATCGAACATTGAAGTGCTCCCTTATTCTTGTTGGACCCCCGATTTTACGCTCCGAGCCTTGCGGAGCAAGGCTGAACACGCTCAACTCTTTCCATGTCCTTACCCGCGACGATGACGGCGATCGTCTGTGCACGGCCCGGCGGTCCCGAGGTGCTTGAAGCGCGGCCGATCGCGGCACCGGCGCCGCGCGACGGCGAAGTCGTCATCCGCGTCGCGGCGGCGGGCGTCAATGCCCCCGATCTCGCGCAGCGACGCGGCGACTATCCTGCGCCCGAAGGACACTCGCCTCTGCTTGGTCTCGAAGTCTCGGGCGAGATCGTTGGTCCAGCGGGAGAATGGAAAGTCGGCGACCGCGTCGTCGCCCTTACCAATGGCGGCGCCTATGCCGAATACGTGGCCGTGCCGTCGACGCAGGTGCTGCCGCTACCCGCAAGCTGGACCCTCAACGATGCGGCCGCCCTGCCCGAATGCTGGTTCACCATCACCCAGACCCTCATCATGCGCGCCGGACTCGAGGCTGGCATGTGGGTGCTGATCCATGGCGGTGCCGGTGGCCTTGGAGGCGCTGCAGTGCAGATGTGCAGGATGCTGGGTGCCCGCCCCATCGCCGTGGTCTCGTCCGGCGACAAGGCCACATACGCCATTTCCCTTGGCGCTGACGCGGTCATCCGGCACGACAGCGAGGACTTCGTCCTCCGGACGCGCGAACTGACGAGCGGCCACGGTGCGGATCGCATCCTCGACATGCAGGGCGGCGCGACCACGACGCGCAACATCGACGCCGCCGCACGCTTCGGCCACATCGTCATGGTCGCAACCCTGGCCGACCGCGGCGCGGACCTGCCGATGAACAAGCTCATCGCCAAGCAGTTGACGATCTCGGGCTCGACCCTGCGCCATCAGTCCGCCGTCACCAAGGCGGCGATAGCCGCCCGTCTCCTCCGCGAGTTCTGGCCATCGATTTCCACGGCCGGGTTCACCCGGCCCCGGGTGAAGACCTTTCCCCTCGATGCCGCCGCCGATGCCCATCGCGCCATGGAGGACCGGGCACATTACGGCAAGATCGTGCTGCAGACGGCCTTCGGCGCCGGACAATTGCGTTGAAAACCGCCTGCCGAGGCCGTATATAGCGGCCCAATCCCCCTCAGCATCGTGCAAGAGGCGGGGCGGTCCGGGTGAAACCGGCCGCGCCGGAAAGCGAGTTTTATCATGGCCACCACGCTCCTGATGCCCAAGGCGACCGCCGTCTGGCTGGTCGACAACACATCCCTCAGTTTCGAGCAGATCGCCGCTTTTTGCGGCCTGCATCCGCTCGAGGTGCAGGGCGTCGCCGATGGCGACGTGGCCGGCGGCATCATGGGGGTCAACCCCATCCAGAACGGTCAGCTTACCCGCGAAGAGATCGAGAAAGCGGAGGCCGATCCGGCCTATCGCATGAAGGTCTCCGATCCCAAGGTCCATGTTGCCGCCGCCAAGCGCAAGGGTCCGCGCTATACGCCGATCTCGCGCCGCAACGAGCGGCCCAACGCCATACGCTGGCTGCTGCGCAACCATCCGGAACTCAAGGACGCGCAGATCATGCGCCTGGTCGGCACCACCAAATCCACCATCGATTCGGTGCGCGACAACACGCACTGGAACTCGTCCAACATCCAACCCATGGACCCGGTGACGCTCGGCCTCTGCAGCCAGATCGACCTCGACCTCGAGGTCAAGCGCGCCAGCAAGGGCACCCCCTCACCGGACGAGGCCGATCAGGGCACGATGATCCTGAGTGCCGAAGAGGCCCTCGCTACGGCCAACGGCCGCACCGGAACGACCCAGTCGCAGCCGGCGGGCGAGTCGAACCGGCCGGAGCAGGACGAGGAGCTTGACGCGGACTCCGTTTTCGCCAAGCTCACTTCCCTCAAGGGCGCGACCGACCAGGAATAGTCTGAAGGCGGGGGCGCCGGGAACTTCCAATGGTTGAAAGCCCCCTCCTCGCCGTCCTCGTGCTTCTCGCCGTCTCGGTGGCGCTGGTCCCGCTGTTCAAATTCGCCGGACTCGGCACCGTGCTCGGCTATCTTGCCGCCGGCATCCTGATCGGCCCCTACGGCTTCCGCTTCATCACGGATGTCGAGACGATCCGTTCCGTCTCCGAGTTCGGCATCGTCATCATGCTGTTTCTCGTCGGCCTCGAAGTCCACCCGCAGGAACTCTGGCGCCTGCGCAACAAGGTCATGGGGCTTGGCCTCGGCCAGTTGCTGCTCACCGCACTGCTCTTGACCGGACTGATGCTTCTGTTCGGCTTCCATTGGCACGCGGCGGTCATCGTCGCGCTGGCGCTGGCCATGTCCTCGACCGCCATCGCGATCCAGGTCATCGAACAGCGCGCAATCACCACGACCGATACCGGCCGCGCCACACTGGTCACACTGCTGGTGCAGGATCTCGCGGTAATCCCCGTGCTCGCGCTGATTCCCGTCTTCGCAGCGATGCGCAGCTTTGCGCCGAGCCTTGGCCCGGAGTTGAACGATGCGGCCGAGATCGTGACCAATCCCTATAGCTGGTGGATCGGCCTCGTCATCGTCGGCGGCTTCGCGGCAGTCATCCTCGCTTCGCGCTTCGTCATCAATCCGCTGATGCGCTGGGTTGCGATGACCGGCGTACCCGAGGCCTTCACGGCGCTGGGACTGCTGCTCGTTGTCGGCGCGGCGCTCGGTACCGAGAGCATGGGCCTGTCGCCCGCGCTGGGGGCCTTCCTTGCCGGCGTCCTGCTCGCGGACAGTGAATACCGCCACGAGCTCGAGGGCACCTTGCAGCCCTTCAAGGGTCTGCTGCTCGGGCTGTTCTTCATCTCGGTCGGAATGGGCATCGCCTTTTCGGTGCTGATCGGGGAACCGATCCGCGTTCTCGGCCTCGTCGTACTCCTGATCATCATCAAGATCGCCGTGCTTTACATACTGGCGACCTTCTTCCGCATGCATGTCGTGGAGCGCGCATTGCTCGCCGTGCTGCTCAGCCAGGCCGGTGAGTTCGCCTTCGTCGTCCTCCAATTTGCCCAGAGCGCACGTATCCTCAGCCTTGACGACGAGCATGTGCTCACCGTCGTGGTGGCCATTTCCATGGCGACCACACCTTTCCTGCTGCTGCTGTTCGACCGGTTCGTCGCGCCGCGTCTGATGCCGGCCAAGCAACAGGCCGCCGAGATTCCTGAAGACCTCACCTCCGGCCGCAAGATCATCGTGCTCGGCTATGGCCGCTTCGGCCAGATCGTCACGCGCCTGCTGCGCTCACAGGGTCACTCAATGACCCTGATCGACGACGATCCGGCGCAGATCGAACTGGTCAAGCGCTTTGGCGTCAAAGTCTTTTATGGCGACGGCGGCCGGATCGACATCCTGCGGGCGGCCGGTGCCGCCGAGGCCGAAATGATCGTCATTGCAGTCGCGGGCGGTGCGCGCATCCTTACCATCGCCGAACTCATCCGCCGCCACTTCCCCAATGTGAAGATCGCGGCGCGCGCCGTCGACCGCGCCCATGCCCACCAGTTGATGGAACTGGGCGTCGAGGTATTCGAGCGCGAGACCTTCCGTTCCGCAGTGGCGCTTGCGGAGAAGGCGTTGGTCGTGCTCGGGCATCCCGAAGCCGAGGCCAGTCGCCTCGCTGCAGCCTTCGAAAAGCATGACAATCGGCTGCTCAAGGATTCCTACGAGCTGCGCGACGACCGCGAGGCCTATATCGGCTTCGTCCGGCGCTCCACGGACATGCTGGACAAGGTCATGCAGGCCGACCGGGCCGAAGCGGAAAAACGCAAGCAGGAACAACCCGGCAGGGCCGCCGAATAGCTCAGGCGCCCTTGCGCGTAATCTCCGTCCGCCGCGCCTGCCAGCCGACGACCCGATCGCGGCCGGTGGCCTTGGCATCGTAGAGCGCTTCGTCGGCACGCCGCACAAGATCGGCTCCGGTGAGCTTCGAATCGCGGCTGTACATGGTGGTGATGCCGACGCTCACCGTCACCACGCCCCTCTCGCCGCCCTTGTGCATGATGCCCATGTCCTTGAGCGCATCGCGAAAAGCCTCCGCCACGAAGAAGGCACCGTCTTCGTCCGTGCCCGGAAGGATGGCGACGAACTCCTCGCCGCCATAGCGGGCAGCGACATCCGATGGCCGCAACAGGGAGCCCGCAAGGCATTGCGCGACGGCCTTGAGCACCTTGTCTCCCGCCTGGTGCCCGTAGAGATCGTTGTAGACCTTGAACCGATCGACATCGGCAAGGAGCAGCGACAGCGGCTCGCCCGCCCGGCGCGTTCGCATCACTTCACGGTCCAGAGCTTCATCGAACGCGCGCCGGTTGGCGAGGCCCGTCAGCCCATCCGTGGTCGCGAGCAATTTGAGTTGCTCGGTCAGTGCGAGCATCGCCTGCTCGGCTTCCTTGATCTTGCTGATGTCCGAAACCACGACCAGCGCCGAGCCATCCTGGGTAGGCCGCGTCTTGATATGCATCCACCGGCCGTCTTTGAGGATGATCTCCTGCTCGCCCGACTCCTTGAGCGTGTTGGCAATGGCGTTGATCCACTCTTCTTCCCGGCCCTTCGGGATGCCTCTCTGCTCGCCCGTCTCGGCAACGGCGCGCAGGATGTCGCGAATGTGCTGACCCGACCGCCGCAGGTCTGAGGTAAGGTGGAAGGACTTGCGGTACTGTTCATTGCAATAGGTCAACGTGCCCTGTGAATCGAACATGGCAATGCCGTCCGACATTTCCGTCAGCACGCGGTTCAGCTGATTCCGGCTCTGAACGAGTTCTTCTTCCAGATTGTGCGGAACAGTGACGTCGCGCGTCCACCCCGCGATGCCGATGATCGTCCCGTCGATGTCGCGCAGGGGCACCTTGGAGGTCTGGTACCACATGGTGTCGCCAGCCGGAGTTACGATCTTCTCTTCGAAGTCGATCTTAGGGTCGCCCGTCTCCACGATGTGCCTGTCATCGGCGACGATGGCGGCAGCGGACTCAGATTCGAGTATGTCCGCATCGGTCTTTCCGACAAGATCCTCGGGATTGTCATGGCCGCTGTTGCGCGCCAGCACTCCATTCACCGCCGCGAAGCGGCTTTCGGTCGTCTTGATGAACTGTATGTCCGGCGACTGCAGGAACGCCGCCCGCAGCAGGTCGCGTTCACGCTCGATATTGTTGTGGCGAATGAGGAACAGGGACGCAAAGAGCGTCGCTGCGCCATTCATGAGCGCCAGCGGCAGCGAAACGGCATGCACGGGTATCTCGCTGCTGAGATTGACGAGAACCGTGATACCGAACGCAAGGATCATGACCCCCAGCGAAAGCACGAGGGCATCCATTGGCTGCTGACCGCGCCGCCGGGTCACAAGCCACATTACGACACCCAATGCAGCGGCGCCCAGGATGCTGACGCTGGCGACGATGACCGTGGGTCCGCCAACGAGACCGGCGCGATAGATCAGGGCCATCGTTGCGGCCACGGCGGCAGCAAGCGGGCCGCCGAAGAAACCCGCGGTGGCAATCAGCGAGATGCGAAGGTCGAACAACGCGCCGTCGATATGGATAGCAAGCAGGATCGAGGCGATCGCCCCGCCGCCCATGGCAAGGCCAAAGCCGGCATCGCGCCACATCTTCGGCCGTCGGCTGACGACGGTATGGCCATGCACCCAGGCAGAGATAAACAGGGCCACCACGGCGAAGTTGGCGACGAGTTGTTGCCAGTGCTCGGTCATGAACCGGATTGCGCTCGAGATACGGGACAACTCGAATCTACGGGCGCAGGACCGCAAGTGAGGTTAATCCCTCCCTCGGCACATTCCCGAGGGTAAACGAACCCTCAACGGACACCTTCGTCTTGACAATTCAGCGCCGCCGGAGCCCCTTCCCGCGATTGTTCCCGCCCCCGGTTGCCCCTCCAAGATGATCGACTACACATTCTGGGCCGTCGCGATCTTCGCGGTGTTCGTCGTCGGCCTGTCGAAATCCGGTCTCGTCGGGTCCATGGGGATGGTCGCGGTGCCGCTTCTTTCCCTCGTCATGCCGGCGCGCGACGCCACAGGCATGATGCTGCCCGTCCTTCTCGCGATGGACGCGATCGCCATCTGGATCTATCGCCGCGACGCCAACTGGCATGTGCTGGGAATATTGCTTCCCGGCGCCGCCGTCGGAACGCTGCTCGGCTGGGCGCTTTGGAGCGTCGTCACCGACGCCCAAGTGCTCCTCGCAGTTGGCATCATCACGATCCTCTTCATGCTCGACGCGCTGCTGCCGCTGCGCAAGCGGCTCGCCGACCTGCCGCCCTCGCGCCCATGGGGCACCTTCTGGGGCGCGGCCGCGGGCCTCACGAGCTTTATCTCGCACACGGGCTCGCCGCCCTTCCAGATCTACACGCTGCCGCTGAAGATGACGCCGGTGGTCTTCTCGGGCACGACGGCCTTCTTTTTCGCCATCGTCAACGCCATGAAGCTCGTGCCTTTCTACGTGCTCGGCCAGCTCAACGTCGCCAATCTCGAGCTCTCCGCTGCACTAATCCCCTTCGGACTTGCCGGGGTCGCTGTCGGCGTCTTCCTCGTCCGGCGCATTTCAGCCAGGGCCTTTTACCAGATCGCCTATTTCCTGATCCTCGTCCTCGGCATCAAGCTGACCTGGGACGGCATCATCGGCGTGTTCTTCACGCATGCGGCCTGAGGCGTTAGCCTCGCTATATGAGCTACCGTCTCGATCACATTGCCCTTCTCGTCCGAGATATCGACGAGAGCCTGACCTTCCTCATCGGTGTCCTTGGCCTCGCCGAAATAGCGAATCCGCTGGGCGGCCGCGACGTCCGCTGGGTGGAAATCGGTGACGGCCGCCGCTTTCACGTACAGGCCGGAGACATCTCGAAAGTGCATGTCGAGAAGCGCACGCATTTCGCGCTCACAGCGGGCGATTTCGATGCCGTCATCGCGCGCTTCCGTGCCGAAGGCATCGACTTCTCCGACATGGCCGGCAAGGCGGGAGCTATCAACACGCGCCCTGACGGCATGCGGGCAGTCTTCCTAAGAGATCCCACTGGCTATTGGTTCGAAATAAACTCCCCGGAAGGAAATCACTGACGCGAACGCCGCCAAAACGCTCAGCGTGCACTTGGCAAATGAAAAGGCCCGGGGAGGAGCCCGGGCCCTTATTCATTCCCTTGGATACGCCAGCCTTAGGCGGCGCTTTTCTGGAGGCGTTGCAGCTCGTCCTTGATCTCGAGTTTCTTCCGCTTGAGGGCCGCAATCACCAGGTCGTCGTGAGTCAGATGGGTCATTTCGTCTTCGATTTGCCGATCGAGTTCGCGGTGCCGGCGCTCCAGTGCCGCGATATGGCCTTCAGTCGTCATGACAACTCCTTTCAACCTTGCATGCGAATCGATGGTCACAAAAAATACACCGCTTGTCGACGGCTCACTCTGGAGGTGGAAAAGCGCGTGTAAATCTTCAAGCCGTGGGTTAACGATTCCGCGCAATACCGGCCAAAAAAGCGAGGCAAACCGGCACCGATGCTGCCCCTGACAAAGGAACAGGAAGTCGCGCTTGGCCTGGAATTGGCCACAAAGCGGCAGGAGCACGCCGACCTCGACGCCGCCATCCATACGCTGAGCGCCTCGGGCCTCGCCGACCAGATGCTCATTCAGCGGCTCAAGAAGCGAAAACTGGCCCTCAAGGACCGTATCGCCCAGCTCGAAAACATCCTGCTTCCGGACATCATCGCTTGAGCCGGCGATCCGATTCCGCTAGTCGCCTCTGGGGGTTATGAAATGGCCGCAAAGCCGTCCGTTGCCATTGTGATGGGGTCGAAGTCCGACTGGGTCACCATGCAGCGTGCCGCCGAGATCCTCGATCGGCTGAAGATCGCCTACGACGCCCGCGTCGTCTCCGCCCACCGCACGCCCGACCGCCTCGTTGCCTTTGCCAAGGGCGCCAGGGCCGAGGGCTTCGAAATCGTGATCGCCGGCGCCGGCGGGGCTGCGCATCTCCCCGGCATGATTGCCGCCATGACCACCCTGCCCGTCCTCGGCGTGCCTGTGGAAAGCAAGGCGCTCAAAGGCCAGGATAGCCTGCTCTCGATCGTCCAGATGCCCGCCGGCATCCCGGTCGGCACGCTCGCGATCGGCGAAGCCGGCGCGACCAATGCGGCCCTCCTTGCGGCCTCGATCCTCGCTCTTAAGGACAAAAAGATCGCCGCCGCGCTCGAGAAGTTCCGCAAGGAGCAGACTGCCGCCGTTCCGGGCAGGCCGACGGATGGCTGACCGGCCGCTGCCGCTGGGCGCAACGATCGGCATCCTTGGCGGTGGCCAGTTGGGACGCATGCTGGCGCTCGCGGCCGCCCGGCTCGGCTTCCGCACCCACATCTACTGCCCCGACCCGCAAAGCCCAGCCTTCGACATCACGCCTCGTAAGACCGTCGCCGCCTATGACGATGAAGGCGCCCTCGCCATCTTCGCCCGCGATGTGGACCTGGTGACCTATGAGTTCGAGAACGTCCCCACCCGCACCGCGGAGTTCATCGCGGCGCTGAAGCCGCTCCGCCCCGCCGCCAACGCACTTGCGGTTTCGCAGGATCGGCTGGCCGAGAAGGCCTTCATGGCCAATCACGGCATTGCCGTTGCACCCTACCGGCCCATCCATGTCGCGTCCGAACTCGTGCCGGCCCTCGCCGACCTCGGTGGCACGGCAATCCTCAAGACCACGCGCCTCGGTTACGACGGAAAGGGC
Organism: Devosia sp.; assembly: GCA_035549855.1. Lineage (GTDB taxonomy): Bacteria > Pseudomonadota > Alphaproteobacteria > Rhizobiales > Devosiaceae > Devosia_A. The sequence continues at coordinate 11,239 of DASZPY010000009.1, read as the reverse complement.
CAGCGCCGCATCACAACCCTCGCCGAAGCAGAGGCCGCTTTCGGCGCACTCGCGCCTCACCCGCTGGTGATGGAAGCGGTAGTTCCCTTCGTCCGGGAAATTTCAGTAGTCATCGCTCGTGGCTCGGACGGAGCAACGGCTTCTTTCGACCCCGCCGAGAACGTCCACCGCAATGGCATCCTCGCAACCTCGACCGTGCCCGCCGCCATCACGCCGGACACGGCAACGTCGGCGCAGGCTATCGCGGCCCGGATCGCGGCCGCGCTCAATTACGTCGGCGTCCTCGGCATCGAGTTCTTCGTGCTGGGCGACGGCTCGTTGCTGGTCAACGAGATCGCTCCGCGTGTTCACAATTCAGGCCACTGGACCGAGGCCGTCTGCGTCACCGACCAATTCGAGCAGCACATCAGGGCGATCGCCGGCTGGCCGCTTGGCGACCCGGACCGGCTCGCCGATGTCGTGATGGAAAACCTCGTAGGCGACGAGATCGCCGCTATCCCCGCGCAGCTAGGCCCAGGAATCCGCCCCCATGCCTACGGCAAGTCCGAGTCGCGGCCCGGACGGAAGATGGGCCACTTGAGCCACATCCGGGTCAAAATGCCCCGAAAATAGGCGGTTTTTGCCCGATCCGGCTGTGGACAACGCAGTACGATCGGACTATAAGCCGCCCCCAACGGTGACCGGCCCTGCCGGTCGGCGCAAGAGTCATTGGCTCAAAGCGTCAGTTTCAACCATCGATGTCGATTTACGAAGGGCGGTTCCGCTTGCAAGTAGTTGTTCGCGATAACAATGTCGATCAGGCGCTCCGCGCCCTGAAAAAGAAGCTTCAGCGCGAAGGCGTCTTCCGCGAAATGAAGCTGCGCAACTACTACGAGAAGCCCTCCGAAAAGAAGGCGCGCCAGAAGGCTGAAGCCGTCCGCCGCGCCCGCAAGCTTGCACGCAAGCGTGCCCAGCGTGAAGGCGGCCTCCCCGCCGCGCCGGCCGCAGGCGCTGCAACCGCGCGTCCCGCCCGCGAGGCGCGTCCGTAACGGTTCCGCGCCGCCTCCGGGCGGCGTTTCCATTACGCGTAAGAGTTCCCCGAGAGTGCGGCACGGGGCGTCAGACCATCAACCACACCCTGAGGGTATCTAAATGAAGAAACTTTTCGCCGCGGCGGTTGCCGCTCTCTTCCTTGTCACCGGCGCTGGCGTTGCCACGGCCGAGTCCAGCGTCCAGGTCGGCGTGCTGACCTGCGATGTCGAGCCCGGCATCGGCTACCTTATCGGTTCGTCCAAGGCCGTCGAGTGTAAGTTCACCCGCAAGGGCCACAAGACCGAGACCTATAGCGGCTCGATCGACAAGCTCGGCCTCGACCTCGGCGTGACCGGCGGGGGCAAGATCGCCTGGCTCGTCTTCGCGGCGACCAAGGATGTCCCCAAGCGCGCCCTGGCCGGCAACTATGTCGGCGCCTCGGCTGAAGCCAGCGTTATCGTCGGCGTCGGCGGCAACTGGCTGATCGGCGGCTCCAAGAAGTCGATCGCCCTGCAGCCCTGGTCGGTGACCGGCACGATCGGCCTCAACTGGTCCTGGACCTTCACCCGCCTGTCGCTCGACTAAGCGCGACGCGCATCGAAATCTGAAACGCCGCTCCATTCGGGGCGGCGTTTTTGTTTCTACCGTCCGAGACTTTTCTCAACGCTCTCGAAGAATGGCCGGGCATGGTCGACCCACTCGCCGTTCTTCCACAGGTCCGAATGCCCAGCATTCGGCTGCTCCCAGAAACCGGCCTTGTTCGGTACGAGCTCATAGGCATGCCGCCCATGCCCGACCGGGACCGTCTTGTCGTCGGTCGCCACCGCCACGAAGGTCGGCTCCGTTACATCCTTGATCCAGAGATCGAGCCGGAACTGGTCGAGCATCAGCAGCCCGATCGGGAAGAACCAGTAGCGCTCCTGCCCCACTGCGACCGCTGAATCGTAGGGCGTCTCGAGATAGAGCGCGTCGGCTTCCTTCTTGCTTGCGACATAGGCGGAGGGACCGCTTCCAACCGAACGCCCCCAAAGCACAATGGGAAAGCCCTTCGCTTGCGCCCAATCGAACACGGCGATGGAGTCCGCTAGCATGTTCGTCTCAGTGATGGTCCCGGGCGACGTCAGGAACCCGCGATAGTCGAAGGCAACAAACCCATAGCCATCGGCCGTCCAGGCCTCATAGCGCTCATGCTCACCGGAAAAGGTGCCGTAGTTTCCCTTATAATAGACGATGAGCGGCTTACCCGGCTGCGGCGCCTGGTACCAGCCGGTGACGGTTTGATTGTTCGCCGTCGGAATGACCACCGCCTCCGTCCCCACCAGCTTTGTCTGGCTGAGCTCGGTGACCTTGTCCTCCGGATCATACTGAAAATCGCGCTGCATGAAGTAGAGAGCAGCAAGGGCGCCCACATAAACGAGCACCGCAACCACAACCAAACCGACCAGGATCCGCCAGAAGATGCGCATGCCCAAAACCCTCCTCAGGTCGCCGCACTCTGCTGCGACCAAAGCCAGAGGGCAACGGCGAGGATCAAGCCGCTCAGGCGGTTTCCAGCACCTTCTCGAAGGCGAGCTTGAACACCTCCTGCGGCTGCGCGCCGGACAGGGCGAAGCGGTTGTCGAACACGAAGAACGGCACGCCCTGGATGCCCTGCTCGGCCGCAGAAACCGCCAGCTGGTGCGACACCGCCAGCTCCTTGGCGTCATGCATATCGTTCAGCGCTTCCTCGCGCGTGAAGCCAAAGCGGCTCGCAATGCCCGCCAGCACCTCGTCCTCGTTCACCGGCTGCTGCTCGAGGAAATAGGCCGACGCGATGGCATTGGCGAGAGCATGCTGTGTGCCCTTCTCCCGCGCCAGCCGGATGATCGTATGTGCCTTCGCCGTACGGAAAGTTCGAGGCTGCTTGGAGAGTTCGAGATCGATGCCGCTGAGCTTGGCCTGCTCTTCCGCCCGCGCCCAGATCGCTTTAGGCTCGCGCCCATACTTCTCGCGCAGCATCGTACCCACATTATAGCCTTCGGGCGGCGTGTTGGGATCGAGATAGAAGGGATGATTCTCGACATCGACATGGATGTCGGTGGGCAGTTCCGCGATTGCCTTGTCGAGCCGGGCCGCCCCGATCAGGCACCACGGACAGACGACGTCGGAGAAGAGATCAACTTTGATCATGCGTGACATGCCAACGCAAATGGCGCGCGAGCGGCGAAGTCGCAAGCAGGCACAGCAATGTGATCTGGTTCAGGCTGCGGCTGCAACGAGGGCGCCGGCTGGGATCTGCCTGCGCGCGCGTGCCCGCGGGCGCATTAGCCGCCCCACGAACCGCACCATGCGTGTCACCGATTTGAGCATGAACCACGCCATCGAGAGCAGCCACAGCGCTGCGCCGACTAGCCATCCACCCAGCGTCCAGATCAAATCCGCCAGCCGCACCGCGCCGCGCCCAGCGAGCTTCATCACGCCAAGGAACCGGTCCTGGAATCTCGTGGCGGTCTTCGCCAGCACCTTCACGTCCCGCGTCGACTCCGCTACACCCGCGCTCAGCTTCATCGCCCGCACGCCACCGACTTTGCCGATGGTTCCGAAATCGGTCGCGAGCTCGCTCACCACCTTCACGCTCTTCGGGTTGAGCAGCCGCCCGAGCGGCCGCCCTATCTCGCCGAAGCGGAACGACCGCGCCAGCACGAGCGTCTCGTCAAGCGCAGCGCCGTTCACCCCGCGCGCCAGCACGCCGCCGATTTCCGCCACCAGTCTCGGTGGCAGCTTCGCAGCCTTGTTCATGCCCTTGAGGAAACTCGCGCCCGCCCTCAGCGGCAGCATGCCGCCTCCCGTTGCAATCGTGGCACCCGTGAGTGTCAGGCCCACGCTCGCGACCCCTAACGTCAGGTAATTGACCGGTTGCCCCGTGAGATAGTGCGTCCCCTCGCCGATCAGGTCGCGCGCGTCGCCGATACCGGTGAGGTCGGTCGCCACCACGCAGGCGAACCCCGCCTCGCTGTCGAAGTCGCCATTGACGATGCAGTTCCAGCCCTGCCCCAGCGCATTGAGCGCGTCGAACGGCGGCAGCGTCGCGACCCGTACCGCGAGGTCGTCCGGTATCGCGACCTTCCGGTCGTTCGCCAGCGCCATAAGCGAACGTGCCAGGTCGCCATCGCCGGCATGCAGCGCCTTGCCAATTTCCTCGGCATAGGTCTCGAGGGGAATGAGGCTGAGCCGGTACTCGGCCAGCATCCCCTCGCCCGCGAGCCGCAGCACCTTCGCCGACATCCAGACATTGGGCGACAGCGCGAGGCCGATCACGAAGATCGCCAGCCCGATCCGCCGCCAAAGCCCTCTGAAATAGCGCACACCGCGTTCCCGAGCCGCGTCCCTGCGGCGTGTGATGAGATGGGAACACAACTGCCCAAACAAAAGGGCCACCCGAAGGCGGCCCCGTGCACTTTGTTAGCAGTGCCGAGCTAGTGCCCCAGCGCCTTGACGATATCCTCGGTCATCTTCTTTGCGTCACCGAAGAGCATCATCGTGTTGTCGCGGAAGAACAGCTCGTTCTGAACGCCCGCATAGCCGGCAGCCATGCCGCGCTTGATGAAGAGCACGGTCCCGGCGTCTTCGACATTGAGCACCGGCATGCCGTAGATCGGCGAGGTCTTGTCGGTCTTGGCCGCGGGGTTGGTCACGTCATTGGCGCCGATGACGAAGGCCACGTCCGACTGCGCGAACTCCGAATTGATGTCCTCGAGTTCGAACACCTCGTCATAGGGCACATTGGCTTCCGCCAGCAGAACGTTCATGTGCCCCGGCATGCGGCCGGCCACCGGATGGATGGCGTATTTGACCTCGACGCCTTCTTTCTTGAGCAGGTCCGCCATTTCGCGCAGTGCATGCTGTGCCTGCGCCACGGCCATACCGTAGCCGGGCACGATGATGACCTTGCTCGCATTCTTCATCAGGTAAGCAGCGTCTTCGGCGGCGCCCGCCTTCACCGGCCGCGTCTCTTCCGCGCCGCCTGCCGCCGCGCCCTCATCGGCGCCGAAGCCACCCAGGATCACCGAGATGAAGCTGCGGTTCATCGCGCGGCACATGATGTAGCTGAGGATCGCACCCGAAGAGCCCACCAGCGCGCCGGTGATGATCAGCGCCGTATTGCCCAGCGTGAAACCGATGCCCGCCGCCGCCCAGCCCGAATAGGAGTTGAGCATCGAGACGACCACCGGCATGTCCGCGCCGCCGATCGGGATGATCATCAAGACGCCCAGCAGCAGCGCGACTGCCGTGATGGCCCAGAACCAGATCGGGTTCGCGGTGAGGAAGAACACCACGATCAAGGCGATGAGCAGGATGCCCAGCGCGGAGTGGATCAGGTGACGGCTCGGTAGCAGGATCGGCTTGCCGCCCATACGGCCCGACAACTTCAGGAACGCGATGATCGAGCCCGTGAAGGTGAAGGCGCCGATCGCAACGCCGAGGCTCATTTCGATGAGGCTCTGCGGATGGATGTGTCCACTCTCGAAGATGCCAAAGGCTTCCGGCGCATAAAGCGCCGCTGCCGCCACCGACACTGCCGCAAGGCCCACCAGCGAGTGAAAACCGGCAACCAGCTCCGGCATCTGTGTCATCTTCACCGTGCGGGCGAGATAAGCGCCGATGCCGCCGCCGATGCCGATGCCCCCAACGATAAGTCCCCAGCTGAGCAGATCCGTCGGTCCCGTGACGAGCAGCGTCGTGACGATGGCGATCGCCATGCCGATCATGCCCAAGAGGTTGCCGCGGCGCGATGAAGCCGGACTCGAGAGACCCCGCAGGGCGAGAATGAAAAGCGCGCCCGAGACGAGGTAGAGCAGCGCTGCGATATCGGCCGAGATCATTCGGTCAGCCCTTCTTCTTGTACATGGCCAGCATCCGCTGGGTGACGAGGAACCCGCCGAAGATATTCACGCTGGCAAGGATCAGCGCGAAGAAGCCGAAGATCTTGCTGGTGAGATTGGCGTCGCCGACCATGTGCGCACCCACCGCGAGCAGCGCTCCCACCACGATCACCGAGGAGATGGCGTTGGTGACCGACATCAAGGGCGTATGCAGCGCCGGCGTCACTGACCACACAACGAAATAGCCCACGAAGATCGCGAGCACGAAGATGGAGAGTTGGAAGATGAAGGGATCGATCATGAGGTCCTCTGCACCGCGGGCCTAAGCTGCGACTTTGATATTGGGGTGGACGACCGCACCGTCCTTGGTGAGCACCGTGGCCTTCACCAGCTCATCGTCCCAGTTGACCGCGAAGGCCTTCGTCTTCTTGTCGAACATGGTCTCGAGGAACGCGACGAGGTTGCGCGCAAAGAGCTGGCTCGCGGAGGTCGCGAGCCGCGCCGGCACATTCTTGTAGCCGATGATGGTCACGCCATTTCCGGTCGTGAACACTTCGGTGGGCCTGGCCACATCGACATTGCCGCCGCGCTCGGCCGCAAGATCGACGATCACCGAACCGGGCTGCATCGACTCGACCATCGCCGCGGTCACCAGCTTCGGTGCGGGCCGGCCCGGGATCAGCGCCGTGGTGATGACGATGTCCTGCTTGGCGATATGCGAAGCGGTGAGTTCCGCCTGCGCTGCCTTTTCCGCGTCGGTCAGCTCGCGCGCATAGCCGCCCGAGCCCGACGCATCCTTGAGCGCATCGGTCATGATGAACTTGGCACCCAGCGACTCCACCTGCTCGCCGGCAGCAGCGCGCACGTCGGTCGCACTCACCACTGCGCCAAGACGCTTGGCCGTCGCGATGGCCTGCAGGCCCGCAACGCCCGCACCCATCACGAACACCTTGGCCGGGCGAACCGTGCCGGCGGCCGTCATCATCATCGGCATGGCGCGGTCGAAGGCGACCGCCGCATCGAGCACCGCCTGGTAGCCGGCGAGGTTTGCCTGCGACGACAGGATGTCCATCACCTGCGCGCGCGTGATGCGCGGCATGAACTCCATCGCGACGGCCGTATAACCGGCGCGGCCGAGCGACTGGATCTCGCTCTCATGGCCATAAGGGTCCATCGAGCCGATCACCAGCGCGCCGGCCTTGGCGCCCATCAGCATGTCGACGGTCGGCCGCCGCACCGTGAGCACGATGTCAGCATCCTTGACCGTGTCGGCATTGCTGCCGACCGACGCGCCCGCCTTTTCATATTCGGCATCCGGGAACCGTGCACTGGTGCCCGCGCCCTTTTCGATCGAAACCGACGCACCGAGCCCGATCAGCTTCTGCACAGTCTCAGGCGTCGCAGCCACGCGGGTTTCCCCGTCGGCACGCTCGCGCACGATGGCAATCTTCATGGATATCTCCAGCCGGTCCGCCTCGCGCGGAACCGGACCTTAGGGATTGATGATGAAGTAGAGGATGACAAGCAGCACCGCGATGATGCCGACGCCCCATTTGGTGAGCCGCATAACATTGGCCCAAGTCGCCTCATGCTGGGCGTAGTCCATGTCGGGGTGGCGGGTCTCGGTCACATTGTCGGCCATCTGGTCCTCGTCAGTTCGGTTGCGTCGCTTCGAGCTCGCTGATCAGCCGCTCGATCATGGAAAGCCCCAGCGACCAGAAATCCGGATCGCGCGCGTCGAGCCCGAAGGGCTTGAGCAGTTCGGAATGATGCTTGGAGCCCCCGGCCTTCAGCAACTCGAAATAGCGCTCCGCGAACCCGTCGCTGGTCTTCTCATACTGGGCGTATAGCGAGTTCACAAGGCAATCGCCGAAGGCGTAGGCATAGACATAGAACGGCGAATGGATGAAGTGCGGAATGTAGCTCCAGAACACCCCATAGCCGTCATTGAGCTTGATCCCAGGCCCCAGGCTCTCGGCCGAAACCTCGAGCCAGATCTGGTCGAGCTGGTCCTTGGTGAGTTCGCCATCCTTGCGCGCCGTGTGGACCTTGCGCTCGAAGGTGTAGAACGCGATCTGCCGCACCACCGTGTTGAGCATGTCCTCGACCTTGGAGCTCAGCATCGCGAAGCGGTGCTTCTGGTCCGTGGTCTTTTCCAGCATCGAGCGGAACGTCAGCATCTCGCCGAACACCGAAGCCGTCTCCGCCAGCGTCAGCGGCGTATTGGAGAGGATCGAGCCCTGCGGCCCCGCCAGCACCTGGTGCACGCCATGCCCCAACTCATGCGCCAGCGTCATCACGTCACGCGGCTTGCCGAGATAGTTGAGCATCAAATAGGGATGCGCGCTCGGCACCGTCGGATGCGCAAACGCGCCGGGCGACTTGCCCGGCTTTACCGGCGCATCGATCCAGCCGCCCACGAAGAATGGCTCGGCCACTTCGCGCAGCTTCGGCGAGAACCGGCCATAGGCGTCGAGTACTGTGGTCTTGGCGTCGTCCCACGCGAAGGTCCGCTCGTCGCTGGTCGGCAGCGGCGCATTACGGTCCCACGCATTGAGCTGGTCCTTGCCGAACCATCTGGCCTTCATCTTGTAGTAGCGGTGCGAGAGCTTCGGATAGGCCGAACGCACCGCCGTCTCCAGCGCATCGACCACTTCGCGCTCGACCGAATTGGCCATGTGCCGGCTGTCAGCAATGTCCTTGTAGCCGCGCCAGCGGTCCGAGATTTCCTTGTCCTTGGCGAGCACATTGGTGATGTGCGCGAACAGCCGCGAATTGTCCTCGAGCGTCTTGCCGAGCCCATGGAACGCCGCTTCGCGCTTGGTCTCGTCCTTGTCGCTCATCAGGTGCAGCGTCTGCTCGATCGTGAGCGTCTCCCCGCCCACCTCAAACTTCAGCGCCGCCATCGTCTCGTCGAACAGCCGGTTCCACGCCTGCGCGCCGGTCACCGATTTCTCGTGGAACAGCTCCTCGACCCGGTCCTCGAGCTGATAGGGCTTGGCTTTGCGCAACTCGTTGAACCAGTGCCGGTAGCGCGCCAGCTCCGGATCGGCCTCAAGCGCGGCTTCGATCACCTTGTCATCGATGCGGTTGAGCTCAAGCTCCCAGAACAGCAGCCCCGTCGACAGATCCGTCAGCGCCTGGCCGATATCGCCAAGGAACTTGGCCTTCTCAGGGTTCTGCGTGTCGAGTGCGTAGCGAAGATAGGAGAACGAGGAGAGCCGTCCGGTCACATCGCCAAGCTTCTCGCTCCGCGCCACCGCCTCATGGAGCCGTCCCGACTTGGCGAGCCCTTCGAGCTTGCCCTTATAGTCCGCCTCGAACGACTTGGCCTCGGACTTCGCCCAGTCCAGATCCCGCTTCAGTTCCGGAGAGTCGACCGCCGGATAGAGGTCCTCCAGCGCCCAGTGGGGCATCGCGCCAAATTCATTGTGCCCGGCTTCGGCGGAAGCCGCGGCGGCGCGAACAAGGTCAGTCATGCGAATAGACTTTCGTAGGGTCGAAAAATCGCCGGGACCATACTCAGCGGACCCCGCAATCTCAAGGCTTTTGGCCTTGTTTCCCGGGTCCAAAAGGCGCAGGGTACCACCAGGTACTACCAAGGAGTATTCCGATGTCGGAAAGCACCTCGATCAAGCTTGCAGATGGGCTCAGGGAACGCGTTCAGGCGATTGCCCAAAGGAAGAAGCGGAGCGCCAATGCGCTGATGAATGAAGCAATCGCCGCCTATGTTCGCCGCGAAGAAAGCGAGGAGGAATTTAACACCGAAGCGCGCCGCCGCGTTCGTGAGTACGAAGAGACAGGCCTCCACGTTACTCACGACGAAGCAATGGAGTGGCTGCAACGGCGAGCGCGCGGTGAGAAGATATCGCCACCCAAAGCGCATCGCTGATCAATGCGCATCGAATGGCTGAGCGGCGCATTCGACGATCTCGACCGTCTCGAAACATTCTTGCGCCAGCAAAGCCCCCTTGCGGCTGACCGATTGTTTCTCGAAATCGCCGATGCGCTTAGAATCCTTGAGGACTTCCCGCAAATCGGCCGCCTGGCTCCGGACGTTGGAGAGGACTTCCGGGAATATCTCGTACCTGTTTCTTCGTCGGGCTACGTCGTCCTCTACATGGTCCGCGATGCAATTCTTGTCGTGCGCATCCGCCACCAACGCGAGAACGAATACCCGGCTACCTCCCCTTAAAACCCCTTTAACCGACCGCACCCATCTTGGGTCAGAACGGCACAGGCGATTCGGTGCTGATTCAAGGACTTGGGGGAATATTTGCAGCGCATACTCATCGTCGATGACGACCTCGTGCAGCTCAAACTCACGAGCGAAGTGGCCCGCAGATCGGGCTTCGAGCCGCTGACCGCCGACAGCGGCGCGGCCGCCCTGCGCCTGCTGCGCACCGACCGCACTATCGCCGCCATGATCCTCGACCTAGTGATGCCCGACCTCGACGGCCTCGCGGTGATGGAGGCCATGAAGCGCGACGGTCTGACCACCCCCGTGATCGTCCAGACCGCGAGTTCCTCGCCCGAAATGATCGCCACCGCGACCCGCAGCGGCGCTGTGGATTTCTTCGTCAAGCCCGTGCCTCCCGAACGGCTGGTCGTCTCCCTCCGCAATGCGCTGCGGCTCAACGACCTCGAGACCATCGTCACCTCCGAGCAGAGCCGCCGCACCGGCCGGCTCGGCCTCGCCGACATCGTCACCCGCTCCCCCGCCATGCACCGCGCGCTGGCGCTCATCCAGAAGGCGGCCAAGTCCACCACGCCGATCCTCCTCGAAGGCGAGGCGGGCACCGGCAAGCAACTGGCGGCCCACATCATCCACGGCCTCGGCGACCGCGCCGGGCGGCCCTTCATCATGGCCGACTGCCGGCACCTCGATTTCACCGATGCCATTGCCGAAGCCGAAGGCGGCACGCTGCTGCTGCGCAATGCCGGCATGCTCGCCGCCCAGGCGCAGGCCCAACTGCTGCAGGTGCTGGAGCGCGGCACGATCGCCCGGCCGGGGCAGGCCCGCCCCGAACGCGTCAACGTCCGGATCATCGCGGCCACCGGCGAGCGCCTGCTGAACCTCACCCTCGCCGGGCGGTTTCGCGAAGACCTGTTCTACCGGCTCAACATCCTGCCGATCTACCTGCCGCCGCTACGCGACCGGCCCGACGACATCGAGCCGCTTGCCGCCCGCTTCGCCACCCGTTTCGGCGCCGAGATGGGAAAGCGGCTCGCCGGTCTCTCCGCCGCCAGCCTCGCTTTGCTCGCCGCGCAGGATTGGCCCGGCAATGTCCGCCAGCTCGAATCCACCCTCTATCGCGCGGTGGCGCTGGCCGAGGGCGAACGTCTCGACCTCGCCGACTTTCCGC
>DASZPY010000008.1:0-63936 GCA_035549855.1 Devosia sp. | reverse complement strand
CTGCCGGTCGAGAACATCGAGCTACTGAGCCGCTACGGCTCCGACGGCAGCGATATCGAGCTCGACCGGCTCGGCGGCGTCGCCTGGCAGGCGCGCAAGGCCAAGCTCAAGAAGCGCATCCGCGATATGGCCGAGCAATTGGTGCGCATCGCGGCGCAGCGGCTGATGGTGAAGGCGGAACCGGTGGAGCTGGCGAGCGGCGCGTATGACGAATTCGCGGCCCGGTTCCCCTATGACGAGACGGAGGACCAGCTCAACGCGATCGCCGCCGTCTTCGACGATCTGACCTCGGGCAAGGTGATGGACCGGCTGGTCTGCGGCGATGTGGGTTTCGGCAAGACCGAGGTGGCGCTGCGTGCGGCGTTCGCGGTGGCAATGGCGGGCAAGCAGGTCGCGGTCGTCGTGCCGACAACGCTTCTGGCGCGGCAGCACTTCAAGACGTTCAAGGAGCGTTTCGCGGGGCTGCCGGTGAGGATCGCGCAAGCATCGCGGCTGGTGAGCGCGCCGGAGATGAAGGCGGCGAAGGAGGGCATCGCCGACGGCAAGGTCGACATCATCATCGGCACGCATGCGTTGCTGTCGAAGTCGGTGACGTTCAAGGATCTCGGACTCGTCATTGTCGATGAGGAGCAGCACTTCGGCGTCGGCCACAAGGAGCGGCTGAAGGAACTGCGGTCCTCCGTGCATGTGCTGACGCTGACGGCGACGCCCATCCCGCGTACGCTGCAGCTGGCGCTCACGGGCGTGCGGGACCTCTCGCTGCTGGGCACGCCGCCGGTGGACCGTCTCGCGATCCGGACCTTCATCTCACCCTTCGACCCACTGTCGATCCGCGAGGCGCTGCTGCGCGAGAAGTATCGCGGCGGGCAGGCCTTCTACGTCGTGCCGCGGATCAAGGACCAGCCGGACATCGCCGAGTTCCTGCGCGAGCAGGTGCCGGAGGTCTCGTTCGTGGTCGCCAACGGGCAGATGGCGGCGGGCGAGCTCGACGACATCATGAACAATTTCTACGACGGCAAGTTCGACGTGCTGCTGGCGACGACGATCGTCGAAAGCGGGCTCGATATTCCCAATGCCAACACGCTGATCGTGCATCACGCCGACCAGTTCGGGCTGGCGCAGCTCTACCAGATCAGGGGGCGGATCGGCCGGGCCAAGCAGCGGGCCTATGCGCTGTTCACGGTGTCCCCGCAGCGCAAGCTCACCGAAACGGCGGAACGTCGATTGGGCGTGCTGCAGTCGCTCGAAAGCCTGGGCGCCGGATTCCAGCTCGCGAGCCACGACCTCGATATCCGGGGCGCGGGCAATCTGCTGGGTGAAGAGCAGTCGGGGCATATCAAGGAAGTTGGGTTCGAACTCTACCAGGCGATGCTGGAGGAAGCGGTGGCTTCGCTCAAGGACGGCGGAGCCGACTATGAGGATCAGAACCAGTGGAGTCCGCAGATTTCGCTCGGGATGCCGGTGATGATCCCGGAGCATTATGTGCCGGACCTGCAGGTGCGGATGCAGCTCTATCGGCAGTTGGGCGACCTCGCGGATGCCCGCGAGATCGATGCGGCGGGCGCGGAACTGATCGACCGCTTTGGCCCGCTCCCCGACGAGGTCGAAGCGCTGCTGAAGGTGATCCTCGTCAAGGCGCTCTGCCGGCAGGCCAATGTCGAGAAGGTCGAGGCTGGCCCCAAGGGAGCCGTCATCACGCTCCGGCACAACGAGTTCCCCAACCCGACGGGGCTGGTTCAGATGGTGTCGGATTCGGCCATGCAGGCGCGACTCAAGCCCGACCAGAAGCTGGTCTTTGCGCGGGAGTGGCCGAATGCGGCCTCACGGCTCAAGGGTACGGCAGCAATTTTGAGCCGGATGGCCAAGCTGGCCGAAGCCGCCTGACCGCAGTCCCAAGATTGACCCCCTAGGGACAAACTAGCGCCCGAAAAGTCCGGCAGAATCGGATCATTGGCATCACCGCCGGGCGGCGGCATGCAGGCGGGCAACAACCGGCGGGATAAAGAATTGGAAAGCTCCACAAGCCATGTTATTGCCCGATTTCGCCCATTGAAGGGCGTCAACTTGCTGGGCGACTGCAACAGTCTCCGGGCCGCTCGGGAACTTCAAGGACCTTCAATGACTTCGACATTCCCTCGTGCCGCTGGCCAGAACGTTGCTGCCGGGGGGGCCGCCGTATGAACACCAGACTTCTTGCTTTTCCGGCAGCCGCCGCGCTGACGCTGCTCCTCGCTGCCTGCGGGGGAGATCCCGCGCCGGCGCCACAGGCATCGTCGTCCTCGGCACCGCCGCCCGCGGCAAGTTCGAGTGTTCCCGACCAGGCTGCCATCGACAAAGCTGCCGCGGACAAGGCGGCCGCGGACGCAGCCGCTGCCCAGGCTGCTGCTACCCAGGCGGCGGCCGAGCAGGCGGCGAAGGCAGCGGCCGCGGCTTCGCTGTCGTCGCAGATCGTTGCCCAGGCCGAAGTCTCGAGTGCGCCCCCACCGGCAGCCTCGTCGCAGCCCGCCCCCGCCGCCTCTTCGCAGCAGCCTGCGGCCGGCGCCTCCACGACACCGGCATCGACCGGGCCTGCGAACCAGACTCCGCCCAAGCCTGAGCAGAACTGGCTCAAGATTTGCGAACCGCTTGCGAGCGGCCAGAAGGCCTGCCTGATGCGGCAGGTGATCGTGACGTCCAACAACCAGTTTGCCGGCTCGTTCGTGTTGCGTGACGATCCCGGTCAGGCCACGCGGCTGACGGCTGTCGCCGCCGTACCGGTCGGCGTCCTGCTGCCGCAGGGCCTCTACTGGCAGATCGACAATGACGAGCCGATCCGCACCGATTTCTACACCTGCGATCCGTTGTCCTGTTCGACACAGCAGTTCGTGAACGAGAAGTTCATCAACTTGCTCAAGAAGGGTTCGGTGCTGAAGCTCATCGCCCGCAACCGCAAGAACGAAGAACTCGTCGTGTCGGTCAATCTCGCCGGGTTCACCGCAGTCTATGACGGCGATACGTCGCTGACCTTCGAGCAGTTCAACCAGCAGCGCACCGGTCAGGCCGCTCTGGAGAAGGTGCTCCAGGATCGGGCGGAAGCGCTGCGCCAGCAGCTCGACGGTGGAACGTCTTCCAGCGCGCCGCCGGCTCAATAGCGCGAGCAGCAAATCCACGAATCGAGGGCGCCTTCGGGCGCCCTTTTCGTATGCGCTAGCGCGCGCCCATGCCGACTTCGAAGGCTGTCTTGCGGAGAGACGGGATGAGCTTGAGGGCCCACAGTCCCGTCGAGCGCGCCAGTTGGGCCGGAAGGAAATCGGCAAGCAGCGAGCGGAACAGCGTGTCGACCATCGTTCCAGTTCGCGTGAGATCGCTGGCGCGCCGCCCGGCGAAGTCGTCGGCGATTGCGAGTGCGAAATCCGCTCGGCTGCGCTCTGTGACGGTGAGGGCAGCCGCGAGGTCCGCGACGTCGCGCAGGCTGAGGTTAAGGCCCTGTGCTCCGATTGGGGGAAATGCGTGCGCGGCCTCTCCGACGAGCACGACGCCATTGCGCCCGGCGCGATCGACGGTGAGCGTCGAAAGCGGGAACATATGCGTCGGAGTCAGCAGTTCGACGCTGCCGAAGAGGCGCTGTGACTTGTCGAGGAGCAGATCGGTCAGCTCTTCCTTGGGCAGCCCCTGCGCTTCCTTCAGGCGATCGCGATCATCGATCCACACCAGATTGGCGCGATTGCCACCGGCGGGGACGAGCGTGAATGGTCCCTGCTCATAGTGGAACTCGACCGATGTTCCACCGATGGGGCGAGCAAGGGCGAGGTCGCAGACAAGTGCCGCCTGGGTGAAACCATGTTCGCGGGCGCGGAAACCGCCGGTCTCTCGTACCCGCGACTTCTTGCCGTCGGCGCCAACCACCAGACCCGTCGTCAGCGTGGTGCCGTTTGCAAGCCGGAGCGTTGCCAACCCGTCCGCGGAATGCAGGTCCTCAAGGGTGGTCTCGATGGTTCTGAGACCGGCCAGTCCTGAGCGCGCCGCCTCGAAGGCCTCGGTCAGCTTCACATTCGGGAAGTTCCAGCCGAACGCATCCAGGCCGGACTCCGCCCTGTCGAACAGCGTCTCCGGGGCACGGATCAGCCGCTTCGTTGCATCGATGATCCGGATTTGGGTGAGGGGATGGCCGATCGCTGCCGGATCGGGCACGAGCCCGGCACTTTGGAGATACGCGACAGCGGGCCGCATCAGCGCGGAGGTGCGCCGGTCGGGTGGTCCCTTCGGGACGATATGGATGACCGACAGTCCTGCCTTGGCGACAGCCACGGCGGCGGCAAGACCGGCCAGTCCGCCGCCGACGACAATTGCATCGGACTCCCGTTCGCTCATCGTGCGAGGGCCAGCCTTCCGCCGCTGCCACTCGGAAGCACGAATGCTCCTGCATATGAACCGACGAAGAGCGCGAGGAGGAAGACCAGCAGGTTGGGCGGCCAGAAGGCGATCAATGAGATGGCCGGCCCCGGGCAGATGCCCGACATGCCCCAGCCCAGCCCGAAGATGGCTGCACCGGCGACCAGCCGCGCATCGATCCGCGTGTATTCCGGCTCGTGGAACTGCGAGGCGAAGACGGGCGCGGAGCGGCGGCGGCCGATCTGCACGGCGATGAACATGACCGGAATGGCGCCGATCATCACGAAGGCAAGGCTCGGGTCCCAGCCACCCGTCGGGATGGCGGTGAAGTCGAGGAAACGCAGGACTTTCAGCGGATCGACCATCTGCGAGACGTAGAGTCCGACGCCGAACAGCGCGCCCGAGACGGCCGCGGTCAGCAGATAGGGAATGGAGGTTGGCTTGCTCATCTCAGACAATTCCCGTGAGCGTGACGGTGATGATGGCGACACCGAAGAACACCGCGACTGCGGCGAATGAGCGCTTTGAAAGACGTGCCAGGCCGCAAATGCCATGGCCGGAGGTGCAGCCATTGCCGATCTTGGTACCGAAGCCTGTCAGCAGGCCCGAAATGGCGACCCAGACTATGGTGCCGCCGGTGAACCATGCGGGCGGGCTCGCGAGCATCGCCGGGCGGCCTGCCGGACCGCCCACGCCGATGCCCGGGATGAGATATGCAGCGGCGAACGTGCCGCCAACCAGAGCCACGAGGAAGACGAGGCGCCAGACGACGGTATGCGCGGGCGGCAGCAATTGTCCGAAAATGCCCGAGATGCCGGCGATGCGTCCATTGCCGAGCCACAATATCGCCGATGCGAGCCCGATCAGGACCCCGCCGAGCAGAGCGGGGATTGGGGTAAACGCGTCCATTGCTGGATCCTTTGGTGATTTTCCCCGATTCTAGCACCAGCAGGCGCCGCGCCACCAGCGTTCCGGCGCCATGCATATTCTCCGCTAACCCCCTGCGGCGAAAAAGCAGGCTGCCAATTCCCCGTATGCCAAGACTTCCAACTCCTCGCCCCCGCACCTAGATTGCTGCCACAAACCACGGAGATCTTGATGCTGGAGCTATTGTCCGATCCCGCCGTATGGGCTGCCTTCGGAACCCTGACCGTCCTCGAAATCGTCCTTGGCATCGACAATATCGTCTTCATCTCCGTGCTGGTGTCTCGCCTGCCCAAGGAGCAGGCCGACCGCGCAAGGCAGATCGGTCTCGGCCTGGCTCTCGTGTTCCGCATCCTTCTGCTGCTGGTGTTGAGCTGGATCATCGGGCTCGACAGCGATGTGGTTCAGGCCTTCGGGATCGGCTTCTCCTGGAAGGACATTATCCTGCTCGGGGGCGGACTGTTCCTTATCTACAAGGCCACGCACGAGATGCATGCCGAGATCGAGGAGCCGCATGACGAGAGTCTCGCGGCGACGGCCAAGGCGGCGTTTTCGGCGATCATCGTGCAGATCATCCTGATCGACATGGTGTTCTCGATCGACTCGATCATCACGGCCGTGGGCATGGCGCAGCATGTCGAGGTAATGATTGCAGCGGTGATCGTGGCCGTGGGCTTGATGTTCGTCGCCTCGGGGCCGATTGCCGGGTTCGTGGCGCGGCATCCGACGACCAAGATGCTGGCGCTGGCGTTCCTCCTCATGATCGGAATCTCGCTCGTGGCGGACGGGCTCGGCTTCCATATCGAGAAGGGCTACATCTACGCTGCGATGGGCTTCTCGGTGCTGGTCGAGGCGGTCAACATTCTCGCCAAGCAACGCAAACTCGCTCGCGGCGGCGCCGTGGTTCACGCGACGGCGGGAAATGCCGTGCGCGAACAGGTTACCCACAGTCAGCCGGCGGCAGTCGAGTCTCCAGCGATCGCGGCGGCTAGGGCGAAGACCAAGCCGCAATCGCAATCGCGTCCGAAATCCGCGCCGAGGAAGAAGGGATGAGCCGCGCAATCATTGTTCATGAGGTCGGTGCGCCCGAGGCCCTGAAGCTGGAAGACCGTGCCGCGCTGACGCCCAAGGCCGGCGAGGTGGTCGTCCGCAACGAAGCGATCGGGCTCAATTTCGTCGATGTGTATCAGCGCACCGGTCTCTACAAGATGCAGTTGCCATTCACCCCCGGCGGCGAAGGGGCGGGCATCGTATCGGCCATTGGCGATGGCGTTACCGAACTCGAGGTCGGGCAGCGCGTGCTCTACAATTCCGGCTCGGGATCCTATGCAGACGAAATCGTCGTACCAGAGGGTAAAGTCGTGCCGCTTCCGGACGAAATATCGACCGAGATTGCGGCTACGCTCGTCACCAAAGCGGGGACCGCACACTATTTGCTGTTCGAGAGTTGGCCTTTCAAGCCGAGCGACAACGTCCTTGTCCATGCCGCGGCCGGCGGCGTCGGATCGTTCCTGGTCCAGTGGGCAAGCGCACTCGGCGCGACCGTAATCGCTCTGGCGGGTGGCACGGAGAAGGTTGCCATCGCCAGGACGAATGGCGCGGCACATGCATTCGACTCCAATGATGACGATTGGGTCGCCAAGGTTCGTGCCGCGACAGGTGGACGCGGTGTCGATGTAGTGTTCGATGGTGTCGGCAAGGCGACGTTCGAGCGTTCCCTCGATTGCCTCAGGCCGCGCGGACTGATGGTGAGCTTCGGTAATGCCTCGGGGCCGGTCACCGGCGTTGCTCTTTCGATGCTGCAGACGCGCGGGTCGCTCTATGTAACGCGTCCAACTTCCGGGCACTATTTCGGCAACAAAGACGACCTGAGACGCACAATGAACGCGGTGTTCGAGGCCGTCCGGACAGGCAAGATCCGGCCGGAGATCAAGCAGCGTTTCAAGTTGGCGGACGCCGGAGACGCCCATCGCGCGCTCGAGGGGCGCAAGACGACCGGCGCGACGATACTGGTCCCGTGAGGCGGTGATGGCGGGCAGGGAGGGATTCGAACCCCCGGAACGCTTGCACGTTCGCCGGTTTTCAAGACCGGAGCAATCAACCGCTCTGCCACCTGCCCGTGGGCTGGCGTTTAGCCCTTGCGGCCAGTTCCGTCCAGCGTGGGCAGTCGCCTCATGAGCCTCAGCCTAACGCCGACTCTGCTGCCGCTGGGTGATCAGGCACTTCTGATCCGCTATGCCGACACGCTGTCGAACATCGCTAATCGGGCGGCTATAGCAGCGGCCAGCCACATTGCGCAGACCCCTCCCGCGGGAGTCGAGGAAGTGGTACCGGGGCTTGTTTCCGTCATGCTGCGCTACGGACCGGGCACGGACTTCCAGCGGCTCAGAGGCGAGGTGGGGCTGCTTCTCAATGGCGTCGGCGAGGATGCTCCAGCGGCGCGAACGCACCGGATCGGCGTCGATTTTAGTGGGGAGGACGTGGGCGAGGTTGCGGCGGCGCTCGGCCTGACCGTCGAGGCGTTCGTGGCGCAGCACAATGCGTCGCCGGTCCGCGTGCTTGCGACGGGATTTGCACCCGGGTTCGTCTATTGCGGTTTTCATCCGGCAGGCCTCAATTTGCCACGACGGTCCAGCGTGCGACCGATGGTGCCGGCAGGGACCGTGCTGTTCGCGGCGGGGCAGACAGCGATCGCGGCGACACCTATCCGCACCGGCTGGCATGTGGTCGGGAGAACCTCGTTCCGGAATTTCGATCCCAGTGGCAAGCCTCCCACGAGGCTCGCCCCAGGTGATGCAGTGATCTTCGAGGCACTGGTATGACGAGCATCGAGATCATCCGCGCAGGCCCGCTGGCAACCCTGCAGGATCGCGGCAGGTTTGGCATGCTGAAGCATGGGATCAGCGCGTCCGGCCCCATGGATGGGGGCGCGTTTGAGGGAACCGGCGCAATGCTCGCCCATCTCGGATCGACGGCCATCGAGTTTACGAGTGCTGGGCTGAGCGTTCGTGTGGATGGTACGCTCGAACTGGCAGGCGGCGGCGGGGCGTTTGCGGCGAAGCTCAACGGGCTAGTATGCGACTGGCCGCTTCGACTGGACCTGAAGTCGGACGACGTTGTGGAGATCACCCCGGGCGTGCAAGGCAACTATGGCTATCTGCGCTTTGACTGCGAGATCGATGTGGCGTCGGTTCTCGGCAGCCGGGCAACAAACGTCACCGTCGGATTGGGCGGCTATGATGGCAGGGCGCTGCGGACTGGAGACGTCCTTTCATTCGGCGCACCGGGCAAGGAGGCGCCGAGGAGCCGCACCGAGAGCAGTGACGGCCCGATCCGCGTGACCTGGGGGCTGCACGCCGACCGGATCGACGCGGACATGCGTGCGGACTTTGCCCAGGGCGTTTTCGTGATTTCCGACAAGCTGGATCGGATGGGCGTTCGCCTCACGGATCTGGGCGGCATCTTTGCAGGGCTCCAACAGCTTTCCCTCGTCTCCGATGCGATCGTTCCCGGCGATATCCAAATACTTGGGGACGGCACGCCGATCGTTCTGATGCGCGATCATCAGCCGACCGGCGGGTATCCACGCATTGCGACAATCGTCAGCGCTGATCTCGACCGTTTTGCCCAGATGCGGCCGGGCACCGAGGTGCGATTTCAACCGGTGATGCTGGATCATCTGAAATGAGCTGGCTCGATCTCAACGCTGATTTGGGTGAAGGCATTGGCGATGATGCCGCGATGCTGGACATCGTGACGTCGGCCAGCATCGCCTGCGGCGGTCACGCCGGAGACGAGAGTTCCATGCGCGCGGCGCTTCGGGCCGCAAAGGCGCGCGGGGTGATCATCGGCGCGCATCCCGGTTTTCCGGATCGGAAGAATTTCGGGCGCATCCAGATGATCCTGCCGCCCGAAGAGCTTGATGCCAGCGTCAGGGCGCAAGTGCGGTGGCTGGTCGAGCTGGGTGAGGAGGAAGGCTGGCCGGTTCGGTATGTGAAGCTGCACGGTGCCCTCGCGAATATGGCCGCAGAAGAACCTTCGGTGGCCGCGCTCTGTTTCGCTGCAGTTGAGGGGCTGGTCAGCGGAATGGCCATCCTTGCCATCGACAGTTCGGCGCAAGTCGACGTCAGCGAGACCCTCGGGTTCAGGACGGTTCGCGAGGCTTATGCCGACCGGGCCTACCAGCCCAGTGGGCTGCTGGTCCCGCGGACCTTGCCGGGCGCAGTGCTTCACGATGCCGGCGAAATTGCCGAACGGGCCGTGCACATGGCCGAGACCGGCGAGATTGTCGCTGTCGATGGCAGTGTCTTCAGGACCGAGGCCCGGTCGTTGTGTATCCATGGCGATACGCCCGGCGCAGTCGAGATTAGCCGGCAGGTGCGCACAGCGCTGGAGGCGGCGGGGGTTGAGGTTCGGCCCGCCTTGTGAAATAGGCCCGCCCATGACAGCCCAGATCATCGATGGAAAGTCCTATGCCGAGGCCCTGCGAGGCCGGGTCGGCGGCCATGTCGCGCGGCTGAAGGCAGAGCACGGGATCACGCCAGGTCTGGCCGTGGTGATCGTCGGCCACGATCCGGCAAGCCAGATCTACGTGACCAACAAGGCCAAGCAGACCGTCGAAGTCGGCATGTACTCCGAGAAGTACGAGCTGGCCGAGGACACTTCGGAAGCCGAGGTGCTGGGGTTGATCGAAAGGCTCAACGCAGACCGGAAGGTCCACGGAATCCTAGTCCAGTTGCCGGTGCCCAGGCATGTCGACCCGAGTAAGATTCTGTTGACGATCTCGCCCGACAAGGATGTCGACTGTTTCACGCCGGCGAGCGTGGGCAAGCTGCAGATCGGGCTGCCGGGACCGGTGAGTTGCACACCGCTGGGCTGCCTGATGCTCTTGCGTGACTTCGTTGGTCATCTTGCCGGCAAGCACGCCGTCATCGTCGGGCGATCCAACCTTGTGGGTAAGCCGATGGCGCAATTGCTCCTACGGGAAAATTGCACGGTGACGGTCGCCCACTCCAGGACGGCAGATCTTCCCGGGATCGTGCGCCAAGGCGACATCGTCGTGGCTGCGGTGGGGCGACCGCAGATGATCAAGGGCGAATGGATAAAGCCAGGGGCAGCGGTGATCGATGTCGGCATCAACCGGGTGCCCGCCCCGGAGAAGGGGGAGGGCAAAACGCGGACCGTCGGGGATGTCGATTATGCCTCGGCGCTGCCGGTCGCGGGCTGGATCACTCCGGTGCCAGGCGGCGTGGGGCCCATGACCATTGCGTGCCTGCTCGCCAATACGGTCACGACGGCCAGCCTTATCAATGGCCTGGCACCGCCAAAGGACTTGACCCCGTAAGCAGTTGTAAGGGCTTTGCACGTAAGGTCGGGCCGCTCGCCCAGAAAGGGCGAAGGGGGCGTCACCTTGGCCGGGCCTTTGGCCGCATTTGATTTAGGTCTGAACCAGGGCAGCGCCGTATTGAGCCTGCTTGAGCGCGCGAAGATTCCGCCGCAGCCTCCATTTTATCGATTGCTGTTCGACTATGTCGCTGGCGTGCAGGGCCTGTTTGCGACGCGTGTGCGCGACATCCTCGACGAGGGCGGGCAGGCAGGCGAGAAGCTCTACAAAGAGTTCGTCGCGCCCTACCAGCCGAAGGAAGCGATCGAGGTCACCATTGATCGCATGGTCGGGCGGTTGAAGACGCTCGAGAGCCTCGTCATGGAAAGCTCGGCTGCCGCACGCCAGCAATCGGCGACGCTGGGTGCGGCAACGGAACGGCTCACTACGGCAGGTGTCAATCCGGCGCTGCTCAAGGACTTCGTCACCCGCCTTCAGGCGACCAATCTCCGTCTCTTCCAGGCTAACAGCAAGCTGCTGTCGGAGTTGGATGCTGCGCATGCCGAGCTCGATGCCACGCGCGACGAAATGGCGGCGCAGCGTGAGAGCGCCAAGCGCGACCCGCTCACGGGCCTCGCCAATCGGGCCGGACTCGATTTTGCGTTCGTGCGACTACTGCAGTTGCCAGAGAGCCGGCCGCTGAGTTGTGCGGTGATCGACATCGACCACTTCAAGACCCTCAATGACGGCTACGGCCATCAGGTCGGCGACGAAGTGCTGCGCGTCGTATCGCGGTCGCTTCTTGCGGCGGCCCGATCGAGCGACGTTATTGGCCGGGCAGGCGGCGACGAATTCGTCGTCATTCTGCCGGGCGCCGGGCTAGCCGCAGCGGCAGATGTGGCGGATGGACTGCGCGCTGCGATCGCGAATGCGAGCCTCAAGGGAGCGCTAGGGCCGGACGTGCTGGGCGGCGTCACGGCGTCGATCGGTGTCGCGGAGTATCGCGAGAATGAAAGCGTTTCGTCGCTCATTGAGCGAGCTGACCGCTGCCTCTATCGTGCGAAATCGGATGGCCGTAACCGCGTGGAGAGTGTCGAAGCCTAGATCACCCGGCTTAGGTGAAAGCTTTTCGACACAGTATGATCGCGGAGGCCAAGGGCCGGCAGCTTGCCGCGTTCCAGCCGGTCGATGATCGGTTGCGCATCCTTGATGTCAGAGGCATCGACGATCACCGCAGCGAGCGGACGATGGTCGGCCCGCGAAGCTTGCAAGAGATCGAACAGCATGGCGCGGATGTCGCCGCGTGCCGCGCAGGCGACGCATTCAGTGCTGGGTTCGTGGTCGTGCAGCGCCGGCTCGAGGTGGAGGACGCGCACGCCCGGATCGGCGGCGACAGGCCCGTGGGTGACCACCGTCACTGGAATCGACACGGGCGCCGGTTCGAAGGGTGTGGTCAAGATCCAGACTTCTCGCTCACCGGCGTGTAGTTGAGGATCGGGCCGAGCCAACGCTCGACCTCACGGACCGGCATCCCCTTGCGCTTCGAATAGTCCTCCACCTGGTCGCGCTCGACCTTGGCCACGCCGAAGTAGTAGGCATCCGGGTGGCTGAAATAGAGTCCGGAAACCGATGCCCCCGGCCACATGGCGTAGCTTTCAGTCAGCTCGACGCCGATACGCTGCTTGGCGTTGAGGAGGCGGAAGAGGGTGGTCTTTTCGGTGTGATCGGGCTGCGCCGGATAGCCGGGGGCCGGACGGATGCCGCGGTATTTTTCCTGGATGAGTTCGTCGGGCGTGGCGTGCTCATCGGGGGCGTAGCCCCAGAATTCCTTGCGCACGCGCTCATGCAGCGCCTCTGCAAAGGCTTCCGCGAAGCGATCGGCGAGGGCCTTGATGAGGATCGAGGAATAGTCGTCGTTGCGGCGCTCGAACCGTTCGGCGATGAGGTTTTCCTCGAGTCCGGCGGTGACGACGAACGCTCCGACATAGTCGGGCGTGTCCTTTGGCGCGACGAAATCGGCAAGAGCCAGGTTGGGTCGGTCCTTCTGTTTCGAAATCTGCTGGCGAAGGGTGTAGAGCGTTGCAAGCTCTTCCGAGCGGTCTTCACCGGTGAAGAGCTTGATGTCGTCGCCTTCGGCATTGGCCGGCCAGAAGCCGATGACCGCCTTGGGGCGCAGCCAGTTCTTCTGAAGCACTTCGCGCAGCATTGCCTGAGCATCGTCCCAAAGCTGGCGCGCTGCCGGGCCTTGTTCCTCGTCTTCGAGGATCGCGGGATAGCGTCCCTTCATCTCCCATGCCTGGAAGAAGGGGGTCCAGTCGATGTACCTGGCGAGTTCGTGCAGATCGTAGGTTTCGAAGACCCTGGTGCCGAGGAAGCTCGGTTTGGGGGGCGTGTAGGCCGCCCAATCGGTTTTGAAGGCATTCTCACGCGCGGCACTGAGCGGTAGGCGCTGCTTCTCGGCTTCTGATTGGCGGTGCTTCTCGGCGACCTTCTCGTACTCTGCCTTGACGTCCGCAACATAAGCGGGGCGCTGCTCCTTGCTCAGCAGCGCGGAGACAACGCCGACAGCCCGGCTCGCGTCGTGAACATGAACGGTAGGACCGTGGGTGTATTGCGGGTGAATCTTCACCGCCGTATGGACGCGCGATGTCGTCGCCCCGCCGATCAGCAGAGGAATGTCGAAGCCTTCACGTTCCATCTCTGAGGCGACGTGGACCATCTCGTCGAGCGAGGGCGTGATAAGGCCGGAGAGGCCGATCGCATCGACCTTCTCCCTGCGGGCAGTCTCAAGAATCTTGGCGGTCGGCACCATGACGCCGAGATCGATAATCTCGTAATTGTTGCAGCTCAGGACCACGCCGACGATGTTCTTGCCGATGTCGTGGACGTCGCCCTTTACAGTTGCCATCAGGATCTTGCCTGCGGATTTGAAGCCCTGTGCGTCGCCATTCGCGTCCTTCTCCGCCTCCATATAGGGGAGAAGGTGAGCCACAGCCTGCTTCATGACGCGGGCTGACTTCACCACCTGCGGCAGGAACATCTTGCCCGAGCCAAAGAGATCGCCGACGACGCTCATGCCGGCCATCAATGGGCCCTCGATGACGTGCAGCGGTCGCTCGGCCTCGAGCCGGGCTGCTTCCGTGTCCTCGTCGATGAATTCGGTGATGCCGTTGACGAGGGCATGGGAAATCCGCTCAGCGACCGGTTTGGTCCGCCAGGTCATGTCCTTGACCTTGCCCTCCTGCGCGGCGCCGCCCTTGTAGCGCTTGGCGAGATCGAGCAGCCTCTCGGTCGCGTCGTCGCGGCGGTTAAGGATCACGTCCTCGCAGGCCTCGCGCAGCTCTGGATCGATGGACTCGTAGACGGCGAGTTGGCCGGCATTGACGATGCCCATGTCCATGCCCGCCTGGATGGCGTGGTAGAGGAACACGGCGTGCATGGCCTCGCGCACAGGCTCGTTGCCGCGGAAAGAGAAGCTAAGATTGCTGACGCCGCCGGAAATGTGGACGTGCGGCAAGGTCTGCTTGATCCGCCGGGTTGCGTTGATGAAGTCGACGCCGTAGTTGCGATGTTCCTCGATGCCGGTCGCGACCGCGAAGATGTTCGGATCGAACACGATGTCTTCGGGGGGAAATCCGACCTCTTCCGTCAGGAGCTTGTAGGCACGGCTGCAGATCTCGACCTTGCGCGCCTCCGTGTCGGCCTGACCCTGTTCGTCGAACGCCATGACCACGACGGCTGCGCCGTAGGAGCGCACGAGTCGAGCGGTCTCAAGGAATTTCTCCTCGCCCTCCTTCATCGAGATGGAGTTCACCAGCGGCTTGCCCTGCACGCATTTGAGGCCAGCCTCGATGACCGCGAACTTCGAGCTGTCGATCATCACCGGGACGCGGGCGATGTCGGGCTCGGCGGCAAGCAGGTTGAGGAACTCGACCATCACGTTTTCGGAGTCGATCAGGCCCTCGTCCATGTTGACGTCGATGACCTGCGCGCCGTTCTGCACCTGATCCCGCGCCACTTCGAGCGCGGCGGTGTAGTCCCCGACGGTGATGAGTTTGCGGAAGCGGGCGGAGCCGGTGACGTTGGTGCGCTCGCCGACGTTCACGAACGGGATTTCTGGCGTGAGGGTGAACGGCTCCAGGCCGGACAGGCGGAGCTGGACTGGCACCTCGGGGATTTTGCGCGGCTTGTGGCGCGCGGCGACCTCGGCGAAAGCGCGGGTATGGTCCGGCGTGGTGCCGCAGCAGCCGCCGATGATGTTGACGAGGCCCTCGCGCGCAAAGACGTCGAGTTGCCGCGCCATGAATTCGGGGCTTTCGTCATAGCCGCCGAATTCATTGGGCAGGCCGGCATTGGGGTAAGCCATGATGAAGGTGTCGGCGACATCGCTCAGCTCGGCGATGTGCGGGCGCATGGCGTTGGCCCCGAGGGCGCAGTTGAGGCCGATGGTGAAGGGCCGTGCGTGGCGCACCGAGTACCAGAAGGCGGATGGCGTCTGGCCGGAGAGGGTGCGGCCGGAGAGGTCCGTGATCGTGCCCGAGATCATGATGGGTAGCTCGAAGCCGCGCTCGGCGAAAATCTTCTGCGCGGCGAAGATGCCGGCTTTGGTGTTGAGCGTGTCGGTGATGGTCTCGAATAGCAGCAGATCGGCGCCGCCATCGATCAGGCCGTTGATCGCTTCGGCGTAGGAGCCCGCAATCTGGTCGAAGGTGATGTTGCGGGCGCCAGGGTTGTTGACGTCGGTGGACATGGACGCGGTCTTGTTGAGCGGGCCGAGCGCGCCGGCCACGAAGCGGCGGCGGCCGTCTTTGTTCTGCGCTAGGTGGGCGGCCTCGCGGGCAAGCCTTGCGCCGGCGACATTGAGCTCGTAGGCGAGCGCCTCCATGCCGTAGTCGGCCTGGACGATCGAGGTCGAGGAGAAGGTGTTGGTCTCGACGATATCGGCGCCGGCGAGGAAATATTGCAGGTGGATCTCGCGGATGGCGTCGGGCCGCGTCAGGACCAGGAGGTCATTGTTGCCGCGGACGTCCTTGATCCAGTCCTTGAAACGCTCGCCGCGATAACCGGCCTCGTCCAGCCTCAGTTGCTGGATCATCGTCCCCATGGCCCCGTCGAGCACGAGAATGCGCTCGGCTGCGGCCGCGGTCAGCGCGGCAGGGGCATCATTGCGGGCGGGAAGGGACATGGGCAAAATCTCTCGCAGGACAGCCGGCGGCACAGAACTACGATCCAGGATATAAAGATTTCTTTATATGATTTCCAGAGGGGCGGCAAGCAACGGGCTTGCGGGCTAAGACATTCCAACTGAACAATTGTTTCGAGGTGACGATATGACGACGCTGCCTTTTTTGCTCGTCCCGGGGCTCAATGCCAACGCTCGGGTCTATCGCGATGTAGCGGAGGCGCTGTGGCAGTTCGGGCCAGTGATGGTCGCCAATCATCTCGAGGGTGAGGGGATAGGCGGCATCGCAGACCGCATCCTGGCCGATGCGCCGCCGGAATTCGCGCTGGCGGGCTTTTCCTTCGGCGGATATCTCGCCTTCGAGATCCTGCGCAGGGCACCGCAGCGGGTGAGGAAGCTGGCGCTGATCGATACGACCGCCCGCCCCGACGCCGGTGAGGCAACCGAGGTGCGGCGCCAGCGGATCGCGCAGACCAAGTCCGGGAAGTTCGGCCTGGTGGTGCAGCAGAGTTTCGGCAGCTCGGTGCATCCCGACCACAAGGAGCATGGCGAGCTGTGGGCCGTCCACACGGCGATGTCGATGGCGAACGGCCCGGAGGTCTATGCCCGGCACCAAGAGGCGATCATCGCACGGCAGGATTCGCGGCCATTGCTGAGCGCGATCGCGATGCCGACGGTGGTGATCGTGGGGGAGGCCGACGCCATCACGCCGCCGGAGGTCGCGTGGGAGATGCACAACGCTATTACAGGGAGCAGGCTCCTGGTAATTCCTGAAGCGGGGCATCTCGCGCTGCTCGAGCAGTCCGCCCGTGTAGTAGAAGCCTTGCGGGAGTGGGCTGCCGCCTAGATCGGCGCAATTCGATTTGAATTAACCCGAACGCAACCACGATCGGGCTCTGTGCGCGGCATCGTTGCCAGCCTCAGCTAAACTGCGAAGGTTCAGTCAGAGGTGTCCGGGCTTGGTCTTGCGTTCCCGCATCTGGCGCGTGTTTGCGCTGCTTGTCGTATTTGCTCCTATGCTTGCCGCCTGCAGTGGCGGTGTCGGTAGCTCAGGGGTCAGCCGCTCGGCCTTCACCTCCAAGGAATTCGGAGTTTCGGTTTCGCCGCGGGTGACCAAGGCGAAGTTTCCCAAGCGCGGGGGCGGACGGATCATGTCCGCCAAGCCCTATGTAGTGCGTGGGGTGACCTATCGGCCGGTGGCCGGCCCGGGCTATGTCGAGCGCGGCGAGTCGTCCTGGTACGGGCAGGACTTCCACGGGCGGCGCACGGCCAATGGCGAGATATTCGGCGCCTATTACCTGACGGCGGCGAGCCCGGTGCTCCCGATTCCATCCTATGCGCGGATCGTCAATCTCGAGAACGGGCGCTCGGTGATGGTGCGCATAAACGATCGCGGGCCCTACATGCAGGGCCGGATCGTCGATGTGTCATACCAGGCGGCCGAGATTCTCGGTTTCCGGGCCAAGGGGAGCGCCCAGGTCGAGGTGCGCTACGTGGCGCCCGCGCCGCTCAATATCGACGACAGCAAAATGCTGATGGCATCGGTTAACCGGCTGACCAAGCTCGAGCAGCAGCAGGCCGACCAGCCCGTATGGCAAGTGCCCGAGATTGTCATGGCCTCGGCCGAGCGGGTGAATCTGGGCGATGTCGTTGCGCCATGGCCGGCCAGCCGCAATCCGTTCAGCGGCGGGCTCGTCGGCGATATATTCATCAATGGGCTGGCCTATGCGGAGCCCGGAAGTTCGGACGCGGCCGTCAACGGAGCCGTCGAGGCGGCCACTGCCATGGCGACGCGTTCCCCGCAGTTGGCGGACTGGGTGGCCGCGGTGGACGAGGATGCCCGCAGACTCAAGCTCCAACTGGGGCTTTTCGGCGATCCGGAGGGCGCCGCCGAGGTGGCCACGCGGTTCGCCTTGCTGGGAGCGGTGGACGAGGAAGAGGTCGCTCTGGGCGACC
The DNA here is from genome assembly GCA_035549855.1 of Devosia sp. GTDB lineage: Bacteria > Pseudomonadota > Alphaproteobacteria > Rhizobiales > Devosiaceae > Devosia_A. Next base: position 46,180 of record DASZPY010000008.1, on the reverse strand, counting down.
GGCGCGCCACGAGATTGACACTGACCATGCTTAAGCCCGGCGTAGCCCGGGCAGATGTAGTTGCGCTGGCACGGGAACTTGGCCTTGCGGACCTAGTTCTCTATTAGTCGTCTTGTGCGTCGCAGCGGCGCCCGAACGGTTGGGAACATGCGGTTATTCGTCCAGGCCCTGATGCTGCTTGCCTTTGCGGCGATCGGCTGCGCGCCGGCGTTCGCACAAGACTTCGAGACCAAGGCGAAGTTCGCGGTGCTGATGGACTACGAGTCCGGGTCGGTACTCTTTGCCAAGAACGCCGACGATCCGATGGAGCCGGCCAGCATGGCCAAGCTGATGACCATCGCGGTAGTCTTCACCTACCTCCAGCAGGGCAAGCTCAAGCTCGAAGATGAGTTCTTTATTTCCGAGCGTGCCTGGCGCGAGGGTGGAGCGGCCTCGGGCGGCTCGACCATGTTTGCAGAGCTCAACTCCAAGATCAGCGTCGAGAATCTCATCAAGTCAGTGATCATCCAGTCGGGCAATGACGCGGCAATTGCGCTGGCCGAGGGGATCGCGGGCACCGAGGCGACGTTCGCGCGGATCGAAAACACGCTGGCCAAACAGATCGGCCTGACCGGTTCGAACTTCGTCAATGCCACCGGCCTGCCGGACCCGGACCAGCATGTGACGGCGCGCGATCTCGCAATCCTCTCGCGCTACATCATCAATACCTTCCCGGAATTCTATCCGATCTTCTCGGAGCCGGAATTCACCTGGAACAAGATCCGGCAGGAGAACCGGAACTCGCTGCTCGAGAACGGAATCGGAGTTGACGGCCTCAAGACCGGCCACACCGAGTCTGCCGGCTATGGCGAGGTGGTTTCGACCACAGGGGCCGGACGGCGATTGATCGCCGTGCTGCACGGGCTCACGTCGATGAGCGAGCGTGCCGAAGAGGCGCGCAAGCTCATCACTTGGGGGACACGCGGCTTCGAGCTCATTCCGGTGTTTCCAGAAGGGCAAGTCGTCGCCTACGCAAATGTCTATGGTGGCGCGGAAGGACAGGTCGGGCTGGTTGGCAAGGGCAAGATCGATCTGTTCGTTCCCAAGGGCGCGGACAAGTGCCCCGAGGCCACTGTGACCTATACAGGCCCGCTTCGCCCGCCAGTGCTCGAGGGTGCGCAGATCGCCAGGCTCGATGTGCTGTGCGGCGGCAAGATCGTGCAGAGTGCGCCGCTCTACGCCGCTTCGACGGTTGAAGGCGGCGACCTCATGCGGCGCTCGTCGGACGCGTTGAAGCAACTGCTCCTCGGCTGGCTGCCGATCTGATGCTGGATCGCGGCTCAGCCCCACCCGCCCGCTTCATCACCTTCGAAGGCGGCGAGGGGGTCGGTAAATCCACGCAAGTCAAGCGGCTGGTGGCCAATCTCAGCCGCCACTCAATTCCGGCCGTGCGGACGCGGGAGCCGGGTGGCACACCGCGCGCAGAAGCGATCCGCGCTTTCATCTTGCAAGGGCGATCGGAACAATGGGGCCCCGGAGCCGAAGCCGTGCTGTTCGCATCGGCGCGGCTCGACCACGTCAACGAACTGATCGGGCCCAATCTCGACTCCGGCCGTTGGGTGATTTCCGATCGCTTCGCGGATTCGACGCGGGCCTATCAGGGACTGACAGGCGGGGTCGATGACAGGCTGATCGGTGCGCTCGAAGTGCTGGCGCTCAACGGACGCAACCCCGATCTCACAATCATCCTCGACATGGACCCGGTTGCTGCCTTTCGCCGCGTCAAGGAACGCGAAACGGAGGCCGTTCTCGCCGAGACTGGCGACCGGTTTGAGAAGGAGGATCTCGACTGGCACGTCCGGTTGCGCGAAGCCTTCCTCGATATCGCGCGCAACAATCCGCAGCGCTGCATCGTCATTCCCGCGGCGCAGAGCGAAGAGGCGCTGGAGCAGGAAATCTGGGATGCGTTGCAGCGCCGCTTCCCGGAACTCGCCGACGAGCCAGTGCAATGAGCGACGACGACCAACGCGAGGCCGACCAGCTCGCAGGCGTGGCGTCCCCCGAGACGCAGTTGAACGTCATCGGACATGCAGAGGTGCGGGTCGCAATTGCGGAACAGCTGGAGCGCACGCGGCTGCCGACCGGAATCCTGCTGCATGGACCGCGGGGCATCGGTAAGGCGACGCTCGCATTCGACATTGCGCGGCTCGTGTTCGGCAGGACCGGTGATGAGACCCCTGTCCATATAGCGGCACAGGTTGCTTCGGGCGGCTACCCGAACCTGCGGGTGTTACGGAAGGCGCCGCGCGATAGCGGCAAGGGCTTTTATACGACGATCCGCGTGGACGAGGTGCGCAGCTTCGTCGAGGAATTGCGGATGACACGCGGCCGGGCGGGCTTCCGCATCGCGATCATCGACTCCATCGACGACTGCAATCCGAGCGCCGCGAACGCGCTGCTCAAGATCCTCGAGGAGCCGCCGGCCGAGACCCTGTTCCTGCTCGTGTCGCATCGGCCGGGAAACCTGCTGCCGACCATCCGCTCGCGCTGTCATTCGGTCGCGTTGCGTCCGCTGAGCGACGATGAGGTGCGCGAGGTGCTGGTTACCGGCGGCGCGGATGAGGGGCTGGAGGAAGCGGTTGCACTGGCTGCGGGAAGGCCACGGCGCGGGTTCGAAGCGCTGGCGCTTGGGGACAGCGAGCCGCTTGTGGCGCTGCAGGGTTGGCTCAAGGCTCCGGACAGAGGCGCGGCTTCGATTGCGACCAGCATCGCGGATGCGCTTGGCGGCGACAGGGGCGGGGCAGCCTACGCATTTGCCCGCGAGCTAGCGCTGGGCTGGGTCGCGGAGGAGGCGCGGGGGGCGGCGGAATCCGGAGAAAAGCCCCGGCTTGCCTCGGCCTCGGCCCTATGGGACAAGGCCACCGCCGCGTTTGACGACGCCGAGGAATACAATCTCGACGCTCGGCAAACCCTGATGAGCGTCTTCGACGGCATCAGGCGGCACGCCCAGACCCATCTCTCCCTAGCCCCGGCCCGATGACCCGCAACGCCTACTACATCACGACCGCCATCGCGTATCCCAATGGCGAGCCCCATATCGGGCATGCCTATGAGATGATCGCGACCGACGCGATCGCCCGCTGGCGGCGGCTGGAGGGCCGCGACGTGTTCTTCCTCACGGGCACCGACGAGCATGGGCTCAAGATGGTGCAGACGGCGCATCGCGAGGGCCTGTCCACGCGGGCGCTTGCCGACCGCAATTCGGCGCGGTTCCGCGAGCTGGCAGCCGCGCTCAACATCTCGAACACCGACTTCATCCGCACGACCGAAGACCGGCACATCAAGTCGAGCCAGGAGATCTGGCGGCGGATGGCGGCGTCCAACAATGGCGACGTGTATCAGTCGACCTATGAGGGCTGGTACTCGGTGCGCGACGAGGCCTATTTCGAAGAGAGCGAGTTGACCGATGGGCCGGACGGCAAGAAGCTCGCGCCGTCGGGAGCGGAAGTCACCTGGGTCCAGGAGCCGAGCTATTTCTTCCGGCTGTCGGCCTATCAGGACCGGCTGCTGAAGCTCTATGAGGAGCAGCCCGATTTCATCGCTCCGAAGGAGCGGCGCAACGAGATCATCAGCTTCGTCAAAGGCGGACTGCAGGACCTTTCGATTTCGCGCACGACATTCGACTGGGGCATTCCGGTGCCGGGTGCGCCGGGCCATGTGATGTATGTGTGGATCGATGCGCTGACCAACTACATCACGGGCGTCGGCTTTCCCGACGACAAGGGCGAGCAGTTCAGGAGATTCTGGCCGGCCGATCTGCATGTCATCGGCAAGGACATCATCCGCTTTCACACGGTCTACTGGCCGGCCTTCCTGATGAGTGCGGGGCTGGAACTGCCCAAGCGCGTTTTCGCGCACGGCTTCCTCACCTCCGAAGGCAAGAAGATGAGCAAGTCGCTCGGCAATGTCGTCGATCCGTTTGCACTTGCCGACGAGTTCGGGGCTGACCCGGTGCGCTTCTATTGCCTGCGCGAGATTTCGTGGGGGCAGGACGGTGACTGGGGACGCGAGAAATTCATCAACCGCAACAATTCCGAGCTCGCCAACAATTTCGGCAATCTGGCGCAGCGCTCGCTGGCGATGATCGCCAAGAATTTCGGCGGACGGATGCCGGAGCGGCACGACACAGAGGCGGAGACGGCCATCGTCGCCGAAACCGTGGCAGCCATCGGCCGCATGCAGGAGGCGATGGTCACCGAACAGCTGCATGAGGCGACGGCGGAGCTGGTGACAGCGCTGAGCGCGGCCAACCTCTATTTTGCGGACCAGGCGCCCTGGGGCCTCAAGGCTGACCTCCCGCGCATGGGCACGATCCTCGCGACGACCGCAGATGTGGTGCGGCGCTGCGCGATCGCGGCCCAGGCGTTCGTGCCGGAGCCGGCGAACAAGCTGCTGAATCTCGTGGGCGCAACAGAAGGCGAGCGGCTGCTGGCGCATGCGCTCGATCCAAATGCGGGTGTCGCAGCGGGAACGATGCTGCCCGCGCCGGAGCCGGTCTTCCGCAAATTCGAGCTTCCCAAGGCGGGCTGATCGATGCTGATCGACAGCCACTGCCACCTCGATTTTCCCGAGCTGGCGGCAGACCGGGCGGGCGTGCTGAGCCGTGCCAAAGCGGCTGGCGTCGAGGGCATGGTGACGATCTCGACGCGGGTGAAGCGGTTCGACGAGATCAAGGCGATAGCCGAGGCGCATGCGGAGGTGTGGTGCTCGGTGGGAACGCATCCGCACCACGCGCATGAAGAGCTCGATGTCGAGACCGCCGATCTGATGCGGCTGGCGGAGCATCCGCGCTGCGTCGCGATCGGCGAGGCCGGGCTCGACTACCACTATGAGGGCGACTACGCGGCGCAGGCGACGGGCTTTCGCAGGCACATCGCCGCGGCGCGGGAGACGGGCCTTCCCCTCGTCATCCATTCGCGGGCGGCGGATGAGGATACGGCGCGAATCCTCGAAGAGGAGACGGCGGGGCAGGGGCCCTTCCCCTTTGTTTTGCACTGCTTTTCGGCAGGCATCGACCTGGCGCGGCGTGGGCTGGCGCTGGGCGGATACATCTCTTTCTCAGGCATCCTGACGTTCAAGAATGCCAAGGAAATTCAACACGCTGCCGCCACGGCGCCGGCGGATCGCATCATGGTCGAGACCGATGCGCCCTATCTGGCTCCGGTGCCGCATCGCGGTCATTCCAATGAGCCAGGCTATGTCCGCCATACGGCCAAGAAGCTCGCGGAATTGCGCGGCGTGTCGCTCGATGAGATCGGCGTGGAGACGACGCGCAATTTCGCGCGGCTGTTTTCGAAGACGGGGTTGAGCGTTGGCTGAAGCAACTTCGATCATCGCGACGGTGCTGGGCTGTGGCTCGTCGGGCGGCGTGCCGCGGATCGGCGGCAATTGGGGCGTGTGCGATCCGCTCGATTCGCGCAACCGGCGGCGGCGTTGCTCGCTGCTGCTCGAGGGGCGGACAGGGGATTCCGAGCCGACCCGGGTGTTGATCGACACCGGCTGCGACCTGCGCGAGCAGTTGCTCGATGCCGAGGTCGATCGGCTCGATGCGGTGCTCTACACCCACGAGCATGCCGACCATACGCATGGGATCGACGATCTGCGCGTGCTGGCGCTCAACAACCGCAAGCGCGTCGATGTCTATTTCAGCCATGAGGCCGGCCAGCGCATCGTCGCAGCGTTCGCCTATTGTTTCACATCGCCGCCGGGCAGCGGCTATCCGCCCATTCTCAACCAGCATCTTATCCATGCGGGCGAGCCGCTGACGGTGTCGGGGCCGGGCGGCGATATCGTGGTGACGCCGTTCCGGCAGGAGCATGGTGATATTTCCTCGCTCGGGTTCCGCATCCGCAATTTTGCCTATTCCTGCGATCTGAGCGGGATACCGGAGGAATCGATCGCGGTCGTGTCCGGGCTCGATGTGTGGATCGTCGACGCGTTGCGGCCAACGCCGCATCCGAGCCATCTGAGCCTGCCGGAATCGCTGGCGCTGATCGCCGAACGAAAGCCGCGTCACGCCATCCTCACCAACCTCCATATCGATCTCGACTATGCTGAGACGGATCGCACGACGCCGGAGAACGTGCGGCCGGCCTTTGACGGGCTCAGGATCGACATAGGATCAGGCACCGTACTGAGCCCGAGGTAGCCCCATGCCGTTCGAGACAATCACCACAGGCATTGCGCCATCCTCATCGCCGGTCAGCGACGCGAACCGTGCCGGCAATCTCGTCTGGCTCGTGGCGATCGCGGAAGATCCGGCGACGGGAGAAATCGTCGCGGGCGGCATCGAGGAGCAGACGCGGCGGACGCTGCTCAATCTGGATCAGGCCGTACGGGCTGCCGGCGGCACGCTCGCCGACATCGTCGATGTGCGCATATTCCTGATCGACGGCGCAGACGCCAAATGCATGAACGCGGTTTACGCCGAGTTCTTCCGCAAGCCGTATCCGGTGCGCGCGACAGTTGTCGTCAAGGAACTGCTGGCGGGACGGGCTCCGGATCGAGGTCACAGCGACGGCTGTGCTTGATCGGGACAAGCGCTAGTTTTGGATCAAATGCGAGCTATTCCGGGCCATTTCGCCCATCCAATAGTTCCATAATATATCTTATGCGAATCGAATGGAGGGCTGAACGGCTTTGAGCGCCGGACAGCTTTAGGCTAGCTAGCGGCTCTCCTCCCGATGCGAGTGCCAAGCGCCATGCAGCCTTCCCGCGATATTTCCCGCCTTGTCGAGATCATGGCGGCGCTCCGCAATCCCATGGGCGGATGTCCGTGGGATCTGGAGCAGGATTTCTCGACCATCCGACACTATACGATCGAGGAAGCCTATGAGGTAGCGGATGCGATCGAGCGCGGTGATTTCGACGATCTGCGCGAGGAGCTGGGCGACCTCCTCCTCCAGCCGGTCTATCACGCGCAGATGGCATCGGAGCGCGGGCTGTTCGACCTTGGCGACGTGGTCGAGGCGATCACAACCAAGCTGATCCGTAGGCATCCGCATGTCTTCGGCGAAGAAGCGGCCAAGAGCGCGGGCGGCGCCAAGGCGAAGTGGGACGAGGTCAAGGCGGACGAGCGCGCGAAGAAGGCCGAGGCCAAGGGCGCCACCGAGACGTCGATCCTCGACGACGTTCCGCAGGTGCTGCCCGCCCTCGCCCGGGCCGAGAAGCTGACCAAGCGTGCGGCGAAGGTCGGCTTCGACTGGCCGGATGTCGAGGCGGTGACGGCGAAGGTGAATGAGGAGATCGGCGAGGTGCTGGCGGCCGAGACGGACGAACAGAGGCACGAGGAGATCGGCGACCTGTTGTTCGCCGTCGCCAATCTCGCGCGGCATTTGGGCGTCGATCCGGAGGCGGCGCTGCGCGACGCCAATCTCAAGTTCACGCGGCGCTTCCACTATGTGGAGAAACGCGCAAGCGAGGACGGCGTGCCATTGGCCGAAGCCGGCCTCGAGCTGCTCGACGGCTATTGGAACGAGATCCGGGCGGCCGACAAGGGCTAGCTAGGCGGCTTCGATCCTGCCGGAAAAGCGCTCGGTGAACGCGGCCTTGTGGCGGGGATCGACGCGGACTTCGTAGACCTGTCCTTCGTCGTCCGGTTCTTCCTTGGCGATAATTTCGGCATGGCCGTAGAGCCAGCCGACATCGCTGCCCTGGCTGTGCGGGATTCGGACCTTGTAGAGCGGGCTCCTGGCGCTGAGGACCGTTTCGACCGTCTGCAGGAGCGCGTCCGTGCCCTCGCCCGTATGCGCCGAAACCGAAACGGTCGCGGCCACCTGCCCGGCGGGTTTCACGGTCTTCAGGATCTCGCGATCGCTCAGCAGATCGATCTTGTTCCAGACCTCGATGATCGGGGTCTGCGCGGCCGAAACGCCGAGTTCGCCCAGCACCTTGAGGACATCCTCGGCCTGCGCGGCGTGGTCGGAATTGGTGACATCGCGGATGTGGAGGATGACGTCGGCCTCCGTCACCTCTTCCAGCGTAGCGCGGAAGGCGGCGACCAGGGTCGTGGGCAGATCGGCGACGAAGCCGACCGTATCGGACAGCATGACTTCGCGTCCATGTGGCAGGGCGATCTTGCGCACCGTGGTGTCGAGGGTTGCGAAGAGCAAATTCTCCGCGAACACGCCCTCTCCAGTCAGCCGGTTAAACAGGCTGGACTTGCCAGCATTGGTGTAGCCGACCAGCGCAACGACCGCGAAGGGAACGTCGTCGCGGCGGCCCTTCTGCTGGCTGCGTGTGCGCTTGACCTTGTCGAGCCGATCCTCGAGCAGGCGGATGCGCTCTTCGAGCAGGCGGCGATCGCTTTCGATCTGCGTCTCGCCCGGGCCGCCGAGGAAGCCGAAGCCGCCGCGCTGGCGCTCAAGGTGGGTCCACGAGCGGACAAGCCGGCTGCGCTGGTAGTTAAGGTGGGCGAGCTCGACCTGCAGGACGCCCTCGCGTGTCGCGGCGCGCTTGCCAAAGATTTCGAGGATCAGGCCGGTACGGTCGAGCACCTTGGCGCCGGTCTCGGTTTCGAGATTGCGCTGCTGCACCGGATGGAGCGCACCGTCGAACAGGATGAGCTCGACATCGCCCTCCTCCACCATCTTCTTGATGTCTTCGACACGGCCGCCGCCGATAAAGGTGGAAGGCTTCACCTCACGCACCTTGACGATCTCCGAAAAGACGATCTCGGTACGGATTGCGCGCGCCAGCCCTTCGAACTCGGCCTTGCGCGCCTCGATCGAATGGTGGCCGGCGAGCTGCCGCACGTCGGGCACGATAAGCCCGACGCGGGTCGGCGCCGACCGCGTCTCTACAAATGCCTGCGGACCGCCGAAGCGGTCCTCGGAAAGATCAGAATTGGACATGGGCCTTACTTAGTCGTCCGCGTGCTCGGGATCAAATAGTTGGATCGGCGCGCCGGGCATTATGGTCGAGATGGCGTGCTTGTAGACCAACTGGGACTGCGCGTCACGCCGAAGCAACAGGCAGAAGTTGTCGAACCAGGTGATGACACCCTGAAGTTTGACGCCGTTGACCAGAAAGATCGTCACCGGGACTTTCTGTTTGCGGACGTGATTGAGAAACGCATCCTGTAGGTTTTGAGCCTTTTCGCCGGGCATTGCTGTCGCCTCTTGTCGCTTAGGGCGGTGGGTTTCCCGCCAATATTCTGGTTCGGAGGCGCCTTCGCGGCTCCGTGAAACTTCTACTGGTCTACCTTCCCACGAAAATTACTATGACATATCCCCCGGGGTCTGCCTACCGGGCCCCGCCTAAAGACCGAGAGACTTGATCTTGCGGTGCAGCGCGCTGCGCTCCATCCCGACAAACTCTGCGGTTTTGCTGATGTTCCCGCCAAAGCGCTCGATCTGCGCCACCAGATATTGGCGCTCGAACACTTCGCGGGCTTCGCGGAGCGGCAGGCTCATCAAGTGCGCTGAAGCGTCCGTGTCGCCGACGGTGGGCAGGACCTCGCCAATGTCCGAAGGCAGCATTTGGGCAGCGATGACACCGCTTTCCGGCGGGTTGTCCTTGATGAGGATCAGCAGCCGCTCGACGGAATTTCGTAGCTGGCGCGCATTGCCTGGCCAGTCCTGGGCCTGCAGCACCGCGATGGCGTCCTCACCGATGCTGAGCGCTTTGAGATTATGCATACGACTGATCTGGTCGATGAAGAGATTGACCAGAGGCGGTACGTCCTCGCGGCGCTCCTTCAGCGGGCTGAGCACCAGCGGCACGATGGAAAGCCTGTGGAACAGATCGGAGCGGAACTGTCCGCTTTCGATGAGCGCGGCGACATTCTGCGAGCTGCCGGCGATGATGCGGACGTCGATCGGCACGGCCATGTTGCCGCCCACACGATTGAACTTGTTCTCCACCAGAGTACGCAACAACGCTGCCTGGGCGGTGGCCGGCAAGGCGGCGACCTCGCTCAGATAGAGCGTGCCACCATGCGCCTTTTCGAGAGCGCCCACCTCGGTGCGCAGCGTGCCGGTCTTCTCGCGCGCCTCGCGGCCGAACAGCACCGCCAGCACTTCCTCGGGGGCATAGAGCGAGCAATTGATCTCGACGAAGGGCGCTTCGGCGCGGGGCGAGCGCTGATGGATCAACCGGGCCGCTAGTCCTTTGCCGGTGCCCGATGGGCCGGAGATGAAGATCCGGGAATTGGTGGGCGCGGATTTCTCGATGATCCCCCTCACCTGCTGCAACGCCGGCGAGGAGCCGACCATCTCCACCGACTGGGTGGTGGAGCGCCCGCGCAACTCTTCGACTTCCGATTTGAGCCGCGTCGCCTCCATGGCGCGCTGGGTAATGAGTAGCAGCCGGTCGATCTTGAACGGCTTCTCGATGTAGTCGTAGGCGCCCCGGCGGATCGCGGAGACGGCCGTTTCGATGTTGCCGTGGCCCGAGATCATAACCACGGGCATGTCAGGATGCTGGCTCTGGAACACATCCAGCAACTGCAATCCATCAAGGCGCGAGCCCTGCATCCAGATGTCGAGAAAGACCAGACTCGGCCGCCGGCGCGCGATCTCGTTGAGGCCGGAATCGGCGTCATGCGCCTGGCGGGTCTCGTAGCCCTCGTCCTCGAGAATTCCCGCGATCAAATCGCGAATGTCGTCCTCGTCGTCGATGATCAGTATGTCACGCGCCATGCACTATCCTAAACCGCCTCGACCGGCGGCCCCTCATTGCGGACAGTCTCGGTTCCGGAGTCTGCCGGTGCGGCAGTGTCCGGCTGCCGTCGATCCTTGTCCTCTTCGGGGCCCGGCTCATCGGAATCAGCGGGGCGAAGCGGAATGGTGAACGTAAAGCAGGCGCCGATCCGGCCATTGGCATCGGGCTCGGCATCGATCAGATCGACGGAGCCGCCATGCTGCTCGATGATGCGCGCGACGATGGCGAGGCCCAGTCCCGTCCCCTTCTCGCGCGTGGTGATGTAGGGTTCGAGCAGGCGCTGGCGGTTCTCCTTGGGCCAGCCGCGGCCGTTGTCGGAGATCGACACGCGGGCCTTGCTGCCCTCGGTCTTGAGCTCGACGCGGATCATCGGCTCCTTGATCGCTTCGAGCCCGGCGCCCTCGATAGCCTCCACGGCGTTCTTGATCAGATTGGTCAGCACCTGGGAGATCAGGCGCGGGTCAAAGAATGCGCTTACGGCTTCCGGCGGCAGCTCTACATCGATCTTGATCTCGGGCAGCCGCACGCTTTCGAGGAAGACGGCGTTGCGCACGGCGTCGCTTAGGTCGCCCTGAATCGGCTTGGCCTCGGGCATGCGGGCAAAAGACGAGAACTCGTCGACCATGCGTCCGATGTCGCCAACCTGGCGCAGGATGGTGCTGATAGATTTGTCGAAGACATCGAAGTCGCCCTCGAGTTTGCTGGCATAGCGGCGGCGCAAGCGCTCGGCCGCAAGCTGGATGGGTGTCAGCGGGTTCTTGATCTCATGGGCGATGCGGCGCGCCACATCCGCCCAGGCGCCGGTGCGCTGAGCCGAAAGCAAATCCGTGATGTCGTCGAGCGTGACGACGAACCCCTTGCTCTCGGTCATGCTGCCTTCACGAGTCAGCTGCACCTGGTAGGTGCGATAGTCGGGACCGGAGCCGATTTCGATCTGGTCGCGGATCTGGCCGCGCCGAGAAGACTTCGCGCGTTCGACGATCTGGGTGAGCGCCGGAATGACGTCGCCGATCTGAAGGCCGATGGCCGAAAGTTCGTCGCGGCCAAGCATTTCAGCGGCGCGCGCATTGAAAAGCGTGATCGCCCCGAACGGATCGAGCCCGATGATGCCCGCGGACACGCCTTCCACCACCGCCTCAGTAAACTGCCGCCGCTTTTCGTTGGTCTCGCCGGCGGCGACCAGTGCCTCCCGCTGGTGCTTGAGTTCGCGGGTCATCGTGTTGAAGCGGCTCGACAGATCGCGCAGGTCCCCCCTTCCCGCCTGTACAGGCACCTGCACATCGAGGTCGCCCTCGCTGACACGATTGGAGGCGATCATCAAATTGCGGATGGGATCGACAAAGCGGTTGGCGAGTGCAATGCCGATCCACAGCGCGGCAAGGAGAAGCACGAGCGCGAGACCCAGATACATGATAGTGAAGGTGATCTGGAAGACCAAACGGTTCGACGCATATTGGCGATACTCGGTGACGTTGTCGTCAGTGAGCCGCATGAATTCGAGGACTTCAGGGTTCACCGGACGCGCCACGAACAGAAGCACATTGTCGTAGCCGCGCAGCTTGATCGCGGCCCCGACGAGGTTGGTGTCGCCGGGAGAAATCAGGGAAGGCACTGCTTCCGTAACCTGCGGCCCGAGCCCCTCGGGAAGCGACGGCGCGATGTTCTGCGAATTGATGGCGGCGCGCATCAGCACCGTCCCCTCTGGAGAGACGAGCTGGGCAAAGGGCAGCGAGCGGGTCACGGCAAGCGCGGTGAAGATGCGCTGGAACTGCTCGCGGTCGCTGCCGAAAGTCTCGCGTGCATGCTCCAGTTCGCCGGCCACCCAGACGATATCGTCGCGCAGCACCTGCGCGTGCTCGAGCATGTAGGAACGGGCCACCAGCCGCGAGCTTTCAACCATGGTCCTGGTGCGCTCGCTGAACCACTGATCGAGGCCCTGGTTGAGCGAGATCGTGGCGACGATCGCGACGATGATGGCCGGCACGGCTGCCGCGGCCGCGAACATCGCGACCATGCGAACCTGCAGTCCGGAGCCGGCCTGCTGCAGCAGCCGGGATTGGATCAGCAGCATCGCTTCGGTCACCACGAGGGCAACAACCAGCAGGACAAGCAGGCCGTTGACCACCCAGATGACGGTCCAGACCTCAGGGGTCGGCTCGATGCCCGTTGCACCGGTCATCACAAGAAACGACCCGGAGGACACCAGGACCGAGAGCAGAACGATCACCAGACCGACCGCCCGGAGCGCGCGGCGCCCCTGCGAAGAAAACAGCGAACGGTCCTGTGGCGGCGGCGCAACGTCGACCGTGTCGGGCAGCCTCTCGCCTGCCAGTGCTGTGTCGCTCATGTCACAGGCCGTTTCGGGTTGCCGCTTGGAATGGTCAAACTGACCTATCCAGGCCTACCGTTCAAGACCTTTGTTGCCAAAATGTGACAGTGGAACTCGCGTCCCTCGGCTGCCATTGTTGCCTCATGTCACGCGCTTTCATCTCGGAGCCCGGCGCCTCCACGCTTGTGCGCTCCACCGAGGAATCGGCGAAGAACACGGCCGACGTCTATCGAGAGATCGAGCCACAGTTCGATTTCGAAGTCCGGCAGGGCCGTGGCGGCTGGATGATCGCCCGACTCAGGAAGGATGGCAGCTTCGACTCCTGGGTCGAAGAGTAGCCGTCAGCTACGCCGGCTCTGCTTCACAATCTCGATGTTGTGGGCGCGGATTTTCTTCCGAAGCGTGTTGCGGTTCAGGCCCAGCAGCTCTGCGGCCTTGATCTGGTTACCGCCGCAGGCATTGAGAACCATGGCGATCAGCGGCGCCTCGACCTTGTCGATGACGCGATCATAGAGGCCCGCCGGCGGCAGATTGGGTTCATGCTCCTTGAGTACCTGGGCGACGTGCGTTTCTACGGCTGTCGAAACGTCCACGGATCCGGCGGCCTGCGCCACAGACTGGCGGTCGGAGATGTTGAGCTCGGCCTGGACGATCTCGCGTGAAATGCTCTCGTCCGCGTAGAGGGCCGACAAGCGCCGGACGAGGTTTTCGAGTTCGCGGACATTCCCGGGCCATGAATAATTCTGCATGAGCCGGATGGCGTCGGGCGCCACTGTTTTCAGCGGCTCGCCGTCCCGTTGCGCTGCCCGCAGGAAATGGCTGACGAGATCGGAGATGTCGTCTGTCCGTTCGCGCAACGGTGGCAGGCGGATGGGGACGACGTTGAGGCGGTAGTAGAGATCCTCGCGGAACAGGCCCTGCCGGATCATCTGGCTCAGATCGCGGTGGGTCGCGGCGACGATGCGGACATTGGATTTGATCGGCGTGCGGCCGCCGACCATGGTGTACTCCCCCTCCTGAAGAACGCGCAGCAGGCGGGTCTGGGCATCCATCGGCATGTCGCCGATTTCGTCGAGGAACAGCGTTCCACCTTCGGCCTGCTCGAAACGGCCGGAAGAGCGCGAGGTGGCGCCGGTGAAGGCGCCCTTCTCGTGGCCGAAGAGCTCTGCTTCGATCAGGTCGCGGGGGATGGCCGCCATGTTGATGGCGACGAACGGCCCGTTGCGACGCTTGCCGAAATCGTGAAGGGCGCGGGCCACCAGTTCCTTGCCGGTGCCACTCTCCCCCGTGATCATCACGGTGAGATCGGTCTGCATCAGCCGCGCCAGCGCTCTATAGATGTCCTGCATGGCTGCCGATCTGCCGACGAGAGGCATCGTCTCGCCAGGTTCCTCGGCCTGCCGGCCGGCGATGGCGGGCTTTTTGGCATCGGCGAGAGCACGTGAAACGACCGAGAGCACTTCGGTGATGTCGAAGGGCTTGGGCAGATATTCGTAAGCGCCCATCTCGTTGGCCCGGATCGCCGTCATAAAGGTGTTCTGCGCGCTCATCACCACGATCGGCAGGTCGGGGCGGAGCTTCTTGATCTTGGGCATGATGTCGAAGGCGTTGCCATCGGGCAGCGCGACATCGGTAATGAGCAGGTCCCCCTCGCCGCGGCTCGCCCAGTTCCACATCGTCGAAAGATTGCCGGTGGGGCGCACCTCGTAGCCGGCGCGCGTCAGCGCCTGGTTCAGCACCATGCGGATCGCGGCGTCGTCGTCAGCCAGGAGAACGGTGTGGCTCATGTGGCCGTAACCTCATTGTCTTCGGGTGCGCGAACGCCCTTTGCGACCGGCAGCAGGATGCGGAAGCGCGTGCGTCCCGGCCGGCTGTCGCTGTCGACGACGCCCCCATGATCACCGATGATCTTGGCGACCAGCGCGAGGCCGAGTCCCGAGCCGTTGGCCTTGGTGGTAACGAAGGGATCGAAAAGGATTGGCAGCATGTCGGGCGGAACGCCCGGACCGTTATCCTCGATGACAATCTCGAGCGGCAGGGAGATGCGCTGGCTTACGCCCTGTACGGCAATCCTGATTCCGGGGCGAAAAGCGGTCGAGAGCTTGATCTCGGCCTTGGGCGTACGCTCCAGCGCCTCGGCTGCATTCTTGACGAGGTTGAGGAACACCTGGATCAGCTGGTCGCGATTGCCGAAGACCGGAGGAAGCGAGGGGTCGTAATCCTCGGTGAAGGTGATATTCCGTGCGATGCCGGACTTCACCAAGAGCTTCACGCGGTCCAGCACGACGTGAATGTTGATCGGCTCGCGCTCGATGGGCCGTTCATCGCCAAAGACTTCAACGCGATCAATGAGGTTGACGATGCGGTCCACCTCTTCGCGCACGAGGCGGGCGAGCGGCAATTCGTCGGACGTTACCGACTGCTCGAGGAGTTGGGCCGCGCCGCGGATGCCGGAGAGCGGGTTCTTGATCTCATGGGCGAGCATGGACGCAAGACCGGTCACGGAGCGCGCCGCGCCTCGGCTGACCAACTGGCGGTCGATCTTGTCGGCCATTGTGCGCTCCTGGAAGAGCAGCGCCACGCGCGCGTCGAGATCGGAAATCGGGCTGGCGAAAACGTCCACGATCCGATCGTCGGCCTCGTCGCCGAAGCGGGCGGAGTCGATGCGGACGCGATACTCAGTCATGGGCGCCCGCCGTTCGGTGACCGCCCGGACAAGGCCGGTGATGGGCGAGCCGAAGGCGACGATCTCGTCGAGGCGTTGGCGGGTGAGCACGCTGGCGGAGGCTCCGAAGAAGGCCTCAGCGGCATAGTTGACGAAGATGACGCTCCCATGCTCGTCGACGACGATGACCGGCTGCGGCAGCGCCTGCAGCACGGAGGTCGACAGGTCAGGCCCGCCCAGGTCGTTCATGCGGCCGCCCTCAGACCGGAGCCGAAGACCTGGTGGATGAGGCCTATGACTTCCCGCGGCACGAGCGAATTGAGAAGCTGCTGGCGAAGCGCCCCAGCGGTCTCGATGCCGGATGCTTCGAGATACCAATTAACGTGCTTACGCGCAGCGCGAAGGCCGACGTCGACGCCATATTCGGCCAGCACACCTTCATAGTGTTCAGTCACCAGGTCAGCGAGTTCATCGCCGGCCGGTGCAGGTTGCGCCGCCATCCCGCCGAGCTCAGCGCCGATCTGGCCCACGATCCATGGGCGCCCCTGCGCGCCACGGCCGATCATGACGGCGGCGGCGCCAGACAATTCGAGCGCCGTCCGGGCCGCGACAGCATCCACGATGTCGCCATTGACGACGACAGGCACATTGACTGCCTCGACGACCGCGTGAACTCGGTCCCACCGGGCCCCGCCCTTATAGAACTGCTGGCGCGTGCGGCCGTGGACGGTGATCATCTGCGCACCGGCATCGACGGAGCGGTGCGCGATCTCAGGCGCGTTCAGGGAGTTGTCGTCCCAGCCGAGACGCATCTTGACCGTGACCGGCAGCTTGGTCGCGCCTACCACAGCCTCGACCAGCGACTGCGCAAGATCGGGCACCTTCATGAGCGCGGAGCCGGCGTAGCCATTGGTGACCCGCTTGGCGGGGCAGCCGAAATTGATGTCGATGATGTCGGCGCCCGCCTCCTCGGCGATGCGCGCGCCCCGCGCCATCCATTCGGCCTCGCAGCCGGCGAGTTGAATCATATGCGGCAGGCCGCCGGCGGGACGGCCGAGTTTGCGGACCATATCCCGGTGGCCGGTCGTGAGCGCAGCCGAGGCGATCATCTCGGAGACGACAAGCCCGGCGCCGAAGCGGGCCGCAAGGTCGCGCATTGGGCGATCGGTAATGCCCGCCATCGGCGCAAGGATGGTGCGGTTCCTGAGGGCATGGCGGCCGATGCTCAAGCCGTGGGCAGAACTAGGCAACAAATGCCCCATAATTGGTCATTTTCGAAAAGTGCGCGAACAATAGTCAAAATCCGCGGGGACGCAACAGGCGCGGCGCGTCTCCGCCTTGCGGCAAAAGGGGCTCGCGGCTAGAGGTTCGGGCGTTCACTACGCAATCCTAGCGGTGCCGAAAAGCCTTGGTTGCCCGAAAAACAGTCGCCGTGATCGTGGTTGCCGCCGGTACCGGCACACGTGTCGGCGGTGAGCCCAAGCAGTATCGGATGCTGGCCGGACGGCCCGTGCTGGCGAGGACAATTGAGGCCTTCGCTTCTCATCCCGGCATCGACTGGATCCTGCCGGTGATTCATCGGGAGCACGCCGAACGCTACGCGTCGCTTGGGCTAGACAGCAGCAAGCTTCTGCCGCCCGTGACGGGGTCCGCCGCGCGGCAGGGCTCCGTGCTGGCGGGGCTGGAGGCGCTCACGGCCGTCGCGCCGGAGCTGGTACTCATCCAGGACGCAGCCCGACCCTTCACCGACGCGGTGACCATTTCCGGCGTGATCGGAGCGCTCGCAGACCACAAAGCGGCCCTCCCGGTGGTCCCGGTCACGGATACGATCAAGCGGTCGGCCGATGGCCGGACCATCGCCGCGACAGAGGACCGGCGGGCGCTCCATGCGGCCCAGACTCCGCAAGGCTTCGATTTCGTATCCATCCTCGCCGCGCATCGGGCGGCCGAGGGAAAGGATTTCACTGACGATGCGGCGATCGCCGAAGTCGCCGGGCTTACGGTGGCGATGACGCCGGGATCGCCGGGAAATATCAAGCTCACGCATGCGGAAGATTTCGAGCGGGCCGAACTTTTGCTGGGAGGCGGGGGAATGGAAACGCGGATCGGGTCGGGCTTCGACGTGCATCCCTTCGAGTCCGGCGATGCCGTCTGGCTCGGCGGCGTGCGCATTCCGCATATCGCCCGGCTCAAAGGGCATTCCGACGCCGACGCGGCGCTGCATGCTCTTTGCGATGCGATCTATGGGGCAATTGGCGAGGGCGACATCGGCACGCATTTCCCCCCGTCCGATCCGAAATGGAAAGGGGCCGCTTCCAGCGAATTTCTCAAGCATGCAGTTTCGCTTGCGGCCAATCGCGGTGGCCGGATTGTGAATCTGGACCTGACGATCGTCTGCGAGGCGCCGCGCATCGGCCCGCATGTGCGCGCGATGAAAGAAGTCATCGGTGAAATCTGCGGCATCTCACCCACCCGCATCGCTGTAAAGGCAACCACATCGGAGCAGCTTGGGTTTACAGGACGTGGGGAGGGGCTGATGGCCATGGCCACGGCGACGATCGAACTGCCGCGGAGCGCTTGATGTTCCCTATCGAGATCTTTCGAAAAGCCGAAGCGGTCAACCACGCGCTCATCGCTCGTAAGCTGATGATTGTCACCGCCGAGAGTTGCACGGGTGGGCTGATCGCCGGCGCTCTCACCGACGTACCGGGGTCATCCGACGCGGTGTTCGGCGGCTACGTGACCTATGCCAACGAGGCCAAGGAAGACATGATCGGGGTCGATCCGAAGCTGATCGAGAGACATGGGGCCGTCTCCGAGCAGGTGGCTCGGGCGATGGCCGAGGGGGCACTCAGGACCAGCCGTGCGGGCGTTGCGATTGCGGTCACGGGTATTGCGGGCCCCGGCGGTGGTACGGAAGGCAAGCCGGTCGGCCTGGTCCATTTCGCATTCGCCGATGGTGGAAAGACGATTCATCTGGAACGCCGTTATGGTGATCCCGGCCGCCAGAAGGTGCGCGAAGAGACGGTGCGCGACGCGCTCGATCTGATCCTCGATGGATTGGGCGAACCGCGGCGCTAAGGCCTTCTGGTCGCATTTACGAACGGAAATCCGCTTCGCACTTTTCCTGGAAATGCTCTAGCCGTAGCGGCGCTCGGCCTCATCAACGAAAGCGTCGATGATCTCGTCCTGCTTGGCAGCGAAGGCCGGTTCGGCCGCGAGCGCAATCACCGGGTTTGAGATCTTGAAGTCGATATCGAACCTGACCCGCGTCCCCTCGCCTTCCTTCTCGAACGTCCACTTGCTGTCGAGATAGGAGAACGGGCCATCGATGGCCTTGGCCGAGATGGTCATGGCGTTGCGATCTGCCACGACGCGGCTGGTGTAGGACTGGGTGAGCAGCCCGACCTTGATGGTCATCCTGGCGTAGCGCACGTCGCCCTCGGCGCCGCTGTCGCGCTTGACCTGCATGTCCGAACAATTGGGGATAAAGCGCGGATAGCTTTCGAGATCGCCGACGAGATCGAACATCCGCTCCGGCAGATGCGGGACATGCCGTTCGAGAAAAAGATCCATCAGGCGCCGAGCTTTGCGAGCCGGGCCGCACGCAGAGCCGCGAAGTCCTCGCCCGCATGGTGCGAGGAGCGGGTCAGCGGGCTCGACGAGACCAGCAGGAAACCCTTGGTCTGCGCGACCGTGGCGTAGGACTTGAACTCGTCGGGCGGCACGAAGCGGATCACTGGATGATGCTTGCGCGAGGGCTGCAGGTACTGCCCGATGGTCAGGAAATCAACATCGGCCGAGCGCAGATCGTCCATGAGTTGGAGAACCTCGTTCCGCTCCTCGCCCAGGCCGACCATGATGCCGGACTTGGTGAACATGGTCGGGTCGAGTTCCTTGACCCGCTGCAGCAACCGGATGGAGTGGAAATAGCGCGCGCCCGGCCGGACGTTGAGATACTTGCTCGGTACCGTCTCGAGATTGTGGTTGAAGACGTCGGGCCTGGCCGCGACGACGATCTCGAGCGCACCCTCCTTGCGAAGGAAGTCCGGCGTCAGCACTTCAATGGTGGTCGAGGGCGTGCGGGCTCGGATAGCGCGGATGACCCTTGCGAAGTGCTCCGCGCCGCCATCCGGCAGGTCGTCGCGATCGACCGAGGTGATGACGACGTGATGGAGACCAAGCTTCTCGACAGCGTTGGCCACGTTCTCGGGCTCGTTGGGATCGAGCGGCGTCGGAATGCCGGTCGCGACGTTGCAGAAGGCGCAGGCACGCGTGCAAATCTCGCCCATGATCATCATGGTCGCGTGCTTCTTTGACCAGCACTCGCCGATATTGGGACAGCCAGCCTCCTCGCACACCGTGACGAGATTGTTCTCGCGCACGATCTGCTGGGTCTCGCGATAGATCGGCGAGCCAGGTGCCCTCACCCGGATCCAGTCCGGCTTGCGCAGCACCTCGGTGTCGGGCCGATGGGCCTTCTCCGGATGGCGGACGCGGCCTTCAAGCAGGGTGACCAAGGTGCTCCTAACCGGCGATGAGCCGCGCGACGATCAGCACGATGACGGCGCCGACGGTGGCGGTGACGATCTGGCTGATCCAGATATTGCGGATAGGGAGGTTGATATTCAGTGCCCGGAAGAGATAGCCGCCGACAAAGGCACCAATGACGCCCGACAAGAGGTAGGTCAGCAGGCCGCCGCCACCGACGATCAGGCTGGCCAGCCATCCGGCGACCAGCCCGATGATCAGAAATATGACGATCGTACGCGTCGTATCGTTGCTCACGAGCGAACCTCCATCCGTCTGTTGCCGTTCCGGGATGCCCATCTCACAAGCCTAATTCAATGCGCCTGATATCGGCCCTGGAGCCGCCGCTTGCAATGGCGGGCCTGCAGCCTGCCCATGCGCAAATGCGCCGGCTGCCTTGGCAGCCGGCGTCAAAGCTGTAGCCAGGGAACTCGGATGTCAGACGGTCGTATGCCGGCGTCCGGTGATGGCCCGGGCGATCGCGATGAGTAGGCACGCCCCCACGATCGCAATCAGCAGCTGGGCGACGATGCCGCCCATGGTGGCTCCGAAGATCAGCGTCAGCAGGAAGTTGCCGACAATCGCGCCAACGATCCCGAGTACGATGTTCATCAAGAGGCCCATGTTGGATTGCATGACTCGTTCGGCAATCCAGCCGGCGAGGCCGCCGATGATGATCGCCAGAATCCAGCCCACACCTACCATTTGTTCTCTCCTTGCAAGGGGTTGAGAACCGCAGAACGTCCGATGTGGCCGAAGGATGCATTTTTGCCGCTAAGTCCGCACGATTTGGCCGAAAAACCGGCCCATCGCTCCGAGCGTGTCGTAAAGCAGGCCCTTCAGCCAGGCTTCGAAGGGTAGCTCCACTCCAGACGCGTCGAGAACCAGACCTAGCCCGAGTACGACAAAAACACCGATCACGATGTTGCGCATCAGCCCGCCGCGAAAGCCAAAGCTGGCCAGTGACCCGACGACCACGCCGATCACTGCCAAAGTCAGGTACCAACCCCAGTCGCGCGGCATCGGGATGTCTCCCGGCGGAACAGGATGTTCCATCAGATGTTGAGCGCACGTCCATAGGCGTCAAGGACGCTTTCCTTTATCATCTCAGAGAGCGTCGGATGCGGGAAGATGGTGTGCATCAGTTCTTCCTCGGTGGTTTCGAGGTTCATGGCGACCACGAAGCCCTCGATCAGTTCGGTGACCTCCGCGCCGACCATGTGGGCGCCCAACAGCTCACCGGTCTTGGCGTCGAAGATGGTCTTGACAAAGCCTTCCGGCTCGCCCAGCGCGATAGCCTTGCCGTTGCCGACAAAGGGGAACCGGCCGACCTTGATCTCGCGGCCAGCCTCTTTGGCCTTGGCCTCGGTCAGACCGACGCTCGCCACCTGCGGCTCGCAATAGGTGCAGCCCGGAATCTTGCGCTTGTCGAGGCCGTGGACTTTGAGGCCCGTTATGGTCTCGACCACGATGACGCCCTCATGCTCGGCCTTGTGGGCCAGCATGGGCGGACCGGCGACATCGCCGATGGCCCAGACTCCAGGGACATTCGTGCGCCCATGGTCGTCGACAACGATGGCGCCCCGATCGATCTTCACACCCAGCTTCTCGAGCCCGAGATTTTCGGTGTTGCATTGCACGCCCACGGCCGAGATCAGACGGTCCCCGGCGACCTGCTGCTTACTGCCATCCTTAAGCTCGACATGGGCGACGATGCCCCCTTTGCTCTTGTCGACCTTGGTGACCTTGGCCTCGGTCATGAACTTGATGCCGCGTTTTTCGAAACGCTTCTTC
The DNA here is from genome assembly GCA_035549855.1 of Devosia sp. Taxonomy (GTDB): domain Bacteria; phylum Pseudomonadota; class Alphaproteobacteria; order Rhizobiales; family Devosiaceae; genus Devosia_A. Next base: position 24,161 of record DASZPY010000008.1, on the reverse strand, counting down.
ACATGCGCGGCGATCTCGGCGTCCTCGACCGGCAGAATCTGCGGCAGCAGCTCGATGATGGTCACTTCGCTTCCGAGCGAGCGGTAGAAAGACGCGAACTCCATGCCGATGGCGCCGGATCCCATGACGACCAATGACTTCGGCAGCTCCCTTGGCACCATTGATTCGAAATAGGTCCAAATACGGTCGCCATCGGGCTCGATACCCGGCAATACGCGCGGCCGCGCACCGGTAGCGACGATGATGTTTTTCGCCTTGTACGTGCCCGCGCCCAGCGCGTTCTTGGGCGGCGGCACCTGCGGCTGCATGGCCGGCTTCTTGGTGGGCTCCACCTTGATCTCGCCCGGTCCGGTCAGCACGGCCTCGCCCCAGATGGTGTCCACCTTGTTCTTCTTCATCAGGAACTGGACGCCATTGTTCATCTGCGCCGCGATGGCGCGCGAGCGCTTGACCACGCCATCGAGGTCGAAGCCGAACTTCTCCGCCGTAAGGCCATAGTCCTTGGCGTGCGCCATGTGGCCGTAAATCTCGGCCGTGCGCAGCAGCGCCTTGGTTGGGATGCAGCCCCAGTTGGAGCAGATGCCGGCCATGTGCTCGCGCTCGACGATCGCTGTCTTGAGGCCGAGCTGGGCGGCGCGAATGGCGGCGACATAGCCGCCAGGTCCCGCACCGATGACGATGAGATCGTAAGAATCGGCCATCGGTTACTCCTTGACCATCAAGAGCCAATCCCTCCCGCCCGAGCTGCCGCCAGGTGTGCGAAGCATTGGACGCGTCTCACGCACGGCATATCCGCGGCGTTCATAGAGGCGGCGCGCGCCGCTGTTCGAATCCTCGACGATAAGTGCCAGCCCGTGCGCCTGGGTTTCGCCGCACTTGATCTCGGCAACATCGAGCAGGGCGCTCCCCACGCCCCGACTCCGCCATTTCACATGGACGCCGAGCATCGAGATGAACCAGCGACCATTGGCGCCAGCCTCCAGTTCCTCGATTGGGCGCATGAAACCGGTGACCGTATCAGGCACCGGCTCGAAATCGTCGGGCTTGCGGTAGCCGAGCAGCATGCCGGTCACCTCCCCGTCGACCTCGGCAATGGTGACGCTCTTCCAGCCGAATTCGGTATCGTCTCGCATCATCTCCAGTCGGCCGACCTCGATGGGATCGTAAGTTCCGGCGGCTTCATCGGCATGGGCCCATCCCTGCGCGATGCCGCCATGCACCGCGATATTGACCAGCAGCGCGATCTCGCTGGCATCGGACTTGCGGGCCGGACGTGTGGTTGTCTTGACGCTCATAGCTCGAGCATCTGCCTCACCAGCGGCACCAGGCCTTCGCCGATGGCGCGCGTGTTCTTCGCGTCGAGGTGGATGCCGTCGCGCGGATCCGTCTTGGCGACGGTGCCGGCGTCGAAGAAGCCGACGCCCTCTTCCTCGGCGCGGCGCTTGTACATCTGCGCGAAACTGCCGGAGGCCCCGATCGCTTCGGGGCCGAAGTGCAGCGTCATTTCAGGATGGGTGGTCGCATCGACCGCTGCAGGCGGCGCGACAAGGATTATCTTGGGCACCGGCTCTTTCTGCGCGGCTGCGTGCGCCCTGACGATCTGCACCAGCCGGCGCACGCCATAGGAGGCCTCGAGCGCGGTCGCGCCAAGGAAATGCTTGAGGTCATTGGTGCCGAGCATGACGACGACCATGTCGAGCGGGCCGTGCGACGAAAGCAGCGTCGGAAGTATGCGGGCGCCATTGCGGTCGGCATCGGCATACCAGTCGTCGTGAACCGTTGTTCTGCCGCCGAGGCCTTCAGCGATGACGCGCGCCTTGCCGCCTAATCCGGATTCGAGCCGTGTCGGCCAGCGGTCCTCGTAAGCATGGCGCGGTCCGCCCTGGATAGGGCTGGCACCATAGGTCAGGCTGTCGCCGTAAGCGAGGATGGTTTTCATTTTTGCCCCTAGGCCAGCATCATCACGGGGGTTTCGATCAGGCCCTTGAAGGCGGCCAGCAACTCCGCGCCAAGCGCGCCGTCCACCGAGCGGTGATCGCAGCTCAGCGTCACGGTCATGAATTGCGCTGTCTTGATCTCGCCGTGCTTGACATAGACGCGCTCCTCGCCCGCGCCGACCGCGAGGATGGTGCCGTGCGGCGGATTGATGACGGCGGAGAAGTGCGTGATGCCATACATTCCGAGATTGGACACCGAGGTCGTCCCACCCTGGTATTCGCTGGGCGCGAGCCGCTTCGAGCGGGCGCGGCTGGCGAGGTCCTTCACCTCCTCAGAAATCTGGCGCAGCGACTTGGTTTCGGCTGCGCGTACGACCGGGGTGAAGAGTCCGCCGGGCACAGCAACGGCAACCGCCACGTCCGAATGCTTGTGATAGAGGATCGAGTCCCCTGCCCAGGTCGCGTTCGCGGTTGGCACCTTCTGCAGCGCCGCCGCCCAGGCCTTGATGATGAAGTCGTTGACCGACAGCCGATAGGTGGGCTTGCCGTCCTTCATAGGCGCGGCGGCGTTGATCTGTTCGCGCGCCGCCATCAGCGCATCGATGTTGCAGTCGAGCGTGAGATAGAAATGCGGGATCGTCTGCTTGGCCTCGGTGAGCCGCGCGGCGACGACCTTACGCATGCCGTCATTGGGAACGACTTCGTACGAGCCCTCGGGATAGAGGGCCATGACCTGCTGCTTGCTCATGCCCGGTGCAACCGCACCGCTCGTGGCTGGAGCCGCAGCGGGGGCCTGCCTCAGAGGTGCCTTGCCGGATTTGACGGCCTCGACATCGGACTTCACGACACGGCCATGCGGGCCCGATCCATTGATCGCCCTAACATCAATCCCAGCTTCCTTTGCGAGCCGCTTCGCCAGCGGTGAGGCAAAGACGCGGGCCGCGCCGTTCGCGGCACTGCTGCTCTGCGCTGCTGGCGCATTGCGCGCCGCTTGGGCGGCCGGCGCAGCGGACTGGGTCGCCGCATTTTCTCGCATGGTCGCGCCGGCAGATGCCGGTGCCGCAGTGGGCTTTGGAGGCTCGGCGGCCTTTGGCGCCGGCGCAGCCGCCGCGGGCGGCGGCGCCTTCACGTCGGAGGCGCTCTCGCCTTCCTGCAGGATCACGGCGATCACCGCATTGACCTTCACGCCCTCGGCGCCTTCGGGCACGACGATCTTGCCGATCTTGCCCTCATCGACCGCTTCGACTTCCATCGTGGCCTTGTCGGTCTCGATCTCGGCAATGACGTCGCCGGAAGAGACAGTGTCACCCTCCTTGACGTGCCATTTGGCGAGCTTGCCCTCCTCCATCGTGGGAGAAAGCGCCGGCATGGTGATGTTGATGCTCATCTAGCGCCTCACTCGCCGATGTCTTCGTTCCAGAGGTGCGGATTGTCCTTGATGAACTCCGCCATCATGTGTTCGCAGCGCGCGTCGTGATAGTCGCGAACATCGACGCCGGCGAGGCTCAGCACGTCTTGATAGCCCTTGAAATTCTTGCTTTCGGCGACGACGACGCGACTGATGCCGAACTGGATGATCGTCCCTGTGCACATCATGCAGGGCGAGAGCGTCGTGTAGCAGGTCACGTCGCGATAGGTCTTCTGGCGGCCGGCGTTCTGAATGGCGTCCATCTCGCCATGCAGGATCGGGTCGCCCTTCTGCACGCGCCGGTTGTGGCCACGTCCAATGATCTCGCCATTGCGGACCAGTACCGAACCGATGGGGATGCCGCCCTCGCGCAAGCCCTGCTGTGCCTCTTCATAAGCGGCATCGAGGAATATCTGGTCGAGTTCATGCAGTGTCGCCATCGGATCAGCTCCTGTACGTCACGGAATTCACGGCCGCGACGACTTCGTCGACATTGGGCAGCGCCAACTTCTCGAGATTGGCGGCATAGGGCATCGGCACGTCCTTGCCGGTAACGCGCGTCGGCGGAGCGTCGAGATAGTCGAAGGCTTCGGCGACCACGCGAGCAGCAAGCTCTGCACCGATGCCGCCCTGAGGCCAGCCCTCCTCCACCGTCACGATGCGGCCCGTCTTCCTAACGGACTCGATGACCGTGGCGCTATCCATCGGACGTAGGGTGCGCAGATCGATGAGTTCGACATCGACGCCTGCGGCCACGAGCTTCTCCGTCGCCTGGGTGGCGTAGCGCATGCCCATCGAAAACGAAACGATGGTGACGTCCTTGCCGGGCCGGGCGATGCGCGCCTTGCCGATGGGCAGCACATAATCGTCGACCTTCGGGACGAGCCCGGTCGAGCCGTAGAGAATTTCGTTTTCGAGGAAGACGATGGGATTATTGGAGCGGATCGCCGCCTTCAGAAGCCCCTTGGCATCTGCCGCGGAGAAGGGTGCTACGACATAGAGCCCGGGGACGTGGCTGTACCAGGCCGAATAGTCCTGGCTGTGCTGTGCGCCGACCCGGGCAGCGGCGCCATTGGGTCCGCGGAAGACGATGGGCGCGTGCACCTGCCCGCCCGACATATAAAGCTGCTTGGCGGCGGAGTTGATGATCTGGTCGATCGCCTGCATGGCGAAGTTCCAGGTCATGAACTCGACGATGGGCCGCAGACCCGCAAAGGCCGCGCCGACGCCGATACCCGCGAAACCGTGCTCGGTGATCGGCGTATCTACGACGCGCTGCGCGCCGAACTCTTGCAGCAGGCCCTGCGTCACCTTGTAGGCTCCCTGATACTCCGCGACCTCCTCGCCCATGATGAAGACGTCCTTGTCGCGGCGCATCTCCTCGGCCATGGCTTCGTTGAGCGCCTGCCGGACGGTCATCTCGACCATCTCGACGCCGGCCGGAAGGTCCGGATCATTCGCAACTTCGAGCTTGGGCGCGGCGACGGCCGGCGCTGCGGGAGCCTTGGCTTCGGCCGGCGCCTCCGCCGTCACCATCGACGGCTCCGCCTTGGGCGCCGCGGGCGGCTTAGGCATCTCCTCGCCGGGTGTCTCCCCCTCGCCCAGCACGAGGGCGATAGGCGTGTTGACCTTCACGCCCTCGGTACCCTCATCGACGAGCAGTCTCTCGACCTTGCCGGTATCGACGCTTTCGACTTCCATCGTCGCCTTGTCGGTCTCGATCTCCGCAAGCACGTCGCCGGGCTTCACATTGTCCCCGACCTTGACCAGCCATTTGGAGAGTTTGCCCTCCTCCATGGTCGGCGACAGTGCGGGCATCAGGATGTTGGGCATCGTGGTATTCCCTGCAACCTTGTTCTAGGCCGCCCCGCTCAGGACAGAGCTGACGACAATGGCGCCGAGGGCGCAAACGAAGAAGGCGATGAAAGACCGCTGGTAGGCGATGATGTGTGGCTCTGCCGCCGGACCGAGTTCGGCCCGGATCGGCGTAAACTGCCACCAGCCGAGGCGGCCATAGGTCCGCAGGCCCGACCCCTTGGGTGCGAGGGCCACGATCCGGATCGCCGAGATGAGGGCGACGATCCATGCGAAGATGGCGAACAGGCCGATCACAGAAAGGATGACAGGTGCCATAAGCTTAAGCGTCCGCGTAAACGTCGGTCCAGAGTTCCGACGGCGCCGGCTCGGCATCGGCGGTGGCATAATCCGCCGCTTCGGTAATCAATGCCCGGATCTCCGTCTCGATCGCCTTCAGCGACTCCTCGGTGCCGTAGCGTTTTTCCAGAATGCGGTTCTTGACCTGCTCGATCGGGTCGCGCTCGGCGCGCATGGTCGTGACCTCGTCCTTGCTGCGATACTTCGCCGGGTCGGACATCGAATGGCCGCGATAGCGGTAGGTCATCATCTCGAGGATGTAGGGACCGTTGCCCTCGCGGACATGGTCGATGGCGCGCTTGGCGGCGTCGTGGACGAGGCGGACATCCATGCCGTCCACCTGCTCACCCTTGATGTTGAAGCTCGCGCCGCGCTTGCTGAAATCCGGCTGCGCGGTGGCGCGTTCGACCGAGGTGCCCATGGCATAGCGGTTGTTTTCGACGATATAGACCACCGGCAGGTTCCAGAGCTTGGCCATGTTGAAGCTCTCATAGACCTGGCCCTGGTTGGCCGCGCCGTCGCCGAAATAGGTGATCGAAACCGATTTCTCGCCGCGATATTTGGCAGCGAAGGCGAGGCCTGTCCCTAGGCTGACCTGCGCCCCCACGATGCCGTTGCCGCCATAGAAGCGGTGCTCGTTGGAGAACATGTGCATCGAGCCGCCCTTGCCCTTCGACAGGCCGCCCTGCCGGCCGGTCAGCTCGGCCATGATGCCCTTGGGATCGAGGCCCATCGCCAGCATGTGGCCGTGATCGCGGTAGCCGGTGATCTGCGCATCGCCCTTGTCGGAGGCCATGGTGATGCCGGTGACCACCGCTTCCTGGCCGATATAGAGGTGGCAGAAGCCGCCGATCAGCCCCATGCCGTACATCTGGCCGGCCTTCTCCTCGAAGCGCCGGATCAGCAGCATGTCGCGATAGGCCTTGAGCTCTTCGTCCTTGGTGAATTCGGGGGTGTTGGAAAGTTTGCCGGATGTCTCCGGCTTCGCCGCAGGCTTGCGCGCCATGAATGCACTCCGGGAGCCGCTGTTTGCATGTGGATTCCACACGCGAGCGGAGATTAGCGCAAGTGTAGATATCGCAGCAGTGCCATGCAGCCGTCAGAAAATTCGGCTATCAGTCTATACCGACTTCGATTTCCGGCATTATCCCATTGTCGGTTGACGACGGCAATGAACTGGTTATCGGTTTACCAGTTCGCGGGTCCGTCATGACCACCATGTCGCCGATCTGGGCCATGGACAGCAGCGCCCGCGCCCGCTCGGTCAGGATGTCCGGGTCGAGGCGTTTGGGATTGAACAGATCGACCCTGTGCCGGTAGGCGTCGATTTCGGCCTGCAGCGCGCCGGAGGTGACCTTAAGGTCCTCAATCTCCCCCTTCATCACCTTCTGGCTCTCGATGCCGAACTGGCCGCCTATGGCGTGGTAGCCGAGATAGGCCTGGAAGCCGACAAGTGCCAGCATCAGCGCCAACTGGCGCCAGATGGAGGGACGGGTAAGGCGGGTGGACAAGCGGCTGGACCCCGAAGCGAGGGGGCAGCTTATACCGCATCGGTTGAGCGGGAATTAACCGGGATGAGTCTGCGGGATTCTGTTGGGTGGAGAGATGTTCTCGGATAGGCTCCGGCAATAAGACTTTGCTTGGGGGCATGGATGAAGCTATTTCGGTTGATGCTGGCGGCTCTCGCCGGCCTTGGTTTTCAGACGGCACTAGCGGTAGCGGCCGACCCGCTTGCACAGATCTATAACGGTCCATCCGGCTCGATCTGGGATGGCGTGTTTTTCGGGATCGGGGCATCTGCGACGGACAGCGGCAGCCTTGGGATAGGCGGGACGGTCGGCGTCAACAAGCAGTCCGACCAGCTTGTCTATGGCCTCCTGTTCGACGGAGCCTTGCTGTCGACCGGTGACGTTAACTTGCAGGCATCAGGCCGGCTTGGTTTCCTGCCGACGGATGAGTTCCTGCTCTATGGACTTGCGGGTCTCGGCGCCCACACCACATACGGTCCCTACGCATCGTTCGGCGGCGGCGTCGAGTTCGCGCTGTCCGACAGCATGAGCATCCGGGCCGAAGCTCAGCACGGCATCGATCTCGACACGAGCATCGGTTACAACGTCGTGGTCGCGGGCCTGAACTTCCACTTCTGAGATATTGGGCGGGACTGAGACTCGCGGCTTACTTCGCCACTGTCAGTCCCGCACCGCATTCGCGAAGCAGATCCGCTTACGCCAGCGCCCGGAACGCCGCCCTGCCCGCATATTTCGCCGAACTCCCCAGCATCTCCTCGATCCGGATGAGCTGGTTGTATTTGGCGATGCGGTCGGAGCGCGACAGCGAGCCGGTCTTGATCTGCCCGCAGCCGCAGGCGACGGCGAGGTCGGCGATGGTCGAGTCCTCGGTCTCGCCCGAGCGGTGCGACATAACGGTGGTGTAGGCGGCGCGGTGCGCCATATCGACTGCGTCGAGCGTCTCCGACAGCGTGCCGATCTGGTTGACCTTGACCAGGATGGAGTTGGCGACGCCCATCTTGATGCCGGAGCGCAGCCGCTCGGTGTTGGTGACGAAGAGATCGTCGCCCACGAGCTGGATCTTACCGCCCAGCGTCTCGGTCAGCGCCTTCCAGCCGTCCCAGTCGTCCTCGGCCATGCCGTCTTCGATGGTGATGATCGGGAAGCGGTCGACGAGACCGGCTAGGAATTTCACATTGTCCGCGGAGGAAAGCGATTTGCCTTCGCCCTCCATCTCATATTTGCCGGCCTTGAAATATTCGGTCGAGGCGCAGTCGAGGCCGAGCGCCACGTCCTTGCCGGGCTCGTATCCGGCGGCGGTGATCGACTTCACGATGTAGTCGAGCGCGGCCTCCGCCGATTTGAGGTTGGGCGCGAAGCCGCCCTCGTCGCCGACATTGGTGTTGTGGCCGTCCTTGTGCAGCGCCTTCTTGAGCGTGTGGAAAACCTCGGTGCCGATCTGCACGGCATGCGCCATGCTCTCGGCGCCGATCGGCAGGATCATGAATTCCTGCATGTCGATCGGATTGTCCGCATGGGCGCCGCCATTGATGATGTTCATCATCGGCACCGGCAGGATGTGGGCGTTGGGGCCACCGAGGTATTTGTAGAGCGGGAGCTCGCTCGACTCCGCTGCGGCCTTGGCCACCGCCAGCGACACGCCGAGAAGGGCGTTGGCGCCCAGCCGGCCTTTGTTCGGCGTGCCGTCGAGATCGATCATCGTCTGGTCGACCGAGCGCTGGTCGAGCGCGTCGAGCCCCTCGATCTCGGAGTAGATCTCGGTGTTGACGAAATCGACCGCCTTGGTGACGCCCTTGCCGAGGAAGTCCTTGCCGCCGTCGCGGAGCTCTACTGCCTCGTGGGCGCCGGTCGAGGCGCCGGAGGGAACGATCGCCCGCCCGAAGCTGCCGTCGTCGAGCACCACGTCCACTTCGACAGTAGGGTTGCCGCGGCTGTCGAAGACCTGCCGGCCGGTGACGTCGATGATCGAAGACATGAAGATCGCCTCAATTCCAGTAAAGCCCGGCCCTTCCTAGAGCGGTCTTATGACAATCGGAAGGGGGGGGCGCCGGAAAGATCGGCCCAAATGGACAGGGGCGGCCCCGGAAGCCGCCCCTCAGCCAAGGTCGCCTATGCGGCGCTCGTCAGTGCCAATAGGGCTCGACCTTGTAATAGTCGAACGCGCGGGCGCGGGTGAAGGTCCCGTCGTCCTTGGTCAATTCCTTGATGCTGTCGGATGGGGCGGCTTCGAGTTCGTCCTTGCTGTAGGGAACGACATATGCGTTCTCGGCCTCGTCATAGTCGAGCACCGACCAGGGTAGCGGGTGATATTTCTCGCCGACCCCGACGACCCCGCCAAAGCCGACCACCGCGAACATCACGGCGTTGTCGGTCTTGTCGAGAACCACGTCCTCGATCTTGCCGAGGGTATGACCGGCACGGTCCTTGACCGCCGTGCCGATGACACGCGAGGCGCGGATGGCCGTGGTGTGTCCCGATGCTGTTGGCATTTTCTGATCTCCTTTCAGGCTGATAGGAACCAAACGGCTCAATCGCGGGAGTGTTCCGCTGCCCAAAACCACGGGCTAAGGAAGGCATGCACCGACGTTCACGGGTGGCAGGATCGGCTTCACGCCGGATCACAAGGCCGCCAGACAGGCTGGATTCGGGGCGGTCGAGCCGCGACATAGGGCGCATAAGAATTGGGGAGATGCACATGACCATCGGCAAACTGATCAAGGGCGGCGGCGCTATCGCACTACTGGCGCTGGCAGGCTTCGGTTTCTGGAATACGGCAGCGAGCGCCGAGGGCGTCTTGCCGGTCACCCTCCCCGCGCCGGCGGTTGACGAGACGGCGGGCAGAACCACGGCCACCGCGGTCTTCGCGGGCGGCTGCTTCTGGGGCGTCCAAGGCGTCTTCCAGCATGTGAAGGGCGTCATGAGCGCTATTTCCGGCTATGCTGGCGGCACTCTCGAGAACCCCACCTACGAGGACGTGCTGACAGAGACTACGGGGCATGCGGAGTCGGTAAAGGTCGAGTACGACCCGAGCGTCGTCAGCTACGGCCAGTTGCTGCAGATCTTCTTCTCGGTGGTGACCGACCCGACCACGCTCAACTACCAGGGCAACGACTATGGGGAGAGCTATCGGTCGGCGCTATTTACGCTCAACGACGAGCAGGCCAAGGTCGCCAAGGCCTATATCGCCCAGCTCGACGCCGCCAAGGTGTTCCCGGGCAAGATCGTGACCGAAGTCACGCCCTACACCAACTTCTTCGCCGCCGAGGACTACCACCAGGACAACGCCTACACGATGAAGGTGAACCCGGGCTATCTCGCCTATTTCGACCTGCCCAAGATCGCCGACATGAAGAAGCTCTATCCTGCGCTGTGGGTGGAGAAGCCCGTCCTGGTGTTCGCCTCGAACGCGTAGAGTTCTCGCGGCGCTTCCGAACCGGAAAATCGCTTCGCACTCTTCCTGGAAACGCACCTAGAGCATGTCGTCGAGCGTCCAGTGGTTGTTCCAGCGGGCATCTATCTCGTCGGTCACGTTCTGGTAGCGGATATCGGTCGAAAGCCGGATGACGCCATTCCGGCTCTCGTTGAGCGTCGCGGCATGAATCATGAACGGCGAGTGCAGCACGACGTCGCCGGCCTCGTAGTCGGCGACGAGCCAGCGGGTATCGAACTTCTCGGCCATCGCCGGCAGATCCTTTGAGACCCAGCCGCCCTCGGTCATGTTCTTGTTGTAGGCGCTGATGCGCTCCTCGGGCGGCAGGGCCGCATTTTTTAGCGAGAACTCCGCCTCCATCTCGACGCCCGACTGATGCGACCCTTCGAGATAGACGAGGCCGCCCATTTCGACGGGAACATCGCCGATGGGAATCCAGGCTGTGACCAGCCGGTCGGTGCCACCGCGCAGATAGATGAGATCGTAATGCGCGGGCGTAGTGCCCGGCACGAAGGGCAGCGTGTGCCGAAGGAGCTTGCGCTTGTGCAGATAGCTCAGGCCGCCGACGAAGCGGTCCATGAACTGCCAGAGGCGCGGGCTCATACAGAAACTCTCAAAGGCCGCCGAACGCACGAACTCCATCAGCCTGCGGTTCACCTCACCGGCTGGGGCAGGCGTGTCAGCCGCCAGCCCGAGCCTTGGGTCGGAGCCGGGCCGGATTAGCCCCGCCTGCCCGAGATGCGCGAAAGCGCGGGCGCGAAGATCGAGCACCGCCTCGCGGCGGAGGAACCCCTTGAGGAACAGATAGCCGTCGCGCCGGAAGGCAACGGTCAGGCTGTCGAAATCTTCCAAGGGATCGGACGGCACGAGCCAGCCCATACGCCGCGGCGAGTTATCGAGCACCCGGCCATCGGCGCGGAGCACTGGAAATTGGCGGGCAGCAGCGGCTGGAGCGGCAGAGAGCATGGGCGCGGATATCATCCTTCAGCACCCAGTCTGCACGCAAAAGCCTACAGGAGGCTTTCGATATCGGGTGCGATGGTTTCCGGCTGAACCTTGTCGCCGAAGCGCTTCACCGGCTTGCCGTCGCGATCCAGTAGGAATTTGGCGAAGTTCCACTCCACGTCGCGATTGTCCGAACCAGGCGTATCCGCCTTCAGCCATTTGAAGAGCGGATCGGCGGCGGGACCGTTGACGTCGACCTTCTTGAAGAGCGGGAAGGTCACGCCGTAGTTGAGGTCGCAGAAAGCGGCGATCTCCTCGTCGCTCCCCGGCTCCTGCCCCTCGAACTGGTTGCAGGGAAAGCCGAGGATGACCAGGCCCTTGGAGCCATATTTCTCCCACAGCGCCTCGAGCCCCGCATATTGCGGCGTATTCCCGCAATGGCTGGCGACGTTCACGACAAGCGTGACCTTGCCGTCGAAATCGGAAAGCTTTGCAGGCCCACCTAGGAGGCGGGGCGCGGAGAAATCGGAGAGCTTGGTCATTTGGGCTCGCGTCGGTGGGCGTCGATGGATTTGGCGGCAAGGGCCTCCGCCGCCGCGTCCTTAGCCTTTTCGGCCTTGGTCCGTCCATACTTCAGCCGGTTGGCCTCGGCAGCGGCGTCCTTGTCCGCACGCGCTTTGGACTTGCGGGCTTTCGAGAGGGAGAGAATATCGGCCATATATCGGTTTTGGACCGATCTGGCACATCAAGGCAAGGTCGTGTCAGTGCGGAATAGGGCGAGATACACGCTGTCGCACCACTCGCCGCCAAGCTTGAAGGTGTTCTTTGCCGCTCCCGTCTCGACAAACCCGAGCCCCTTGAGCAGCTTCAACGATGCCATGTTTCGAGGATCGACGTCGGCCGTCAGGCGATCGGTTGGGTGCGTCGCGAATGCGTGGTCGATGAAGGCCGCAGCTGCTTCCCTGCCAAGGCCCCGGCCCCAGACGTCGGGATGAAGGATGAAGCCGAATTCTGGCATCTTCCAGATGCCGACATAGCCAACGACGCGGCCGTCATGGACGATCACCCACTCGTCCTTCTCGGTCCCCTGATTGAGCAGGGCGTCGGGAAACCAGGCCTCGGTCACGGCAAGATTTTCGTGCGGCAGCCTCGACCAATAGCGCATGGCCTTGGGTGACGACATCACCGCATGCATCGGCACCACATCCTCCGCGCGCGGGCGGCGGAGCAATAGCCGCGCTGTACGGAGCTCCACTAGACCAACCGCCCCTGCTCCACGGCAGCCGCGATGAAACTCGCGAACAACGGGTGCGGCTCGAAGGGTTTGCTCTTTAGCTCCGGATGGAACTGCACACCGATGAACCAGGGATGGTCGGTGCGTTCGACGATCTCGGGGAGCGTGCCATCTGGGGAGACGCCGGAGAAGAGCAGGCCGTTGGCTTCCAGTACCTTGCGATAAGCCATGTTGACCTCGTAACGGTGGCGGTGGCGCTCGTTGATGCGGGTGGTGCCGTAGATGTCGGCGATGCGCGAGCCGCGCGTGAGCTGGGCCGGATAGGAGCCGAGCCGCATGGTGCCGCCGAGGTCGCCTTCCTTGGTCCGCTCGACCTTCTCGTTGCCCTTGGTCCATTCGGTCATGAGGCCCACGATCGGCTCCCTGGTCGGGCCGAATTCGGTGGAATTGGCCCTGGGGATGCCGGCGGTGTTCCGTGCTGCCTCGATGCAAGCCATCTGCATGCCGAAGCAGATGCCGAAATAGGGCACGTCCTTGATGCGCGCGAACTTCGCCGCCTGGATCTTGCCGGCCGAGCCGCGCTCGCCGAAGCCCCCCGGCACGAGAATGCCGTGGATATGCTCGAGATAGGGCGCCGGGTCCTCGCGCTCGAATATCTCGCTGTCGATCCAGTTGAGGTTGACCTTGACCTTATTGGCGATGCCGCCATGCACCAGCGCCTCGCTCAACGATTTATAGGCATCCTTGAGGCCGGTATATTTGCCGACAATGGCGATGTTGACCTCGCCCTCAGGGTTGTGGAGGCGCGACGTCACCTCCTCCCAGCGGCTCATATCGGGCTCAGGCGCATCGGTGATGCCGAAGGCGGCGAGCACTTCGCGATCGAGCCCTTCCTTATGGTAGGCTATCGGCACGTCGTAGATCGAAGCCACGTCGAGGCCCTGGATCACCGCACTTTCGCGCACATTGGTGAAGAGCGCGAGTTTCTTGCGCTCGCCCTGCGGGATCGGCCGGTCGCAGCGGACCAGCAGCACGTCGGGCGAAATACCGATGGAGCGCAACTCGGCCACCGAATGCTGGGTGGGCTTGGTCTTCAGCTCCCCCGCGCTCGGGATGTAGGGCATCAGCGTCAGGTGCACATAGACCGCGTGGTGCCGCGGCAGGTCATTGCCGAATTGGCGGATGGCTTCGAAGAAGGGCAGCCCCTCGATGTCGCCCACCGTGCCGCCGATCTCGACCAGCACGAAGTCGAACTCGTCATTGCCCTCGCGGATGAAGTCCTTGATCGCGTCGGTAACGTGGGGGATGACCTGCACCGTGGCGCCCAGGAACTCGCCCTTACGCTCCTTGGCGATCAAATCGGAATAGATGCGGCCCGTCGTGATGTTGTCGCGCTTATTGGCGTGCCGGCCGGTGAAGCGCTCATAGTGGCCAAGATCGAGATCGGTCTCCGCTCCGTCGTCGGTGACGAAGACCTCGCCGTGCTGGGTGGGGGACATCGTCCCCGGATCGACATTGAGGTAGGGGTCGAGTTTCCTGAGCCGGACCTTGTAGCCACGCGCCTGCAATACAGCGCCGAGCGCCGCGGACGCGAGACCTTTGCCCAAAGAGGAAACCACGCCACCGGTGATGAAAACGTACCGAGCCATGGGCCTTCACCATAGGGGCGCGCCATTCTGATTCGATAGGCTCAAAGGTGCGCCCGCGCCTTTGCCCCAAACAAAAAAGAAGAAGGGGATGTTGCCATCCCCTTCCGGTCGTCCTTTGCGCCTTGCGCTTACTGGGCGGCGCTGCTCGCGTCGGGCGGCGCGCTGCTCGCATCGGGGGGTGCGAGCACGGGAACCGCCAATCCGGGATCGGTCGACACCGCGTCGGCTGCCGGAGCCGCGGAACTCTCGGCAGGTGCGCTCGAAGAAGCATCGGCCGGCAAGAGGGTATCGAGCACATTGGTCGCGCCGCCGGGGGTCGCGCCCGCCTGGCTCAGGATGGAATCGTTGGGCCGGTCGAGTTCGGAAAGAATCGTAAGTCCGATGGCGGTGGCGAAGAACAGCGCCGCCAGCACGGCCGTGGTGCGGGTGAGCAGATTGGCCGAGCCGCGCACGGTCATGAGCCCGCCCGCATTGCCGCCCATCCCCAGCCCGCCGCCTTCCGAGCGCTGCAGCAGGATGACGCCTATCATGGCCAGAACGATCAGCAGATAGGCGACGAGAAGTACGTTTTGCATGGAGGCCTTCGCTTCAAAAACGGCGCGTCATACACGCGGCGACCTTCAATTGCCAGCGTCATGCGCCGCCAGTTTGGCAGCACGGGGAAATTATGCCGCCGAGATAATGGCGTAAAAGTCGTTCGCCAAGAGGCTGGCCCCGCCGACCAGGCCTCCATTGACCTCCGGAATGCCGAGGATATCGGCGGCATTGGCAGGCTTCAGCGATCCTCCATACAGGATGCGGGTCGTCTCCCCTCGCCCGTCGAAGCGCTTCACAAGCTGGGCGCGGATGGATTTGTGCATGTTCTCAATATCTTGCAGGGTCGGAGTGAGTCCGGTGCCGATCGCCCATACCGGCTCGTAGGCGATGACGACGTCGTCCTCGGCCGCCTGGTTAGGTACCGAGCCCTGCAGTTGCCGTGCGACCACGGCATCGGCTTGCCCGGCTTCCCGCTCCGCCCGCGTTTCACCGACGCATATGATCGGCGTAAGCCCGGCCGCCATCACGGCGATCGCCTTTTGTCGAACAAGATCATCGGTTTCGCCGTGATCGGCCCGGCGCTCGGAATGGCCGACGATGACATACTGCGCCCCCGCATCAGCCAGCATGGGCGCGCTGAGATCGCCGGTATGGGCGCCGCTTGGTGCGGGGTGGCAGTCCTGTGCCCCCAGCACGATCCCGGCCGGGGCGGCGGCGCGGTTAATCATACCGAGCAGGGTGGCCGGCGGGCAGATGGCGACGGTGCAGCGCGGCGGCGTGCCCTTGGCCAGCAGTTCCGCCAGTTTCTCGACCTCAAGTATGGAGGCGCGCAGGCCGTTCATCTTCCAGTTTCCGGCGATCAACGATGTAATGTTTTGAGCCACTTGCGGCCGCTCCCTGCTCTTGCGCGGCAGGGGAGTTTGCCATAACCCCTCTCTGCCGCAACCTGACCTTTGGACCATCCCGTAATGCTCAACACTCTCCGCCGGATCGGCCGTACCTTCATCGGCAAGGTCGTGGGCGTGCTGCTTATCATCGGGCTGGCCGGCTTCGGTATCTCAAACGTTATTTTCGATCTTGGTTCCAATACCTTGGCGAAAGTCGGCAATGAGGACATCAGCACCCAGCAGTTCCAGCGCGCCTACCAGCAGCAGCTGAACCAGGTGGCGCAGACGCTGGGCTACGTGCCCACCAATGAACAGGCGCTGCAACTCGGCATCCCTTCCGCCGTCATCTCTCGTCTCGCCTCGGAAGCAGCTATCAACCAGACGGCCGCCAAGCTCGGCCTAGGCGTTTCCGATGCCAAGCTCGCTGAAATGGTACGCAACGATCCCACCTTCGCCAATGTGCTCGGTGCATTCGACCGCAACAGCTTCGACCAGATCCTGCAACAGAACGGTTATACCGAGGCGGAGTATTTCGACCTCCAGATCCGCGCCGCGCGGCGCCAGCAGATGGCAATGGGCCTGTTCGCCGGGTCGCCGACATCGAGCACGGCGCAGGACCTCCTGCACCACTATTCCGGCGATAAGCGCGCGATCGACTACTTTATGCTGACCCCTGCCAGCATTCCGGCCGTCGCCGCGCCGACCGAGGATGAACTCAAGGCCTATCTTGCCGAACACCAGGCCGATTACCGCACCAAGGAGACCCGCGCGACGGAGGTGCTGGTCTTCACGCCGGACATTCTCGCGCAGCAGCTTGCGCCGACCGACGATGAAGTCGCCGCCGAATACGAACGTACCAAGGACCAGCTCGTGCGCATCGAGAAGCGGCAGGTGCAGCAGGTCACTATGCCGAACGATGCGACGGCCAAGTGGTTCGAGATCCAGCGTGACCGCGGCGTGAGCTTTTCCGACGCGCTCAAGGTTTCCGGCCTCAGCTCGACGGATCTCGGGCTCGTCACCAAGGCCGACATCGCGGATGCAGCACTTGCGGACGCGGCCTTCGCGTTGGCGAAGGAAGGGGATTTCACCATCATCGCAGGCATCGGCAATAAGCGGGCCGTCGGCGTCAACAAGATCGAGCCGGGCGGGCAGATCACCCTGGACGAAGCGCGCGCCGATATCGCGGCAAAGCTCGCGCTCGACAAGGCCAAAGCCGGCTATGCCGACATGCAGGACCAGATCGAGGAACTGCGTGCTGCGTTCAAGCCGCTCAAGGAAATCGCCGACCGCTTCAAGCTGTCGCTGGCCGACGTCACGCTGACCGCCGACGGCGATGCGCTGGCGGCCATAGCGGGCATTGCCGCCGAGAACCGCAAGAAGGTCGCCGACGCGATCTTCGCGGCGCAAGAAGGCAAGCTCAGCGCGACGGTGTCGCTTGGCGCCAACAACAATGTCTATTTCGAGCTCGGTAAGATCGAGCCGGCACGCGACCAGACCTTCGATGAGGTCAAGGAGACGCTGGCAACCACGCTGACCAATGAGCGCACCAAGGCGGCGCTCGAAGCGGAGGCCAAAACGATCGTGGCCGATCTCGACAGCGGCACGTCGATCGGCGTCATCGCCAGCCAGCACGGGCAGAAAACGGTCACCTCGCAGCCCTTCGACCGCAATGGCGACGGCACGCCGCTCATCAACCAGCAGGTGGCGACCGCGGCCTTCCTGGGAGGTCCCACCTCCCATGGCTGGACGCTGAACGGCAATGGCGACTATGTCGTCTACCAGGTGAAGAACGTGGTCCCTGCCGAAGGTGAGGCCGACGCGCAGACCAAGCAGTTTGTCGAGCAGGCCATGCGCGACGAGTTCTACGCCGAGTTCATCGACGGGTTGCGCGTCGAATACGGCCTTCAGATCAACAACCAGGCACTGGCCACCGTGCTCGGTCTCGATACGCAACAGTGATGCGATGGCGGGCCAAAGCTACGAGAGTTTTGCGGGTGCCTATGATGCCGGGCGCGCCCAGATCGTCTTTCGGCGCGTCGTAGCCGATCTCGAAACCCCCATCGGCGCCTATCTCAAGCTGAGCGAAGGCCGGCGGAACACGTTCCTGCTCGAAAGTGTGCAGGATGGCGCTACCAAGGGCCGCTACTCGATGATCGGGTTCGACCCCGACATCATCCTCAAGGTCGAGGGCGGCAAGGCCCGCGTCAACCGCAATGCCGGGCTGACGCCGGATGCGTTCGTGCCCGTGGCCGAGGCGCCGCTGGTAGCGTTGCGCGCTCTGGTGGCCGAGAGTCAGGTGGATGTGCCCGAGGGCCTGCCCTCGACCGCCGCCGGCATCTATGGCTATCTCGGCTACGACATGGTGCGGCAGATGGAAGTCCTGCCCGAACGCCATCCCGCTGAGATGGGCACGCCCGATGCGATCCTGATGCGACCGTCGGTGTTGGCGATCTTCGACACGCTCAAGGATGAGCTCTATGTCACCGCGCCGGTCTACGTGCGAGCCGGCACCAATGCGAAGCAGGCATGGGAAGGGGCGCAGGCGCGGATCGACGAAACCATCGGCCGTCTCGGCCGTACCCTGCCCTATGCCGCGCCGCTGGCCGACATGGACGGCATTGCGGTCACCTCAAACACCAGCAAGGCCGAATACGCCGCGATGGTGGACCGGGCCAAGGAATACATCCGCGCCGGCGACATCTTCCAGGTCGTGCTGAGCCAGCGCTTCGAGGCCAAGTTCGATTTGCCGCCGACCGCGCTCTACCGCGCGCTCCGCCGCACCAATCCCTCGCCCTATATGTACATGCTCGATTTCGGCGATTTCGCCGTCGCGGGCTCCAGCCCCGAGATCCTCGTGAAGGTCGAAAAGGGCCAGGTCACGATCCGCCCCATTGCCGGCACGCGCAAGCGCGGCGCGACGCCGACCCGCGACAAGGAGCTCGCCGACGAGTTGCTGAGCGACCCCAAGGAGCTCGCCGAGCATCTGATGCTGCTCGACCTCGGCCGCAACGATGTGGGGCGCGTGGCGAAGATCGGGACGGTGAAGGTCACCGACAAATTCTTCCTCGAATACTATTCCCACGTCATGCACATTGTCTCCAACGTCGTGGGCGAGCTGGCGCCGGGCAAGGATTTCGTCGATGCGCTCTCCGCTGGCTTTCCGGCAGGCACCGTGTCGGGCGCCCCCAAGGTCCGCGCGATGGAGATCATCGACGAGCTGGAGACGTCGCGCCGCGGCATCTATGGCGGCTGCGTCGGCTATTTCGGCGCCGACGGCACGATGGATACCTGCATCGTGCTGCGCACCGGCATCGTCAAAGACGGTAAGCTCTATGTGCAGGCCGGGGCCGGAATTGTCGCGGATTCCCGGCCCGAGCTCGAACAGCTGGAATGCGAAAACAAGGCTCGCGCCCTTTTCAGCGCCGCCGAGGAAGCGCTACGCTACGCGGGAGAGGCACGGCTCGGGCAATGAAACTCTTCGTCATCGATAACTACGACAGCTTCACCTACAACCTCGTCCATTTCCTGGGCGAACTCGGTGCGGACTCGTCTGTCTTCCGTAACGACAAGATCACCCTCGACGAGATCGAAGCGCTTGGGCCCGAAGGCATCGTGCTCTCCCCCGGCCCGGCGACGCCGAACGAAGCGGGCATCTGCCTCGCGTTGATCGATCGCTTCGGCGCAACGATCCCGATCCTCGGCGTCTGCCTCGGCCATCAGGCGATCGGCCAGGCGATGGGCGGCGACGTGATCCGCGCGCCCGCGCTGATGCACGGCAAGACCAGCAAGATCAATCACACCGGCAAGGGCCTCTTCCACGGCCTCAATTCCGGCTTCGAGGCGACGCGCTATCACTCGCTGACGGTGAAGCCCGAGACCCTGCCCGCGACGCTCGAAGTCACCGCCACCAGCGATGACGGCATCATCATGGGCCTTCAGCACAAGACGCTGCCGCTCCACGGCGTGCAGTTCCATCCCGAAAGCATCGCGAGCGAGAATGGGCACGCGCTGCTCCAGAACTTCCTCAACCTCACCCGCGACTTCAACCTGAGGAAAGCCGCCTGATGGACATCAAGGGCGCGCTTGGGAAGATTGCCGCGCGGCAGGACCTCACAGGCGCCGAGATGCGCGAGGTCATGACGCAGATCATGGACGGCCAGGCGACGCCCTCGCAGATCGGCGCCTTCCTCATGGGCATGCGTGTCAAGGGTGAGAGCGTTGGCGAGATCGCCGCGGCGGTCTCGATCCTCCGCGAGAAGATGGTCAAGGTCGATGCACCCGAAGACGCTATCGACATCGTCGGCACCGGCGGCGACGGCGCTGAGACGCTCAACATCTCGACCGCCACGTCCATCGTGGTCGCCTCTGCGGGGGTGCCGGTCGCCAAGCACGGCAATCGCGCGCTCTCATCCAAGTCGGGCGCATCCGACGTGCTGCAGGCACTTGGGGTGAAGATCGATCTTTCCCCCGACGTCATCGCCCGCTGCATCAAGGAAGCTGGCATCGGCTTCATGTTCGCGCCGGCCCACCATCCAGCGATGAAGCATGTCGGCCCGACGCGCACTGAGATGGGTACGCGCACAATGTTCAACCTCCTCGGCCCGCAATCCAACCCCGCCGGCGCGCGGCGCTACATGCTGGGCGTCTATGACCGGCAATGGGTGGAGCCTGTCGCCGCCGCACTCCTCGCCAACCGCGCCATCTCGGCCTGGGTCGTCCATGGCGATGGCGGGCTCGACGAGCTCTCCACCACCGGCCCCAGCCTCGTCGCCTCCATCAAGGGCGGCAACCTCACCAGCTTCGAGGTCACCCCCGAAGACGCCGGCCTCAAGCGTGCCACCCTCGCCGACCTCAAGGGCGCCGACCCCGCCCACAATGCCGCGCGCATGCGCGAGCTGTTCGCGGGCGAACACACCCCCTATCGCGACGTCGTCCTGCTCAACGCCGCCGCCGCCTTCATCGTCGCCGGCCGCGCCGATACGCTGAAGCTCGGCGGCGACCTCGCCGCCGAGCAGATCGATTCCGGCCGCGCCAGGGCAACGCTCGACAAGCTCATCCATGTGAGCAATTCGTGATGGAAGGCTGGACCGAATTCTATCTCGGCGAAGTCGGTGCGGCGGCGGCCATCGCCGGCCTGCTCTTCGTTGCCATATCGATCAATATCGAGCGCATCCTGGCCTTCCCCACATTGCCCGGCCGCGCGGCGCAAACGCTGTTCATCGTCGGCAGCGCGCTCGTTGTCGGCAGCTTCGGCCTCTTCCCCGGCCAGTCGCTGTCCGCCTTCGGCTGGGAAGCCATCGCCGTCTATCTGGTCCTCGCCTCCTCGGGCGTCGTGCAGGTGGCCGGCTTGCGGCACTACCGCAAATCCGAGGGCCCGCTCGTCTGGCTGATCGTGCCGTCGAGCGTCCTGTTGCTCGTCACCGTGCCGGGCATCATCGGCGGCGTCCTGCTGCTGAACGGCGACGTGGCCGGCGCCTACTGGGTGGCGGTCGACGTCATCCTGTCGCTGCTGGGCACCCTGCTCGGCGGCTGGGTCATGCTGGTCGAGATTCTCCGCTGATGGCTGACATCCTCTCCCAGATCGAGACCTATAAGCGCGAGGAGATCGCGGCGGCCAAATCGCTGCGCCCGTGGAACGAGGTCGTGGCCGAGGCCCATGACGCGCCGCCCGTGCGCCGTTTCCTTTCAGCGCTCAAGAAGAAGCGCGAAAGCGGCGACTATGCGCTCATCGCCGAGGTCAAGAAGGCCAGCCCCTCCAAGGGTCTCATCCGCGCAGATTTCAACCCCGCCGAAATCGCCCGCGCCTATGAGCTGGGCGGCGCCGCCTGCCTCTCGGTCCTCACCGATCGCCCGAGTTTCCAGGGCGCCCCGAACTATCTCATCGAAGCCCGCGCCGCGACCGCTCTTCCGGTGCTGCGCAAGGACTTCATGTTCGAGACCTACCAGGTCGCCGAGGCCCGCGCCTGGGGCGCGGACTGCATCCTCATCATCCTCGCCGCCGTCGGCGACGATACCGCGCGCTACCTCCTCGACGCCGCCGCCGAATGGCGCATGGATGCGCTGGTCGAAGTCCACGACCAGATCGAGCTCGACCGCGCCGTTGCGCTCGACGCCGAGTTCATCGGCATCAACAACCGCAATCTGCGCACGTTTGAAACGACGCTCCAGACCTCGATCGATCTCGCCGTCGGCGTTCCCTCCGGCACCCATCTGGTGTCCGAAAGCGGCATCCACGATTTCGCGGATCTGCAGCGGCTGGACAGGGACGCGCACATCGGCACCTTCCTTGTCGGCGAGAGCCTGATGCGGCAGGACGACGTCACCCGCGCCACGCAGGTCCTGCTCTGGGGACCGAAGGGCCGCAATTGAGCGCCGCCCTCACCCATCTCAACGAGAAGGGCGAGGCGCATATCGTCGATGTGGGCGGCAAGGCGGTCACCGCGCGCCGCGCCGTCGCCGAAGCGCGGATCACCGCCGAGCCTGCCACCGTCGCCGCCATTATGGGCGGCACGCTCGGCAAGGGCGATGCGCTCGCCGTCGCCCGCATCGCCGGCATCATGGCCGCCAAGAAGACCAGCGAGTTGATCCCGCTCTGTCATCCGATCGCCCTCAATAAAGTCGAGATCGAGATCGCCTCTGCCGCGGGCCACATCCTCGTCACCGCCACGGCCGAGGCCACCGACCGCACCGGCGTCGAGATGGAAGCCATGACCGCCGCCGCCGTCGCCGCCCTCACCCTCTACGACATGGCCAAATCCATCGACCGCGCCATGAGCTTCACCGTCGCCCTCATCGAAAAGTCCGGCGGCAAGTCCGGCCCCTACAGGCGCGCGACCGGGCGATGATCACCGTCGATGAGGCGCTGGATCGGATCTTCACGCGCATCCCGACGCCGCTCCCCGACATTGTGCCCCTCGCCCGCGCCCACCGGCGCGTCCTGCTCTCGCCGCTGATTGCCAGGCACACCCAGCCGCCCTTCGACGCCTCGGCCATGGACGGCTATGCCGTGCGCGCCGAAGAGATCGAGCCGGGCCAGCCCGTCTTCATCGCCGGCACCTCGCAGGCCGGCGCGCGCTTCACCGGCATGATGCAATCGGGCGAGTGCGTGCGCATCTTCACCGGCGCGCCCATGCCCATCGGCGCCGACGCCGTGATCATGCAAGAGGAGGCGGACGCGATGGGCAACCGCGTCACCTTCAGCGTCAAGCCGCGCATCGGCCAGTCCGTCCGCCGCAAAGGCAACGACTTCACCGAGGGCCGCGAACTGCTCCCGGCCGGCGTCGGCCTCAACCCCATGATGCTGAACCTCGCGGCGAACGCGAATTACGCCGAGCTCACCGTCGCCCGCCGCCCAAAGATTGCGATCATCGCGACCGGCGACGAGCTGGTCGCTCCGGGCACGCCGCTCGGCCCCGATCAGATCGTTGCTTCCAACTCCTATGGCCTCACGCCGATCATTGCGCCCTATGCCGACAAGATCATCGATCTCGGCATCGTGCGCGACGACAAAAAGGCGATCGAGGCCGCGATACTCAGCGCCTTCGACTATGGCGTCGAAGTGCTCATTACCTCGGGCGGGGCGAGCGTGGGCGACCGCGACTATGTGCAGGAGGTGCTACGGGGGCTCGGCGTCCAGCTCGACTTCTGGAAAATCCTGATGCGGCCGGGGAAGCCCCTGATGTTCGGCACGCGCGGCAAGACGCTGATCTTCGGCCTCCCGGGCAATCCCGCCTCGGCGCTGGTGACCGCCATCGTCTTGGTCCGCCCCGCCCTCAGGCTGATGACCGGCCACACCGATCCCTTCTGGCCCTTCATGGGCGTGCCGCTCGCCGCCGATCTGCCGCCCAATGGCGAGCGTCGCCATTTCGTGCGCGGCACCCTCACCCGCAACGAGATCGGCTTCCTCGAAGTGATCCCGATCGCCCAGACCGATTCCAACCACTCGACTTCGCTGGCCGAGGCCGATGCGCTGATCATCCAGCCCGAGAACGATCCCGGCATGCGCGCCGGTGAGATCGTCGAGATCATTCCGCTCAACATGCTGAGTTAAGCGGATATTTACCGCGCTGTTGCAGAACAGAGCCGGAACAACTATAGATCGTTCGGCCTTTGTTCCGATTCTCCGGAGGGGAAACCGCAATGCTCACGCGCAAGCAGCACGAATTGCTCATGTTCATCCACGAACGGATGAAGGAGAGCGGCATCCCTCCCTCCTTCGACGAGATGAAGGACGCGCTCGATCTGCGCAGCAAATCGGGCATTCACCGCCTGATCACTGCCCTCGAGGAGCGGGGCTTCATCCGCCGCCTGCCCAACCGGGCCCGCGCGCTCGAAGTGATCAAGCTTCCGGATTCGATGAACCCCTCGCTCGGCGGCCGCAAGGCGCGCTTCGAGCCTGCGGTCATCGATGGCAATCTTGGCCGCGTCGCCGCCCCCCCGCCGCGCAGCGTC
>DASZPY010000007.1:0-14353 GCA_035549855.1 Devosia sp. | reverse complement strand
GGAACAGCGCCAGCATGTCCTTGACGTGTTTGCTGTCGAGGAATTTGAGCCCGCCATATTTGACGAACGGAATGTTGCGGCGCGTCAGCTCGATCTCCAGCGGGCCCGAATGGCTCGAAGCGCGAAACAATACCGCTTGCTGCTTGAGCGCCGTGCCCGCTTCGCGTTCGGCCAGCACCTGCTCGACGACATAGAGCGCCTGGCCCGGCTCGTCGCGTACCGTCACGAGCTGCGGCTTCATCGCGGATTGCCGCTCGGTCCACAAATTCTTGGTGAAGCGCTCCTCGGCCTCCGCGATCACTGCATTGGCGGCATCGAGGATCGGCGCCGTCGAGCGATAGTTGCGGTCGAGCGTCACCATGCGGGCGGGGGGCGTAAAGCTCGCCGGGAATTCGAGGATGTTGCGCACCGTCGCGGCGCGGAACGAGTAGATCGACTGCGCATCGTCGCCGACAACCGTGAGGCCGCGCCCATCCGGCTTCAGCGCAAGCAGGATCGCGGCTTGCAGGCGGTTGGTGTCCTGGTATTCATCGACAAGGATGTGGTCGAAGCGTGCGCCGATATCCGCAGCGACTGTTGGATCGCGCAGCATCGCGGCCCAGTAGAGCAGCAGATCGTCGTAATCGAGCACGTTCTGGCGCTGCTTGGTCTCGACATAGGCAGCGAAGAGGTTGCGCAATTGCTCCGCCCACATCAGCGCCCAGGGGAAGGCGTCCTTGAGCACCTCGTCGAGATCGGCCTGGCCGTTGACGGTGCGCGAATAGATGGCGAGGCAGGTGTTCTTGGCGGGAAAGCGGGCCTTGGACTCATGCAGTCCGAGATCGTGGCGCACGATATTGAGGAGGTCGGCCGAGTCCTCGCGGTCGTGGATGGTGAATTGTTGATCGAGCCCCACATGCGGCGCGTATTCCCGCAGAAGCCGCGCGCCGATGCCATGGAAGGTGCCCGCCCAGGCGAGCGCATCCGCCACCGCGCCCGAGCTCGTGCCCATCACCTGTCCCGCGATGCGTTCGACGCGGCGCTGCATCTCGGATGCGGCGCGGCGCGAGAAGGTCATCAGCAGGATGCGCCTCGGGTCGGCGCCGTTGACGATCAGGTGGGCGACGCGATGCGCCAGCGTGTTGGTCTTGCCCGAACCGGCGCCGGCGATGACCAGCAGAGGCCCACCGGGGACCGTTTCGCCGACACCGTGCTCAACCGCCCGGCGCTGCTCGGGGTTGAGGCGTTCGAGATAGTCGATCTGGGCGAGCAAGGGCGAATCGGGTTCGGAACGGCGTGACGAGAGGTTGAGCGTATTCCCGTTTTGTTCGCAACTCGCTAACGCGGCCGCCGATCAGGATTTCTTCGTCGCCAATGCGCCGTTCTCGTCGATCCGCGCCTTCACCAGCTTCTTCACCAACGCCGCCGGGAGGGGCTTTTCCGGCTGGAAGCTCACGGCGCCCTTCGAGGTCTTGAGCCCTTCGAACTCGGCGGCGAAGGCCTCCATCACCCTCGGGCTCTGCACGTAGAAGGAGCAGTGCGTCTTGGCGGCGCCGTAGGAGACGAGGTTCCTGCCGCCCAGCCGGAACATCGGCACGCCATAGTTGATGATCTCCTCGGCACCGGGTGCAGCCGCGGCGATCTGGGCGCGGAGCTTGCGCAGCGCCGATTGCGCCGGCTCGCTCACTGCGTTCAAGAAAGTTTCAATGGGGTCGGCCTTGGCCATCTGAAGCTCTCATGCGTTGATGCGTCCAGTGTGCGTGACAACGCGGAGAACGGCAATGCGGGTCTGGCTGGTGATTGCTGCGATTCTGATGCCGGGCCTTGCCTTCGGACAGGAGGGTGCAACGGTCGATGGCGTCGCCATCCGGTTTGAGACGGTGATGAGCGGGCTAGATCGACCCGTCGCCTTGATGGCGGCGCCGGGTGGTGCCGATCTCTTCGTCGCCGAGAAAACTGGCCGCATTCTCAGCTTCGCGGCAGGCGTAACGGAGGGCAAGCTCTTCCTCGACCTGTCAGGCTCCGTCAGCGGCGGCAATGAGCAGGGCCTGCTCGGCCTCGCCTTTCATCCCGGCTATGCGCAGAACGGCCGCTTCTTCGTCGACTATACCGACATCAAAGGCGACACGCAGATCGTCGCCTACACCGCAAAGGATGGCGTCGCCGATCCGAACTCTGCGAAAACGCTGCTCGCGATCGACCAGCCCTATGCCAATCACAATGGCGGTTGGCTCGGCTTCGGTCCCGATGGCTTCCTCTACATCGGCATGGGCGATGGCGGCGCCGGCGGCGATCCGCACGGCAACGGCCAGAACCCCGATGCGCTGCTCGGCAAGATTCTTCGCATCGATGTCGATGGCGGCGATCCCTATGCGATCCCGCCCGGCAATCCCTTCGCCACAGGTGGCGGGGCGCCGGAAGTCTTCCTGCTCGGCCTCCGCAATCCGTGGCGCAGTGCGTTCGACGGCGAGCAGCTTTACATCGGCGATGTCGGGCAGGGGTCGATCGAGGAAATCGACGTGGTCAATCTCGGCGACGCGGGCGCCAATCTCGGCTGGAACACACTCGAGGGAAATGATTGCTACCCGCCGGGATCGATGTGCGTTCAGGGCGGCTTCGTCATGCCCGTCTACACCTACACGCACAATGAAGGCTGCTCGGTCACCGGCGGCTTCGTCTATCGCGGCAAGGCGCTGCCGGCGCTCGGCGGCCGTTACTTCTTCGCCGACTATTGCGCGGGGGCGGTCGAAAGCTTCCGCTACGCGGACGGCGCAGCCAAAGACTTCGTGAGCACCGGCGACGCCCTCGGCAGTGTCGGGTCGATCAACTCCTTCGGCACCGATGCCGATGGAGAGCTCTATGTGCTCACGGACCAGGGCGACGTGCTCAAAATGGTCGCCGCGCAGTAAGGCCCTGCATCCGCGGCATGGCGGGCGCGCCAGCACTAGGCTAACACACCGCTGCAACTGGAAAGGGCAGCGGAATGAGCATCGGCATTGTGGGCGCGGGATCGGTCGGATCGGGCATCGCGACCCTGTTGGCGCGGGCCGGAATAGCGGCGACGATCGTCAACCGGCGTGGTCCCGCTGCGCTGGGCCCGCTCGTTGCGAGCCTCGCCCCTCATATCGTGCAGGCGTCGCGCGAAGACGTCCTTGCCTCCGACATCGTCTTTCTTGCCGTGCCGTGGGGTCGCTTGGGCGAGGCTTTGTCGAGTGTGGATGACTGGGACGGCCGCGTCCTTGTCGATGCCACCAATCCCCTCGACAACTTCCGGCCGGTCGATCTCGGCGGGCTCACCTCCAGCGAGGCGGTCGCGAAGCTGGCTCCCGGCGCACGCGTGGTGAAAGCGTTCAACCATCTGCTGCCGCATGTGCTCGCAGGCGATCCCGGTGCGGAAGGCGGGCGGCGCGTGCTGTTCTATGCGGGCGACGATGCCGACGCGAAGGGCGCAGTGGCCGACATCATCACGAGAACAGGATTCTACGGCGTCGATCTCGGTAGTCTGCGCGAGGGCGGACGGCTGCTCGAATATCCGGGCGGGCCATTGCCGGCCCACAATTTCGTCTGCTTCGACTAGCCGGGTTCAGCCCCGCTCCAGCCACGCCACCTGCTCCGGGGTCAGCTTGATATCCAGCGCCTGCAGGGAATCGTCGAGCTCGTTGAGGGTGCGCGGCCCGATCAGCGGGATGGACGGGAAAGGCTGGGCCAGCACATAAGCGAGGGCGATGTGGATCGGCGACTTGCCGAGCTGCTTGCCCAGTTCGATCGCGCGGTCGCGGCGCGCGAAGTTGGCGTCCGAATACCAGGTGCGCACCATCTCTTCATTGTCGCGCTTGTCGCGACCCGCGCGGTCGGTGAAGAAACCGCGAGCCTGGCTGGACCATGAGAAGTTCGGGATCTGCCGGGCCTTCAGCCAGTCCTTCCATTCCGGGCCCGACGCCGACACCGTGCCCTGCCAGATCGGATAGAGCATCTCGGCGAGAGCGAAATTGTTGGAGAGGGCGGCCGGCTTCTGCTTGCCGTTCTTCTCCGCATAGGCGATGGCCTCGTCCATGCGCTCGCGCGTCCAGTTGCTTCCGCCGAAGATGCCGCGGATGCGTCCGGCCTTCACCTCTGCGTCCATCGCATCGACGAACTCGCCGACCGGCACCTCGAGATTGTCGCGGTGCATGAAGTAGATGTCGGCATAGTCCGTCTGCAGCCGCTCCAGCGATTGGGTCACTTGCTTGCCGATCACGTCGGGATAGCAGAGCGGCGTATGCGCGCCCTTGGCGATGACGATCGACTCTTCGCGAACGCCGCGGTTTTTCAGCCATTCGCCGAGCAGTTTTTCGGTGTAGCCCGCGCCATAAACCCAGCCGGTGTCGAAGAGATTGCCACCGCGCTCCCAGAAGCCGTCGAGCATGATCGCGCCCGAGGCAAAGCTGCGGAAGTCCTCGAAGCCCATAGCGACGATCGAGCTTTTCTTCTTGAGGCCGGGAATGTCGCGTTGCGCAATCGCGGTGCCGCGCTTGCCGAGATGGCGGCCGCTCAGCGTATTGGTGCGGCGCGAGGATTTCTCGATATTGAACTCGATCCCCGCGTCCGCCCGCCATTTGTCGAGCACGCGTAGATTGCCGAGCGTATCGGCCCAGCTCATGCCGGGGGAGGTGAACTCCTGCCGGCCCGCGGCCACGGCTTCGGCGACGGCATCTGCCTCATAGGCATAGAGGTGACGGTCGCCCGGCGCGCTGATCGTCTCGCGCGTTCCGTCGCGCATGATGATCTGAATGTTTCCCGGACCGCCGCTGCGATCACCGCCTGCGAACCAGAAATCCGCCACCTCGATGCGCCCCTCATGGCCGAGAATGCGCAGCACATTTTCCTGTTGCACGAAGACGGAGCATGAGACTTCCGCGATGATCTCATTCTCGAACTTCAGCAGCGCCGCCGCCCATTCGTCCGTGCCTTCCTTGCCCAGATGCGCCATGCCCGAGACCTTCACCGGATCGGCGAAGGGCTTGTTCATGGCAGCGCCTGCAACGAGGCGCGTCATGGAGACGGGGTAGCCGCCAACATCGAGGATGCCGCCGCCGCCGAGGTCGTTGGCGAAGAGGCGATGGGCCGGATCGAACTTGCCCATCTGGAAGCCGAAGCTCGACTTGATGGCGCGCACTTCGCCGATGCGGCCAGACTGGATGATCTCGCGCAGCTTGGCGGTCGCCGGATGCAGCCGGTACATGAAGGCTTCACCGGCAAAGGTGCCGGCCTTGCGATGCGCGTGGAAGACGGCGTCGGCTTCGAAGGCGCTCAGCGCCATCGGCTTTTCGACCAGCACATGCTTGCCGTGTTCTGCCGCCTTGATCGCCCATTCGGCATGACCAGGATGCGGGGTCGCGATATAGATTGCGTCGACTTCGGGATCGTTGAGAATGGCCTCATAGCCGTTGTGGATGCGCGCCCCCGGAAATCGCTCGGCCAGTTCCGGCTTGCCGGGATTGCGCGTGGCGATGGCGACGATCTTTCCGCTTTTGCCGGCATTCACACCATTGCGGAAATCGAGGGCGATGGCGCCCGGTCCAATAATGCCCCAGCGCAGTTGGCCCGCGGGTGTCGTCATCTCTCTCTCCCTGAAATGCGGCCGCAGGCGTGGTGCGGCGCGGCGGCAGTTGTGCCGCATCTGGGATGGCGAGGCAATCGCCCGCGTCCCGGTTTCCTAGGGCAGGCGGCGCACCCAGTCGCCGATTTCGGCTGGCGTTGCGGAATCGCGCTGGTCGAGCCGGGCTTCGCGTTGCCTGAGCTCGGCCGCCGTGTCGGCGAGATCAGGTCCGGCCAGGAGGATAGGAAGGCCTGTGATGGGGAGAAGCTCGACCGGCAGGCCCTCCAGATCGGCAGGCAGGGGACCGCCTATGGACGCAATCCCGGCTACGCGCCCCGGCCAGATCATGGCCATGGTCAGGGCCATGACGCCGCCCTGGCCGGTTCCTGCAAGCACTGCCTTGCGCTCACCTGTCAGGGAGACCAGCAGGCGCTCGAGATGGGAAAGCCCATCACCGAAGGTCGACAGTTCCGGATGCTGCAAATCTCCGAGAAACCAGTAGTAGCCCTTGATGAAGCCGTTCTCCATTTGCGTGCGCGCCGCGCGGACGGAAACCACACGGTGCGACGCTGCAAGTTCGGCGCCCAATCCATCATTGGCCTCGTGGTCGCCAAAGCGATCGTGGAGCAGGATCACGGGCCGGCCCTCGGGGCGTCCGGTCGTCCATGTCAGCAGGGCACTCTTTTCGCGAACGCTCATTGTGCCGGTTGCGAAGACGCCTCCGCTGAAATGGCCGTGTCGGGGGCCGGCTCATTGCAGGAGGTAATCCAGGCCGCAATGGTGTCGATTTCCGTTTGTCCGAGCTGGCCGCCGAGCGGCATCTTGGCACCGATGCCGCCGACATCTTTCTGTGTGCCCATCAGCTTGTGCCAGATATAGCTCTTGGTCGGATCGCCCGGGGTGACATAGGGCAGATCAGCTTCGTCGGCCTTCACCCAGATCAAATTCATCGGCGCCGTACCCTTCTGCAGGCTGAGCTTGCCGGCTGGAGCGGCGTTCTGGTGGCAGGCCACGCAGCGGTTGACGATCGGCTGGATATCCTTGGCCCAGGAATCGATGCAGGCCTGGTCGGCAAAGGCGGGTGATGCAAGCAGAACGAGGCCCGCGGCGGAACCGAGGCGGCCTGGAGAAAGCAACTTCATGTAGATCCTCACGAGGGAATAGGGCGGGCATTGCTGCCCGCCCGAATTGCATCAGGCGCGCGCGGCAGCGTGCTGGCCGGCGAGGAACCCGAAGGTGATGGCCGGACCGAGCGTTCCGCCGGCACCCCAATAGGCCTGGCCCGCAATCGAAGCGGAGCAATTGCCCGCCGCATAGAGCCCGTCGATCACCTTGTCCTTGGTGTCGACCACGCGGCCCATCTCGTCGGTGACCGGCCCACCCTTGGTATCGAGCGTGCCGGGGGCGAGGATGATCGCGTAGTAGGGACCAGTGGTGGTCATGGGCGCCATGTGATTGTTATCGCTCGGCCCATGGAAGTGGTTGTCGATGGGCTGTTCCCCGCGGTTGAAGTCGAGGTCCTTGCCGGTTTCGGCAAAGCCATTGAACCGCTCGATGGTGGCCTTGGTCTGGGCAACCCAGGTCGAGTCGAGGCGGAAGTGGCTGATGCGGTCCTCGAGCGAGGCGAGCCGATCATCGATGGCAGTGGCCAGGGCTTCGAGCGTGTCGCCCTTGATGATGTAGGCGGGCATGTCGGCGCCGGCCGGAGGCATCATCATGCCGCCCTTGGCGATGGCCGCGTCGTCGAAGATCATGAACTGGAAGTAATTCGAGTATTCCGACTTCACTGCATTCCAGGTCAGGTGCGTGCGCGTGCGCTCGTTGTAGACGAACTTCTCGTCGTAGAGGCGGAAGCCATATTTGTTGACGGCGATCATCGAGTCGCCGCCGAGGAACCAGACGCCGGAGGGAACGGAGGAGAATTCAAGGACTTCCTCCAGAATCTCCTGCTGATGCCAGGCCTCGTTCATGTTGCCGAGCTTGGCGCCGATCTCGATGGAGAGGTTGACCAAATCGCCCTGGTTGGTGGGTACGGCGCAGCCGCCCAGCACCGGCACGCGCAAATAGTTCTGGCGCATTTCGGGGTTCTGCGTGAAGCCGCCGGAGCCGAAGATGACGCCCTTGTTGGCGCGGATCATCTTGGTGCCATTGGCATCGGTAATCTCGACGCCGACCACGGCGCGGTTGTCGTCGAGCACGATCTTGCTGACCTGCGTGTCAGTGATGATCGGGGAGCCCTTGGCTTCCGCGTAGGCGCCGAGCATGCGGATGATGTCGCCCCCATAGCCCGGCTTGCCGTCGGGGCTTTGCGGGCTGGTGGTGCGGCCGTGATTGGCCTTGTCCTCTTCGATATGGGCGAAATAGTCCGGTGTCGGCCCGCCATCGTAAGTCGGCGCGAGGATGGACAGCAGTGCGCCTTCGTCATGCAGGGTTTTGATGACCTTGGAGCCGTTGTCGTAATAGGCCGAAAGCATGCCATAGGCGTGGTCGGACAGGCCGAGCTTGGCGTCGGCCGCGCGGTAGAGGGTGGGGAAGGCGAGACGCGCCATGTATTTGAGCGCGTCCTCCTTGGGGTCGGCGAGGCCGGCGGCCTGCATGAAATGGCTGTTCGGAATCCAGTACTGGCCGCCCGACTTTGCCGTGGTGCCGCCCGCAACTGGCCCCTTCTCGTAAATGCTCACCTTGGCGCCGCCCATGAGCGCGCCGGCCGCCCCAGCGAGGGCCGCGCCACCGGATCCGACAACCACCACATCTGTGGTCTCATCCCACTCCTGGGCTTCGGCGCTGCTGACGACGGTCACGCCGAGCGCAACGCCCGCGGCGCCGGCGGTCGCTTTTTTGAAGAACTCGCGCCGCGAGACGCGCGATGGACGGTCAGCCGCAAGCCCTTCGCCCGCAGCGCGATGGTCGTGATGATTCATTTCTTTCTCCCCTAGGACCCCGAAGGCCTCTTACAATTGGCTCCTAGCATACTGTAAACAGGCTTACAATCTCGTTGCAGATTGTCGAATATTTCATTGGTTGGAATAGGTTAGCCAATTTGGCCCTTATGGGCGGAAGGAATAGTGACGTGGCCAAACAGGAAAGCATTGCCGAGTTTCTGGCGCAGGCGGAGACGGCGCCGCCGGAAATCTACGCCCATGGACGCATCCTCTACATCATTCACGAGCTCAGCCGGCTGATCGCGACCAATTTCGACAAGGCAATGGCCCGTCACAAGCTCACGCACGCGCAATGGTGGGCCATCATGCACATCTTCGAGAATCCGGGCGCGTCGCAGAGCGAGATTGCCGGGATCATGCAGATGACGCGGGCCGCTGCCGGCAAATTGCTGGAGCGGATGGAGGCAAAGGGCTGGATCGAGCGCCGCTCCGACCCGAAGGACAATCGGGTTCGCCGCATCTATCTCGCGGACGGAGCCGTGCCGGTGTTCCGCCAGATGGGCGAGGAAGGGGGCTTCCTGTTCCATGCGCTTCTGGGCACACTCGATACGCAGACGGCGCTGAACCTGCTCGAGGGGCTGCGCCAGATCCGGCACAACGCGCAGGTCAATCTGGCCAAGTAGGGACGATGGCGAGAACGAAAGACGAGGGCCCGCTGCTCGTCATCGACGGGGATTCGTTCGCGCACCGGGCCTATCACGGCGTTCCCAAGAGCGTGCGCCGCGCCGGCGGCAAGGCAGGCAACGCCATCCTCGGCTTTGCCAACTACATGATCCGCTTCATCGATGCGGAGAAGCCGCGCACTGTGTTCGTCGGCTGGGACAAGCTCGACGAGCCCAATTGGCGCGCGAAAGAACTGGCCGGTTACCAGGGCGGCCGCGTTTTCGAGAAGGAGATTCTCGAGCAGCTGGATGTCCTGCCCGAATTCGTCGCGTCATTCGGCTTCCTCTACGGCAAGGGCGCGGGCTACGAGGCCGACGATTTCATCGCGTCCGCGGCGGCGAGCGAAGAAGCGCGCGGCGGCACTGCCATCGTTGCGAGCGGCGATCGCGACTCGTTCCAACTGGCGTCGGAACGCACCACCATCCTGCATCCGGTGAAGGGCGGTGAACTGGCGCGGATCGGTCCGGCGGAAGTGATGGAGCGCTACGGCGTCGAGCCGCACCAGGTGCCCGACTTCATCGCGCTGCGCGGCGATCCGTCGGACAAGATCCCTGGCGCAAAAGGCATCGGCGCCGTGACCGCTGCGAGTCTCCTGCGCCGCTTTCCCACGCTCGAGGCGGCGCTCGAGGATGGCCGCTTCCCCAATCAGGCAGACGATCTCCGCCTCTACAAGCGGATCGCGACGATGGTGCGCGATATCCCGATGCCGGACTTCGCGTCGGCCCCGCCGAACTGGGCCTCAGCCGCGAAGCTTGCGCGGAGCTGGGAAATGAATGGGCTCGCCGATCGCCTGGAGAAGCTTGCCGCGGTCTAGCCTAGGCGAAAGCGAGGTGGACCTTGTTGGCGCGCGCCTTGTCCGAGGCGAGGTCAAAGGCTTCGACGACGCGGTCGACCGGAAGCGTCGCCGTCACGAGGTCTTTCACGTCGAGTCTGCCGCTTTCGAGATAGTCGATCGCAAGCTGGAACTCGGTGTCGAAGCGAAACGTCGCGCGCATTTCGATCTCCCGGCCCATCAGCGAGGAGACCTGCAGCGGAATTTCCGCTCCCAAACCGATCAGCACAGAGACGCCGCGCGGGCCAAGTGCAGCAAGGCCGGACAAAAGCGCCGCCGGGCTGCCAGCTGCTTCGAAATGCACGTCGAAATGGCCGTGCGCCTCGATATGGGCAGCAAGAGCATCGGGCTGGTTCCTCGTATTGAGGACAATATCGGCGGCCAGCCGCTTCGCCATCGCGAGGGGCTGATCGAGGATGTCGGTGACAACGATCTCGACGGCGCCGCCGAGACGCGCCACCGCTGCGGTGAGCGCGCCGATCGGACCGGAGCCAGTGACCAGCACGCGCTTGCCCACGATGCTGCCCGCGCGATTGAGCGCGTGAAGGCAGACCGCAAGCGGCTCGGCCAATGCGGCCTCAGCAAAGCTGACGCTGTCGGCGATGGGTACGGCCTGGCTCTGGTGGCACACCACATGATCGCGGAAGCCGCCATCGACATGGGGCCAGCGCATGGCGCTGCCGAAGAAGCGCATGTCGGTGCAATGATTGCGAATGCCTCTTCGGCAGTTCGCGCAGCGACCGCAAGGCAGGCTTGGATTCACCGCCACCCTTGCGCCCGGAGCAATGGTAATCACATCCGCGCCGACCGCCTCGACCGTGCCCGACAGCTCATGCCCCAGAATCATCGGCGCCTTGATCCGAACCGCGCCGAAGCCGCCTTCGTGGTAGTAATGAAGGTCCGATCCGCAAATGCCGCCCGTGTGAACCCGGACGAGAACCTGCTCGGGGCCCAAGTCCGGCGTGTTGCGGGTTTCGAGTTCGAGATGATGCGGCGCGTGAACCACGACCGCCCGGCCGCTCTGGACCATGGCTTCCTCCGTGACAGGCCGTCATCACAATCGTTACGGACGATGTCAACGGGAGACTATGGGACTGCCGGCCCCGCAGCTTCACAGTGGGGCCGGCGGTTGCTTAGCCCGGGATCCATACGTCCTGGCACGACGCAGCGCCACGCGCGTCGCCGAGCAGCATTTTGCCTCCGGGGCCGAGGGCCTTTTGCGAGGTGT
Source organism: Devosia sp. (assembly GCA_035549855.1). Taxonomy (GTDB): domain Bacteria; phylum Pseudomonadota; class Alphaproteobacteria; order Rhizobiales; family Devosiaceae; genus Devosia_A. The sequence goes on along the minus strand of DASZPY010000007.1, from coordinate 3,131 downwards.
AGGTGTAGCTCCTGTTGTTCACCCGGTAGGTGAACTTGGTCCCCTTGGGGATGGTGAAGGTCCAGTTGTTGATGGCCTGCACCCCGGTGCTGAAATTGATCTGAAAAATGGCCGCCGTATTCAGCGTGGGAATGATCTCGCAATGAAGGTGACGGCGGACGGTCTGCGCGGCTGCGGGATCGACGGCCGTGAAGGAAAGACTGCCTAATACGGCTGCTGCGACGACGATGTTCTTCAACACTTCAGTCTCCAATAGCTCGTTGCAATATTCCGAGGCTGCGCCGTGCCGAGTGACGGGAGCCTGAGGCATGCTTGCAGAATTCATTCAGTTTCGCCACTTGCGCTTTGGCACCGGCAGGAGTATTTGCCCGCCTTAGGACATCTCACCCTAACGTGAGACTTTCGACCTGGGAGGGTCGCCATGGCTGATATGCCCCTGACCGCGCCGGCGGTAAAACCGGCCAATCCAAATTTCTCATCGGGTCCCTGCGCCAAGCGTCCTGGCTGGACGGTTGATGCGCTGACGGATGCACTAGTCGGCCGCTCGCACCGCTCCAAGGTGGGCAAGGCGCGCATCCAGAAGGCGATCGACCTGACCCGGCAATTGCTGGAGGTTCCCGCCGACTATCTCATCGGCATCGTCCCTGCCTCCGATACCGGCGCGGTCGAGATGGCGATGTGGTCGCTGCTTGGCGAGCGGCCGGTCGACATGCTGGCCTGGGAGAGCTTCGGCGAAGGCTGGGTGACCGATGCCGCCAAGCAGCTCAAGCTCGCCGATGCCCGCATCATCAAGGCCGGCTATGGCGAGTTGCCCGACCTCAAGCAGGTCGATTTCAGCCATGATGTCGTCTTCACCTGGAACGGCACGACCTCGGGTGTGCGCGTGCCGAATGGCGACTGGATTGCGGCCGACCGGCAAGGCCTCACGATTTGCGACGCGACCTCGGCGGCGTTCGCGCAGAAGCTCGATTTCGCCAAGCTCGATGTGGTGACCTTCTCCTGGCAGAAGGCACTTGGCGGCGAGGCCGCGCATGGCGTGCTGATCCTCAGCCCGCGCGCTGTTGCCCGTCTCGAAAGCTACAAGCCGGCCTGGCCGCTGCCCAAGATCTTCCGCCTCACCAAGGGCGGCAAGCTCTTGATGGAAGTGTTCGAGGCGGCGACCATCAACACGCCCTCGATGCTGGTCATCGAAGACGCCATCGACGCGATGGAATGGGGCCTGCGCGAAGGCGGGCTCAAGGCCTTGCAGGCGCGTGCGGACGCCAATTTCAAGGTGATCGCCGACTGGGTGGCGAGGACGCCCTGGATCGATTTCCTGGCGAAGGTTCCGGAACAGCGTTCCAACACCTCGGTCTGCCTTTCGGTGGTCGATCCGGCCTTCACGGCGCTCGATGCCGATGCCCAGGCGGCCTTCGCCAAGGCGCTGGTCGCGCAGCTCGACAAGGCCGGCGCCGCCTACGACATCGGCGCCTACAAGGACGCCCCGCCGGGTCTGCGCATCTGGTGTGGATCGACGGTGGAGGCCGAGTCCGTGCAGGCGCTGCTGCCCTGGCTCGATTTCGCCTTTGCATCGCAGAAGGCTGCGCTGGCCAAGGCCGCCTGATTTCCTGCGGTGCGCCGATCGCGCCGCCTTTCCCAATTCGCATGCAGGAGGGCGCAATGCCCAAGGTTCTCGTCTCCGACAAACTCAGCAAGACCGCCGTACAGATCTTCAAGGACAATGGCGTCGAGGTCGACTATCTGCCCGATCTCGGCAAGGACAAGGACAAGCTGCTCAAGGCCATCGGCCAGTATGACGGGCTCGCCATCCGCTCGGCCACCAAGGTGACCGAGAAGATCATCGCTGCCGCCAAGAACCTCAAGGTCATCGGCCGGGCCGGCATCGGCGTCGACAATGTCGACATTCCTGCCGCGACCAAGAAGGGCATCATCGTGATGAACACGCCCTTCGGCAACTCGATCACTACCGCCGAGCATGCCATCGCCATGATGATGGCGCTCGCCCGCCAATTGCCCGAGGCCGATGCCTCGACCAAGGCCAGCAAGTGGGAGAAGAACCGTTTCATGGGCGTCGAGGTTACCAACAAGGTTCTCGGTCTGATCGGCGCCGGCAATATCGGCTCGATCGTTGCCGACCGGGCGCAGGGCCTCAAGATGAAAGTCATCGCCTACGATCCGTTCCTCACGGCGGAGCGCGCGCAGGCGCTGGGCGTCGAGAAAGTGGAGCTCGACGAACTGTTCAAGCGCGCCGATTTCATCACGCTGTACACGCCGCTGATCGATGCGACGCGCAACATCATCAATGCCGAGGCCATCGCCAAAATGAAGGACGGCGTGCGCATCATCAATTGCGCGCGCGGCGGGCTCGTGGACGAGGCGGCGCTCTACGATGCGCTGAAATCTGGCAAGGTCGCGGGCGCGGCGTTCGATGTATTCGTCGAGGAGCCGGCCGAGAACAATCCTCTGTTCGAGCTCGCCAATTTCATCGCGACACCGCATCTGGGCGCCTCGACCACCGAGGCGCAGGAGAATGTAGCGCTGCAGGTGGCGGAGCAGATTTCGGCCTATCTGATGACGGGTGAAATCACCAATGCGCTCAACTTCCCCTCAATCACGGCCGAGGAGGCACCCCGGCTCACGCCGTGGGTGAAGCTGGCCGAGATGCTCGGCTCGTTCGCGGGCCAGCTGACGGAGAATCCGATCAAGGGCATCCGCATCGAATATGAGGGCAATGTCGCGGCCCTCAACACCAAGCCGATGACGGCCGCTGCTCTCAATGGGATCCTCAAGCCGCAGATGCAGGAAGTGAATATGGTCTCGGCGCCGCAGATCGCCAAGGATCGCGGCATCAATGTCGAAATCACCACGCGCGATCAGCAGGGCGCCTATGAGGGCTACATCCGGCTGACGGTCGTCACCGACAAGCAGGAGCGCGCCGTGGCCGGAACGGTGTTCGCCAATGGCAAGCCGCGCATCATCCAGGTCAAGGGCATCAATATGGAGGCCGAGCTTACGCAGTCCATGCTCTATGTCACCAATGAGGACAAGCCGGGCCATATCGGACGGTTGGGCACGCTGCTGGGCGATCTCGGCGTCAACATCGCGAACTTCAATCTCGGCCGCGCCGAGGT
>DASZPY010000006.1:0-14263 GCA_035549855.1 Devosia sp. | reverse complement strand
AGCAGCCCGAGAAGGTCACCGGATGGCTCCAGCCGCGCGGCCGGGCGCGGACGTCGATGTGGATGAACTGCTTGCCGGGATAGCAGCCAAGGCCGCCGACCGAACGGTTGCGCATGGCGAAGGCGATGAGCTGCGATTTCGGCACGCCCGGAATGAAGATGTCCGCCGCCATGCACTTCATATGATACGAGGAATCGGCTCCGCCGACCGAGGCGTTGTGCCACGGGTCGCGGTAGCCCGAGCTCACTACCACCGGCCGCCCAAAATGGGACTCGAAGCTCCAGATGGCGGCGCGCAGCGTGGGCGCGAGGCAGAAGGTGTTGACGCCGGAATTGGCGACGTAGGTGCCAAAGCTCCGGCCATAAGGCGCATAGAGGTCGCCACCGCCGCCGAACCATGTAAAGCAGCCGCTGAGCGAGAACGCAGCGGCGAGCGCAACGGCAAGCAGTCTCATCGCGACAGGATCCCCGACGACAGGCGGCAGCCGGCCAGCCCGCCGGGTGCGGGGAAACGCTAGCGAAGGCCGATGAAGCGCGAGCTAAGCGGGGTGGTTAGCGTGCCGTTACCATTGGCCGGTATTGGGCATCGAGTTCCAGGGCTCGGCCGGCGCGAGCGCGGGGCCATCCTGCAGAATTTCGATCGAGATGTTGTCGGGAGAACGGACGAAGGCCATGCGGCCATCGCGCGGGGGGCGGTTGATGGTCACGCCCATGTCCTGCAGATGCTCGCAGGTTTCGTAGATGTTGGGCACGGCGTAGGCGAGATGGCCGAAGTTGCGGCCGCCCGTGTAGGTTTCGGGATCCCAGTTGAAGGTGAGTTCGACCTGCGCGTCCTCGTCGCCGGGCGCGGCGAGGAAGATCAGCGTGTAGCGTCCGGCCTCGTTGTCGCTGCGACGTACTTCGCGCAGCCCTAGGCCATCGCAATAGAAGCGCAGGCTCGCATCGACATCGGTGACGCGCACCATGGTGTGGAGATATTTCATCGTCGTCGTTCGCTCTTGTTGTTGAGGGCCTTAGGCGGCAGGTGCGCCTTCGCTGCAACAGTGTCATGAATTGCGATATGGACTGTCGCGCATTGTGGAAACGACTCCTTAACTTTCAATTTTGAATCGGCCAAGGTGCGATCAACGTGTTGAGTACCTCGCTTGCGGCGGGGGCAGTGTACAAAGAGGCGTTTGGGGGCATGGCGGCCAAACTTTCAGCCAGCGGCGACAAGCCCGGAGTCCGTCCGCTGGACAGCGTGTCAAACGCGACGGACAGCGAAGCACCGATCGATGTCATTGAGATCGCAGGCGCGATCAAATGGTTCGACGTTGCGAAGGGATTTGGATTCATCGTTCCGGACGATGGACGGCCGGATGTGCTTTTGCACGTGACATGCCTCCGGCGCGATGGCTACCAGACCGCCTATGAAGGCGCGCGCGTCATTGTCGAGGCGCTGAACCGCCCTGGCGGATTGCAGGCCTTCCGCATCCTGTCGATGGACGAGAGCACCGCGCGCCATCCCGCGCAGATGCCGGCACCGCGCACGCATGTGGTGGTCGAGCCGACCAGCAAGCTCGAGCGGCTCGAGGTCAAGTGGTTCAACCGCATCCGTGGCTTCGGATTCCTCTCCGCGGGTGAGGGATCGCCCGATGTGTTCGTACACATGGAGACGCTGAGACGGTTCGGGATCACCGAGCTGAGGCCCGGCCAGTTCGTACTCGTCCGCTACGGCACCGGTCCCAAGGGCCTTATGGTTGCCGAAATCCGGCCGGATGGCTGGGGCGATGCCCCGTCCTCGCACTAACTCCCTGAATTCCCGCCGTTTCTGGATTGTCGCGGCTGCCGTCGCCATTGTCGCGATCGGCGTGGCGATCATTGTCGGCCCTCGGCTATTGGCTGGCGACAGCCGTCTCGTCCTCCACACTGCCAAGGGCGACTTCAGCTTCGCCGTCGAGATTGCGGATACCGATGAGACGCGGGCGCGAGGCCTGATGTTCCGCCAGTCGCTCGCACCCGATGCGGGGATGCTGTTCGACTATCACCGCGAGCAGGTCGCCAATTTCTGGATGCAGAACACGTTCATTCCGCTCGACATGGTCTTTGTCGGCGCCGACGGCTTGGTCAAGACCGTGCATGTCAATGCGCGGCCAATGGACACCACGACGATTTCGTCCGAAGTGCCGGTTCGGTTCGTGCTCGAGATTCCGGGCGGGCGGGCAGTCGAGATCGGACTTGCTCCGGGAGACCGCATGGAGCATGCGCGGGTGGGTGCGCCCTAGAGGCGGGCGAGCACCAGGCAGTAGAAGATCGCCCACAGATGCAGCGTCGCTCCAGCTACGACGAAGATGTGCCACAGCACATTGTGAAACAGCAGCCGCTTCCACAGATGGAAGATGATGCCGGCAGAGTAGGCGATGCCGCCGGCAAGGATCAGCCAGAAGGTTGCCGGGGGGAGGGTGGTGACCAGCGTCTGGAAAACCAGAACACCACTCCAGCCAATCGCCAGATAAAGCAGGATCGCAAGGCGGCCGAAGCGTTCGGGAACGAGCAGCTTCAGGGCGACGCCGACCAGTGCCGCACCCCAGACGAAGATCGCTAACCCCATGACCATCGGCGTTCGGCCGAGAAGGGCGAGGAAAGGGGTGTAGGTTCCGGCGATGAAGAGGAAGATCGCGGCCTGGTCGAGCCTCGCCATGACCCGCTTGAAGCTCGAGGCCGGCGCCAGGTTGAAAGCCAGCGACACGCCGAGCACCGTGAGCAGTGTCACAAGGTAAAAGATGATGGCCGGCAGTTCGGGACGTGCGGTACCGATGGCCGCAAAGACGATGAGGACAATACCGAGCGTGAGGGTGTGGACAATGCCGATGCCGTGAACGATCCCGTCGGCAATGATTTCAGCCGGCCGGAAGGGGCGGGATCTGAACGGCCCGGACGATGCGCCAGCGATCGATTGAACGCGCGGCATACTCACTCCTCCGCGAAAAGCGTGCCGCTCCGGAGGTTCACAGCGACTTAATAGAGTTGGGTGGAATGCGCCCGTGGTCAATGGGGCGTAAGCGGCAACTCGGCGTCACCCAGCCGCGATACGGCAGACTGGTGACCCCGGGAGGAATTGAACCTCCGACCAACGGCTTAGAAGGCCGCTGCTCTATCCGCTGAGCTACGGGGCCACGCCCACTCGCCTATAGGGCCAAAGCCCTTAATTGTCAGCCAATCCTACGCCTTTGACGGCGGTGCGGTGCTTTCGCGGATTACGAGCTCGGAGGTGAGCATGACGCGGGCGGGGACCGAACTCGCCCGGTTGCCCTCGATGATGTCGATCAGGGTACTCGTGGCAAGGCGCCCGATCTGCTCACGGGGCTGCCGCATGGTGGTGAGGGACGGGGAGTAGTTCTGGGCTACGGCGATGTCGTCAAAACCGACCACCGAGATGTCCTGCGGACACTCGATGCCGTGGCGGCGCAGGCCGGCGATTAGGCCGATCGCGCTGTCGTCATTGCCCGAGAAGATCGCGGTGGGCCGTTCGTCCAGCCGGGCGAAATGCTCGGCGGCGGCCGATCCGGAGCCCATCGTGTAGTCGCCGGGGACAACCCAGTCCGGGCGCAGTTCCAGCCTCAGATCGAACATGGCCTTGCGGAAGCCAACGAGCCGTTCGTTGGGGAAGGTGTTTTTCGTCCGTCCGCTGATATGGCCGATCCGGCGGTGGCCGAGATCATAGAGATAGCGCACAACCCGTTCTGCGGCCTGGAGATTATCGGTCAGCACGGAGTTGATCTGGGGGTCCGGCAACTCGTCATAGGCGGCCACCAGCGGCAGGCTCGCGCCTTCGCCGGCTATGGCATGGAGGCGACGTGTATCGAGGAAGCCGTCGAAGACGAGCAGTCCATCGGCGCGGTTTGAGTGAAAATAATCGCCGAGCCAGGTGGCGGGATCGTCGCCGAGGCGGCTGGTCACCAGCACGCCATAGCCGCGGGCATTGGCCTCGGTCACCACGGCATCGAGGATCGTCGAATAGAATGGATTGCCGATTCCCGGCATCGCTGCGAGCAGCGTTTTGGCACGCTGCAGGCGGAGCGAGCGGGCCGCCTGATTGACCGTGTAGCCAGTCTCGCGAACAGCCTCGTTGACGCGTTGCCGGGTGCTTTCGGAGACCCGGTCCGGTGTGGACAAGACACGGCTGACGGTCGCGGCCGACACTTTGGCGTGCCGCGCAACATCTTGAATCGTCGGTGGTTTTCTCGTCAGGACCATAATTCGGCCGCGCCCCTCCTCGCTGCCTTAACGAGATTGTCTAGTTGGAACTTGACAGTGGCGCAAGAACGGTCTGAAAATCCTGTAATCGATTGCATTGATCTCGAAGGAAGATTTATGTAATCGATTACACGCCGCCAGCGAGCGAGGTCTCTGAAGAAGGCCGCCGCGGGGCTGGCGACGGTGCCGATAGCATCCGCTACCGGCAAACGTTGGGAGGACATATCTATGAAGAAATTTGCGGTGGTCGCCGGCATGGCGACTGCTCTGATGCTTGGCACTTCCGCCATGGCGGCGGATGTGGAAGTCGTGCATTGGTGGACGTCGGGCGGTGAAGCTGCCGCCGTGGCGGAATTCGCCAAGGCGTTCGATGCCACCGGCGATCATTGGGTCGACGGCGCGATCGCCGACGGCGCAACTGCCCGTGCCGCTGTGATGCAGCGCGCTCTCGGCGGTGACCCGCCGGACGCCTCGCAGTTCAACCCCGGCCGCGAATATGAAGACCTCATCAATGCCGGCCTCCTGCTCGACCTGGCCGACGTTGCCGAAGCCAATGGCTGGGATGCAGCGATCCGCCCCGAGGGCATCGCCGGCGCCTGCCATATCGACGGCCATTGGTGGTGCGTCCCCGTCAACATTCACTCGTGGAACTGGGCCTGGGTGTCCATTCCGGCCTTCAAGAAGGCTGGCCTCGAGCTGCCGAAGAACTTCGACGAGTTCCTCGCCGATGCTCCCAAGCTCAAGGAAGCCGGCATCATCCCGTTCGCCGTCGGCGGCGGTCAGGGTGGCTGGCAGGTCAACGGTGCGTTTGGCGTGATCCAGACTGCCGAACTCGGCCTCGCCAAGCGCGAAGCCCTGCTGAAGGACAAGGACGAGTCCGTCGCGATGGGCCCGGAAATGAAGCAGGCCCTGACCGTCTTCAAGAGCCTGAAGCAGTACACGGATGACGGCTATGCGCCGCGTACCTGGAACGACACCACTGCCCTGGTCATCCAGGACAAGGCCGCGCTCCAGATCATGGGCGACTGGGCCAAGGGCGAGTTCGGCGTTGCCGGCAAGGTCCCGGGCACCGACTATGACTGCCTCGCCATGCCGATCGACAACCCGACGGTTTCGACCGACGGCGACGTGTTCGTGTTCTTCAAGCAGAACGATCCGGAAGTCGAAGCCGCTCAGAAGCGCCTTGCCGCGCTGATGATCAGCCCGGCCGTTCAGACCGCCTTCAACCTGAAGAAGGGTTCGACTCCGGTCCGCGATGACGCCGATATCTCGGCGGCCGACTCCTGCATGATCAAGGCGCTGGGTATCTTCAAGGACCCGTCGCACATCCAGGTCGCGGCTCAGCGTTGGCTCAACGAAGACACCAACAATCAGCTGAACGCCCTGATGACCCAGTTCTTCTCGGATGACTCGATGACCGTCGAGGACGCCCAGGCGAAATACTGGGATATCCTGAAGAACGCGAACTAGCGTTCTCATCACATCTCGGCGGGTGGCGCTTGACGCGCCATCCGCCAGTTGCTGGCATCGCCGGGGAGCGGCGCCGGCTTTACGACTGCGGCTAGCTCACGGGGGAATTCGAGCCAATGGCTGAGGCGACAGCGACTGCTGCCACCCAGATATCGACGCACCGGCCGCGAACGCGCCCGCGTATGAAAGTGGCGTCCGTCATCGCTACGCTGCCGATGATCATCATCGCGTTCTCGGTATTCTTCGTCGCTATCCTGTTCACGATCTACTGGTCGTTCACCAGTTCGGGCATGTTCCCTGGTTGGACCTGGGTAGGACTGAAGCAGTACAACATCCTCTGGGGCACCAATAACTGGCAGATTTCGGTTTCGAACATCTTCGTGTTCGGTGCCGCCTCGCTGGTCATCAACCTGGTCGTAGGCTACGTCCTCGCGGTGTTCATGGACCAGAACATCAAGCTCGAGAGCCTGTTCCGGTCGATCTTCCTCTATCCTTTCGCCATGTCGCTCTATGTGACGGGCCTTGCCTGGCAGTGGATTCTCGATCCCAATCTGGGTTTCCAGAATGCCATGCAGAATTTCGGCTTCACCGATTTCCGCTTCTCGCCCCTGAGCAACCCGAACCAGGCCATGGTGGGCCTCATTCTGGGCGGCTGCTGGCAGGGCGCCGGGGTGACCATGGCGATCATGCTCGCCGGCATCCGTGGCATTGACGCAGAAATCTGGAAAGCCGCCAAGATCGACGGCATTCCGACCTGGCGGACCTATGTCTCGATCGTGCTTCCGAGCATGCGCGGGGCGCTGGCAACGGCCATCATCCTTCAGGTTACGGGCATCGTCCGCACTTTCGACCTCGTCATTTCCATGACCGGCGGCGGTCCCGGCATCGCGACCTGGATGCCGGCCATGTACGTGATCAACGCCATCCAGAGCAAACTCAACGTCGGCCAGGGGTCGGCTGCTGCGACCATGATGCTCGCGCCGATCGCGGTGCTGCTGCTCATCATGGCAATCTTCAACTGGCGGAAGGCGCGCCTCGCGGGGAAGAACGTGACGACATGACGACCGATGCTCTTATGAACGGCACCGTCGCCGGCGCTTCACGCGTAGTCGCACTGGAGGGCCCCGCCGGCCCCCGGCCCAAGCGGATCACGGCCTCGCGGGTGGGCATCTACGCCTTCCTGATCATCATGGCGATCTTCTTCTGCATCCCGCTTTACGTGATGCTAGTGACGTCATTCAAATCCATGCCCGAAGTCCGGCAGGCCCATCTGTTCGACCTGCCGCATGAATGGACGATCGAGCCCTGGATCAAGGCGTGGAGCTATGCCTGTACCGGGCGCGACTGCACCGGCCTTTCGCCAGGCTTCCTCAATTCGTGGAAAGTCGCCATCCCGTCGGTGATCATCTCGATCATCATCGCCCAGCTCAACGGCTACGCGCTCAGCTTCTGGCGCTACAAGGGCGCCAACATCTTCTTCAACCTGCTGCTGTTCGGTGCCTTCGTGCCCTATCAGGTGCTGGTCTATCCGATCATCATGGGGATGCGCGGCCTGCCGGTCGTCACGGACTGGATCGCCGGCTGGTTCGGCCTCGACTTCCCGCAGTGGCAGCTGTTCTCGACGCTGCCCGGCATCATCCTGGTGCATACCATCTTCGGCATGCCCATCCTGACGCTGCTCTACCGCAATTATTATTCGTCGATCCCCATCGAGATCTTCAAGGCCGCCCGAATAGACGGGGCGGGTTTCTGGCAGATCTTCTTCAGGGTGATGCTGCCGCTCTCCATTCCCATCACCACAGTGGCGCTCATCCTACAGGTCACCGGCATCTGGAACGACTTCCTGTTCGCCCTCGTCTTCGCGGGCCGGGACAACATTCCGATGACCCTCCAGCTCAACAACATCGTCAAAACCACATTCGGCACCATCGAGTACGACGTGAACATGGCGGCGACCATCCTGACGGCACTCGTGCCGCTCGCCATCTACTTCATCTCGGGCAAGTGGTTCGTGCGCGGCATCGCCGCAGGCGCAGTCAAGGGATAATCCAAGTGCAGAGCAGTGTTTCCGTACGCGACCTATCGCTCAGCTTCGGGTCCGTCAGCGTCCTCGAAGACCTCAGCATCGACATCAATGAAGGCGAGTTCCTCGTGCTGCTCGGCCCTTCAGGCTGCGGCAAGTCCACGCTGCTGAATTGCATCGCCGGCCTGCTCGACGTCAGCGGCGGCCAGATCATGATCGGCGGCCGCAACGTGACTTGGGAGGAACCCAAGGATCGCGGCATCGGCATGGTGTTCCAGTCCTATGCGCTCTATCCGCAGATGACGGTCGAGAAGAATCTGAGCTTCGGCCTGCGGGTGGCGGGGCTGCCCAAGGCCGAGATCGAGCAGCGCGTGGCGCGGGCCTCCGAGATCCTGCAGATCGAGCCGCTGCTGAAGCGCCGACCGGTCGAGCTTTCCGGTGGCCAGCGCCAGCGCGTCGCTATCGGCCGCGCTCTTGTGCGCGACGTGGATGTGTTCCTGTTCGACGAGCCGTTGTCCAACCTCGACGCCAAGCTCCGCTCGGAGCTACGCGTCGAAATCAAGCGGCTGCACCAGCGACTCAAGAACACGATGATCTATGTGACGCACGACCAGATCGAGGCAATGACCCTGGCCGACCGCATCGCGATCATGAAGAACGGCGTCATCCAGCAGCTCGACGATCCGCACACAATCTACAACAAGCCACTGAACCTGTTCGTAGCGGGTTTCATCGGCTCGCCGACGATGAATTTCTTCAAGGGCAATTTCGAGGGCGCGCAGTCCTTCGGCATGGAGGGCGTGACCGTTCCGATCGGTGCCTACAAGTTTGACGCAGCGCCGGCCGCCCGCACGGAAGGTGTCATGGGCATCCGTCCTGAGCATATCGCGGTGGGCGAGGATGCCGGCAAGATGCCGTTCCAGTTCGACAGCGAGATCGAAATCCTCGAGCCGATGGGCTCGGAGACGGTGGGCTACGCGAGGATCGCCGGCCAGGTGCTGACGTTCCGCTGCTCGGCCGATATTCCGCTTGGCGAAGGCCAGAAGGTCCGGCTCGGCTTCGATCCCGCACGTGGGTCGATGTTCGACGCCAAGACCGGGCTGCGCGTCTAGTTTCTCTCCTGATCGGACGCGGCGGATGGTGCGGTCTGCTGCGTCTGTGCAAGCGTCCAGGTGTCAACCCATCCACGACCCGCTTCGGCAACCGCCGCGGCGGGCGCCTATCCTAGAAAGAGGCTTTTATGGACTTCTCGATCCAGCTCTACAGTTTCCGCAACGAGAAATCGCTCGACGGCACGCTCAAGACGCTCAAGGACCTTGGTTACACGCAGGTCGAAGGCTGGGGCGGGCAGTTCGCCGACACGGCCGCGCTCAATGCGAGCCTCAAGAAAGTCGGACTGCCCATGCCGACGGCGCATATCGGTTTTGCCCAACTCGCGGCGGACACCGATGCCGCAGCCAGGATCGCCAAGGACATCGGCATCAAGACGATCTACGTGCCGGCGCCGCCCAATGAATATCGCGAGGGCAAGAAGGATTGGCATGAGTTCGCCAGCGAGCTCGCACGGATCGGCAAGGAGCTCAACGCCAAGGGCGTGGGCTTCGGCTTCCACAATCACCACCAGGAATTCGCCAAGCTGCCCGACGGCAAGACACCGATGGAGCTGATCCTCGAGGCCTCGCCCACGATCGAGTGGGAGATGGATCTCGCCTGGGTCGTCAAGGGTGGCGAGGATCCGATCAGGTGGATCGAGAAGTATGGCGACCGCATCACCGCTGTCCACGTCAAGGACATCGCACCCGCGGGCCAGGCGCTGGACGAGGATGGCTGGGCCGATGTCGGCTACGGCACGCTCGACTGGAAGTCGCTGCTCGGGACGATCAAGGCCAAGACCAAAGCCAGATATTTCGTCGCCGAGCACGACAAACCCAACGACGCCCCGCGCTTCGGGCGCCGTAGCATCGAATCCGTCAAGAAGTGGATGTAAGGCTCAGCGCCTTCGAAGGGGAACACTCAAATGGCTAAGACCTACGGCGTCGGCATCATGGGTGCCGGCAATATTTCTTCGGCCTATCTGCGGCTCGCGCCGATGTTCAAGGGCATCGAGGTGCGGGGCGTCGCCGACATCATTCCGGCCGCCGCCAGGAAGCGCAGCGAGGAATTCAACGTCAAGGCAATGACGCCTGACGAGATGCTCAAGAACTCCGAGATCGACGTGATCGTGAACCTCACGATCCCCGCGACACACTTCCAGGTGTCGATGGACGCGATCTCGGCCGGCAAGCACGCCTATTCGGAGAAGCCGTTCGTCCTGAGCCTCAAGGAAGGCAAGGCGTTGAAGAAAGCCGCCGACAAGCGCGGCCTGAGCGTCGGCTCGGCGCCCGACACCTTCCTCGGCGGTGCACACCAGCAGGTGCGCGACATGATCGACGAGGGCAGGCTCGGCAAGATTACCCATGGCACGACCCATGTGATGAGCCGGGGCATGGAGCACTGGCATCCCAATCCGGATTTCTTCTTCCAGGTGGGCGCGGGTCCGGTGCTGGACGTCGGCCCCTATTATGTGACCGACCTCATCCACCTGATCGGGCCGGTGAAGCGCGTCACCGCCTTCACCAACATGGCCAGCAAGCATCGGATCGTGACGACGCCGGACGTTCCCATGACCGGCAAGAAGATCAAGGTCGGCACGCCGACCACGATCCACGGGGTGCTCGAGTTCCACAGCGGCGCCATCGTCACGATCGGGGCGAGCTGGGACACCTATAGCCACGGCCACCATAATATCGAGCTCTATGGCACGGAGGGTTCGGTGTTCGTGCCCGACCCGAATTTCTTCGGCGGCGACATACTGGTCAGCGACAAGACCGGCACCAAGAACAAGGTCGAGCCGTGGGACCACCCGTTCGGCAAGGTCAACCAGACGGGCGGCGACGGCACGCCGCGGGCCAACTATCGCACTGCAGGGCTGGCCGACATGATCCAGTCGATCGAGAAGGGCCGGCCGGCGCGTTGCGGTCTCGACGTGGCCTTGCACGCCGTCGAGATCATGACGTCGCTCCTTAAGGCGGGCGAGAGCGGCAAGGTCATCACGCTTGAGACGACCTGCCAGCGGCCCAAGGCGCTTAAGCCCAAAGACGCGCTGGCGCTGCTGAAGTAGCGTCCGCTTCGCTCACGGTGCCGCCGGTGCTAGGCTGGCGGCAGTTTGAGGGAGCGAAGATGCGATACGTCATCGGCCGGATGAGTGTACGCTCAGGGACGCGCACGGAATTTCTCGCGAAGGCAGCAGGCTACATTTCCGCCTCGCGCGCCGACAAAGGCTGCGTCTATTTCGAGATCGCCCCGGTCCCCGATCGTGCGGACGATCTGATCATGATCGAAGGCTGGGAAACGGAGGGCGATCACAAGGCGCACCAGGCTTCGGACTATGCCAAAGCCTTCGGCTCCATCGGCGGGGCGTACCTGCTGCGCGGCGACTTCCAGGAGATGAATGTCGATAAGGCCGAGCAAGTCAGCTTCGACCTCAGCAAGCATGGGTGAGAACCGATTGCCGCGGCGCCGCCTTGACAGTTCGCGCGCCAGCGTCAAGTTTTCGAACTAACATGTCAGCAATCGGAGCCGGACCACCGGCCCAGGGAGACCATCATGAAGACTTTGCAAGGGCCGGCGATTTTCCTGGCCCAGTTTGCGGGCGACAAGGCGCCGTTCGACACGCTCGACCATATGGCGAAATGGGCGGCGGGTCTGGGCTACAAGGGCATCCAGATTCCAACCTGGCTAACGCATTTCTGCGACGTGGAGAAAGCGGCGACGTCCAAGACCTATGCCGACGAGGTGAAGGGAACAGTCGAGCAACACGGCATCGTCATTACCGAGCTCAGCTCGCACATCATCGGCCAGCTCGTCGCGGTGCATCCGGCCTATGACACCGCCTTCGACGGCTTCGCGATCCCGGAGAAGCGGGGCAACCCCAAGGCCCGGCAGGAATGGGCGGTGCAGCATCTCAAATGGAGCGCCGCAGCCTCAAAGAATCTCGGCCTCAACGCCCACGGCACCTTCTCGGGCGCGCTTGCCTGGCCCTACACCTATCCGTGGCCGCAGCGTCCGGCCGGGCTGGTCGAGGAGGCGTTCGACGAGCTGGCCAAGCGCTGGATGCCGATCCTCAATGAATTCGACAAGCAGGGCGTCGATGTCTGCTACGAGATCCATCCGGGCGAGGATCTCTATGATGGAACGACTTACGAGATGTTCCTCGAGCGCGTGAAGAACCATCCGCGCGCCAATCTGCTCTACGATCCGAGCCACTTCGTCCTGCAGCAGCTCAACTATCTCGACTACATCGATTTCTACCACGACCGGATCAAGATGTTCCACGTCAAGGACGCGGAGTTCAATCCGACCGGCAAGCAGGGCGTCTATTCGGGGTATGCAAGCTGGGTGAACCGGGCAGGGCGCTTCCGCTCGACCGGCGACGGTCAAGTGGATTTCCCATCGATCTTCGCCAAGCTCGCCGGCTACGACTATGCGGGCTGGGCCGTGCTCGAATGGGAATGCGCGCTCAAGCACCCCGAGCAGGGAGCGGCCGAGGGTGCACCGCTCATCGACAGCTACATCATCCGCGTCACAGAGCGCGCCTTCGACGATTTCGCGGCGGCGGGTACGGACAAGGCGGCAAACAGGAAAATGCTCGGCCTCTAGACCGGGCAGCGGCAACAGGGGGAAGAGGCCATGGCTGAGAACGGCGCGCGGCGCATTCGTCTGGGTATGGTGGGAGGCGGTACGGGCGCCTTCATCGGCTACGTGCATCGCATCGCGGCGCGGATCGACAATGACTATGAGCTGGTGGCCGGCGCATTCTCGTCGCGTCCTGAGGTTTCGCGAGAGTCCGGCCGGAACATCGGCATCGATCCCTCGCGGGTCTACGGCTCCTATGAGGAGATGGCCCGCAAGGAGGCGGCACGGCCTGACGGCATCGAGGCCGTGTCGATAGTCACGCCCAATCATGTCCACTATGGACCCGCCAAGGCGTTTCTCGAGGCTGGCATCCATGTCATCTGCGACAAGCCGCTGACCTCGACGCTCGCCGACGCACGCGCTCTCGCGGCGGTGAAGCCGAAGAATGGCGCGAAGTTCCTGCTGACGCACAACTACACCGGCTATCCGCTCGTACGGCAGGCGCGGGAGCTGGTGAAGTCGGGGGCGCTCGGCAAGATCCGCGTGGTGCAGGCCGAGTATCCGCAAGATTGGCTGACGCTGCCTGCCGACCCCGGCAACAAGCAGGCCGCCTGGCGCACAGACCCGAAGCGCTCCGGTGCGGGCGGCGCCATCGGCGACATCGGCACCCACGCCTACAACCTTGCCCGCTTCATTACCGGCCTCAAGACGGAGGCCGTGAGCGCGGACCTGCAGAGCTTCGTCAAGGGCCGCAAGGTGGACGACAATGTCCACATCCTCCTGCGCTTCGTCGGCGGCGCCCGCGGCATGCTATGGGCGAGCCAGGTGGCGCCGGGCAATGAGAATGGTCTCAAGATTCGCGTCTATGGCGACAAGGCGGGCATCGAGTGGCGGCAGGACAACCCTAACCAGATGTGGTTCAGCGAACTCGGGAAGCCGGCCGTGCTGCTGACCCGCGGCGGCGCGATCAGCCAGCCGCCTGCCGCCTCGATGAATGTCCGTATCCCCGGCGGGCATCCCGAGGGTTATCTTGAAGCCTTCGCGACGCTCTACAGTCAGTTCGCCGACGTGATCCGCGGCACGGGCAAGCAATATGTCGCGCTGCTGCCGTCGCTGGCGGATGGCGTCGAAGGCATTGAATTCATCACGGCCTCCATCGCTTCGAGCAAGGCCAGCGGCAAGTGGACGAAGTTCAGCGAGGTCTAAGCTTGGCTAGGCGCTCAGCTTCGCTGCCAGCTCATCCAGCCGCTGGATCAGGCCCTGCAGTTCCGCCTTGAGCGTTCGCCTGTCGGATGTTGTGAGAGAGGCTTTGGCCCTAGGGCCAGTGTTCACCGCAATCTCTTCGGCGAGGGACTCGATGTCGCGCTTCAGGCGGGTCAATTCTGATGAAGCGGACATAGACGGGCCTCACTGGATGCGAGTCACCGTGTAACCGGCCTGCTCGAGCAGGTCGAGTACGCTTCGCTCTCCGGCAAGATGGGCCGCGCCGACCACGATCAAATCCTGCTCGTTGTTCGCGAGCAGAGCCTCGATAGCTGGGATCCAGTTGGCATTGCGGTCGTAGAGGATGCGATCGAGGTCCTCGGCGTCGTCGCCCTCGGATTCTGTGAACATGCTGGCGATGGCATCGACGTCGCCCGACTGCCATGCCACGAGGAGCGTATCCAATCCATCGGCCGCATCACCCCCGTCATGGCCGCCGTCCAGCAGGCGCATCAGGTCGTCGATCTGCTCCGGGATCGAGCCGGCGGCCAGCACGTCATATTGTTGCGTCGATGTCTCGAGATAGGCCTTGCGCTCCTTCGGCAGTTCCCACTGCAAGGCGGAATCGACGCCGTCCCCATAGGCAGGCTTGGCCGGT
>DASZPY010000005.1:0-3071 GCA_035549855.1 Devosia sp. | reverse complement strand
GCATAGGCGCGGTGCGCGGAACCGAGGTCATCGACAAGATTCTGGCGGGCAGGGACGTGGGTGCAAACCTCACGCTTTTGCGCGACCTTTGTGATACGATGCGTTCGGGATCGTTGTGCGCGCTCGGCGGCTTCGTGCCCTTCCCGGTTCTGAGCGCGCTCAACCATTTCCCCCAGGATTTTGCGCGATGACGCCACTATCCGATGAGATCGACCGCGGCACGCCGGCTTCGAAGAGCGAGGCCACCGTCCCGCTCACCATCGACGGCATGCGCGTGGAGGTTCCCGAAGGAACTTCCATCATGCGCGCGGCCTCGACGCTCGGAAACCAGATTCCGAAACTCTGCGCCACCGACTCCATGAACGCCTTCGGCTCGTGCCGGCTGTGCCTTGTCGAGATCGACGGGCGTCCGGGCACGCCCGCCTCCTGCACTACGCCCGTGGCGCAAGGCATGGTCGTGCATACGCAAACCGAGCGGTTGAAGAAGCTCCGCCGCGGGGTGATGGAGCTTTATATCTCCGACCATCCGCTCGATTGCCTGACCTGCGCGGCCAATGGCGATTGCGAATTGCAGGACATGGCGGGCGCGGTCGGCCTGCGCGAGGTGCGTTATGGCTACGACGGCGGCAATCATTTCGCCGACCGCAAGGACGAATCCAATCCTTATTTCACCTACGATCCCGCCAAGTGCATCGTCTGCTCGCGCTGCGTGCGCGCTTGCGAGGAAGTGCAGGGCACCTTCGCGCTCACCATCATGGGCCGCGCCTTCGACTCGCGCGTGGCTGCGAGCGCCAACGTTCCCTTCCTCGAATCCGAATGCGTCTCCTGCGGCGCCTGCGTGCAGGCCTGTCCCACGGCGACGCTGATCGAGAAGTCGGTGATCGAGATGGGAACGCCCACGCGCTCCATCCAGACGACTTGCGGCTATTGCGGCGTCGGCTGCTCCTTCCATGCGGAGATGCAGGGCGACGAATTGGTGCGCATGACGCCCGCAAAATCGGGCAAGGCCAACAGCGGCCATTCCTGCATCAAGGGGCGCTTCGCCTGGGGTTACGCCAATCACAGGGATCGAATCCTCAAGCCCATGGTCCGCGCCTCGATCGACGAGCCCTGGCGCGAGGTTTCGTGGGAGGAGGCGATCGCCCACACCGCTTCCGAGTTCAAGCGCATTCAGGCCAAATATGGCCGCACCGCCGTCGGCGGCATCACCTCCTCGCGCTGCACCGACGAGGAAACCTATCTGGTGCAGAAGATGGTGCGCGCGGCCTTCGGCAACAACAATGTCGACACCTGCGCGCGCGTCTGCCATTCGCCCACCGGCTACGGCCTCAAGACGACGCTCGGCACCTCAGCGGGCACGCAGGATTTCGTCTCGGTCGAGAAGGCTGACGTCATCGTCGTCATCGGGGCCAATCCGACCGACGGCCATCCCGTCTTCGCCTCGCGCATGAAGAAGCGGCTGCGCGAGGGCGCGCGGCTCATCGTCATCGATCCGCGCCGCATCGATCTCGTCCACACCCCGCATGTCGATGCGGATTATCACCTGGCGCTGCGTCCCGGAACGAACGTCGCGGTGCTGACGGCGATGGCGCATGTCATCGTCACCGAAGGCCTCGCCAACGAAGAGTTCATCCGCGCGCGCTGCGAATGGGACGCCTATGAGGACTGGAAGGCGTTCGTCTCCGATCCTTCGCGGAGCCCGGAAGCGACCGAGGCCGCGACCGGCGTTCCGGCGGACAAGGTGCGCGGCGCGGCGCGGCTCTATGCGCGCAAGGGCAACAGCGCCATCTATTACGGCCTCGGCGTCACCGAGCACAGCCAGGGCACGACGGCGGTGATGTGCATCGCCAATCTCGCCATGGTCACCGGCAATCTCGGCCGCGAGGGCGTCGGCGTGAATCCCCTGCGCGGCCAGAACAATGTGCAGGGCTCCTGCGACATGGGCTCGTTCCCGCACGAGCTCTCCGGCTATCGCCACATCTCGGACGACGCGACGCGCTCGCTGTTCGAATCCGCCTGGGGCGTGCAACTGGACGCCGAGCCCGGGCTTCGCATCTCCAACATGCTCGACGCCGCGGTCGACGGCCGCTTCAAGGGCCTCTACATCCAGGGCGAGGACATCGCCCAATCCGATCCCGACACCCAGCATGTGATCGACGGCCTCAAGGCCATGGAGTGCGTGGTCATCCAGGACCTCTTCCTCAACGAGACTTCGAACTACGCCCATGTTTTCCTGCCGGGTTCGACGTTCCTGGAGAAGAACGGCACCTTCATCAACGCCGAGCGTCGCATCCAGCGCGTGCGCAAGGTGATAGCGCCGAAGAATGGCTACGAGGACTGGGAGATCACCATCCTGCTATCGGAAGCGCTCGGCTTTCCGATGCCCTACAAGCACCCGTCCGAAATCATGGACGAGATCGCGCGTTTGACGCCCACCTTCGCCGGCGTGTCCTATGAGAAGCTCGATGCGTTGGGTTCGATCCAATGGCCCTGCAACGACAAGGCGCCGGAAGGAACCCCGGTGATGCACCGCCAGACCTTCGCGCGCGGCAAGGGCCTCTTCGTGCTCACCGAATACGTGCCGACCGACGAGAAGACGGGGCCGCGCTTCCCGCTGCTGCTCACCACGGGGCGCATCCTCACCCAGTACAATGTCGGCGCGCAGACGCGGCGCACCGCCAATTCGCTCTGGCATCAGGAAGACCGGCTCGAGATCCATCCCCACGACGCAGAGCAGCGCGGCATCGTCGACGGAAGCTGGGTCAAGCTTTCGAGCCGCTCGGGCGCGACCTCGCTGCGCGCGCGCGTGACCGACCGCGTGGCGCCGGGCGTCGTCTACACCACCTTCCATCATCCGATGACGCAAGCCAATGTGGTGACCACCGACTATGCGGACTGGGCGACGAGCTGCCCCGAATACAAGGTGACCGCGGTGCAGGTCGCTCCGTCCAACGGTCCGACCGACTGGCAGCGCGAATACGGCAAGCACAGCGAACAGAGCCGCCATATCCGCCACGCGGACGTCGTCCCGGCCGAATGAAGCCTTCCCGCGACGCCTCGCGCCTTGCGAT
>DASZPY010000004.1:0-20699 GCA_035549855.1 Devosia sp. | reverse complement strand
CGGGAAGGTGCGGCGGTACCAGGCGTGGTGGCTGAGCGCGCGCGGAATGAGATTGGCGGCGGTCCAGACGGCGAAGCTCAGCGCCGGCAGGTTCCAGCACATGAGGGCAAAGCCGGACCACTGGATGATCTCGCCCATGAGATTGGGGCATGAGACGCGCTCGAACAGGCCGCCGCGCGGGATGGTGTAGCCGTGTTGTCCGCCCGAGCGGAGGGAGATGAGGCGGTTGTCGGACCAGATGTTGATGGCCGCGCCGACGAGGAAGATGACGAGGCCCGCGATGAAGCGGGGGTCGCCGAGCCATGAGGGCGGGTAGTCCGCGCCGGACCAGCCGAGATAGAGCCCGTTAAGGCCGGCATTGACGATGTTGAAGGCGGCCGCGCTGCCGACGATGGCAAGCGGCATGGTCTTGCCCTGGGTGCGTGTACGCCAGGGATAGATGAGGCTGCGATTGATGTAGTGGGCGGTCCAGAGCGCGAAGAAGACCCAGATGGGGGTGGTCTTGCCGGCGGGGCCGGCGAGGACGAGGCCGGCGAAGACGACGAGCGAGACGAGCTCCATGAGGAACCAGCCGAGCCGGTTGGAGATGGATGGGCCCCAATCGGTGCGTGTGTGCCGGCCATAGGGCGCGGTGGTGCGCAACTGGACGGGGACCAGCGCGAGGGCGAGGAGCGTCCAGGCGATGGCGGCGATGTCGAGGGCAGTCATCGCGGACTCCGGGCAAATCAGTGGGGGAGGATCGGTGATGTCTATGCTCAGCGCAAGCGGCCGCCCCCTCCACCATGCTTCGCCGGGCCAGTGCAAGCGGCTCCCACCCACCATGCTTCGCATGGTCCCCCCTCCCGACAAGCGGGAGGGAGAAGGTCAGGCGGATTGGGCGAGGGTCAGTCTTGCGATGGGGACGCGGTAGGGGGAGCAGCTGACATAGTCGATGCCGAGGCTGGCGAAGAAGCGGAGCGAGGCCGGGTCGCCGGCGTGTTCGCCGCAGATGCCGATCTGGAGCGCGGGGTTGGCGGCGCGGCCGCGCTCGACGGCGAGAGCGATCAGTTCGCCGACACCCTTCTGGTCGATGGTGACGAAGGGATCGTCGGCGTAGACGGCCTTGCGCTGATAGTCGGCAAGGAAGGCGGGGGCATCGTCGCGGGAGATGCCGAAGGTGGTCTGGGTGAGGTCGTTGGTGCCGAAGGAGAAGAAATCGACCTGGCGCGCGATGTCGCCGGCGCGGAGGGCGGCGCGGGGGAGCTCGATCATGGTGCCGAAGGCGAAGCGGTCGCGGACGGCGCGCGGCAGATCGGCGGCGTCGATTTGGGCGAGGACGCGTTCGCGGATCCATCCGACTTCGGTGGCGGTGGAGACGAAGGGCACCATCACTTCGAGGGCCACGGGATCGGCGCCCGCCTGCATGGCGGCGCGGAGGCCCGAGAGCATCGCGGCGATCTGCATTTCGAGGATTTCGGGATAGGTCACGGCGAGGCGGACGCCGCGATGACCGAGCATGGGGTTGATCTCGGAGATGCGCTCGAGCCGAAGCTTCAGGGCGCGCAGATCGAGGCCGAGTGATTTGGCGGTCTCGTCGATGTCCTCGTCGCCACGCGGCAGGAATTCGTGCAGCGGCGGATCGAACAGGCGGACGCAGACGGGCTTGCCGGCCATGGTGGAGAAGATGGCGGAATAGTCGCCGGTCTGGAAATCGACGAGGCCGCGGAGGGCAGAACTGCGATCGGTCTCGTCTTCGGAGAGGATCAGGCGGCGGAGCGCGACCATGCGCTCGCGCGAGAAGAACATGTGCTCAGAGCGGGCGAGGCCGATGCCCTCGGCGCCGAAGCTGAGGGCGGTCTTGGCAGCGTCGACGGTCTCGGCATTGGCGCGGACGGCGATGGTGCGGCGCGCGTCGGACCAGCCGAGCAGCTCGGCGAGGGCGCCACCAAGATGCGGCTGGCGCAGCGGCAAAGCGCCGAGATAGACGCGGCCGTCGCTGCCATCGATGGTGATGCGGTCGGAGCTGCGCAAGGTGAGCTCGCCGATGCGACAGGACATGTCGGCGGCGTCGACGCTGAGATCGCGCACGCCGGCGACGCAAGGGGTGCCGGTGATGCGGGCGATGACGCCAGCATGGCTGGTCATGCCGCCGCGGGCGGTGAGGATGCCGGTGGCGGCTTTCATGCCGTCGATGTCGGCGGGGCCGGTCTCGTTGACCACGAGGATGCAGTGGCGGCCCCTCGCCTTCCAGCGCGCGGCGTCCTCGGCGGTGAAGACGATGAAGCCGCTGGCGGCGCCGGGCGAGACGCCGAGGCCTTCCGCGATGGGCGCGATGTTGTCGGTCGAGCGGATGGCGGGATGGAGCAGGGTCTGGAGGCGGCTCGGATCGATGCTGGCGACGGCCTGGTCCTCGGTGAGGGTGCCGCGCTCGACGCGATCGGTGGCGGCTTCGAGCTCGGCGGAGGCGGAGGCCTGGAAGGGGCGGGCGGAGAGGAAGGTGAGGCGGCCGCCGCGGGCGACGGCGAGGATGTTCATGTGGCGGCCGGCGGCGCGGTCGAGGATTTCGGCGAAGCGGGCGGCTTCGGGCATCAGGGGCACGCTGCCGCCGGGGAGCGGCGCCGGGCCCATGGCGCCGGAGATGGCATCGCGGGAAAGGAAGCGGACGAATTCGCCCTGCGCGGTCGCCTGGACGATCACGGTCTGGTCGGCGGCGGCCTCATCGAGCGAGTCGAAAGCATCGGTGATGGCGCGGCCGAGCGGACGGGAGGGGTCGACGGCTTCGGCCTCGCTCGAGGGCGCCGGCAGGTTGATGCGGGCGGGCATGAGGCCGGGCCGCACCTTGTCGCCGGCAAGGCGGACGGTCAGGGTCGGCGGCCTGCCACCGGCGGGGACGAGGCGGAACAGGGTCGCGACCCAATGGGCGCGCAGGCGGTTCTCCTTGACCCGGCGCTCGGCCTGCAGCGCGATCCAGGCGGCGCGGGTGAGGACGATGGTGGGCGCGACGGGCAGGCCGGCCTCGAAGACGGCGCGGACCCAGCGCGCGGTGCCGCCGAGCAGGCCGCGCTGCGCGGCCGACAGGTTCGCATTGCCCGTAGCGGGCGCGATGGCGAACATTTCGAGCGCGAGGCTCACCGGACAATCCTTTGAAACCGCTTGCTTTCTATTGTGCCCGGAGCTTGGGCGCGCGGCAACCGGACTTAATGTGCAGCCTTGACTTGATTGAGGCCGGGCCGCATCTGCTGGCACATGGCGGATAAGCCCAAGCTGACGATCACATTGTGCGCGCCGCGCGGCTTCTGCGCGGGGGTGGATCGCGCCATCCAGATCGTGGAGCTGGCGCTCGAGAAATATGGCGCGCCCGTCTATGTGCGGCATGCGATCGTGCACAACAAATATGTCGTCGACGGGCTGAAGGCGAAGGGCGCGATCTTCGTCGAGGAGCTCGAGGAGATTCCGCCGGGCGACAATCCGGTGGTGTTCTCGGCGCATGGGGTGCCCAAGGCCGTGCCTGCGGACGCCAAAGCGCGGAACATGTTCTTCCTCGATGCCACCTGCCCGCTGGTGAGCAAAGTGCATATCGAGGCCAACCGGCATTTCAGCGAAGGGCGCGAGATCGTGCTGATCGGACATGCGGGTCATGTCGAGGTGATCGGCACGATGGGACAATTGCCGGAGGGCGCGATCACGCTGGTGCAGACGGTGGCGGATGCGGAGGCGTTCGTGCCGCGCGATCCGGACAGGCTGGCCTATGTGACGCAGACGACGCTGAGCGTCGACGATACGCAGGCGATGGTGGATGTGCTGAGGCGGCGCTTCCCCAATATCGCGCTGCCGCACAAGGAAGACATCTGCTACGCGACGACCAACCGGCAGGAGGCCGTGAAGAAGGTTGCCCCGCATGTCGATGCGATGATCGTGGTGGGAGCGCCCGAAAGCTCGAACTCGGTGCGGCTAGTGGAAGTAGCGCAGCGCGCGGGATGCGCGAAGGCGATGCTGGTGGAGCGGGCCGACCGGATCGACTGGAGCATGTTCGAGGGGATCGCGACGCTGGGGATCACGGCGGGGGCGTCGGCTCCGGAGGCGCTGGTGGATGAAGTGATCGATGCGTTCGCGGCGCGCTTCGACATTACTGTCGCCGCGCATGGGGCGGGGCGCGAGACGATCGTGTTCAATCTGCCGCGTGAACTCAGGGCCAGCCCCGCGGCATGAGCGGGCTCGACCTCTTCGAGACTGAGCGGCTCGTCCTCTCTGGATGGCGGCGCGAGCAGATCGAGGATCTGGTGCGGCTGCATGGCGACCCCGCGGTTTCGCGCTATCTCACGGCACAGGGACTGCCCTGGACGCGCGAGGCAATGGAAGCGGCGCTCGACAACTGGATCGAGCTGTTCGAGACGCGGCGGCTGGGCAAGCTCCGCGTGACGCGCAAGGAAGACGGCGTGCTTGTCGGGCGCTGCGGCTACGCGATCTACGAGCCGACCGGCGAGCCCGAGATCGGCTATGCGCTCTATCCGGAATTCTGGGGCAAGGGCTATGCGCTCGAAGCGGCATCGGGGATGCGCGACTGGATCTTCCGCGAGACGGAGGCGACGCATTTCATCGGGATCGCCGATGTGCGCAACGAGGCGTCGCTCAAGGTGCTCGACAAGATCGGCATGACCAGGACGCATGTGGGTTACGCCCCCAAGGTCCAGCTCTGCCAGTTCCTTATTCTCAAGAGGCCGCAATGAGCGAGCGCGTCATCATCCACACAGACGGCGCGTGCTCGGGCAATCCGGGGCCGGGCGGATGGGGCGCGGTGCTGCAGTACAATGGGACGGTGAAGGAGCTGAAGGGCGGGTCGGCGCTGACGACGAACAACCAGATGGAACTGACGGCGGCGATCGAGGCGCTCAATGCGCTGAAGCGGCCCTGCGATGTGGAGCTCCATACCGACAGCAACTACGTCAAGGACGGGCTGACGAGCTGGATCCATGGCTGGAAGAAGAATGGCTGGCGGACGGCGGCCAAGAAGCCGGTGAAGAATGCGGCGCTGTGGCAGGCGCTCGATCTCGCGGTACAGCGGCACAGCATCAAATGGCACTGGGTGAAGGGCCATGCCGGGGATGAGATGAACGAGCGGGCCGATGCGCTGGCCAATGAGGGCATGGAGCCGTTCAAGCCGAAGCGGCATGTGCAGAGGATGGTGCCGCCGGTTTGAGGGCGGAAGGCGGGTCTTAGCCGACGAGGGGAGGGAAAGCGCCGGTGCAAGCGGCCGCCCCCTCCACCACGCTTCGCGTGGTCCCCCTCCCCCGTGCTGCGCACAGGGGAGGATGAATTCCGTGCAAGCGGCCGCCACCATACCGCACGTGGCTCAAACGGATTGTTGATTTGAAGGTGTGGAAGATCGGCGCGAGCTTGGCGGCATGCGCCTCCTGCCAGCACTGCTTGTTGCTCTCATCGCCACACCTGCCCTCGCGCAGTTTCCGCCGCCGGGGATCTATAGCTGCGTGTCGGAGAGTGGGGATAGTCTGGGGGTGCTCAGCCTGCTGGTGGCGGGGGACTATCAGTGGGACACGCCGGACGGGGTGAGCGCGACGGGGCAGGTTGCGTCGGCGGCGAACAGCGTCGAGGCGCTGAGCGGGCCGCTGGGGGACCAGCACTGGAAGGGGGGCTTCTCCAGTGAGGAGGGTGTGACCGTGTTTGCGTTCGATACGGATGGCGGCAAGGTGAGCTGTCGGTAGGTCGCGCAAGCGGAGGCACCCACCCACCATGCCGCGCATGGTCCCCCTCCCGACGAGCGGGAGGGAGAGGCGCTGCGCAAGCGGCCGCCCCCTCCACCAGCCTTCGGCGGGCCATTCGACCGTAGGTCTCAAGGCCTTCTCACCTAAAATCGCTCCACTGGAGCGATTTTGCCTTCGGCCGGTTCGAAGCCCCTCCCCCGTGCTATGCACAGGGGAGGATCTACAGCGTGCAAGTGGCGGTGACGAAGTCTGATTGGTCGGGCTTGAGGAGGGTGATCTCGAAGCCGGGGCGGCCGCCGATGCCGGTGATGGTCGTGTGGTCGACGCGATAGCCTTGCTGGTCGAGCAGGCCCAGGCCGCCCAGCCATTCGATGCGATCGGGATCCATGGTGATGTACATTTCGGCCGCGCCGAACGTGCCGCCGACTGCGACGCCCTGATAGGTCTCGGCGACGATTCGAATCTGGCCCAGCGGCGCGCCGTCGAGCGTGCAGGAATAGATGCCGTCGGTCAGCGTCGGCGCCGCGAGCGCGGGCGTGGCGAGCGCCCCGAGGGCGAGAGTGGCAAGAGCGCGCATATCATCCTGCGATCTTCGAGAAATCGGCGACGAGGTGCATGGTATTGCGCAAGGCGGCGAGAAGATGGAGACGGTTGGCCCGGATCACGGCATCGGGGTCGTTGACCAGCACCTGCTCGAAGAACGCATCGACGGGGGGGCGGAGGGTCGCGAGCTCCGCGATGGCGGCGCGGTAGTCATTGGCCGCGACCTTGGCGGCGGCGCCGGCATCGACATGCTTGATGGCGGAGGCCAGCGCGGTCTCGGCGTCGAGGACGAATTTCGACTGGTCGGAGATAGCGTCGTAGGATCGGCCGTCTTTCTTTTCCTCGGCGGCGAGGATGTTGGCGGCGCGCTTGTAGCCGGCGAGGAGGTTCTTGCCGTCTTCGGTGGAGAGGAGAGCCGAGAGGGCTTCGACGCGGCGGGTGATTTCGAGGATGTCGCCGGAGTCTTTGGTGATGACCGCATCGACGAGATCGTGGCGCGCGCCGGCGTCACGGAGCGAGACCTTGAGGCGGTCGTGGAAGAAGGACAGCAGGTCGGGATCGACGTCGAGCGGGAAGGTCAGCTCGTTATCGGTGACGATGCGGATGACGCCGAGCGCGGCGCGGCGGAGGGCGAAGGGGTCGCGGGAGCCGGTGGGTTTTTCGTCGATGGCCCAGAAGCCGGTGAGGAGATCGAGCTTGTCGGCAAGCGCGACGGCGATGGCGACGGGCTCGCCGGGGACGAGGTCGGACGGGCCGAGGGGCTTGTAGTGATCGGCGATAGCGTTGGCGATGGCGAGCGGTTCGCCCTGAGCCAGCGCATAGTAGCGGCCCATGATGCCCTGCAGTTCGGGGAATTCGCCGACCATGCCGGTGACCAGATCGGCCTTGGCGAGCATGGCGGCGCGCCTGGTCTGCTCGACATCGGCGCCGACCCTGGGGGCGATTTCGGCGGCAAGCCTGACGAGGCGCTGGACGCGCTGGAACTGCGTTCCAAGCTTGGCGTGGAAGACGGAGTCCTCGAGTTTGGGCAGGCCGTGTTCGAGCGGCACAGCGAGATCGGTCTGGTAGAAGAAGCGGGCGTCGGACAGGCGGGCGCGGATGACGCGCTCATTGCCGGCGACGATGGTGACGCCCTGATCGGCGGCAAGCGTGTTGGCGGTGAGCAGGAAGCGATTGGTGAGCTTGCCCTTGCTGTCGCGCAGGCAGAAGCATTTCTGGTTGGCGCGGATGGTGGCGATGATGACTTCCTCGGGCAATTCGAGGAAGCGCTCGTCGAAGCTGCCCATCATCACCACGGGCCATTCTACGAGGCCGGCGACTTCCTCGAGCAGGCCCTCGTCGTGGATGACGCTGAGGCCCTGGGCGAAAGCGAGGTTGTCGGCGTCGGCGCGGATGATGTCTTTGCGGCGATCGATGTCGAGGACGACTTTGGCCTTCTCGAGCGCGGAAACATAATCGTCGAAGCGGCGGACCTTGATGGGGCCGGGCGCGAGGAAGCGGTGGCCATAGGTGGTCTGGCCGGAGGCGATGGAATTGGAGGCGAAGGGGATGATTACGGGCTCGTCATTGTCGCTGCCGAAGGTGGCGGTGATGGCGCGCAGCGGGCGGACCCAGGAGAGGCCGCCATGACCCCATTGCATCGATTTGGCCCAGGGGAAGGACGCGATGGCGCGGGGCAGGATCTCGGCGATCAGCGATGAGGCGTCGGCGCCTTTCTTGTCGACGCGGGCGACGTAGAACTCGCCCTTCCTGGGGTCGGAGACGATTTCCGCCTGATCGATGGAGGCGAGGCCCGCGGATTTGAGGAAGCCGTCGATGGCGGCCTGCGGGGCGCCGACGCGCGGGCCCTTCTTTTCCTCACGCGTGTCGGGTGAGCGCGCGGGGATGCCGGCGACGGTAAGCGCGAGGCGGCGGGGCGTCGCGAAGGCGCGCGCGCCCTCATAGAGCAGGCCCGCTTCGACCAGCGCGCCGGTGACGGCCTTCTTCAGATCCTCGGCGGCCTTGCGCTGGAAGCGGGCCGGGATTTCCTCGGAAAAGAGTTCGAGCAGGAGTTCGGGCATTTTCGGTCCGGTCGTTCAGGCGCCGGAGCGTTAGCAAGCAGGGCCGGGAATGTCTATTGCGGGTAAGGTGCGAGTGGCCGCCCCCTCCACCACGCTATGCGTGGTCCCCCTCCCCCGTACGCGCGCAGCGCTACGGGGGAGGATAAGAAGAGGGCTACCAGCCGCCGCCACCACCGCCGCCGCCGC
This sequence comes from Devosia sp., assembly GCA_035549855.1. Taxonomy (GTDB): domain Bacteria; phylum Pseudomonadota; class Alphaproteobacteria; order Rhizobiales; family Devosiaceae; genus Devosia_A. Next base: position 12,211 of record DASZPY010000004.1, on the reverse strand, counting down.
CGCCGCCGGAGCTGCCGCCGCCACCGCCGCCGGAAAAGCCGGAGGAGGAGGATGAGACGGGCATGGAGGCGATCATGGCGGAGGTCATGCCGGCGCTGATGGAGCTGACGGAATTGGAGAAGCTGGTGGAGGTGTTGGACCAGTCGCTGCCGCTGTACCAGGCAGGCGAATAGACCATGCCGGGCTGGGCGTCGGAGACGGCGTTGCGCGCGAGCTCGGCCTCGAAGTGCTGGGTCCAGGGCTTTTCGACGCCGAGCGCGATGGCGAAAGGCAGGATGGCTTCGAAGCGCGAGATGGTCATGGGCGGCTCGGCCACGAGGTTGAGCCGGTTCTTCTCGGCGGTGTCCATGTACATCTTGAAGCCCTCGATCTCGTCCATGACTTTGCGGCCCTGCACGGTGGGCGCGCGCATGAGTACGGCGAAGACGAGATTGACGACGATGATGGTGATGGCGGCGATGAGGCCGGTGTCGATCCTCAGGCCTTGAAAAAACTCGATGCCGCCGCCGAGGAAATTGACGCCCAGGGCGGCGATCCAGACGAAGGAGATGATGCGGCCGATGATGCCGCCGGCGCGGGTGCCGGAGATGACCGAGATGAGGATGCCGATGGCGATGGCGGCGACGATGGCGACGATGATGAAGACGGGCTGAAGCACTTCGAGCCAGACCATGACGCCGAGCAGCAGAGCGGAAAGCGCGACGCCGATGAGGACGTAGCCGATATTGTTCTTGAAGTAGGTCAGGCGGTTCTCGCGCTCGATGGTGGAGACGAATTCGCCCTTCTTTTCGTTGATCTTGGCGCCGTGCTCCTTGTCGATAGTCAGGCGGCCTTCGGTATTGAAATAGGAGTAGAGCGCCGATTCACCCGAAGGCAGGCCGGGCACCGGGCCGCGGTTGGTGACCTTGATCTCGAGGTTCTTGCCGGGCTTCGAAATCTCGATGAGACCCTTGACGCCGAGATCGAAGATCGAGGCGGTGAACGCAGTCCAGCCGGATTGCTTGAAGCCCATGCTGGAGACGTAATGGGCGAGCGCGGGCGAGAAGTTCTTGGGCGGATGGAAGCGCGGAATGATGGTGCCTTTGGCCGGGTCGCGGCCGACGGCGCTCCAGGCGAAGACATTGTAGAGCAGGACAAGCAGCACCGCGAAGCTTGGGAAGACGATGTCGCGGTGATCGGACAACCAATAGCCGAGAGCGGTGATGCCGGTGGCGGCGACGAGGTGGCCCTTGGGGAAGGAGACAGCGACTGTGAGGCCCTCGGACACGCTGGAGAATGCGCGGAGCGGAACCGTGGTGCGGAAGGTGACGGAGTTGCCGTTCTCGCTTTGCGCCATGGTGACGTTGGCGTCGGTGGAACCGGGTACCCCGGTGTAGCCGACCGCGTCGCGCACGATGGCGCCAGGCGGCAACTGGACGGTAGCCACGACCTTTTCGATGGGGAAGATCCAGTAGTTGCCGGTGACGTTCCAGTAGAGCTCGTCGTGGTCCTCGAAGAAGCGGCCCATCCGCGTCATGGTGTAGTGGATGGTGTAGGTGTAAGGGCGCATATCGAGCCAGACATCGGCATCGCCGATGCGGATGCGTTTGTAGCCGGTACCGAGATTTTCGACCGAATAGGGCTCGGGCACGCCGTCCCGAAGCACGGCCAGCACATGAAGGCTGGAGCGCAGGCGCGACTTGTCGTCGTTGATGAGCGTGGTCGGGATGTCGCGGTAGATGCCGTGATTGATCTCGTCTCGCTCGACATTGACGGCGATAGTCTCGGTGACGTCGACCGTGCCGTCGGTCTGGAGGATGATGTTGGCGGTGAAGGAGGTGATGGTCTCGCGGGCGAGTGCGGGCGTGACGGCTGTCAGAATGATCAGGATCGCGCCGATGAGGGCTACGATTTTCGATCTGCTCAGCATGTCAAAGCTCCGCAATTTCGATCGTCCAATTGGCTCAGCAGTTGGGGCCGCCCCCCTCCACCACGCTTTGCGTGGTCCCCCTCCCCCGTGCTGCGCACAGGGGAGGATGGGTTCGGTGCAAGTGGCCGCCCCTTCCACCGGCTTCGCCGGTCCCCCTCCCCCGCGCTGCGCACAGGGGAAGATGAGGCCGGTGCTAGAACTTTACGGTGGGGACGGCGCGGTCGGCGGCGTTTTCGATTTCGAAGTACTCGGCTTTCTGGAAGCCGAAGCTGTTGGCGACGAGGTTGGAGGGGAAGGACTCGACCGAGGTGTTCAGATTGCGGGCGGTGCCGTTGTAGTAGCGGCGCGCCATCTGCAGTTCGTCCTCGATTGTGGCGAGCTGCTGCTGGAATTCGAGGAAGTTCGCAGACGCCTTGAGGTCCGGATAGGCTTCGGCAACGGCAAAGAGCTTGCCGAGCGCCTGGGACAGAGCACCTTCGAGCTGGGCGCGCTGTTCGGGGGTGCCGTTCTGGCCGGCGACGGCGGCGGTGCGCGCATTGGTGACGGCTTCGAGCGTTTCACGCTCATGGGTCATGTAGCCCTTCACCGATTCGAGCAGATTGGGGATGAGGTCGGCGCGACGCTTGAGCTGGACATCGATGCCGGACCAGCCCTCCTCCTTAAGCTGACGCTGGCTGACGAGGTTGTTGTAGATGACGACGCCGTAGATCGCGGCGAGCACGATGACGCCGAGGATGATCCAGCCGATCATGAGATATCTCCCTGGGACCCGGACGCGCGGGCCGCGCTGAATGTGCGGAGACTGTCACCGGCCCCCGATGGCGGCAACATAAGGAGGGTGGCTGACCTGTGGATGAACGGACACGGCCACCAAAGTTACACCGATTTTAGTTAAACCTGATTGATTAATCAAAATCTAGTTGATCTCGTCGTCCTCGTCCGGCAGAATGACACGCTTCTTCCGCTTGTAAGCTCTGGGGTTCGGCTCGACCTTCGGCCGGAACAATGGATCGCGCAGCGCCTTCGCGGCAAGGTTGCGCTTTTTCGGCGGCGGCTTGAGCGGCTTCTTCATGCGGCGCCCGGGGCTGTGACTGGGCACATGCTAGCCCAAAGGGGCGATTCTAGAACGCCGCGTCCGGACATTGGAGCTCCAGCTTCAGCCGTTCGGGTCCGGTGACGAAGAGCTGGCGGATGCCGGTGCCGGGGATGCCGCCGATGGCGTGAGCAAGGCCGAGGCTATCGAGCCGGGCCTTTTCAGCCTCGAAATCGAAGGGCGCGAAGGCGAGATGGTCGATCCACTGGCCGCCTGTGACAGGGCCGGAGTTGCGGTTCTGCATGTGGATGAGCGGACGACCGCCGAGATAGAGCCAGTAGCCGGGGAAGTCGAAAGGCGGGCGAAAGCCCTGCTTCAGATCGGGCAGGACGGCGAGCAGGAAATCGCGCGTGGCCTCGAGGTCTTCGGCGTGGATGTTGACGTGATCGAGGTGGATCACAACAGACCGGCGCTCAGCGCCTATGCGAGTCCCAATTGGCAATCGCATAAGCAATCGCGGCCGCGAGAACCGCGCTTCCCAGACTGATGGCGATCAAAGTGAGGTCCATTCGCTACTCCTCAAGACCCTCGAGCGTCCGTCTTGCCACAACATGTAGTCCGCTGCTCATGAGAACACAAGTAAGCGCCAGCGCGGCCAGCCCCAACGCGTGCTCGCAGACCCAGCGATCATTGACGCGATAGGGGTTAACACGCCAACGGCCATAAGCGCCGTCGCGATCCCATTCAGGTAGGTCGCGGTGAGCTTTCTTTGCTCGTTACGTGAAAGCTTGCTCACGCCCCTCCCCCCGCCGTTTGCAGCCAAGCGGCGCCGCAGGCTTTGGCGAGCTCGCGGATGCGGAGGATGTAGCTCTGGCGTTCCTGCACGGAGATGACGCCGCGGGCGTCGAGGAGGTTGAAGGTGTGCGAGGCCTTGATGACCTGCTCGTAGGCGGGGACGGCGAGCGTGTGGCGGTTGCCTGCGGCGCCCTTTTCGAGCAGCGCCTTGCACTCGTCCTCGGCATCCTTGAAATGCCGGAACAGCATTTCAGTATCGGCGGCCTCGAAATTGTATTTCGAGAATTCCTGCTCGTTCTGCAGGAAGACGTCGCCATAGGTGACCTTGTCGTCGCCGGTGCGGCCGTTGAAATTGAGGTCGTAGACGTTCTCGACGCCCTGCACGTACATTGCGAGGCGCTCGAGGCCGTAGGTGATCTCGCCGGGGACCGGCATGGTCTCGAAGCCCGCGACCTGCTGGAAGTAAGTGAACTGGCTCACCTCCATGCCGTCGCACCAGCACTCCCAGCCGAGGCCCCAGGCGCCCAGCGTCGGGCTCTCCCAATCGTCCTCGACGAAGCGGATGTCGTGCAGCGATGAATCGAGGCCGATCTCGGCGAGCGACTGCAGATAGAGATCCTGAATGTTGTCGGGCGATGGCTTCAGGATGACCTGGTATTGGTAATAGTGCTGCAGCCGATTGGGGTTCTCGCCGTAGCGGCCATCCTTCGGACGGCGCGACGGCTGGACATAGGCGGCCTTCCACGGCCTGGGGCCAAGCGCGCGGAGGGTCGTCGCGGTGTGAAAGGTGCCGGCGCCCATCTGCATGTCGTAGGGCTGCAGGATCACGCAGCCCTGGTCCGCCCAAAAGCGCTGCAGCGTCAGGATGAGGCCCTGGAACGAGTTCCTCGGGTCCATATGGGCGGGCAGATCGGGCATGGCGGCGGGGTCCGGGTGAAAGCGGGCGGAACCTAGTGGCGGGAGCGCCAAGGGTCAATTCTCGACCACGATTTCGGCGGATTCGGCCACGACGCCTCATGCCTGTGCCGGGTGCCGTCAGCGGCCGCTCATCGAACGGGCCATCGCCTCCACCCAGTCGCAGGTGGCGTGGCGGCGGGGGTCGAGACCGATGTCGGCAAGCATGCGGGGATCGCGGCTCTCGCCGCGAAGGAGCCGCAAGGTGGCACGGCGGCGGCGTGAAGCACGGCGGAACCGCACCAGCGCCCGCAGACGCCTGACTGTGGCGCCGAGCACGCCGACAGGATGGGATGCGGGTGCGGTCCAGCCGGTATCGAGGGCGAGATTGGCCATGAATGCCTCCATTCGTTCTGATGGAGGGAGGCTAGCGCGGGACTGCGCCCGGCATTGTCAGCGGTACGGAGGACCCGAGACTGTCCCCCGCAGGGGGGACGCGGTCAGACAGGCGCGGCCGCGCTCAGCAGGACGCGGACCAGTGCGGCCTGTGTCCGCACGCCGGTCTTGTCGAAGACTCGATCGAGATGGGTGCGGACGGTATTGACAGTGATGCCCATGGCTTCGGCGATCTCCGCCATCGTGCGGCCGGCGATAATGTGGCCGGCGACTTCCTTCTGGGCCGGAGACAATTCATAGACGATGGATGCGGCCTCGAGGCGCTGCTCGTCCTGACCGGGCGTGCCCAGCGAGAAGTATATCCGGCCGCTCTCGGCGATGATCCACCAGACCCTGGATGGCAGCCCCTCACCGGCCTGCATGACGATGGGCAGCGAGCCACGACCCGGCACCATCGGCGCAGAAAGTGCGGCGGCCCATTTGATGGCGGCCCGCAGGCGCGCGTCGGTTCTTGCGTCGCGAACCCGGAGGCGGCCGTTGCGCAGGACGAGATCATCTTCCTGCGCCAGCAGGCCGGCGGCCGCTTCGTTCTGCCATTCGACGACGCCATCCGCATCGAGGCGCAGCAGGGCCGAAGCCGACTGGGCGGCATCGGCGTCGAGGAAGCCGAGAAAGGCGATACGCCATTCCCCGTTGTGCCGCTCGAGGAAGCGCACTTCGTGGCTGGGCGAGGTGCCTGCGTGGTGCCAGGGCCGCGTCGGCAAATTGCTGGAGGGGCTGGGCGTGTTCGGATATTTCTGGCGGAAGGTCGCCCACGCCATGTCGCCGCTGACGCGGATGCTGAGATCGAAGATTTCGGTCTCGTAGGCGTTAGCATGACCGATGCGCCTATCGTCCTCGCTGCGATAGGTGGCAAACATCTGCTGCACCCGCCCGGAGATCTCGTCCCAGCCCTGGCGAACGTGGATTCCGGAAACGGGCGACGCGTTCCAGCGCGCGGTGTAGGGCGCGTGGACGAAGCACCTCTGGTAGGCGTCGTAATCGCGTGTCCAGACCGCAATACGGTTGCGGTCGATGACGGCGCGTATCTCCTCCTCGTCGCGGGTCATTGGCCCCTCCCCCAAGGCCGCAGGCTAGCGCGCCGCGCAATCGCCCGCCAGCGGAGCGGAGCCCGGGCGTTCAGCGCGCCGGGGGCCATTCACGCGGGCTTAACCCCGAAATGCGAGGGTCCAGGCTGGAAAACGGTGCGCATAGCTCATGCTCTCCTCTCTGCTGGAACTCGCGAGGCAGCCTGACAGCGACAAGCGGCGCGAGCTTCTGGGCGCGGTATCGGACATGTTCTACGCCGACGGCCGCGACGCGATCGCCGAACGCGAGATGCAGCTGTTTGCCGAGGTGGTGACGCGCCTGCTCAAGGATCTGGCCGAGCAGGACCGGGCGGAGTTTGCCGGCACGGTGGCTCCCGATGGCCGCACGCCGCGCGATGTTGCGCTGGCCCTCGCACACGATACGGCGAGCGTCGCGGCCCCGGTGCTGCAACATTCGCAGGCGCTGACCGAAGAGGATCTGATCGCGGTCGCGCGCGAAAGGGATACGGACCATCGTGTCGCCATTTCGAAACGCGCCGACGTAGGTGAAAAGGTCACCGACGCGCTGCTCGATTTCGGCGAGACCGAGGTGATGGAGACCCTGCTCGATAACTCGACGTCGAAGCTTTCGCCGCGGGGTTTCACACGGATCACCGACCGCGCGATGGACAGGCCCGAGTTGCGCCAAAGGCTCGCCACGCGCCGGGATGCGCCGACCGAGGCGCTGATGCGCATCATGCCGCTGCTGCCGCCAGATGTGCAGGCGCATGCCAAGGCGCTGCTGGCGCAGGGCGGCGGAAGGCTGGACGAACTGGCCAAATCGGCAAATTCGGCGATGGCCAAGGAACGCCTCGACGGCGCCAAGCGCCGGCTCGAGATCAAGGCCCTTGCCCGCAAGTTCGAAGCGGGTGAATTGCCGATCTACGACTTCGTCGAAAATCTCGTCGCCAACCACCATGCGCTGGACCTTGCGCTCGGGCTGGCGGAAATCTCGATGCTGCCGGAAAAGCAGGTGGGCAATGCGATCCTCTCGACGGAGGCGGAGCCGCTGGCGCTGATCTGCAAGGCGCTAGAGATCGGCAGCGACGGCTATGGACTGGCGGAAGCGCTGCGGCGGGAATGCATGAAGCTGCCACCCGATATTCCGGAGGCCTTGTTCGCGAGTTACGACAAGGTCAATGCCGAACAGGCGCAGCGGGCGCTGCGGTTCGTGCAAGTCCGCTCGTCGCTCGCCAAGACCGGCTAGCCGGCAGACCGCGCGCCGCAGCGGAACGCCCCCGGCCCAGCGTTCATACAATCTTCGCTAATTGGATTAGCCTTTTGCGAGCAGTTTGGCCCCTAGGATCGGCAGGAATCCTAGGGAAATTGCCTATACATGACGGCGCCGCAGCGCATTATCGCCCTTGCGATATTCGGGGCCTTCCTCGCCGTCTACTGGCGGGCGCCGGACCTGCTGTCGCTGGATTCCAACGGGCTGATCGCCCGGGTGGTTATCGTGCAGATCGGCGGCCCGTTGCTGGCCGCGATCGTCTGCGCGATGGCGGCCCGGAGCGGGACAGCCAGCGACAGGGCGGCGTGGACGAGCTTTGCGGCCGGCTCCGGCTTCTATGTCGCGGGCAATTTGCTCTATCTGTTCTACACGCTCAACGGCGTCGCGGTGGACTTTCCGGCGCTGCCCGAGGCGAGCTTCTTCGTGATGGCGGCACTGTTCGCCTGGGGGATGTTCCGGTTCGGGCAGGTGCGGCAGCAGATCACCCGGCTGCAGGTATATAACTACATTCTAATCACGTGCTCGGTGATCCTGGCGAGCCTGTTCGTGCTCAACCAGTGGATCGTGCAATCGACGATGGCGCCGTTTGCGACGGTCGTCGCCTTCCTCTATCCGGCGATCTGGTTCAGCGTCGCGGTATCGGGGCTGATCTCGCTGGTGCTCTATGCGCAGGGCGGCAAAGGCTTCGCGTTCGCGCTGATGGTGTTGGCGGTGTTCGCGGAGGCCATCGCGGACTTCGCCTATGCCCAGCAGCTCCTGAGCGGAACCTATGTCACGGGCGGCGAGACGCAGTTGCTTTGGGTCGCGTCGGCAGCGCTGATCGTGTGGGCCGGATTCGAACATCGGGCGGCGGCGGCCAGAGGGCGCGACGCGCCCATGCCGGTGCGCAAGCGCTTCCAGAGCATTGCAGAAGCCGCGGTGCCGGCCGTGGCGGTGGGACTGGTGCTGCTGTCGGGCAGCCTGACCGGGGCGCTGGGCGGATCGGATTTCGTGCAGCTCTCCACCGTGCTGGTGGTGGTCTTCGCGGTGCTCTCCGGACTGCGCGAGCATTGGATCATCAGGACACAGCGGAACCTGCTTTCGAGCATTGGGCAGAGCCGGGAAGCGCTCGAGAAAAGCCAGGCGCAACTCGCGGCGGTGCTGGAGAGCACGAGTGACAGCGTGCTGGTCCTGGATCGCGACTGGCGGGTTGTCTACTTCAACCATCATGCGGTCGAGTCGATCGCCATGCCGGACCGGCTGCGGCTGGGGATCACGGTGTGGGACCTGTTCCCCGCGGCGGCCACTTCCGGTGAGGGGGCGCGCTATATCCGCGCAATGGAGACAGGGCAGCCGGCCGAGTTCGAGCTATTCGTCGAGGACCGCAAGGTGTGGCTCGGCATCAATGCCTATCCGTCCGCCGACGGGCTCTCGATCTTCTTCCGCGACATCTCGGAGCAGAAGCGCGCCCGGGACGAATTGCAGCACATGGCGGAGCACGATCCGCTGACCGGACTTGCCAATCGCGCGCTGTTCCAGTCGCGGCTCAAGGAGATGGTCGATGCCCGCGCCAATTTCGCGGTCATCCTGCTCGACGTCGACCACTTCAAGGAGGTCAACGACACGCTCGGCCATCCGGTAGGGGACTCGCTGCTGCTGGCGACAGGCGAGCGGCTCGCGGCGTGCCTCAGGCCATCGGATCTGGTGGCGCGGCTGGGGGGCGACGAATTCGTGGTGATCGCCGAAGGCGCGGGCGCCGCCGAGGCGGCAAGGCTGGCGCAACGCTTTCACGACACGGCGAGCGCGCCACATTCCATCGATGGCGAGCAGGTGCGGCTGGGGGCCAGCATGGGCATCGCGCTCAGCAGGGGACAGGAGACGGATCCCGACCGCCTGTTCCGCGAGGCGGACATCGCGCTCTACGCCGCAAAGGCGAGCGGACGCGGCGCGTTCCGCATCTTCGAGCCGTCGATGGAGGCAGGGATGCAGGAGCGGCAGGCGCTGCGGGCCGATCTGCGCTCGGCCCTCGCCAATGGCGAGCTCGAGATTCACTACCAGCCGCTGGTCGATCTCAGGACAGAGCGCGTATCGAGCTTCGAGGCGCTGCTGCGCTGGCGGCATCCGACGCGCGGCATGGTGTCGCCGGAACTGTTCGTGCCCATCGCCGAGGATTCGGGGCTGATCGTCGAGATCGGGAACTGGGTGCTGGAGACGGCCTGCGCGGAAGCGGTGAAATGGCCGCGCGAGATTTCGCTGGCAGTGAATCTGTCAACACGCGAATTCGCGGGGCATCATCTGGCCAAATATGTCGCCCGCGCGCTCAAAAACAGCGGACTCGAGGCCGGGCGGCTCGAACTCGAGATCACCGAGTCGGTGCTGCTGCGCAACAGCCGGACCAATCTCGAGACGCTGCACAGGCTGCGCGGACTCGGGGTGCGGATCGCACTCGACGATTTCGGGACGGGCTATTCGTCGCTGGCCTATCTGCAGCAGTTCCCGTTCTCGAAGATCAAGATCGACCGCTCGTTCGTCGCCGGGCTGCCGCGCAGCGCAGCGAGCCAGGCGATCGTGCGGTCCGTCATCGGGCTGGGCATGGCGCTTGGCATGCGGGTGACGGCGGAGGGCGTCGAAACCAAAGCGCAGTACGACTGGGTACGGCTCGGCTGCAACGAGGCGCAGGGGTTCTTCATCGGACGGCCGAGCGTGGCGAGCGAGGTTCCGACGATGATCAAGGAGATCGGCGACCGGGCCGCGGCGCGGAATTCGGACCAGGAACGGCGCGCGGGGTGAGCCGCGCTTTCACTTGCGATTGTCGTTGTCGGGCGGGCGGAAGGTGCCGTCGACGTCTCGTTTGAGCGTGATGACGTCGGGCCGCGAGCGTTCGCGCAAATCGCGCTCGTGGACGGCCTTGTCCTCGGCGCGGAACTGGCTGGTCCAATCACGAAAGATACGGCGGAGGCCAAGCCAGATGGCGATGCCGATCACCATGAAAATGACAATGCGCAGCAGGACCACGGTCATCCGAAGATCATAACCCCAGGCGCGTCCAGAGAGCGCGATCCTCGATGGCAGCCACAAGATCGGCGGTGAGCGAAGGTGTCGACGATATGGAGAGGCCGATGCGCGGGAGCTGGAACCAGCCGCGCTTTGGTTCGATGACCCGCGTGCGTACATCGTCGCCGAAGCGGGCGCGCAGGGTTTCGTGAATGTCGCCGAGGGCATCGACGAGGCCGAGTTCGAGGCCACGCACGCCGCTCCAGAACTCGCCGGTGAAGAGCTCATCGTCGGGGCGCTTGAGCAGGTCGCCCCGGCGGGACTTGACCCAGCCGATGAAGGTCTGGTGGACGTCGGACTCCATCTGCTTGATGCGCTCGATGTCCTCGGCCTTTTCGGGAAGGAACGGGTCCATGGTGGATTTGTTCTTGCCGGCGGTGTGGACGCGGCGCTCGACGCCGAGCTTGGCGAGGGCCTCGGGGAAGCCGAAGCCGGCGAAGATGACGCCGATGGAGCCGACGATGGAGGACGGATCGGCGATGATCTCGTCACCGGCGGTGGCGATGAAGTAGCCGCCGGAGGCCGCCGCATCCTCGACGAAGACGAGCACGTGCTTGTCGTGTTCGGCAGCGAGGTCGCGGATGCGCTTGGCAATGAGGCGGGACTGGACAGGCGAGCCGCCGGGGGAATTGACGATCAAGGCGACCGCGGGGGCCGGCATCTCGAAGGCGCGCTTCAGCAGCGGGGCGACGCCGGCAATGTTCAGGCGGCCGCCGCGCTGGTCGGCGGCAATGACACCGTGCAGACGGACGACCGGAATGGTCACGCCGCCGCCGCGGAAAGGGCGTGCCAACCAGCCTATGGGTGCGGGCAATCTGGCCATCGGCGGAAGATTTAGGGCGCGGGGCGCCGCATTACCAGTGCAGGCGGTCACGGCCGCGGAAAATGGCCTCGAATTCGGGCCGGAAGGTGCGACCGGCGGGGGTGTGGAGAGCGCGCGAGGCCAGCAGCGTCAGCGGCGCGCGGGAGCCCTTGATGCCACGGATCAGGACACGATGAGCCGGCTCATCGGCGCGCGGAGTGAGCGGCAGGAGGGTGATGGCGCCGAAGCGGGAGTCGAAGGCGGCCAGCAGGGCCGGAAGCCGGTCGGCGACATGGATGAAGATGATCTCGCCGCCGGGCGCGGCGTGGGTTGCTGCCGTCTTGACCCACAGGTCGAGGGTGGCCGCATCGGCGTGGCGGGCACGGGAACGTGCCGCGGAGGGCGCGGTGCCGCGATCATAGTAGGGCGGATTGGCGATGACGGAATGGTAGCGGTCGGATTTGAGGCCGGCGGCGGCGCGGGTGCGGCCCGATGCGGTGAGGTCGAGGGCAAGCACTTCGCCGCGCGGGGCGAGGAGATTGCCGGCGAGATTTGCAGTGGCGAGCGATGCAACGGCGGGGTCGGATTCGACGAGGGTTGCGATAAGCCTGGGGTGAATGGCGAGGGCGACGAGGGCGGCGGTGCCCACTCCTGCGCCGAGGTCGAGCAATGCGCCGGCGGAATGGCCCACGGCGGCGCCCAGCAGGACCGAATCGAGCCCGGCGCGAAAGCCCTTTGCCGGCTGCGAAATCCTGAGCCGCCCGCCCAGGAAGGCGTCCTCGGTGAGCGTTTGCCGTTTTACATTGTCGGGTGTGTGGTCTAGGGACATCGCAACCCCGAAGCGCGGTGGGACGCATCATAGGGGCTCGCGGGCAGGACAGATAGCGCTGCCCCGGAGGCAGGCATGGCAATTTCGGCGGCGGCGGAAAAACCAGAGGCTAGCGCGCATGCGCTCGACCGGCTGCTGCGCGCGACCCAGACCGAAATGGAG
>DASZPY010000003.1:0-65803 GCA_035549855.1 Devosia sp. | reverse complement strand
CCACATGCTCCACCGCTTGTGCGGGCCCCCGTCAATTCCTTTGAGTTTCAACCTTGCGGCCGTACTCCCCAGGCGGGGCACTTAATGCGTTAGCGGCGGCGCCAAGGGGGTCGAAGCCCCTGACACCTAGTGCCCATCGTTTACCGCCAGGACTACCGGGGTATCTAATCCCGTTCGCTACCCTGGCCTTCGTTCCTCAGCGTCAGCAATACCCCAGGCAGCCGCCTTCGCCACTGGTGTTCCTCCCGATATCTACGCATATTACCGCTACACCGGGAATTCCGCTGCCCCCTGATACGCTCAAGCACGGTAGTTTTGGATCCGGGTCCGGAGTTGAGCCCCGGGCTTTCAAACCCAACTTACCGCGCCGCCTACGAACGCTTTACGCCCAGTAATTCCGGATAACGCTCGCCACTTACGTATTACCGCGGCTGCTGGCACGTAATTAGCCGTGGCTTCCTTTGAGGGTACCGTCATGATCTTTCCCTCTGACAGTGCTTTACGACCCGAAGGCCTTCTTCGCACACGCGGCATGGCTGCATCAGACTTTCGTCCATTGTGCAAGATTCTGAACTGCTGCCTCCCGTAGGAGTCTGGGCCGTATCTCAGTCCCAGTCTGGCTGATCGTCCTCTCAGACCAGCTACGCATCGTCGCCTTGGTAGGCCGTTACCCCACCAACAAGCTAATGCGCCGCGGGCCCATCTCGATGCGGAAGCCGAAGCTACCTTTCCACCGAAGTGCACATCCGGTATTAGCAGCCGTTTCCAGCTGTTATTCCGAACCAAAAGGTATATTCCCACGTGTTACTCACCCGTTTGCCACTCCCCCGAAGGGGCGTTCGACTTGCATGTGTTAAGCCTGCCGCCAGCGTTCGTTCTGAGCCAGGATCAAACTCTCAAGTTTGATATCTGACTATTGGTCGACGTCTGCACGTTTGCTTGACGAGGACACACACCTGTCACGCACGGTCCCGAAAGACCGCATGCGAATGGTATGTACCTCTGAGAAACGTACCGTCGAAGTCTGTTCGTCCAATCTCACGATCGGACCGCAAGAACCTCGCCGTCCACGTTTCCCTTTCTTCCATCTTCACAATGTCAAAGAGCGGACCTCGGGAGCCTCTTTCGAGGGCGACGTCAGTGGAAGCGGGGCTTCCTAATTTTTGGGAACAGAAAGGTGCATCCGGTCTCCCGGCAGCATTCCTGCCCTTGTCAGAAATCGCTGCCGCCGGGCCGCAAAGCCCCCGTCGTTCAGCGCTGGCGGGTTATATGGCTGACCATTTTGGGTGTCAACACCGGAAAATGACAAAACCGACAAAAAAACGCGCCGGGTTTTCGCCCTCTTCCAACCCTGTCCGTGAGGCCCGTTTTCGGCTTCGCTGCAGATGCCTCTAGCTGGGAATTGCAAGCCGGTTTTGCAAGGAGCAACCGCTCCATTCTCACAGCTTCGTCCGAAACTTGCCGCATTTGACGGCGACCCCTAGAACCACGCGTCGCCCTATGGGCGCGTCGCGGTACCGGCGGGCGGGGGCCCAACGCCGGATAGGGTGGGCAGCAGCATTTGAATCCGGCACAACGCAATCGCAGCTTGGCCCTAGTGCGGGCCGGATTCGAGGACGGTCCGGCGCTGACTGTCGCCTCCACCGATGGCGAGATTCCGCAGGGTCGGGAGCTGAGCTTCGCCTGGCTCACCGGCACCGTGATGACCGGTCTCACCTCCGTGCTGATGATGGGCGCCGCCCTCTTCGTGTCGTTCCAGGGCCAGGACACCTTCTCGACCGCCTTCGATGCCCTGCGCATCATGACGCGCCAGAACTCGGTGCAGACCGAGGACACCGTATCCAAGGGCGACCGCATCCGGCCTATCGCCCAGACGAAATCCGAGCTCGAGATCGTCGAGGCCTCGATCAAGGAAACCGTCGATGGCCGCGACATCATCCGCCGCCAGCCCTTCGTGCGCATCCGCGCCACGCTGGCAACGGCCGCCACCGCGCTCTCGGAAGACGTGCCGGCCTACGACCCCGTGGCGCTGATCGAATCGAGCCAGCCCATCAACGTGCCCACCGACGAGGGCAACACCGCCATCTACGGCGCCGAGGTCGAGGGCGAGGTCTCGATCAAGACCAGCGCCTTGCCCGCAACCCTGGTGCCGCCGCGCTCCATCTCCGATCAGGCCGCCGCGGACTATGTGCGCCAGACTGTAGAGGCGTTCTACTCCGAAGGCGACGGCTCGGAAGCTCTCGCCTATGCTACCGCTCCCGGCAGCGTGCGCGATCTCGGCGTGGTGCAGGCCAGCCTTGGCGGCGTCGCCGAGAACGTCACCACCTTGCCCAAGACCACCCCCGCCGCAGAAGCGGCGCTCGGCCGCTCCGAGCGCATGCTGCGGATCAAAGAGCCGACGCCGATCGGCGACATCCTGGTCAAGAACGGCTTCACCGCCGGCATGGTCGAGCAGATCAACGTCACGCTCAAGAACGTCTATCCTTCGACCACCCTCCCCTCGGGCGCCGGCCTGCGCATTCTCTTCGGGCCGTCACGTACCTCGGACGTGCTGATCCCCTATCGCCTTTCGATCTATCTGCAGGATCCCAACAACAAGAGCCCCGACGCCAAGTCGGACGTGCACGCGGCGACCGTCGCGCTGACCGACCGCGGCACCTATGTGCTGGCGACCGCCCCCTCCTGGAAGGACTTCCCCGAGGAGGACACCGAAGAGATCAACGTTTCGAGCCTGCCGACAGTCTATCGCGCAATCTGGGAAACCGGCCGCAAGCACGATCTCGACGACGCCACCACGCAGCGCATCGTCGCCATGTTCGCCTATGACGTGGACCTGACCAAGAAGATCACCGCCGGAGATTCGATCGAAATCCTCGAGACCGAGAAGGACGAGAAGGGCCACCAGGACCTGCTCTATGTCGCGCTGAAACTCGGTTCTACAACGCGCGAGCTCTACCGGTTCCGCACCGACGACGGCAATGTCGACTTCTACGATCCGGCCGGCGAGACCGGCAAGCGCTTCCTCACCCGCCGCCCGCTGCAGGGCGGCGGCCGCCTGTCCTCACGTTTCGGCTATCGCGTCCACCCCATCTTCAAGACCCGCCGCCTGCACACCGGCGTCGACCTCGCGGCCCCACGCAACACCCCGATCTATGCCGCCGGCGACGGCATCGTCGAGCGCGCGCAATGGGTCTCGGGCTATGGCCGCTTCGTCGAGCTCCGCCACGTCAACGGCTTCGAGACCGGCTATGGCCACATGAACGCCTTCGCCAAGGGCCTTAAGCCCGGCGACAAAGTGCGCCAAGGCCAGATCATCGGCTATGTCGGCTCCACTGGAAACTCGACCGGCAATCACGTCCACTTCGAGATCAAGATCAACGGCAACTATGTCGATCCGCTCAGCGTCAAGCTGCCGCGCGACAAGACCCTGCCGGCGCAGGATCAGACAGCGTTCAAGCAGACCATCGCACAAATCCGCGATTTGATGGAGCGCGACCCGGTTCCCGTGCAGGTCGCCACCACCGCCTCGGCGGCGACCCCCAAGGGCTGAGGCCTCACTCGCTCGGTTGATAGACCAGCAGTTCGTTGCCGCCCGGCTCGCGGAAGAAGAACCGCCTTCCACCGGGGTAGCCATAGGTCTCGCGCGTGATCGTGCCGCCCGCCGCGCGTACGGCCTCTTCAGCAGCCGCGATATCGTCGGTACGGATGCCGATCAGCGGGTGGCCGCCCTGGTCCTTCGCATCGCCATTGAGTCCGCCCAGCGTGCCGGCTTCGCGCAGTTCGGTGTAGCCCGGCCCATAGGCGAGCAACGACCAGCCGAACGCCTTCTCGAAAAAGGCTCCGCTCTTGTCGGTCCCAGCCACCGGAAGTTCGAAATAGTCGATCGTGAATTGCGCCATATCCCGGCCCTCATGTTCACTTTTTGTTCTACACGCAACCGCCGCGCTTTTCAAGCATCAGCGCGCCCGCGCCTCGACGATGCTGAACGCCGAGTCCGTCGGAATAAGCGTTGGCGCATCAAAACCGCTGGCCGCGAGCAGCGCCGCGAACTCGGACAGCGACCGCTCCTTGGCGCCGGGAAACAGCACCGCCATGTGCAGATCGCCCAGAAGGATCGGCGCCGGTGTCCGCATCGCCACCTCCTCGACCACGCGCTCGATCACCAAGAGCCGCGCGCCCGGCACCATCGCCTTGCGGCAATTGCCGAGGATGGTGAGGCAGCTCTCGTCCTTCCAGTCATGGAGGATCTGCGACAGCGTGTAGATGTCGCCCCCTGCCGGTGCGCTTTCGAAGAAGTCACCCGGCACGATCCTGCATCGCTGCGACAGCGGGCCCAGCACCTCTCCTGCGCCGGCGACGACGCCCGGCCGATCATAGAGGACGCCTTGTGCATTCGGGTAATTCGCGAGAACGGCCTGCAGCAGCCCGCCATTGCCGCCGCCGACATCGACGACAGTGCCCGCGAACTCATAGGCGCGAGCGACCGCATTGTGCCGGTCGTCCGGGCTGTGACGCATGAAATCGTTGAACACCGCGCCCGCGTCCGCATGCGAATGGAGATAGTCGAAGTTCGGCATGCCGAAGGCTTCCTCGAAGCCTGGCTTTCCCGTCCGCACCGTGTGCTCGAACTGCCCCCATGCCGCCCAAGTGCTCTTCATGCCCCAATAGCGCGCGGCATAGTGCAGCGTCGGCACGGCATCGCTGCGCAGGAATCGCGACTTCTCCGTGTGGCTAACCATGCCCGCCGCATCGATGGCGAAGATGCCGAAACTCGCTAGCGCTCGCAGCAGCCGCACCAGCATCTGCGGATCGGCCCCGCCTTCCGACGCCAATTCCACTGCCGCTCGCGGCGCATCGCCGATGCGGTCGGCAAGCCCGAGCTCCGCCACGACATGCAGCATCTGCGACATCTGGAGGGCGCGCACATTGAGCGCCATTTCCGCGTAGGCCAGGCTCGTCATGGAGCGACGATAGGCGAAATCGCCCCCAAACAAAACGGGCGGCCCGTGAGGCCGCCCGCAAATGTCGTGTCGGTGTGCTGCTTAAGCCGCTGCCGCGGCCGGATTGATGACCTCGCCCTCGATCTCGGGCACCAGCATCAGCCCGGCGTCGCCGGCATCGATGCGGACGGTCTGCCCGTCCTCGATGTCGCCGCTGAGGATCGCCTCGGCCAGCCGGTCCTGCACCTCGCGCTGGATCACCCGCTTCAGCGGACGCGCGCCATAGGCCGGATCGTAGCCCTCATTGGCGAGCCACTCGCGGCCCTTGGGCGTCAGGTCCAGGGTGATGTCGCGGTCCTTGAGCAGGTCCGCAAGCCGCCGGAGCTGGATCTCGACAATCGCGCCCATATGCTCGCGCGCCAGCCGGTGGAACAGGATGATGTCGTCCACGCGGTTGAGGAATTCCGGACGGAACGCCGCCTTCACCGCATCGAGCACCTTGCCGCGCACCAGTTCGACCGACTCGTTCTCCTTGAGATTGACGAGCCATTCCGCGCCCAGGTTCGACGTCATGATGATGATCGTGTTGCGGAAGTCGACCGTGCGCCCCTGCCCGTCCGTCAGCCGCCCGTCGTCGAGCACCTGCAGGAGGACATTGAACACATCCGGATGCGCCTTCTCGATCTCGTCGAACAGCACGACCTGGTAGGGCCGGCGCCGCACCGCTTCGGTCAGCACGCCGCCTTCGTCATAGCCGACATAGCCGGGAGGCGCGCCGATCAGGCGGGCCACGGAGTGCTTCTCCATGAACTCCGACATGTCGAGCCGCACCATCGCGTGCTCGTCGTCGAACAGGAATTCGGCCAGCGCCTTGGTGAGCTCAGTCTTGCCCACACCTGTCGGCCCGAGGAACATGAACGAGCCGATGGGCCGGTTAGGATCCTGGAGACCGGCACGCGAACGACGGACGGCACGCGATACGGCTTCCACCGCTTCGCTCTGCCCGATCACGCGGGTGCCGAGCGAGCCTTCCATGTGAACGAGCTTCTCCCGCTCGCCTTCGAGCATGCGATCGACCGGGATACCCGTCCAGCGCGACACGACTTGCGCGATGTCCGAGGCCGTGACGACCTCCGACACCATCGGGCTGCCATCGGCCGCACTCGCACCGTTCGCCTGCTCGGCTTCCTTGATGCGTTTCTCGAGTCCGGGGATGACGCCATAGGCAAGCTCGCCTGCCTTGGCGAGGTCGCCCGAACGCTGCGCGATCTCGAGCTGGCTGCGCGCCGCGTCGAGCTCTTCCTTGAGCTTCTGCGAACCCTGCACGCGCTCCTTCTCGGCCAACCATTTGGAGGACAGCGCCTGCGCCTCTTCCTCGAGCTCGGCCAGATCTTCCTCGAGCCGCTCGAGCCGCGTCTTCGAACCCTCGTCGGTCTCCTTCTTCAGCGCCTCGCGCTCGATCTTGAGCTGCATGATACGCCGGTCGAGTTCGTCCAGCGCCTCGGGCTTGCTGTCGACGGCCATGCGCAACCGCGCCGCCGCCTCGTCCATAAGATCGATGGCCTTGTCGGGCAGGAACCGGTCTGCGATGTAGCGGTTGCTCAGCGTGGCAGACGCGACGATCGCGGAATCCGAGATGCGGATGCCGTGATGGAGCTCATACTTCTCCTTGAGGCCGCGCAAGATCGAGATCGTGTCCTCGACCGTCGGCTCATTGACGAACACCGGCTGGAAGCGCCGCGCCAGCGCCGCATCCTTCTCGACATGTTTGCGATACTCATCGAGCGTCGTCGCGCCCACGCAGTGGAGCTCGCCGCGCGCGAGCGCCGGCTTCAGGAGGTTCGACGCGTCCATCGCGCCGTCAGCTTTGCCCGCGCCGACCAGCGTGTGCATCTCGTCGATGAAGAGGATGATCTGGCCTTCGGCCGCGGTGATCTCATTGAGCACGGCCTTCAGCCGCTCCTCGAACTCGCCGCGATACTTCGCACCCGCGATCAGCGCGCCGAGGTCCAGCGCCATCAGCGACTTGCCCTTGAGCGATTCCGGCACGTCGCCATTGACGATGCGGATCGCGAGGCCTTCGGCGATCGCGGTCTTGCCGACGCCAGGCTCACCGATCAGCACGGGGTTGTTCTTGGTGCGCCGGCTCAGCACCTGGATCGTGCGGCGGATTTCCTCGTCGCGGCCGATCACCGGATCGAGCTTGCCGTCGCGCACCGCCTGCGTCAGGTCGCGGGCATACTTCTTCAGCGCATCATACTGCGACTCGGCCGACGCCGAATCCGCCGTGCGGCCCTTGCGGATCGCCTCGATGGCGGCGTTGAGCGCATTCGCCGTGACGCCTGCGGAGGCGAGAATCTTGCCGGCATCGGTGTCCTTCTCGATCGTCAGCGCCAGCAGCATGCGCTCTACCGCGACAAAGCTGTCGCCAGCCTTCTGCGCCGCGGCCTCTGCCGTGTCGAATACCCGCGCCAGCTCGCGGCTGAGATAGACCTGCGAGCCGTCGCCGGACACGACCGGAATCTTCTTGAGGGCGGCTTCAACGCCGGCGCGAACCGCCTTGCTGTCGCCGCCGGCGCGCTCGATCAGACCGGAGCCAAGCCCCTGGTCGTCATCCATCAGCACCTTGAGCAGATGCACCGGCATGAACTGCTGGTGGCCGCCCGAAAGGGCCGTCTGCTGGGCGCTCTGGATGAACCCGCGCGAACGCTCGGTGTATTTCTCGATATTCAAGGCAACTCTCCTTTTGCCACGCCGGCCCACCCCGAAGGCATGTGCCGGTCGCTCGAAGCGTTGGTTTGAAATTGCCCGAAAATCCGGCGCAATTCCTGACTTCGATCAAGATATAGGAACGCAAGGGCAAAGAAAAAGGCCATGCCGGCGGGCCTTTTTCGCGCCCCTGGTTTCCGTACCGCGAGTCAACTAGCAGCCCGCCCTCCGCTCTGCTCAAAGGCCGCTGGGGGGCTGATGGAGTTGCGTCATGCCCAGGACTGAGATGATCGCGCTAACCGCCGAGCTGGCGGCGCTGGTCGATCGCGTGGAGCCGGATCCCGGCCCGGAGCCGGGCCGCCACGATCCGACGGATGCCGAATACGCCGCCATGGCGGAGGCGGTGCTTGCGGGTGCTCCGGACGGAGATCTGTGGCTCTTCGCCTATGGGTCGCTGATCTGGAAGCCCGAGCACGATTTCTGCGACCAGCGCCGGGCCACTGCCCTCGGCTGGCACCGCTCCTTCTGCCTCACGCTCACGCGCTGGCGCGGCACGCGCGAACAGCTGGCGCTGATGATGGCGCTCGACCGCGGCGGCTCCTGCACTGGCGTCGCCTATCGCCTGCCGCTGGGCGATCGCCGCGCCCAGATCGAAAAGCTCCTGCGCCGCGAGACCGATGGCCTGCCCGCGACCAATGTGCCGCGCTGGATCAGCCTGCGGTCGGGAAACGAGACCATCCGCGCGCTCGCTTTCGTCGCGGCGCGCGACGGCGTCGCCTATGCCGGCCGCCAGAGCCATGCGCGCGTCGCCGAGATCACGGCGCGCGCGGCCGGCCATTGGGGCTCGGCCGCGCAATATCTGCAGCGCACGGTCTATGGTCTCGAACAGCACGGCATCCGCGACCGCAATCTCTGGGAAATCCAGAAGCTCGTGGCCAAGGAGATCCGCGCGCTGACGGCCCTGCGAAAGGCCGCCTGATCTACTCCGTACGGTTGAAGAGCTTCACCGCACCCCATAGCAGCAGCAGCGCCGCCACCACCACCAGCGCCACCTGTACCAGCACCGAAACCTGGTAGCTGCCCCACCAGATGCCCGGGTCGAGAATGGCGCGCGCCTCGGGCGACATCGCCAGCCGGTCGAAGACGGCGGAACGCACCGGCTCGACCGCATAGGTCATCGGGTTGATGTGAGTGACGACCGTCAGCCAGCCTGGCAGGTTGGAGAGCGGGAACAGCGCGCCCGAAAGGAACATCAGCGGCGTGATGATCATCTGCACCAGCGGCATGGCGGATTGCACCTGCTTGACGCGGCTCGCAAGGATCAGCCCCAGCGCCGTGATCATGAAGCTCATGATGAAGAGCAGCACGACCAGCTCGAGGATCATCAGCGGATCGTAGGGCACGCCCACGAGGCCGGCGAGGGCGAGCACCACCAGCGACTGGATAGTGGCGACACTGGCGCCCCCCAGGCACTTTCCGGTGAGGATCGCCGTCGTCGAGACCGGCGCCACCAGCATCTCGCGCAGGAAGCCGAACTCGCGGTCCCACACCATCGAGATGCCCGCGAAGGCCGCCGTAAACAGCACCGACATCGACAAGACGCCCGGGAACAGGAACGTCTTGAAATCGACGCCGCCTGTCCCCGCCTGGACCAGCGAGCCGAGCCCGCCGCCGAGCACGAACAGGAACAGCAGCGGCTGCACGATCGAGGAAATGACGCGCGCCGGATCACGGCTGAAGCGGATCATCTCACGCTCCCACACCACCAGCGCCGCGCGCGTCTCATGGGCAAGGCCGCCCTTGGGCACACTCACCGCCTGTACCGAAGCCATGCTTGCCTGAGCCATTATCAGCGTCTCCCGCCGCGCGCCGCAGCCATTGGATTGAACTTGGACCCCATCGCCTCCGCATCGCGCAGCGAGGTGCCGGTATGGGCGAGGAACACGTCGTCGAGGCTCGGCCGGTGCACCGCGACTGAGCGGATCGCGACCCCAAGCTTCTCGAACAGCCGCGGCACGAACTGCGCGCCTTCCGGCACGCCGAACGTCACCAGCCCCTCGACCATCTGCGCTTCGAGTCCGAATACCGATTTGAGCGCGGCGATCGCGGCGGCATCGTCGGCGGTCGCAATCTGCACGCGGTCCTTGCCGATCGCCGCCTTCAGCGCCGCCGGCGTGTCGAGCGCGACGATCTTGCCCTGGTCGATGATGGCGATGCGGTCGCAATTCTCCGCTTCGTCCATGTAGTGGGTGGTGACGAACACGGTGATCTCTTCGCGCGCATGCAGCTCGTTCAGATATTGCCAGATCGATGCCCGCGTCTGCGGATCGAGGCCGATCGTCGGCTCGTCGAGGAACAGCACCTTGGGAGAATGCAGCAGTCCGCGCGCGATCTCGAGCCGCCGCCGCATGCCGCCCGAGAAATTGTTGACGAGATCGTTGCGCCGCTCGGTAAGCCCGACCATGTCGAGCACCTCCTTGCGCCGCGCCGCCGCACTGATCCGTTCGACGCCGTAGAGCTCGCCGTGGAACCGCAGATTCTGCTCGGCGGTGAGATAGCCGTCGAGCGTCGGCTCCTGGAACACCAGCCCGATAGAGCGGCGCACCGCGTCGCGCTCCTTGGCGACGTCGTAGCCCGCGACCCGCGCCGTGCCCGATGTCGCATCGGCCAGCGTGCAGAGAATCTTGATCGTCGTCGATTTGCCCGCGCCATTGGGCCCGAGAAAGCCGAAGGTCTCGCCGGGATAGACCGTGAGGTCGATTCCCTTCACGGCCTCGACCGTCTTGAAGGTCTTGGTCAGTCCCCTGACTTCGACGGCGGGCGTCACGCCCGAAGACACGTTCATGCTGAAACTCCGGGCTTTCCCTAACAGCGTTAGGGTGCTAATACTCTAACAGCGTTAGAGAGACAAGAGGCAAATGGCCGTCACCCGCGACGACGTGATTCAAACCGCAATCCAGCTCCTCAACGAAGTCGGGCTGGATGGGTTGACCCTGCGCCGCCTCGCGACAGAGCTCGGCATCTCGGCACCCACCCTCTACTGGCACGTCAAGGACAAGCGCGAATTGCTCGATTTGATGAGCGAGGAAATGGTCCGTGCGGCGCGTGAGAAAATGCCGCCCTTCCCGCCCGGCCTTCCCTGGGACGAGAAGATCGCCGAAGGCATGCGGCGACAATATGAGGCGATCATCGCCTATCGCGACGGCGCGCGCGTCGTAGCGGGCAACCGGCCCACCGAGGCCGCGCTCCCGCAGATCGAGCAGTTCCTAAAGATGTGGGTAGAAGCCGGATTTCCGCCCGCAGAGGCGCTCGCCTACATCCTGACTTTCGGCGATTTCGTCACCGGCAGTGCGCTCGAGCACCAGGCCGAGATGGACCGGCGGCGCGAGCACCCCGGCGACGACAACTCAGAGCTTTGGAAGAAGCTCCAGGCCTACCCAACCCTTCACGCCGCATCCCTCGCTCGCGGCGCCGGCCACCAGGCGGCGGTGCGCGCCGGCAAACGCCCCAGTAGCTTCGAGCGCGGCCTGCGCCTGCTGATCGCAGGGTTGCGAGCGAGGCACGCTGAGCTGATGGCACAAAAGCAAAAGGCCGCGCCCGAAGACGCGGCCTGATCCATGAAACCGGTGTGAGTCCTACTCGGCCGCGTTGCTTCCACCCGCGGTCAGGAACGCCGGCAATTCGCCGACTTCGGGCTGCGGCGCGTCACCGGGATCATTGCTGTGGCCACCCTGGTTACCGTCGCTCGGCCCGCGTCCACGGCGGCGGCGGTTGCGGTCGCGGCGGCGCCCGCCCTCGCCATTATTGTCGCCCTGATGCTGGCCGGAATATTGCTGGCCCTCTTCGGACTGGCCACCCTCCCCCTGCAGGGCCGGCTGCTCGCCCTCTTCGGCTTCGAGCATGCCACCCGCCGGCTGTTCCTGCGGCTGCGGCTGGAACTGGACGCGCGGCTCCGGCGAGGCGAAGCGGTCATTGATGGGCGGGAAATCGTCGTCCTCGTCCACTTCCGGCGTCATTTGGCCGCCGGGCTGATCGGGACGGAACTGGTTCTGCGGCTGGGCCGCGGCAACGATGCGGAAATAATGCTCCGCGTGCTGCAGATAGTTCTCGGCCAGCACCGGATCGCCCGAACTCTGCGCATCGCGCGCGAGCTGGAGGTATTTCTCGGCGACGTGCGACGCGTTGCCGCGCACCTTCACGTCGGGGCCGTTGGATTCGAAGTTCCGGCTGAGCGGATTGATGTGCTTGCGGCCACCATTGTTGTTGCGGCCGCGCTGCCGGTTCTTGTTGTTCTGGTTTGGTCTCATTGGGTCGTCAACGCCTTGCTGAATGAGCCTGGATCGTCCGGATCAGGTTGCCCGCTGCACCTTTGGCGCCCGACCGGGCTGCCACAATGGGCGGGAGCTTTTCCGAAGGCTGTGCGGGTTGAACCACTTTTTTGCCCATCAATCCTGGCGGGGTCCGTTTCAGGAAATCCCTTGCTGGAACTCCAGCGTGCCGATGAGCGGGTGGCCGTCACCTTGGCGCCTGTTTCGCGCCGCTGACAGCAAAGGGAAGCTATCTGCTTCGCCCCCTCTTTCCAAGCGGAAAATGCCCGGCACTCTCGGACATTGTTTAGTTTTCCCTGAAGTTTTCGAGAAAAAGTGCCAGGCGGGCGGGCCTTTTGGCGCCCGCCGAGCCCTAGAAATGGGAAGCCGCGACCACCCGGTCAAGGCCCGCCAGATCCTGCAGGAGCTCGACTTTGCTGAACCCGGCCCGGCTCATCATTTTCGTGACCAGCGGCCCCTGGGTCGACCCGATTTCGAGCGCGATCGCGCCGCCGGGCCTCAGCCGCCGCCGGGCCTGGATGGCGATCTTGCGATAGGCCTCGAGCCCATCCATCCCCCCATCCAGCGCCAGCACCGGATCGTGCGTCTTGACCTCGGGCGCCAGCGTCTCGATCACGGCGGTGGCGATATAGGGTGGGTTGGAGACGATGAGGTCAAATGTTTCCTCCTCGGGCACCGCCTCCCACCAGTCGCCCTGCCGGAAGGTCATCCGGCTCGCAACCCCGTTCCGCTTGGCGTTCTCCCGCGCCATGTCGAGCGCGGCCTGCGAGATGTCGGTCGCCATGGCCGCGGCCTGCGGCAACTCATTGAGCAGCGCGATGGCAATGGCACCGCTGCCCGTACCGAGGTCGAGGATGCGCTGGGCCGGCTTGCCGTGAACCAACACCAGCCCCTGCGCCACCAGCATCTCGGTTTCCGGGCGCGGCACCAGCGTCGCTGCATTGAGCGTCATCGGAAAGCCCCAGAACGGCTTTTCGCCGAGCAGGCGCGCAACCGGTTCGCCGGCAAGCCGCCGCTCAGCGAACCTCTCGAGTTCCAGCAGGCCACCCAGATCGACCGGCTCGCGCTCGCGGCTCATCAGCTGGATGGGTTCGAGCTTCAGCGCGCGTTGCGCGAGAAGGCGCGCATCGAGATCGGCAGTGTCGATATTGGCGGCACGGAAGCGGTCGCGGACGCGACGCCAGGCGACGCCGATGGGAACATCCCCACTCAGCCGGCACCTTCCATGGCAGCCAGCTGCGCCGCCTGGTCCTCGGTGGTCAATGCATCAATCAATTCGTCCAGCGCATCGCCGGCGATGACGCGATCGAGCTTGTAGAGCGTGAGGTTGATGCGGTGGTCGGTGACCCGCCCCTGCGGGAAATTATAGGTCCGGATGCGTTCCGACCGATCGCCGGAGCCGATCTGCTCCTTGCGCGCTTCCGAGCGCGCCGTATCACGCGCATGGCGCTGCTCCTCGTAGAGCCGGGCCCGCAGCACGACCATGGCCTGCGCCCGATTCTGGTGCTGCGATTTCAGCGACGAGGTGACCACGATCCCGGTCGGCAGATGCGTGATGCGCACGGCGGAGTCGGTCGTATTGACGTGCTGGCCGCCCGCGCCGGACGAGCGCATCGTGTCGATCCGGAGATCCTCGTTGCGGATCTCGATGTCGATGTCCTCGACCTCCGGCAGCACCGCGACTGTCGCCGCCGACGTATGGATGCGTCCCTGCGCCTCGGTCTCGGGCACGCGCTGCACCCGGTGCACGCCGGACTCGTATTTGAGCTTGGCGTAGGCGCCCTTGCCCGCGATATTGGCGATGACTTCCTTATAGCCGCCGACCTCGCCGGGGCTTTCCTCCATCAGCGTGAACTTCCAGCCATGGATGTCGGCATAGCGCTGATACATCCGCAGCAGATCGCCAGCAAACAGCGCCGCCTCGTCGCCACCGGTCCCAGCCCGCACTTCAAGAATGACGTTCTTTTCGTCCGCCGCATCCTTCGGCAGCAGCAGGATGCGGATCTCGCTCTCCATCTGCGCGATTTTTGGCTTCAGCGCCTCGATCTCGGCGCCGGCCATCTCGGCCATGTCCCTGTCGCCCGAGGCCGCCAACTCTTCGGCCGCCCGCAATTCCTCACTAGCCCTGCGCCAGGCAATGATCGGCCGCACCACCGGTTCGAGTTCGGCATATTCCTTGGAGAGCCGCACATATTCGTCCGCCCCCGGCCCAGCCGACAGCGCCGCCTCGACACTGTCGAACCGCTTCTCGAGCTGGGCGAGCTTGTCTTCGGGAAGAGAGGCCATGGTTAGTCGATCGTACTCTCAGGCGCCTTGCCACCCACCGGGTCAACGCGAGTTTCAAAGGAGTGGGCGCCCATCAGATCGCCAGCCCCTGCTTCTCCGCCAGATCGAGCAGCAATTCGCGGATGCCCACGCCTGACTGGCCCTCGCCCAGCGCCGCCGCCACCGCGGATTGGATCGGCTTGAGCTCCATGCCCATGATCATCTCCTTGATCGGGCCGATGGCAGGCGGCGACATTGAGAGCCGCATCATGCCGATCGCCATGAGCGCCAGCGCTTCGATGGGCCGGCCGGCCAGCTCGCCGCACATCGTGATCGGCACCTCATAGCGCTTGGCCATGTCGACGATATGCCGCAGCGCCCGCAGCCGCGGCAGCGCGATGGGATCATAGGCTTTGGCGACGCGGGTATTGGTGCGGTCGGCCGCCGTCATGAACATGATGAGATCGTTCGAGCCGATCGACACGAAATCCGACTCAGGCAGCACATGGTCGAGCTCCCACAGCAGCGAAGGCACTTCGATCATCGCTCCGATCTCGAGCCTCGAGGGCGGCTTGGCGCCGGAGCGGACCAGGCGTTCGAGCTCGCGCTTGATAACCCGCTTGGTCTCGATGAACTCCCAGGTCTCGGTGACCATCGGCACGAGAATCTTCATCGGCCCGCCATCGGCTGCGGTCAGCAGCGCCCTCACTTGCGTGCGCAGCAGGCCGGGACGTTCGAGCGCCAAGCGCAGCGAGCGGAAGCCCATGGCGGGATTTTCTTCCTGCATGGCGCGCAGATAGGGGATCACCTTGTCACCGCCGACATCGAGCAGGCGGAAGACGATGGGCTTGCCTTCGCTGAGCCGCACCGCCTCGCGATAGAGCGCGATCTGTTCCTGCACCTTGGGCAGGTGCGAGGCGATCATGAATTGGAGCTCCGTGCGGAACAGGCCGACGCCTTCCGCTCCCGTGTCGCGCAGCATCGGCAGATCGGCCACAAGCCCCGAATTGTGGAGCAGGGTGATGGTCACGCCGTCCTTGGTGACGGCCGGTTTATCCTTGAGTTCGAGGTAATGCGCGCGCCGCTTCGCCGAGAGCCGCACCTTGTCGATATAGTTCTGTTCGAGATCTGGCGTGGGCCGCAGATGCACCGTGCCGGTCGGGCCGTCGACGATGATGTCGTCGCCATTCTCGCACATGGCTACGATGTTCTCGGCCTGCCCCACGGCGACGAGTCCGAGCGACTTGGCAACGATTGCCACATGCGCCGTGGCGCCGCCTTCTTCCAGCACGACCGCGCGGAGCCGTGTCCGGTCATATTCGAGCAACTCGGCAGGGCCCATATTGCGCGCGACGAGGATCGCATTTTCGGGCAGCTCGCGCGTCCGGGCCGTGCCATCTCCCGTCAGCACGCGCAGCAGCCGGTTGGCGAGATCGTCGAAATCGTGCAGCCGGTCGCGGATATAGGGATCGGTTGAGCGCAGCATGCGGGCGCGTGTGTCGTTCTGCACGCGCTCGACCGCAGCCTCGGCGGTCAGGCCATTGGCAATCGCCTCTTCGAGCCGGTCGACCCAGCCGCGGTCATTGGCGAACATGCGGTAGGTTTCGAGGATGTCGTAATGCTCGGTCCCCGACTGCATGTCGCCATGGCTGAGCATGTCGTCGATCGACAGCCGCATCGTCGCCAGCGCGTTTTCGAGCCGGGCCATTTCCTGATCGACATCCTCGGCGATGAAATTGGTCACCACCACGCGCGGATCGTGCAGCACCACCTGCCCTAGCGCGATGCCGTCTGTGAAGCCAGCGCCCGTAAAAGTGCGCGGCCGGCGCAGATCGATATCCTGGCCCGGACGGATCAAGCTTTCGAATTCGGAGGTGACGATCATCTCGGCGAGGATGGTCGCCGTCGTCAGCATCGCCTCGATTTCGTCTTCGCCGAAAATGCGGCGGTCACGGTTCTGCACCACCAGCACGCCCAGAGTCTGCCCGGCCCGCAGCACCGGCACGCCGAGAAAGGCGTTGAACGGATCCTCGCCCGTTTCCGGCCGGTAGGCGAATGCGGGGTGCCTGGGCGCGTCTTCCAGCGCCAACGGCTCGGCCTGCGCCGCGATGATGCCGACCAGGCCCTCGCCGAGCCTGAGGGTCGTCATGTGGACGGATTCGCGCTTGAGGCCGTAGGTAGCGAACAGTTCCAGCGCGCCGTCGTCGCGCAGCACGTAGAACGAGCAGACGTCCGCCTGCATGTTGACGGCGATGAGGTTGACGATTTTGTCGAGGCGATCCTGCGAAGCCAGGGGCTCCGCCATGGTTTCACGCAACTGCCGGAGCAGCACGCGCGGACCGCCGATCGCTGTCGCCATAACCTCTTATGCGGCCCCGCACCGCCTCCCGATCCAGAAAACCGGGGCCCCGTCTGCTGCTCAGGCCGCCGGCTTGTCCAGCCCGTAATACGTATGCAGCGCCCTGACCGCAAGCTCGGCATATTCGTCGTCGATCAGCACCGACGTCTTGATTTCCGACGTCGTAATCAACTGGATATTGATGCCCTTGTCGGCCAGCGCCTTGAACATGCTGGCGGCGACGCCCGCATGGTTGCGCATGCCCACCCCGACCACCGAAACCTTGGCGCCGCCCTTGGACCCGGTGATCCGGGCATATTCCACATGGCCGGCGGCGCGCGCCGCCTCCAGCGCCTTGACGGACTTGTCATACTCGCTGTCGGGAACGGTGAAGGTGATGTCGGTGACCGAGCCGTCATCCGAGATGTTCTGCACGATCATGTCGACCACGATCGACTCATCCGCCAGCGCCCCGAACACGGCCGCGGCGACGCCCGGCTTGTCCTTGACGTCGCGCAGCGTGATCTTTGCCTCGGCCTTGGCGAGCGTGACGCCCGAAACGATCTGCTTTTCCATGATCTCATCCTCATCGCAAACCAGCGTGCCGGGCACGCCGGGCGTTCCGTCCGGAGCGACCTGCGCCGCTTCGGGATCGTCGAAAGTGGAGCGGACCACCAGCCGCACCTTGTGCGCCATCGCCATCTCGACCGACCGGATCATCAGCACCTTGGCGCCGAGCGAGGCCATCTCGAGCATTTCCTCGAAGGCGATCCGGTTGAGCCGCTTGGCCTTGGGGTCGATGCGCGGATCGGTCGTGTAGACCCCGTCGACGTCGGTGTAGATGTCGCAGCGGTCGGCCCTGACCGCCGCCGCGATGGCGACCGCAGACGTATCCGAGCCGCCGCGGCCAAGCGTCGTCACCCGGCCCGTCTCCTTTACGATGCCCTGAAAGCCGGTCACGACAGGTACCCACCCCTCGTTCATCCGCTGGTCGAGTTCGTCCGGCACGATCTCGACGATGCGCGCGGCGCCGTGGTCGTCGTCGGTATAGATCGGCACCTGCCAGCCCTGGAACGAACGCGACTCGATGCCCATTTCGCTGAGCACGATTGCCATCAGCCCCGCCGTCACCTGCTCGCCCGAAGCTACCACCGCGTCGTATTCGCGGGCGTCATGAAGCTTCGAGCTTTCATTGACCCAGCCCACCAGCTCATTGGTCTTGCCCGACATGGCCGAGACTACAACGCAGACCTGATTGCCCGCATCGACCTCGCGCTTCACATGCCGCGCGGCCTGCCGGATGCGCTCGACATTGGCGACAGACGTGCCGCCGAACTTCATCACGATGCGGGCCAATTGTTCCTCGAAACCGGGCCGAACCCGGCGGTACGCTTTAGAATTCGGCGCGGACATGCCACAAAGGGCCTGGAGTTACAAGAATGACCGAAACCACCATTAACCCGGCCGAGCTGGCCAAATTCTCGGCCATGGCTGACGACTGGTGGGATCTGAACGGCAAGTTCAAGCCGCTGCACAAATTCAACCCGGTCCGGCTGACCTTTATCCGCGATTGGGCCGTCAGGCACTTTCGCCGCGACGAGACCTCACACCACTCGCTTGAAGGACTGAGTGTCCTCGATATCGGCTGCGGCGGCGGCTTGCTCTGCGAACCCCTGACGCGGCTCGGCGCCCGGGTCACGGGCATCGATGCGGGCGACAGGAACATTGCGATCGCAAGGCTTCATGCCGAGCGCATGGGCCTTTCCATCGACTATCGCGAGACGACGTCGGAAGCCCTGGCCGCCGAGGGAAGGAGCTTCGACATCGTGCTCAACATGGAGGTCGTCGAGCACGTCGACAACGTCCCACTCTATATGAAGAGTTGCGCCGATCTCGTAGCACCCGGCGGTCTGCTCTTTTCGGCTACCATCAACCGCACCCTGCGCGCCCGGGCACTCGCGGTATTCATGGCCGAAAACGTCCTGCGGTGGCTGCCGCGCGGCACGCATGACTGGAACAGGTTTCTAACGCCCGACGAGCTCAAGGCGCTGATCACGCGCAACGGCCTCCGCATCGCCGATCAATGCGGCGTGGTGTTCAACCCCTTAGCCGACGAATGGCGCAAATCCACCGATATGGGCGTCAACTATATGCTCCTGGCCGAACGCGCCGGCTGAGCCAAAAACAAAGCGGCAAGCCCGACCGTGAATGGTATCTGCCAGGTCAGAGTCAGGGCGCCGAGCGAACCCGGTCCAAAGCCGGATCCCAGGACGGCAACCAAACCCGCGATGGCCACGCCGCAGACGGCGCTAGTGGCAGCCGCGATCGCAAGCGATCGGCCCATTAGTGGAATCCCACGCAGCGCCGCGAGAACGGCAAAGCTTGCAATTGCTCCGGCCAGTCCGGCGGCACCAAAGAGAGCGCTGCTGTAGCCGACGCTGCTCGCGGCGACTGCCGAGCCGAGTGCGATCACTGGCATCGCCACTGCAAGGATGATTGCCTGCCACGCCCTCATCAGCTTGCGCCGCCAAAACAGCCATGCCAGCGGCAATCCATAGAGACTGGTGCCAACAATGGCAAAAGTGATGCCGGGAGCTTGATCTTCCATCGCGCCACTTGCCGCCGCCGAGAAGATAAGGATCGCGCAGGCGACGAGGCCCAAGCCGCCCGCCACCAGGATATCCATCGCCGAAACGCTATGCGTCCGTTGCACGGAAAGCACCGGCTCGATCGCATTCCTAATGCCGCGTGCCTGTTGACCTTGAGGTATCCGATCAGCAGATGCTCTCTTCGTGTCTTCCGCTTCGTCTCGCGCGTCGCGCTCGGCCCGCTCCGCAGCTTCTCGCGCCAATCGCGCGCTGGCCGCCTGCTGGTCGGCGCGCCGGCGCTCGGCATCGGCTGCTTCCTTCGCCTTGCGCGCCACGTCTTCGGCCTGTCCGGCCTCTTCCGCTTCAAAGCGCGCCGCGGCCTCCGCCAGATACAGCTCCTTGGCGCGGATGCGAGCGCCGGCGGCAAGCGGATCATCGCCATGGCTGCGCGCCCAATCCGAAAGTTCCGCGCTACTCGCCGCGCGCGACGCACGATCATATTCGCCGAGCCCCGGCCGACCGACCAGCGCGCCGATCGCATTTAGCACCCGCTGCCAGACCGCGCGGTCGGTGCTCGCGGGAGTCCAGTCGATCAGCCGCTCGTAATGCACCATGTTCCAGGGCGGATCGAGATCGGTCTCCTCGAGCATGACCGCAACTAGCACATCCCGGTCGCGCCCCTTCTCGGCCTCGCCTCGGACCCAGCCATTCTTGTCGCCCCCGTGCGGAAAGGCATCATTGGTCCAGCAGACCAGCACGCATTTGGCGGCGCGCAGATGCTTACTGATCGCATCGGCATAGTCCGAGCCCGAAACCAGCCCGGCATCGTACCAGACATCGAGGCCAAGTTCGCGCAACGCCGCCGCGATCTCCGCGACGCGCGGCATCATCCGGTGCTTGTAGGAAATGAAGACGTCCGTCACGCCCGTGTCCCCGGCGCTGCCCCGGGGCGATACTACCGAAATTGTGCGTCCTGCCTAGCGCGACGGCCCGGCGCGTGAAGCCGACCTCCGTTGATTCACGTCAAGGCGCCTGGCAGCCGTGATTGCCAAGCTGTCCGGCGCAACGGAGATACGATCATGCAGCGTCGCGATTTTCTCCTCGGCAGCCTCGGAACGGGGCTCGCCACTTCCGCTTCCAGCTTAGGTACGGCCGCAATCGGCGCGGAGACGGCGCCAGTCGTCGTCACGGCCTCGGGCTCGGTCCGCGGTGCCATTTCCGGCGGCATCAAAATCTTCAAGGGCATTCCCTTCGCCGAGGCGCCTGTCGGTGCCGGGCTGTTCCGGCCACCCAGGCGGGCGCGATGGGACGGCGTCCGCGACGCCCTCGCCTTTGGTCCGAAACCTCCGCAGGCGGACTATCCACCGATGGTCGCCCCGCTCATTCCGCCGGAACTGACCGGCGCGGGCCGAGACTGCCTGACGCTCAATATCTGGACTCCCGACCTCGGCGCGGCCCGCCTGCCGGTCATGCTGTGGATCCCCGGCGGCATGTTCGAATATCACGCGACAGGCGCGTCGCCTCAATATGACGGCATCGCCTTTGCACGCGACGGTGTGGTTCTGGTCTCCATCAACTACCGCGTGGGCGCTCCCGGCTTCCTCTTTCTCGGCGACGGCATCGCCAATGTCGGTCTGCTCGACCAGATCGCCGCCTTGCAATGGGTACAGGACAATATCGCGAGTTTCGGCGGCGACCCCGGCAATGTGACGATCTTCGGCGAGTCGGCCGGCGGGCTCAGCGTGGGCACGCTTCTCGCCATGCCATCCGCCAAGGGACTATTCCGGCGCGGCATCGTCGAGAGCGGCGGCGGCCAGATCGTTACATCCGCCGCCACGGCCAAGCGCATCGGCTTCCGCCTCGCGGAACGGCTAGGCGTTGCGCCCACGCGCGAAGCGATCTCGGCGGTCCCGGTCGAAAAGATCATCGAGGCCCAGAACACCCTGCGCGGCGAGATGGCTGCCACGCCCGACCCGCAATTCTGGGGTGAAGTCTCGCTGACCAGCCTTCCCTGGGCACCGGTCGTCGATGGCAACCTCATCGCGGCTGTCCCGCTCGATCTCGTCCGCGCCGGCGCGGGGTCCGATGTCGATCTGCTGGCCGGTTTCAACGCCGAGGAATGGCGCCTATTCCTTGTGCCAGGCGGCGCCATCGACCAAATTCCGCCGCCCACCCTCGCGGGAACCATGGCCGCATTCGGCCTGCCCGTCGACCAAGCCCTCGCCACCTATGGCGAGCTCAATCCCGGCGCCGGGCCCGGCGACCTCCTCGCCGCCGTGATGACCGACTGGTATTGGCGCATCCCCGCGCTCCGGCTCGCCGAAGCCCACGCCACCCAAGCAAGGGGCGGCCGTACCTTCATGTATGATTTTGCCTGGCGGTCGCCTCAGTTCGGCGGCAAGCTCGGGGCCAGCCACGGCATCGAAATCCCCTTCGTCTTCGACACGCTGGGCAATCAGACCGAGCCGCTGCTCGGGGCAAACCCGCCTCAGGCACTCGCCGATGCGATGCATGCAGGATGGATCACTTTCGCAAAGACTGGAGATCCCGGCTGGGCGCCGTTCGACTTGACCACGCGCACGGCAATGCGCTTCGACGTCAGTTCCGCGCCGGTTGACGATCCGCTGGCAAAGGAACGGGCGCTCTGGCAAGGAATACGCTGACGTCAGGGACCTTCAGGCCCTCAGTTATGCTCTTCCGGAATGCTCGGGAGCGGCATGAAGTCGACGCCTTCCTCGGCAAGCGCCGCCACTTCTTCGCGGGTAGCCTCGCCATAGATGCCGTGCGGATCGACTTCCTTGAAGTGAATCTTGCGTGCCTCTTCGGCGAATTTGTCGCCGACATAGTCCGCCTCGCTGGTCACCTTGTTGCGCAGCGCCAGCATGGCGTCACGCAGCTGATTGTGCTGCGGATGGCCGATCGAGAGTGACACCTTCTCGGCGCTGGAGGCTTTGATGGACGGCGTCATCAAGGCCTTGTCCACGACGCTGCTGAGGCAGATCGGGCAAGTGATGAGCCCGCGCGACTTCTGTGCGTCATAAGCCGCGGCATTGGCGAACCAGCCATCGAACTTATGGGACTTGTCGCAGACCAGTGAGTAGTGGATCACGCTGAAAGACCTCAAAACGCAGGACCAGTCTGCGCTGCTATCGTTAACGGATAGCGAAAATAGGGGGGCCTCTGCAACCCACCCGCCGTCCTGTGGTGAATTTTCGGCCCCTCAGGCTTTGAGCAGCGGGTCCAGCTTACCGCTGCGATCGAGATCGGCCAGCTCCATATAGCCGCCCACATGCGTGTCGCCGATGAAGATTTGGGGCACCGTCCGCCTGCCGTGTGCGCGCTGGATCATATCCGCCCGCATCGCCGGCTCGGTGACGTCGATCTCGTCATAGACCACGCCCTTGTCATCCAGCAGCACCTTGGCGGCGAAGCTGTAGGGACACCATCCGGTCGAATAGATTTGAACTTTGGACATGGCGCGCAAATTGAAACTTCCTGTCCTCTATATGGTCGCGCAGTCCGCCGGAACAACGCGTTTCACGATTTCGTTCGCCGCGCGATGATGGCCGCGATCCGCTCGGTGTCGCCCTCCTGCAGGTAGCGTCCGCGCTCGAGGATTTCGAGTTGGTATTCGCGGAACGTCAGCCCGAGGGCCTCGGCCTTGCGCGCGCGCCGGATCGCGATCTCCGGCGGCAGCTTGAATGCGGCCTCGGACTTCGCTTTCCAGGTGAAGTAATTGCCAATGCCGCCCGGGCCCCATTCCGGGACGTGATCGTCGAGTGGCGGCCCGCCATTGTGGCCCATTCGGATATCGGCCGCCGTGATCTCGCGCGTGCGTGGGAAGTTCATCCTGAGAAAGCGCGAGCGATGGAAGCGGATGTCGCCCATCAGCCGTCGCTCCTGCCGGGGACTACACGCGCGAAGCTGATGACGTCGACCCGCTCGCCGCCGCCCGCCTTGAGTGCCCGCGTCACCGATTTCACCGTCGCCCCGGTAGTCACGACGTCATCGACGATGATGACCCGGCGACCACGCAGACGCTGCAGCAGATCCGGATGCGGCGCGAAGGCGCCGGCCACATTGCGCTGGCGGCCGTCGGCGCTGAGCCCGACCTGCTGGCGTGTGCGCTTGCGCCTCAACGCCAGCACCGGATCGACCGGTATCCCCGTCAGCCGGCTCAGCGCCCGCGCCAGTTCAGTGGATTGATTGTAGCGCCGCGACAATTGCCGCAATGGATGCAACGGCACAGGAAGCAGCACGGCGCCGCCGCCCCACAGCTCGTGTCCCGCCTGCGCCATGAGCGACGCGCAAAGCCGCGCCAGTTCCGGCCGGTCGCTGTATTTGAGCCGGCTTACGATGCGCCGAGCCACGTCATTGTAGATCACCGCGGCGCGCGCACGATCGAAGGGCGGCGGATCGGCGATCGCCTCTGCCGAACGCGCACCGGGACCGAGCGAGACCTCGAAGGGCAATCCAAGAACCGGGCAAAGCGGCGCGGTGATCGGACGCAGCTCGCGAAAGCACGCAGTGCAGAGGGCGTCGGCGCTGGCCACCGGCGCGTCGCAGGCGAGGCAGACCGGCGGGTAGATCAGATCGAGGATTGCACCGCCGAGCCATCGCAGCGGCGCGCCGAAATCCCGATTTTTGACAAGAGAAGCACCGGTCTCCATAACGCCATCCTGCCAGCCCACGGCCCTTCGCTCAATGCCCGAACTGCCCAGAATCTTCGATCGTGATCTCATCGCGCGCCACCTCCGGCGGCGTCCCGCGGGCCACGATGATTTCGTGACTGACCTGGTGCTCCGCGACCTCCAGCATCGGCTTGGCACGGTGACCCGCCGCTTCGAGCGGGCATTGATCATGTCTCCCGATGCCGCGGCCCTCCCCGCGATCGGCCGCAGCGCGCAGGGACTCTTTTCCTTCGAGCGCGTATCGACGGCACTTGGTTCGGCCGGCACGCAGCTTGTGCCGATTGAACCCCTGACGCTCCCAGGCCGCGACTACGATCTCATCGTCTCGGTCTTCGACCTCCAGATCGTCGATGACGTGGTCGGCTTTCTCGCCCGCGCGCGTGCGCATCTCAAAGGTGACGGATTGTTCCTTGCCGCCGCGGTCGGCGGCGACAGTTTGACGGAATTGCGCGAAGCTTTCCTTTCCGCCGATGCCGCGCTATCGGGCGGCGCCTTCGCGCGCGTCGCGCCCTTCATCCCGCTGAGCGAGGCCGGCGGACTGTTGCAGCGAGCAGGGCTTGCCCTACCCGTCGCCGATGTCGAGACTCACACGGTGCGCTATTCCACGCCGCTATCGGTGATGCGCGAGCTGAAGGCTCTTGGCGCTTCGAACCCACTCTCGGACCATCCCGGCAAATTCGCAACGCGCGGTCTGATCCAAGAGGCGTCGGCAGCCTATGAGCAGCTTGCCACCGATCTTGATGGCCGCGTCCGCGCCACGCTGGAGATCATCTGGCTCAGCGGCTGGGCGCCGCATGACAGCCAGCAGAAGCCGCTAAAACCGGGTAGCGCCGAAGTCAGCCTGGCAAAAATCCTCGGCTCCGGCGCTTAGCCGGCCATGGCGTCCGTGGCGTTGTCCCGCACATAGCCGAACAGGCCGACAAGGCTGTTGCCAAACAGCGTGAAGGCGACGATGAGCCCCGCCCCCAGCAGGGCGGCAATGATCCCGTACTCGATGGCCGTCGCACCTTCCTCGTCACCGAG
Organism: Devosia sp.; assembly: GCA_035549855.1. GTDB lineage: Bacteria > Pseudomonadota > Alphaproteobacteria > Rhizobiales > Devosiaceae > Devosia_A. The sequence goes on along the minus strand of DASZPY010000003.1, from coordinate 40,921 downwards.
GAAGCGGAACAGTACTGCCGGCATAGCGGCCCTCCAGCCTCAGAGCAGATCGCACAAGGGTGCGATCAGCGGTTCGTCCGCCGGCGGCATCGGGTAGTCGCGCAGCAATTGCGGCCTGACCCATTTGAGAGCCTGATGCTCGCGCGCAACCGGCGTCCCCTGCCACTTTCGGCACACGAAAAGTGGCATCAGAAGATGAAAGCTTTCGTAAGCGTGGGACGCAAATGTTAACGGGGCAAGGCAGGCGGTCTTGGTCGAAACCCCCAGTTCTTCCTCGAGTTCGCGGATCAGCGCGGCCTCCGGACTTTCGCCCGGCTCGAGCTTGCCCCCCGGAAATTCCCATAGTCCCGCCAGTTGCTTGCCTTCCGGCCGCTGACAGATCAGCACCCGCCGGTCGGCATCGACCAGTGCGCAAGCGACCACGAGGAGGATGCGGCTTTCGCTCATGACTGCCACGGGACCCGGTAGGCATAATCATATTGCGCCCGGTAACCGAGGCTGCGGTAGAGCGCGAGCCCGGCTTCATTATCTGCCGCCACATTGAGCGCCGCGAAGCGCGCCCCCTCCTTCGCGGCCCAGGCAAGCCCCGTCCGCATCATCGCCACGCCATATCCCTTCCGCCGCTCGCGACTGTCCGTCACCACGTTTCCAGTGATGACGATGCCGTCGGCGACGGCCATCAGGGCCGAGGACACAGCCCGCCCGTCATCGGCTCGCAGGACGATACCGACTGCAGGCACTTCGAGCACATCGAGGATAGCACGGAGCTTGGCCATCTCTTCATCGCTCGTGCCCTTGAGTTGCTGCTGAGCGGCCAGGAACTCCGGATCGTGTACGCCGCGCACCTCGCCGCGGGGATCGGCGGCGAGAACCGGCAGCTCCATCGCCATCAGCCTGCTGTGATCGATAGTGTCCCAGTTGGCGTCATCGAGCGCGGCTGCAAGGTTCGGGCCCGTGAGGAGATTGACGCGGAAGACCGCACGCAGGCCGCGGTCCTCAAACCAGCGGCGGGTCTCGGCGACCCGATGCCCCGCGTTCGCGTCGTCCTCGGGATCGAAGCATTGCGCCGAATTGGCGCGCTTAGTGTAGCCGTTCGATGCGCGCCGGACCCAGGCACCGTCCCACTCCACCTCGATGCCGGGCCAGGCTTTCAGCCCGGCCCGCTCGATTTCGAGCGGCGTGGGGAGCACATCAGCTCCGGTAGCTGCCATTGATGTCGATATAGCCATGCGTGAGATCGCAGGTATAGACCGTCGCTCTACCGGTACCCAGCCCAAGCCCCACGCGCAATTCCAATTCCTGGTTCTTCATATAGGCGGAAGCCGCGACCTCATCGTAGGACGGAGCGCGCTCGCCTTGCTCGGCCACTACGAAGTCACCAAAGGCGATCGAAAGCTTGTCGCGATCCGCCGGCTCGCCTGCCTTGCCAACGGCCATTACCACGCGGCCCCAGTTCGCGTCCTCGCCCGCGATCGCCGTCTTGACCAGCGGCGAATTGGCAATCGAACGCGCTATGCGCACGGCACTCTCATCCGACACCGCCCCTTCGACCTTGACGGTCACCAGCTTGGTCGCCCCTTCGCCGTCGCGGACGACGAGCAACGCAAGCTCGTGCAGCACCTCGCCCAGCACCGCCGCGAAAGCCTTGGCGCGGGGATCGGTCGTCGATGTGACCGGCGCGATCTTCGCCTTGCCCGTCGCGAAGACGAGGCATGTGTCCGAAGTCGATGTGTCGCTGTCGACCGTCACCGCATTGAAGCTCTTGTCCACCTGCGGCTGCAGCAATTCCTGCAAGGCCGAGGCGCTGATCGGTGCATCGGTAAATACGAAGCTCAGCATCGTCGCCATGTCGGGCGCGATCATCCCCGAGCCCTTGGCGATGCCTGCGATCGAAACTGACACACCGTCGATCGAGACGGTCTTTGCCGCGAGCTTGGGGTAAGTATCGGTCGTCATGATCGCGCGAGCCGCATCCATCCACGGCCCCGGCGCCAGCCGCCCCACCATCGCTTGCGTGACGGACGCGAACTTTTCGGGATCGAGCGGTTCGCCGATCACACCGGTCGAGGCGAGGAACACCTCCGACGTCTTGATGCCGAGGGCAGCCGCGGCATGGACGGACGACACTTCGACGGTGTGCTTGCCCTTCATGCCGGTGAAGGCATTGGCATTGCCCGAATTGACCAGCAGCGCCCGCGCCACCCCGCCCTTGAGATTGTCGCGGCACCAGTCGACAGGTGCGGAGGGGCATTTGCTGCGCGTGAACACGCCCGCGACACTCGTACCCTCGTCGAACGCGGCGAGCAGCACGTCGGTTCGGTTCTTGTACTTGATGCCGGCTTCGGCCGTCGCGAAGCGCACGCCGGCAATCTCGGGCAGCTCGGGATAGGTTTGCGGCGCGAGCGGAGAGACGGGATGAGCCATGATCGACCTGCCGGAGAGATTTCGGGCGGGAACCATTGGCCCCGCCCGCTATGACCTATTGCGGCGCCAGTTGCGCCTCGACCTGCGCCTTCAGCGTCGGATCGGGAATGTCGATTGTCGCGGCATTCTTCAGCGCGTCGAATTCAGCCTGATACTTCTCATTGTAGAGCTTCTGGCCAAGCTGCGCCTGCGTCTCGGCAAGCGTCGGCTTGGTCGTCGGCCGCCGCTCCACCACGCGGATGACGTGCCAGCCATATTCGGACTGCACGGGCGCCGAGGTCTCTCCATCCTTGAGCGCGAAGGCGGCGTCGCCGAACGGCTTCACCACGCCCCAATACTGAATGAAGCCCAGATCGCCGCCATTCTGCTTGGCGGACGGATCGATCGACTTCTCCTTGGCCAGCGCCGCGAAATCGCCACCCGCATCGAGCGAGGCCTTGATCGCCTTGGCGTCATCCTCCGTGCTCACAAGAATGTGTAGCACATGTAGCTCCTCGTTCGGCGCCGAGCCGAACAGCGCGTCATACTCGGCCTGGATGGCCTCGGGAGTGACTTCGGCCCCGATCTTCTGCTGCGCATAGGCGCGGCTGAGCGAACGCTCGACCAGATAAGCGATGCGGCGCTTGAATGTGTCGGTATCTTCCATGCCGGCGGCGCGTCCGGCGCCCGCCATAAGCTTGAGGTTGATCATCTGCGCCAGCAGCACCGAACGGAGTGCTTCGGGCGGGATCTGGCTCAGTTGCGACGCCAGATCTTCCTGCACGAAGCTGAGCTGGGCTTCGGTGATCGCCTCGCCGTTAACTGTCGCAACGACCGTATCGGGAGTGGGCAGCACCGGCACCGTGACTTCTTCGGGCGGCGCCTCGGAGCTGACCGCGGGCTCCGAGCTCGATGAGGAGTCCTGCGCCATCGCGAATGGCCCGGCAAAGCCGAGCAGCAGCGCAATCACGAGCAGGATTTTGAGCAATGCCGGCAGTTTTGCCGGCGAAATAAGTGAGGTCATCAGGCAGTTCGCTCCATTGGGGCGCCCGAGCCCTCGCGGCGCGGCGCGTGGTTTGGCCCATTTCCCTTCCGTTGACAATAGAGCCCCCCGCTCTTACATGTCCTGCGCTTTCCGGCCCCCTCGAAAAGTGCCTGTTTCCGGCCCTTTTCAGCCGCAATACGGGGTCTGCCCGCCCCGCGGGGAGCACCACGAGCAAAGGACATACCCGATGGTCTTCGCCAGCCTCGCCAAGGCGATCTTCGGCTCCGCCAATGATCGGCAGATCAAGCGCTTCCAGCCCAAGATCGATGCGATCAACGCACTCGAGCCGGCGATGGCCAAACTCTCGGATGGTGAACTCCGCGCCAAGACCGCCGAGTTCCGCGATCGCCTGACCAAGGGTGAAACCCTTGACGATCTGCTGGTCGAGGCCTTCGCCGTCGTGCGCGAGGCCGGCAAGCGCACGCTCGGCATGCGCCATTTCGACGTCCAGCTCATCGGCGGCATGGTGCTCAATGAGCGCGCCATCGCCGAGATGCGGACCGGCGAAGGCAAGACGCTTGTCGCCACCCTGCCGGTCTATCTCAATGCCCTCAACGGCCAGGGCGTCCATGTCGTCACCGTCAACGACTATCTGGCCCGCCGCGACAGCAAATGGATGGGCCAGATCTACGAATTCCTCGGCCTCACCGTCGGCATCATCGTCCACGGCCTTACCGACGAAGAGCGCAAGGCCTCCTACGCCGCCGACGTGACCTACGGCACCAATAACGAATTCGGCTTCGACTATCTCCGCGACAACATGAAGTACGCGCGCGCCCAGATGGTGCAGCGCGGCCATGTCTACGCCATCGTCGACGAAGTAGACTCGATCCTCGTCGACGAAGCCCGCACCCCGCTCATCATCTCCGGCCCGACCGAGGACCGCTCCGACCTCTACAACAAGGTCAACGAGCTGATGCTCCAGATCGGCGAGGGCGATTTCGAACATGACGAAAAACAGCGCTCGATCACCTTCACTGAAAGCGGCACCGAAAAGCTCGAAGGCCTGCTGCGGGACGCCGGCCTGCTCAAGGGCGAAAGTCTCTACGACCTTGAGAACGTCAATCTCGTGCATCACGCCAATTCGGCCCTGCGCGCGCATAAAATGTTCAACCGGGACAAGGACTATATCGTCCGCAATGACGAAGTGGTCATCATCGACGAGTTCACCGGCCGCATGATGCCGGGCCGCCGCTACTCCGAGGGCCTGCACCAGGCACTCGAGGCCAAGGAACACGTCAAGATCCAGCCCGAGAACCAGACGCTGGCCTCGATCACCTTCCAGAATTACTTCCGCCTCTACGGCAAGCTAGCCGGCATGACCGGTACGGCCGCGACCGAGGCCGAGGAATTCGCCAACATCTACAACCTCAACGTGGTCACCATCCCGACCAACGTTCCGGTCGTCCGCAAGGACGAGGAAGACGCCATCTTCCGCACCGCCGAGGAAAAGTTCGAAGTCATCTCCGACCTCATCAAGGACTGTAAGGATCGCGGCCAGCCGGTTCTCGTCGGTACCACCTCGATCGAGAAGTCCGAGATGCTCGCCGATCTGCTGCGCAAGAAGGGCATCAACGATCTGCAGGTGCTCAACGCCCGCTACCACGAGCAGGAAGCACAGATCATCGCCGATGCCGGCATGCCCGGCGCGGTAACGATCGCCACCAACATGGCCGGCCGCGGCACCGACATTCAGCTCGGCGGCAATCTCGAGATGCACATCGCGCGCGACGCCGAAGGTCTCGATGGTCAGGAGCGCGAAACGAAGATCACGCGCATCAAGGAACAGATCGCCCGCGACAAGCAGAAGGCGCTCGACGCCGGCGGCCTCATGGTGATCGGCACCGAGCGGCACGAGAGCCGCCGCATCGATAACCAGCTGCGCGGCCGTTCCGGCCGTCAGGGCGACCCCGGCCGCTCCAAATTCTTCCTGTCGCTGCAGGACGATTTGATGCGCATCTTCCCGGTCGAGCGCATGGACTCGATGCTCAAGAGCCTCGGCCTCGAAAAAGGCGAGTCCATCGAGCACCCCTGGGTGACCAAGGCCATCGAGAATTCGCAGAAGCGCGTCGAAGCCCGCAATTTCGACATCCGCAAGAACATCCTCAAATATGACGACGTCATGAATGACCAGCGCAAGGTCATCTTCGAGCAGCGGCTTGAGCTCATGGACAAGGAAGACGTCGCCGACACCATCGCCGACATGCGCCACGATGTCGTCGACTCGCTCATTACCAAGGCGATCCCCGAGCGCTCCTATCCCGAGCAATGGCAGACCGAGATGCTGAACGAACTGGTCAAACAGCATCTCAATATCGAAGTCGACACGCGCCCCTGGACCGAAGAGGAAGGCATCGATGTCGAGCAAGTGCGCGAACGCCTCACCGCCGCTGCCGACGAAGCCGCCGCCGCGAAAGTCGCGAAATACACGCCCAACATCATGCGTCAGGTCGAAAAGCAGATCCTGCTGACGTCGATCGACAGCCTGTGGCGCGACCACCTCGTGACCCTCGACCATTTGAGCAAGGTCATCGGCTGGCGCGGCCTCGCCCAGCGCGACCCGCTGAACGAGTACAAGCAGGAAGCCTATGAGCTTTTCAACAAGCTGCTCACCGACCTGCGCGAGCTGGTCATCGGCCAGTTGAGCCATGTCGAGGTGCAGGTCCGCCAGCCCGAGCCGCCGCCGCTCGACCTCGCCAGGCTCAGCGAAATCCATGTCGATCCCACCACGGGCGAGAACGACGCGGCCAGCGACGTCACCGGCACCTCGGGCGGCGCGGCTTATACCGGCGGGATCGCCGGCAGCCTCGCATCGGGCATCGCTCTCGGCGAGCTGGGTGCCGGCACGCTCGAACGCGACAGCGACGCCGACACCGATCCGCGCCTGAGGCCGATCGACCCGGCTTTGCTCAAAGGCGTCTCCCGCAACGCCCCCTGCCCCTGCGGCTCCGGCCGCAAGTTCAAGCACTGCCACGGCAGCTTCTAGAGCAACGATCCAGTCGCGACGAGAAGGGCCGCCCTAAGGGCCCCTTCTTCTCTGGGCGCGGCGTTGATCAGAAGGCCGTAGCCTTTGGGGGCGCTGTGTTGAATCCTCGGAGAATCAGCCAGACCGCCAGAACCATCTCCTGCACCAGTATAGGAAAGAGCAGGAAAACATAGCCTGTGATCGGGCTGTCGCTCAGGAGGGCCAGAATGCATGCGACAAACATCATGACAATGGCAAGGATACCGAATCCTGAAAGCCAACGAGGAACCAACCGAGATTGAAAGAAGAGCACATAGTAGGAGAATGCGCCCAGACAAAAGCAGATGACTGCCACGAGGCCAGCGTGTTCGCGGCCACTCCGTAAGGTATCGCCAATAGCCTCGAGTGTTGCCCGATCGGCTCCGGCAAGTACGAATTGATGGCTCAGCGAAAGCAGGGACAACAGGAAGGTGGCAGCCACAATGTAGAGGACACCCTCCATCGCCCGGAAAACCACCGAGGCGAGCGCCAACGAGGCGCCCCAGCGCTTCATCACGGGATGCATGGCGACTGCTATGCCCGCACTACTGAGCGCCGCTACCAGAAGGAGCGCGACGCCCGCAACCATCCGGTTCGCATTCGTGTCAATTCCCGCCAAGTAGTCGGCGCCGGACAGGGAAGGCAGTAGCGGCGCCGAGGCCAACGCAGCCGCAGTTGCAAGAATGAAGGTCGCGCCGGCCACGATTGCCGCAGTGCGGTCGCCCTGCACAGACTCCGTTGCTTGCATGGATGGTGTCATGGCAGTCCCCCAATGCTCAGGGCAACAAAATGCCGTTCGAACCCAAGCTGGATATTGACCGGGATCAAATCGGAATCGGCTCGATTCTCCTCTTACTGGCAGCTCACCCTGAGCTCGGCATAGCCGCTCGCCGTGTCCGACGAGAACACCATCACGGTGCAGCCGCCGAAGCCGAGCTTGCCGAAGCCGCCGGCGGCAATCGGGCCTGCGCCTTCGACAATCGCCGTGCCATCGCCGACTTCGGATATCCGGATCACCACGTCGGTGCGGCAGATCGCGGTGTCATCCCCTGCCGCCGCCATGAAGCGCGTGCCGATGGGGATGCAGTTGGTGGTGGGGCCGTCCGCAGTGATTGCTGAGGCGGCACCTGTCCCGAGTGGCTCGACCTTGCTCGCCTCAGTCGCGGCCGATGTCTGTTGCGTGGCCGCCTGGTCCTCCAGGGTCTTGATCCGCTGCTGCAGCGCCAGCAGGGCCTCCACAGTCCCACTGTTGTCCGGCTGCGGCGCCTGGACCGCCGGCGCGGGAGCTTTCTGCAGGGCCTCGATGCTGGAACGGATCGCCGCCAGTTCCGTCGCTATCGCTTTGCGTTCTGTCTGGCCATGAACCTCTACAAGCACAGCCGCCGCCAGCGCGATCAGCCCCACCAGCGCCGCAAGCAGTGAAATCAGGCGGTCCATCACGCCCAGCCCGTGATGGGGACGCAGCCTTCCCCCTCGGCATCATCGCCGAAACGATACTCGCCGCGGCAGGCGGCCACTTTGGGCGGGGCGCCGTCCCGTTCAAACAGATCGGCGCCGACCTTGAGGTTGCGCCAGAACCCGTCCCATTTGCCGGCGCGCAGTGCGGCAAAGCGCTGCTCGCTCATCTCGAATGGGTAGGCCGCGACATCCACCTCGCGCTGCCCCGCTTTGAGCGCCGCTTCCACCACGGCATAAACCTCGTCCACATTGGCGTCGCCGATGGCATAGCATCCGACCGACGAGCAGCCCCCATGCACCATCAGCGCCGAACCCGTACGGTCGAGCTGCCGGTCGAAGGCATTGGGGAATCCCAGATTGAACGCCAGATGGTGCCGCGAATTGGGGTTCAGTTGCGCCTGCGCGATCCGGTAATAGCCCTCGGGCGCCTGATGATCGCCCTCGCTCAGCTTCGGGCCGAGCTCACCAGAGTAGTTGCAGATGGGATAGGTCTTGAACAAGGCGTAGCGCCCGCCCGCTTTCTGCATCCAGACGTCCAGCCGCCGTTCCTGCTTGAAGATGCGGATATGAACTGGATCGCCCAACGCAAAACCGGCAGCGGCCAGTTCGGCATGCAGCCCCGAGCGGTCGAATCTGGGTTCCTGCTCAGCGATGATCCGGTCTCCCAGCCAGTTGAGGAGACCAGGATAGCCTTCCGACAACGGCCATGCGACGCCGAAGAACCAGAGCCCGCCGACCAGCGCAAGCCCCGCGGCGTACGCCTTCAATCCGCGCATGTGGATATGCCCCGATCCATGGCCAACCATCGTCCGCGATCTTGGTCTTTTTGCGGGCTAGACCCAGCTCGGCTTTGCCGGCCAGGGCGCGACCTTATTGGGATCGATGGTGCCGTCGGGCGGCGGCGCACCCCCGCCTCCGAACAACCCGCCCCACCAATTGCCGACCGCTTCCCCGCGAGACTTGACCGCCGCCGCTTCCGCCGCGGCCTTCTGCTCCGCCGCCGCCACCGCCTCGCGCTTCTTGGTCACCGCAGCGAGTTCGACGCTGAACGCCTGCGCGTCGGCCTGCTGCTTGGCGGTGAGCGCCGCCAGCAGCGGATCGCTGCCCCGCGCCGGGCATGCGCCCGCCGCATCGAGTGCAGCCCCGTCGGGACCACTCAGGTCGAACACATATTTCTTCTCGCACACATCCCATCTGGGCGGTGCCTTGCTGAGCTCGAAGCGATCGTAGCCTTCCTTGAGGTCCTGCCAGAAGGCCATGTTCGGATCATCGGCGACCTTGGCGAGATTCTGCGGCGTCATCCGGAACGGATAGATCTGTAGCTGGAACGACGGATTGCCGGCGTTGAGCGTCTCGCGCGCCAGCGCATAGACCTCGGCGATATCCTCATTGGTCAGCGCGTAGCAGCCGCGCGACGAGCAATCGCCATGCACCATCAGGTCCGCGCCCGTCCGTCCCCAGACCTGGTCGAACTTGTTCGGGTAGCCGGTATTGAAGCTCAGATAGGCGATCGAGTCCGGATTCATCTGCCACGGGGTGATCGTGTAGAAGCCCTCTGGCGCCTGCCGGTCGCCTTCCTTGATCTTGGGGCCGAGCGTGCCCGACCACTCGCAGATATTGTAGGTCTTGAAGAGCTTGTAGGCGCCGCCCTTGGCCTGCTTCCAGACCTCGAGCTCGCTCGACTGCTTGAAGATGCGGATCACCATCGGCGCGCCCGGCGACGACCCCATCGACTGAAGCTTGTTGACCGTAGCGGCTTTCAGCGACTGGCTGCCGCGCAGCTTGCTGTCGCGCGGCAGCAATCCGCTGCACGCGACCAGGCTCAGCGCTGCCACAATCACGAAGAGGAGCCCGACGATCCTCTTCAGCGGATATGTCTTCAAACCGAATCTGCCCGAATAGTCACGAGTTGCGGGTATAGCCCGCACCGTCCCAAGCGGGTAGCTCTTGATGGTGAAGGCGGCGTTACCGTGGCCGTCCGGCCACGATCAATTCAGCGTGCTGCCGATGGCGAGGAACTTCTCCCGACGCTGCTCACGGATCTCGGCCTTGCCCATATTTCCAGGGTAGTGCTCTAGGAAGTCCGCGATTGCCCCCCCGGTATTGGCCATCACGGCCTCCGCATGTCGGTGCGCCCCACCCGCCGGTTCCGGGATGATCCCGTCGATAACGCCGAAACCCATCAGGTCCGTCGCCGTGATTTTCATATTATTCGCCGCGTCCTGCGCCCGGGCCGCGTCCTTCCACAGGATCGACGCCCCGCCTTCCGGCGAAATCACGCTGTAAATGGCATTTTCGAGCATCAGCACCCGATTGGCGGTCGCAATCGCGATGGCGCCGCCCGAGCCGCCCTCGCCGATGATGATGGCGAGGTTAGGCACGCCCAGCTCCAGCGATTTTTCGGTGCAGCGGGCAATGGCCTCGGCCTGCCCGCGTTCTTCCGCCCCGACGCCGGGATAGGCACCGGCCGTATCCACGAACGAGATCACCGGGATGCCGAACCGGTCGGCCATGTCCATGATCCGCACGGCCTTGCGGTAGCCCTCGGGTCGCGCCATGCCGAAGTTATGCTTGAGCCGGCTTTCCGTACTCGAGCCCTTCTCCTGCCCGATCACCGCGACCGACTGTCCGTTGAAGCGGCCGAACCCGGCCTGAATCGCCGAATCCTCGGCGAATTTGCGGTCACCCGCCAGCGGTGTCCACTCGGTGATGAGCGCCTTCACATAGTCGGAGAAATGCGGCCGCTGCGGATGCCGCGCCACCAGGGTCTTCTGCCACGGCGTCAGGCGCTTATAAATATCGGCCAGCGCCGCATCCGCGCGCGCCGTCAGCGCATTGACCTCGTCGTCGATCGAGACAGCCTTCTCGCCACCCGACATCGACTTCAGTTCGGCGATCTTGCCCTCGAGATCGGCAACCGGCTTCTCGAATTCGAGATAGGACTGCATCCCCGCCCTTCCTTTGACAATCGGCCCCGATTGGGGGCCGATCATGGCTCAAACGTGGCGGGCGGAAGCGCCCAAGTCAAGGCGAGGCGCTATTGGGCGACCCCCGTGACGGTAATCATCGGCGCCAGAAGCGCCGGATTCTCGCCCGCTTGCATGAGCACCGGCACGCTGAGCCCGGCCGGATCGTTCGGCGTGATCGTGAGTGACAACGAAGCTGCATTGCCGGCGGCGAAATTGCCGACCGCAGCGCCGAGCGCCCGCGCCTGATCCGTAGCACCGAAGATCTGGAGAACCAGCCCTTCGGCCAACCCGGCGAGACGGGTCCGGACATCGCCGACAGTCTTGTCCTGCGGACTCGCGGCAAGCGGAGCCAGCACATTGCCCAACCCGTCATCGCGCAAATCGATTGTCAGCCCCTGGACGGTGATGCCGAGTGCCGCCGTCTGCGCGATCTCGGGATTGAGGTCGAACAACTGCTCGGCGGCATTGCCGAGATTGGCGGCGAGAGCGATGCCGGCGAGGTTCGCGCCCTCGAGCGCAACCTTGTCGACGACGATCGTCTTGCTCGCCTGGTCCCAGCCGGCGGAGATGTCGAAACCGAGATTGATATCCGTCAGCCCGAGTGCCAGCAGCAGAGCGACCTGCGGATCCTGCGTGTCCTGCGGCAGCGGCACCGAAATGCCTGACGCGCTCGTGCTCAGCTTGCTTGGGATGCCGTTGATGTAGTCGGACAGCGTGAGGTCGAAATTGGCGATGCTCGCTTTCACCCGCTTGGCCATCGGATTGTCGCTCGGCACGTCGACGGCGAGGCCCGAGAACGCAAAGCCGCCCCATGCGGGAACAAGCTTGCGGCCGTTCTTCTCGAAATAGGCCGGCGTCATCTCGATGTCGGGAGCAGACAGGCCGGCCACCGTCGTACGCAGGTCGAACGGTTTGACCTCGGCATGGGCGAGCGTGACGACGCCGTCATTCTCGCCCTTGATCGAAACATCGTCGACCGAGAAGCCGCTGAACACCGCATCGGCAAAGCCGCCGCTGCTGATCTTGCCGACACTGAGGTCGAACGGCTTGCCATCGTCGCCAATGCCCTTGCACGCAATGCCCTCGATGCTGGTTGGCGAGGCTTCGAACGCGACGAAGACATCGCTGACGAACTTGATGACCGTGGCCATCGCTTCGGCGGGCGGGTTGTCCTTGCTGCCTTCGAGTTGCTTGGTCGCGTCCATGAACTGCGTGAAGGAAACAGCGAGCGGACGGCCGCGGAATTCGGCCGGCGCGCTCGGCCCCAGCGTACAGCTCACCTTCTCTGCCGAGAACGTACCGCCTTCGGAAGTGTAGTTGGTGTAGATGGTCTTGAGCGGCTGGTTGGGGTCGCCGCCATCGACGAGCCCGAAAATCGCGAGCAATCCGGCAAAGTCCATCTGCTCGGCCGAAATCTTGCCGAAGGCGAACTTGGCCTCGGCGCTGCCCGACTCTGTGCTACCGACGCTGACGCTATGCGCCACGCCGTCGCGCACATTGGTGAGCACCACGTCACGATAGGAGAAGGAATTGGCCATCGGCTCGCTGCCGGTGGTGGTCGTGCTAACAGTGATTTCCGGGATGGTGATGCTATCCGCGCTGAGTCTGGCGACCTCGTCCACATGCTTCATGAAGCCGCCGCTCAGCACGTCGCGCAGTGCCGCTTCATCCATGCTCGAATTGACCGCGACGATGCTCGGCACCGATACGGTAGTCGTGAAGCCGGCATCGAAGACGTTGTCCTCATTAGGCGGCTCCAGCGAAAGCTGGATGTCCTGCGCCATGCTTCCGGCCGGCACGGCAAGGAAAATGGCCGCGGCGATCAGCGCCGCCTTGGAAAACTGTGACAATCTGGCGTCCTCTGGTTTGAAAGGCGGTGGAAATACTGACGTTCGCGGCAACCCTCGCGCGAACAAACGAAGCCTTTGTGGCATTTGACGGGTCAATTGAATCGAATCCTCAGATTCGGGGCGCAATGACAATCTCCTTTGTCGGCCACGCTATCGTCAGCGCGGACGGCATGATCGCGGACAGCGAGGGGCATATGCCCACCGCCCTACGCGATCCTGCCGACTGGCGGCGCTTCCAGGCATCGCTCGATGCGGCCGCGCTGGTCGTATTGGGGCGCAAGGCCCATGAACGCCACCTGAATCCGGGGCGCCGGCGCCTCGTTGTGACCCACCGGGTTCCCGCCGTCGCGCCGGACCCGAACGACATTCGCTCGGCCTTCTGGAACCCCGAAGGCGCCTCGCTCGAATATGTGCTCGAAGGACTCGGCATCTCCGACGGCACCATCGCCATCACCGGACTGTTCGACCTCTTTGTCGGCCGGCTCGATGCCTTCGACCTCGCCGAAGTCAATAATCTCGTGCTTCCCCGCGGCCGGCCCTGCTTTGCCGATGGCCACCCGCGGACCGTGCTCACCGATATCGGGCTCAGGCCCGTCTCATTCGGCGTGCTGGACGCGGGGACCACCGTGACCCTAACCCGCTGGGCCCGGCCCTAACACTCACTCCTTGTCGGCAAGCGGATGGTGGCTTTCGACCAGCGCCCTGAGCTTCTCGTCGAGCACATGCGTGTAGATTTGCGTCGTCGAGATGTCGGCATGACCGAGTAGCGTCTGGACGACGCGCAGATCCGCACCGCCCTGCAGCAGATGGCTGGCGAAAGCGTGGCGCAGCACATGCGGCGCGACTCGCGCCGAGGAGATACCCGCCCTGCCCGCCAGCGCCTTCAGATCGCGCGCGAATACCTGCCGGCTGAGATAGCCGTCCTCGCCACTCGCCGGAAACAGCCACGGCCCCGGCTCCAGTGTACTTACCCACGCCTTGATGGCGTCGCGCGCCCGGTCATTGACCGGCACGATCCGCTCCTTGTTACCCTTGCCCTGGATGGTGAGAAAACTCGCGTCGCGCATGACGGCGCCGCGCCGGAGGCTCACCAGTTCGGATACGCGCATCCCCGTCGCATAGAGCAGTTCGAGCAGCACGTAGAGCCGCAAAGCAGCCTGCTTCTTGACCGGCGTGACGTCCGCCGTCGCCTCGGCCTCGGCTGTCACCAGCAGAGTGTCGACCTCATTCACCGAAAGCACATTCGGCAGCGGCCTTCGCGCCCGCGGGCTGGCAACAATCCGCGTCGGGTCGTCCGCCCGGACCTGATCGGCGCAAAGAAACTTGTGGAACTGCCGGATCGCCGACAGCCGCCGCGCCGCCGATGACGCCGCGAGACCATGCGCATCGAGCGAAGCGAGATAGCTCACCACGTCCTCACGGCTCGCCGTCCTTGCCGTTTTCGCCTTCCCTGCGAGATGGCCGGCATAGTCGGACAAATCGCGGCGATAGGCCTCGATCGTGTTGCGCGCGGCGCCGCGTTCCGCGCTCATCATTTCGAGAAAGGAATCGACCAGATAGGCGCCGCTGTCAGCCATGGCCCGCTCCCGCGCTCATTCGGGAGGCGGCTCGACCGTCGTGATCGAATCCGAAGTCGCTGGCGGCGGGGCACTTGAGGCGGACGGGGCCTCGCTCGATTCCTTCGAGACGATACCCACCGGATCGGGCAGCGCATTGATGCCCAGCGGATCGTTGCTGTTCGCCGGCGGCGCCACCAGGTCGCGGGTCGGGATCTTGATAACGACCTGCTTCTCGCCCGGATCGACGAACAGCGTGAGCGCCACCATGCTGCCGAACACCAATCCGGCGATCACCAGCAGGAAGATGAAGAGTCGGATGAGAGTAGGCATGGGCCGTTTGGGATGGAACTACCGCTTGTCCCGTCTTTCTGTGGCGGGATCAAGGGTCGGAACGAGCGCCATCATGGCGGGATTGACTTTATGGGGTCCTAACGCTTGAACCGCCTGCACTCGAGGCTATTGAGGGCCTGACCCGAAACAGTGGAAACCGGCCTTCTCGCTTCGGCCGCGCCGCAGGAACAGATGACCGCCGCCGCAACGCCATCGCGGGAGACGCAGAAGGAGACGCTGGGCACGCTGCTCGGCGGCCGCCCGATCGTTCTCGTCGGCATGATGGGCGCCGGCAAGACCACCGTCGGCCGCCGCTTGGCAGCGCGGCTCGGCCGGCATTTCGTCGACAGCGACGAGGAAGTGGAACGCGCCGCCGGCATGTCCATCGAGGACATCTTCGCCAGCCATGGCGAAGGCGATTTCCGCGCCGGCGAACAGCGCGTCATTGCCCGCCTGCTCAAGGACCACGATCTCGTGCTTGGGACCGGCGGCGGCGCCTTCATCAATCCGGAGACCCGCGCGCTGGTGAAGGAGTCCGCCATCTCGGTGTGGCTCCGGGCCGATCCCGACCTGCTCTTCCAGCGTGTGCAGCGTCGTTCCAATCGGCCCCTGCTCAAAACCGCCAATCCGCGCGAGACGCTGCAGCAGCTCATCGAAGCGCGCTACCCCATCTATGCCGAAGCTGACATCGTGGTCACCAGCAAGGACGTGCCGCAGGACCAGGTGGCAACCGAAATCATCGATGCCCTGCTCGCCCACTTCGGAGCCGCCGATGCCTGAACCGAAACGTGTCCACGTCCCGCTCGGCGAGCGGGCCTACGACATCCTGATCGGACCCGAACTGCTCGAGGGCGCCGGCAAGCGGCTGAGGGCAATGTTCCCGGGCCGCCGCTACGGCATCGTCACCGACACCGCCGTCGCCGCCGCGCAATTGTCGCGGCTCGCACGAAGCCTTGATGCGGCCGGCCTCGTCCACGCCGAGATCGTGCTGCCCAATGGCGAACCAACCAAATCGATCGCCCGCCTCGATGAAGTCGTCGAAGGCCTGCTCGACGCCCGGCTCGAGCGCGGCGATATCGTTCTGGCGCTCGGCGGTGGTGTCATTGGCGATCTCGCAGGCTTCGCTGCCGCAGTCACGCGCCGCGGCATGGATTTCGTCCAAATCCCGACCTCGCTGCTCGCCCAGGTCGACAGCTCCGTAGGCGGCAAGACGGGCATCAACTCGCCGCACGGCAAGAATCTCATCGGCGCCTTCCACCAGCCGCGCCTCGTCCTCGCCGATCTCGATGCGTTGAACACCCTGCCGCCACGCGAATTCGCCGCCGGCTATGCAGAAGTCGTCAAATACGGACTCATCGATGATGAAGCGTTCTACTTCTGGCTCGAGGAGAACCAGCCGGCGATTTTTGCCGGCGATGCCGCATTGCGCGCCGAGATGGTCGCGCGCTGCTGCGCCGCCAAGGCACGCTTCGTGCTGGCCGACGAAAAAGAAACCGGCG
Source organism: Devosia sp. (assembly GCA_035549855.1). Taxonomy (GTDB): domain Bacteria; phylum Pseudomonadota; class Alphaproteobacteria; order Rhizobiales; family Devosiaceae; genus Devosia_A. The sequence goes on along the minus strand of DASZPY010000003.1, from coordinate 24,804 downwards.
TCCGCGCTTTGCTCAATCTCGGCCACACCTTCGGCCACGCGCTGGAAAAGGCGACCGGCTATTCCGATCGCCTGCTGCATGGCGAAGGCGTCGCCATCGGCATGGTCCTCGCCCACGAATTCTCGGCCAGGCTGGGTCTCGCGCCCTCGCAGGACACCGGCCGCATCGCCCAGCATCTGCGCCGCGCCAGGCTGCCGACCAGCCTGTCCGACATCCCCGGAGAATTGCCGCCGACATCCGTCCTGATGGACGCCATAGCCCAGGACAAGAAGGTCGTGCGCGGCGCGCTGACCTTCATTTTGACCCGCGGCATCGGCAAGGCCTTCATAGAGCGGGGGGTAGAACCCGCCGCCGTAGAAACTTTCCTAACCGAATCACGTAAGTCTTGAACGAGGATCCCGAGCAGCGTTTCCGCCCGAGGTCCGGCGTCACCCCAGCTCTGCACTCGCGCGGGCGCACGTTGCAGATAATTGCCTCCAGCCGGGGCCCAGATCGACGCAGTACTACACTCTTACCACTGGATTCCGCCCGTAGGCGGAACGACGCCGGAAGGATGGGCCTGACTTGCGGAAGGCCCACCCGCTCCCTCCCTGGCGAGGGGGAGGGAAGCTCTATGGTCCGCGTCACGCATGCACTCCTGAACGCGGCCATCTGGAAGTCACTAGGGCGCAACGGTGATCACCACCCGCCTGTTGGACCGGAAGTCCGGCCCGAACTGATCGGTGGCGCCCACCCCAGTCGCGCTGGCGCGAATGAACTTCACGCCCCGCTCCTGGAGGTATTTGAGCGCGTTCTGTGCACGCTCTATTGCGAACAAGGCATTAGCCGCGATGGACCCCTGCTTGCTCGAATAACCGGTGACCGTGACATTGCACTGCCTCACACCAATATCGGCGATCACCTGATCGAGCCGTTCCACCAGACTTGGTGTCAGCTCATTGGAATTCTCGTTGAACCCGATGACGTTGTAGATCTCATCGAGTCCGCATCCCGGGCCGGTCGCTTCCGGATCCTGATTGAGGCTCGCGACGTCGATCCTCTCCTCGGGCGCAACCGCCGTCGCGTCGGCGATCGAGCCGGTAAATATCGGATCGGTCGAGACCTCCTGCAGCCGCGCCTCCGGCATGCCCGAAGGCAACAGCCGGTCGTCGGCGACGCTCACCTCCGGTCCCGGCCAACCGCCTTGCGGCGCCGGCGAGACGCCGTGACGGACGCCATCGGGCAGCACCAGGAACTCGCCCAGCGTCTGGTTGACGGTCAGCCCGCCGTCCATCACCGTTTCGAGACCCGAAGCCGTCACGACGCGGCCATTCACCGCCACCGAAGCCAGATAGAGGTTGCGGTCGCGCGTGCTGCCCTTGCCGCCATAGGCTTCATTGGTCAGCGTTACCCCCACCATGCCTTGGGCATTGAAGTCCTCGGCCGGGATGAGGAACGTGAACGTCTGCACGTAAGGTGTCTTGTCCTTTGCTTCCGCGAAGCGCCCCGCGCTTGCGGTATCGATAGCGGCGGCAACGGCACCCTCGCCCAAGAGCTTTCCGTCGAACGTCACCTCGAATTTGGGTGGACCGTCATAGGCCTCACCCCCCATTACCAGCACCAAGGTGCTGTCTGCGCCCATACTAACCGCCGGATAACTGGCGATGCATGCAGCTGCCATGAGTGTCGATAGTCGCGACATCATCATTGCGCCCTCCTGAGACTGTCTGCACGCAAACTGCTAGGAATCGAGCGGGGCGAGATTTTGCCGCCAAAGCGGCATGCCGACACGGGCGGGCCGGAGTTCCGCCGCAATGGATGCCGCTTCGCCACACTCGGCGGAAATTAGCCTTCGGAAATCACGGCTTTGCGAGTTGGCCACAACTTCGCCACCGAATCGGGCGTGAGCCACCACCAGCTTGCCGATTATTTTCCACAGCCGGGAATTGTCTGCGGCAGGCTAGGCGACAACCTCGATCGCGAGGGCATGGACGCCACCTTTGATCTCTGCATCGAGCGCTTCCATGATCGCGCGATGTTGCGCAACGCGGCTTTTGCCGACCAGCACATCGGAAGTGATTCGAACCCGGAAGTGGCTCTCGCCACCCGGCCGATGGCCTGCATGCCCTTGATGTCGTGCGCTCTCATCGATGACTTCAAGATGGCTTGGGTCGAATTTCGCCGAAAGTTTTGCAACAATCGCGTCACGAACAGGCATATGGATTGGCCTCTTGGGCTCAGGAAAGAGACTGCTTAGCTAAGACCGATGACGATTGATTCCAAGCTCTTCGACCGCATTCGCATTCAGCCGCGGCACTACCAGGAGCCGCACAACGACGTGCCCGATTGCGACTGGGAAGGCTGCGACCAGCCCGGCCTCTACAAGGCACCCAAGGGCCACCGCTTCGAGGGTGAATATCACCGCTTCTGCCTGGAGCATGTCCGCCATTACAACACTACCTTCAACTTCTTCGCGGACATGACCGAAAAGGAGCGCGAACGGCATCTCTATACGAGCATCCAGACCGACGGCCGCCCAAGCTGGGGCCTCGGAACCAAGCCGGGCAGCTACAACGGCCCGAGAATGCCCAAAAAGGACCCCAACGCCACGGGCGCCAAGCGCTTCTCCGATCCGCTCCACATCTGGGCCCGCTACGCGCGGGCCAATGCCCGCGGCCCGGCACCCGAACGCGTCATCAAGCTCCACGAAAACGACCGCCGTGCCTTCGAGGCGCTCGGCTTCAAGACCTCGGCCAAGTCCGAGGAGATCAAGCGTGCCTACAAGGCGCTGGTGAAGATACACCATCCTGACGCCAATGGCGGTGACAAGTCCTCCGAGGAGCGCCTGCGCTCCATCATTGCGGCCTACACCCATCTCAAGCAGAAGGGCTTCGTCGGCGCCTGATCAGGCCTCGATGAAGAGCGGCGTGACGCTGAGCCCGAGGCTCAGCCGGCCGTTCTTGATGAACAGCGGCCGTGCAGCGCCGAACGCGTCCGTCGCATTGACCGTCTCGTGCGGCCAGGGCCAGTCGAGCAGTTGCGGCGGCTCGTCCTCGCCGGCAAACGGATCGCCCGCCGCCCAGAAGACATCGAGCGCGCCGCGCTCCCGCGCGATTTCGATGCCGATGAGTCCCGGCGGCATCTCGAGCTGCCTGATCCCGTTCATTCCCTCGAGCGCCGTCGCAAGCCGCGCCAGGGCATCGGCGGCCGGCTTGCGCTTACTCAGTGTTCCCTTCCCGCCGAAATCCATGAGCGCCAGCTTGTCGCTGAGAAATCCCATCATGTTGTAGGGATCGCGGTAGTTCGGCACCTCCGGCCCGAGGTTCCAGCACAGCGTCATGCGGATACCGGCAGCGAGCGCCAGGAGGTTCCGCGTCACCATCTCCCGGCAGGCGATGCGGTCGCGCCGCGCTTCGAGCGCCGGCGGACAGCCCTGCATGAACATCTGCAATTCGCGCGGAAGCTTGCCCATCTTTTCGTAGAGTGTGCGCATGGCGCGGCGGTCGGGCGTTTCCCCTTGCTTGGCGAGATCGGCGCTATCAAGCGACGGTCCGCCTCCTGCAAAGGCTTCGGCCATCACCTGGTGCATCACCGGTTCGAGCGCGGGAAACTCCAGCAGCGTCGGACCGCCATATTCTCCCGCAACCACTTCGCGCTCATAGCCATGATCGAGCATCATCATGCGCACTTCTGCAACGTGCTCCGCGATGCGCGAAGGATCATCGTACAGGTGCACCGCGAACAGATCGAAGGCCGGGCGCGCCCTGTCGAGCACCGTGTGAAAGAACTTGCGCGGCTCGCTGCCCGGCTTCGACAACAGCACGTCATAGCCGCAGCCGCCCAGCACCACCTCAGCCGCGCGGTCGAGGCGGTGGACGACCTTGGCGAAGATGTTCGCCTGCTCCGCATAATCTTCGGCGCTGCCCGACCACAGTCCCGGATTGGAAGGCTCGTTGTTGCATTGCCAGTAGCGGATGCGGCCGGCCGCTCGCGCAACCAGCGCCCCGAGGAACAACTCATAGTTCGCATTATCTCTCGCAGGCGAGGCCGGCAGAAAATCGGTAGCGATCTTCGTTGCCCATCGCGAGCTGGAAACGACAGTGAGCCAGATCTCATCTCCGGGCTCGACCTGTTCGAGCAGCGCGTCCAGCGCCGACCAGTCGTAGCGTCCCGGTTCCGGCGCGAGCTGGTTCCAGGTCAGATAGACCCGCGCCAGCCGGCAGCCGAGCGCGCGCATCTGCGGAAGGAAACGGTCGGGAGCCCCGAACAGCCCATAGCTGATCCCGCGTACGACCCCGAGAGTGATATCCGGCGTCTTGACCACGGCACAGCTCCACTTACATGCAGGGAACGCCCCACATAGGCGCCGAACTGGGCAACGCAAGTCCGGACGTGCATTCTGAGGCAAAACGCTCCTTCGCGTCCCACTCCGTGCGGGATTTGATCGCCGAAATCCGGCCCTACCACCCGCCAAAGGTTGCTGCTATAGAGCCCGCGACCTCTGGTCCGGCTGGTGCCCGGCCATTTCTCCCCATGAGCTCCTGACAAATGCCCGAATTGATCAACCTGCCGAACAAGGAATATTCCGTCCGCGACACCTTCGGCATCGACACCGACATGAAGGTGATGGGTTTCGCCGAAACCGATCCGCATGTGCCGCCTGTCGACGCGGACTATCTCTTCGACCACAACACGACGCTCGCCATTCTTGCCGGCTTCGCCTTCAACCGCCGCGTGATGGTGCAGGGCTATCACGGCACCGGCAAATCGACCCATATCGAGCAGGTCGCGGCGCGCCTCAACTGGCCGCTCGTCCGCGTCAATCTCGACGCCCATGTCTCCCGCATCGATCTCGTTGGCAAGGACGCGATCGTGCTCAAGGAAGGCAAGCAGGTCACCGAATTCCGTGACGGCATCCTGCCCTGGGCCGTGCAGAACAACATCGCGCTCGTCTTCGACGAATATGACGCCGGCCGCCCCGACGTGATGTTCGTTATCCAGCGCGTGCTCGAGTCCTCCGGCCGCCTGACGCTGCTCGACCAGAACCGCGTCATCGTTCCGCATCCGGCGTTCCGCCTGTTCGCGACGACCAACACCATCGGTCTCGGCGACACGTCCGGCCTCTACCACGGCACACAGCAGATCAATCAGGGCCAGATGGACCGCTGGTCGATCGTCACCACGCTCAACTACCTGCCGCATGACAAGGAAGCGGGCATCGTCCTCGCCAAGGCCAAGTCCTACCGGACAGAGAAGGGCAAGAAGCTGGTCGCCAATATGGTGCGCATGGCCGATCTCACGCGCTCGGCCTTCATCAATGGCGACCTCTCTACCGTGATGAGCCCGCGTACCGTGATCACCTGGGCCGAAAATGCCGAAATCTTCGGCGATGTCGGCTTCGCGTTCCGGCTGACCTTCCTCAACAAGTGCGATGAGCTCGAACGACCCGTGGTGGCCGAGTTCTACCAGCGCGTCTTCGGCGAGGATCTGCCCGAGAGCGCGGCCAATCTGGCGGTCACCGCCTGAGGCAATGGCGAGCCCGCCGCGCAGCAAGGCCAACAAGCCCGATACCACCCAGGCCTTCAAATCGGCCATGGGCGCGACCGTGCGCGCGGTTGCCGGCAAGCCCGAGCTCGAAGTCAGCTTCACCGCCGACCGCCCGCTGCTGACCGCCGATAAGGCGCGGCTGGCCAACCTTCCGCGCCTGCCGACCCGCCGCGACATCGCCATCGCCCGCGGCCAGGGCGACGCCATGGCCATGCGGCTCGCCAGCCACGACCCCGAAATCCATCGCCGCCGCTCGCCCGCCGAGCCCGATGCCCGCGCCGCCTTCGACGCACTCGAGCAGGCCCGCGTCGAGGCGCTGGGCTGCATGCGTATGCCCGGCATGACGGGCAACATCCATGAGATGCTGGACGACCGCCTGTTCCGCGCCAATTTCGCCGAAGTCGACAGCCGCGACGACGCCCCGATCGCCGAAGCCCTCGGCCTGATCCTGCGCGAAAAGATCGCTGGCATCGCCGTGCCCCCTTCGGGCAACGCTCTCGTCGATCTCTGGAAATCCGAGATCGAGGCGAAGGGCGGCCTTTCGCTGATCGAGCTGGCCTCGCGCTACGAGGACCAGGACCTGTTCGCGCGCACGGCGAAGATGCTGCTGCGCGACCTCAACCTCGTCCCCGATGGCGAGCTCGACGACCGCGACGGCGAAGACGCCGAGGATGGCGAGCAGAACGAGCCCGAGGAAGGCGACAGCGCCGACCAGTCGCCCGAACAGGGCGAAGGCGAGAGCGAAGACCAGGAGTCTCAGGAAGACCAGTCAAGCGGCGACAGCGACGAGAGCGGTGAAGCCGAGGCCTCCGACACCGACTTCACCGAAACCGATGACGACGCGCCCTCCGAGGCCGGCGACGAAGCGCCGCTGCCGCCCCCGGGCGCCAACGCCAAAGAGTTCCAGAACGTCTTCAACTACAAGATCTTCACCCAGAAGTTCGACGAGATCGTCAAAGCCTCCGAGCTCTGCCCGCCCGAGGAGCTCGATCAGCTCCGCGCTCTGCTCGACAAGCAGCTCGAGAACCTCGCCGGGGCCGTCGCGCGTCTCGCCAACAAGCTGCAGCGGCGCCTGATGGCGCAGCAGTCGCGCGCCTGGGAGTTCGACCTCGAAGAGGGCCTGCTCGATACCGCGCGGCTGACCCGCGTCGTCACCGACCCGCTGCAGGCGCTGAGCTTCAAAGTCGAGCGCGACACCGATTTCCGCGACACCGTCGTCACCCTGCTCATCGACAATTCCGGCTCGATGCGCGGCCGCCCGATCACCATCGCGGCCATCTGCGGCGATATCCTCGCCCGCACCCTCGAGCGTTGCGGCGTCAAGGTCGAGATCCTCGGCTTCACCACCCGTGCCTGGAAGGGCGGCAAGTCCCGCGAAGCCTGGCTCGAAGCCGGCCGCCCCGGTGCGCCCGGCCGCGTCAACGACATCCGCCACATCATCTACAAATCCGCCGACGAGCCCTGGCGCCATGCCCGCCGCAATCTCGGCCTGATGATGCGCGAGGGGCTGCTCAAGGAAAATATCGACGGCGAAGCGCTGGACTGGGCCCGCAAGCGGCTGCTGGCGCGGCCCGAAAACCGCCGCATCCTGATGGTCATTTCCGATGGCGCCCCGGTGGACGATTCCACCCAGAGCGTGAATGCGGGCAATTATCTCGAGGCTCACTTGCGGCAGGTCATCGAGGACATCGAGACCAGAACGCCGATCCAGCTTGTCGCTGTCGGCATCGGACACGACGTGACGCGCTACTACCGGCGCGCCGTAACGTTGCTCGACGCCGAGGAACTGGCCGGCGCCCTCACTGACGAGCTCGCAGCACTCTTCGACGAAGAGCCGCCGGGCATGGCGCGCAAGGCGCGCTACGCATGAGGCGAGTCCTGCTGGCGGCGCTCGCTGCCCTGCTCTCGTCCACAGCCCTCGCCGACGACGTCACCGTCACCGCTCTCCCCGTCGATCGCTTCCAGAATGTGGCGCCGGGCGAGCAGACCCAGGGCCTCGTCTATGAGGGCGGCATAGTTATGGACAGCGCCAGCGACATCTTCGGCGGCCTCAGCGGCCTCGGCTTCACCAGCACCGATAGCCATGTCGTGATGGTCTCCGACCGCGGCAACTTTGTCTCCGGACAATTGATCTACGATGATGCCGGGCGCCCACTCGGGTTTGTCGGCGTCACCACGACCCCGATCCAGAACAGCAAAGGCAACGACCTGCCCCGCGGCCGCTCGCAGGACGCTGAAGCGCTGGCGATTGTCGAGCGCGAGGGTAAGGCGGCGGCTGTGCGCGTTGGCTTCGAGAATATCACCCGTGTCGCCGATTTCGCCCTCACCGATGGCGTCCCCTCGGGCGCGGCGCGCGAGGTGAACATACCCGATTGGTTGGCCAAGACCCGCACGAACGAAACGCTGGAGGCCGTGTGTATCGCGCCGCCCGCCTCGCCGGTCGCGGGCTCCACCCTGCTGATCACCGAAGGCGTCATCAATGATGACGGCCAGCACTCGGCCTTCCTGCTCGGCGTCAATGACCGCGGCCCGCTGAGCTACGTCTCAGGCAGCGGCACCAACCCGACCGATTGCGCCTTCCTGCCCAATGGGGACCTGCTCGTCCTCGAACGTGGTGTGGCCCTGCTGGCTTTTGCCGCGCGCCTCGTCCGCATCAAGGCCGCCGACGTACAGCCCGGCGCGCATCTTGCCGGAGAGCTCCTGCTGGAATCCTCCGGCGGCGACATCGACAATATGGAAGGCCTCGCCGTCCATGTCGGTCCCGGCGGCGAGACGCGCATCACGACGATCGCCGACAACAACTTCAACGACTGGGAAAGGAACCTGCTGCTCGAGTTCAGTCTGCCGCAATAGCGCAGACGAAAATGCCCGCTTGCGCGGGCATTGAATTCAGTGACAGCGGAGGAATTTCAGGCCGCAGCGGCAGCGCGGACTTCGCGCTTCAACAGCAGCGCGCGCGGCGACAGATCGTCATCAGCCGCCTTGAGCAGGAACGCATCGAGCCCGCCGCGATGCTCGACTGAGCGCAGTGCGTTCGCCGTGATGCGGAGCTTCACCGTACGCTTCAGCGAATCCGAGATCAGCGAGACATTGAGGAGATTGGGGAGGAACCGGCGCTTGGTGCGGTTGACGGCGTGGCTAACATTGTTGCCCACCATCACACCTTTTCCGGTCAGCTCGCAGCGGCGCGCCATGTCGATTGTCCTGTCAAAACGCCGGTTCTCGGGGAAAATCCCGCACCCGGCTCGATTTTGTCCGTGATTGCGGCGTCTCCATAAAGAAACCGGACATTGGCGTCAAGTTTTGCCCGCTTGCCAGCGCAAACTGCTCCGGGCACCTTGCCGCGCCTGTGAATCGCCCCGGCCGGGGCCCTGCCCCGAGAGCAATGTGACCCGCCTTCTCCCGCTCGCCGCCTGCCTTGTCCTGGGCCTCACCACCCTAGCCGCGCGCGCCGACACCATCGCCTCGGCCCAATATGTCATCAGTCTGGGCGGCAATATCGTTGCCAGTGCTCAGTTCGATTTCCTGGAGGATGCCAAGGCCTACTCCCTTGCCCTCAATGCCAAGGTCACGGGCATCGCCCAGTTGATCGCCAGTGGCACCGTCAAGGCCAGTTCGGCCGGCAAGGTAGAGCCGGGCGGGCTGCAGTCCGAAAAGTTCGACATGCTGACCCGCTCCGGCGGCGATGATTTCAATGTCAAAGTTACCTTCGACGCCGGCAATGTCACCTCCTTCGTGGTCAACCCGCCGATCGTCAACAATATCGACCGTGTGCCCGTCGAGCGGAAGCAGCTCAGCGACGTCAACGACATGCTGGCGAGCTTCATCCTCAAGGGGGCGAAGCTCGATCGCGCCATCTGCGACAACCGGCAGAAGGTCTTCACCGGCGTCGAGCGCTTCGACCTCGCCTTCCGTTACGCACGCGACGATGTCGCCACCTCCCCGCGCACGGGCTATCAGGGCCCGGTGGTCCTTTGCGCCGTGAAGTACACCCCGGTCTCCGGCCATTACACGACCTCCGAGCTCACCAAGTCGCTGGCCGAGGACGACCGCATCCTCGTCTGGTACGCCCCCCTGCGTGACACCGGTTGGTTCATCCCCTACCGCGTGCTGATGACCACCTCGATGGGCGACTTGTCGATGGTGCTGACCAAGCTGGACTAAGCGGTTTCGACGCCGCCACAATTATAGTTAACTATCCATAAGCAATCCGACTGTCCCATTTCGGAGCGGTCAACGCTGTTTTTCACTAACGCCGCACCCGCAGACCCAGGCACCGGTGGCACCCATTCGTTAGTGCCGAAAGAATCTTCGCGACCCACGCATTCATGCCTCGGCAAGGCCCGGGGCGATTCGTCCTCGGCACCCCTGAAATCAACCGGATGGAAACTCTCGTGAACGCCCCGGCGCACCTCCAGCCAGTCGCGAGGACCCACTGGTAGGACTCGCCTCGACACCCCACCAGATGCAGTAGGGAACAAACTCGGACTCGACCGAAGCAGCCGATTCGACCCGGATTCGTTCCCCTTCCGTGCTGAAGGTAAACTTGGCCATCCAAGACTGTGCCGTGCTGACACACTCGCTTCTGCCGCAAGCCTGCCCTACATAGGCGCGCAATGCCCGGCTCCTCCCTCAAGGCCATTCTCGGTCCCACCAATACCGGCAAGACCTATTTCGCCATCGAGCGCATGCTGGCGCATCGCTCGGGCATGATCGGCCTGCCGCTGCGTCTCCTCGCCCGCGAGGTCTACACCCGCGTCGCCGACCGCATCGGCAAGGACGCCGTCGCGCTGGTCACCGGCGAGGAGCGCATCGTCCCGCCCCGCGCGCGCTACTGGGTCGCGACCGTCGAGGCCATGCCGCTCGACATGCCCGTCGAATGCCTCGCGGTTGATGAGATCCAGGTCGCGACTGATTTCGACCGTGGCCACGTCTTCACCAACCGCATCCTGCATGCCCGTGGTCTGAGCGAGACATTGCTGCTCGGCGCGCAAACTATGGCCCCGGTGATCCGCACCCTGCTCCCCGACGCCGAGATCATCGATCGGCCGCGCTTTTCGACCCTGCTTTATGCCGGCAGCAAGAAGATCTCGCGCCAGCCCGCGCGCTCCGCCATCGTCGCCTTCTCCGCCAGCCAGGTCTATGCCATTGCCGAGTTGATCCGCCGTGAGCGCGGCGGCGCCGCCGTCGTCATGGGCGCGCTCAGCCCGCGCACGCGCAATGCCCAGGTCGACATGTACCAGAATGGCGACGTCGATTTCCTCGTTGCCACCGATGCCATCGGCATGGGACTCAACCTCGACGTCCATCACGTCGCTTTCGCCGACGACCGCAAGTTCGACGGCCATCAGACCCGCCCGCTCACGCCGGCAGAGTTCGGCCAGATCGCCGGCCGTGCGGGCCGTCATATGCATAACGGCACTTTCGGGATCACGGGCAATGCCGACCCGTTCGAGGAAGATCTCGTTATCGCGCTCGAGAGCCACGACTTTGCGCCGGTGCGTCAGATCCAGTGGCGCAATGCCGATCTCGATTTTGCCTCGATTGATGCGCTACGTTCTAGCCTCGACAAGGCACCCGACATCAAGGCGCTGACCCGTGTCCCCATCGCCACCGACCAGCAGGCCCTCGAATTCCTTGCCCGAAACGAAGCGGGCGATCTCGCTATCGGCCGTGAAGCAGTCGAGCTGCTTTGGCAGTGCTGCCAGATCCCTGATTATCGCGACATCTCTCCGGCAGCCCATGGTGAAATCATCACGCGCATTTATACCGACCTTCGCCGTCACGGCGCCGTCGCCACCGACTGGATTGCCGAGCAGGTGCGTTTCTGCGACAACGCCGACGGCGATATCGATACGCTCTCCAATCGCATTCGCCAGGTCCGCACTTGGACCTTCGTCGCCAACCGGAAAAACTGGCTTGAAGACCCCGCGCATTGGCGCGAAAAGAGCCGTGACATCGAGGACCGGCTGAGCGACGCGCTGCATGAGCGGCTCACTCAACGTTTCGTAGACCGACGCACCAGCGTCCTGATGCGCCACTTGAAGGACCGATCCATGGCTACCCCCGAAATCAATGAGAGCGGCGAGATCACGCTCGAAGGTCATTTGATCGGTTCGATCCAGGGCTTCCGCTTCACCCTCGCGCGGTCCGAAGGCGAGGATGCCAAGGGGCTAAGCGCCGCCGCGCAGCAAGTCATCGCGCCCGAGATCGCCAGGCGCGCCGATCGCCTTGCCGGCGCCCCCAACGAAGAATTCGTGCTGACGACCGACGGCACGCTGCGCTGGCGCGGCGAAGTGGTTGCAACGCTCGCCGAAGGCGACAGCATCTATGCGCCCCGCCTTATCGTTCTCGCCGACGAAACTCTCACCGGTCCCGACCTCGAACGCGTCCAGGACCGTCTCAATCTCTGGCTGCGCCACCACGTAAACACCGTGCTCGAACCGGTGCTCGCCCTCGAGGCGCCCGCCGATATCGAAGGCACCGCACGTGGCATCGCATACCGATTGTACGAAAACCTTGGCCTTCTGCCGCGCAGCGCCGTGGCCGACGAGGTCAAGGGCCTCGATCAGGATGTGCGCGGCAAGCTCAGAAAGCTCGGCGTCAAATTCGGCGCCTACCACATCTACGTGCCGCTCGCCTTGAAGCCGTCCCCTCGCGAGCTTGCTCTGATCCTTTATGCACTCAAGCATGGCGGTGTTCGCCAGCCCGGTGTCGCCGAATTGCCGCACACCGTCCTTTCGGGCAGAACGTCGTTCCATATCGACCCGGCCATTTCGCATCGTCTCTACGAGATCGCCGGCTTCAAGGTGGCCGGCAAGCGGGCCGTGCGCGTCGATATCCTCGAGCGTCTCGCCGACATCATCCGCCCGCTCATCGCCATCGACCCCAAGACTCATCAAGGCGAGGTGCCCGTGGGCGCTGCTGAAGGCAATGGCTTCCGCGTCACCGTCGAGATGACGTCGTTGCTCGGTACTTCGGGCGAGGACTTCAATTCCGTGCTCACGTCGCTCGGCTACCGCGTCCGCCGTACGCCCAAGGTGGCGGCTGCGCCGGCGGAGACACCCGTTCCGGCCGAAACTGCACCCGACGCCGTCACGCCCCCGGTTGAAACCGAAGCGCAGATCGACAACGCGCTCGAAGCGCCCATCAACGCCGAAGCCATCGCCGCAGTGGAAGGCACCGCTGCCGATGCCGTCACATCCGAGGCTGCTGCGGTCGAAGCCGCCACAGCCGATCTCGGTGCTCCGCCTCCGCCCGCAGAGGCGGCGCCCGAGGAGTCACAATTCGACGAAGTCTGGTTCCCCGGCGGCCGCCGTCCCGACAATCCGCGCCATGACGGCAAGCCCAGGCGCAACTTCCACCGCCCGCACCGCGACCCCGCTGCGTCTCCGGCTGCGGGCGGCGCGAGCCCGGCTCCGAATGGCGATAGGCCGCCCCGCCGCTTCGAACGCAACAACAAGCCCGAGGGCGAGGCCGATCGCCCCCACGCCAACGGCAATGGCGGCTTCAAGGGCAAGCCGAAAAAGTTCGAGGGCAAGCCCAAATTCAACAAGCGCGACCGCGACGAAAGCTGGAAAGAGCATCATCCGCGCGAAAAGCGCGACGTCCCGCTCGATCCCAATTCGCCTTGGGCCGCCCTCGCCGCATTGCGGACGCCCAAGCCCGAGTAGCGCTTGGACAAGCAGCGCCTCGACAAATTCCTCTTCTTCTCGCGCGCCGTGAAATCGCGCACGCTCGCCCAGAAGCTGATCGAGACCGGCGCCGTCCGCGTCAATTCCGAGCGCACCATCCGCACCGACTATCAGGTGGGCGCCGGCGATGTCCTCACCATGACCATCCATGAGCAGCTGCGCGTCTGGCGCATCCGCGACCCCGGCATGCGCCGCGGCCCGGCTCCCGAGGCGGCCACGCTTTACGAAGACCTTTCTCCGGCGCCACTGCCGCGCGAAAAGCCATTGCCGCCTTTTGCCGCACGCGACACTGGCGCCGGCCGGCCCGAGAAGAAGGAGCGCCGCGACACCGACAAGCTGCGCAACGGCGGCGGCTGAAATCCGCTTCCGCCTCCACCGGGCAAGCGGCAAACCCATGCCCCTCCAATCCCTTGCGACTGCGGGGAAAAGGCGCTAGCACGCAACGGCGTGCCGGGGTCCCGCCCCGCGGCCGCCCCTCCAGGCTCGGATCTGCCTCCTTCACATGACCTACATCGTCACGGACAACTGCATTAAGTGCAAATACATGGACTGCGTCGAGGTTTGCCCCGTCGACTGCTTCTATGAAGGCGAGAACATGCTCGTCATCCACCCGGACGAGTGCATTGATTGCGGCGTCTGTGAGCCCGAATGCCCGGCCGAGGCGATCAAGCCCGATACCGAGCCGGGCCTCGACAAATGGCTGGAAGTAAACGCGAAATACGCGGTCGCCTGGCCTAATATCACGATCAAGCGCGATCCGCCCGTCGACGCCAAGGAATTCGACGGCGTGGACGGCAAGTTCGAGAAATACTTCTCGGAAGCCCCTGGCGAAGGCGACTGAGCCTCCCCATCTAAGCTGAACGGACATTTTGCCGCTCCCGGCACCGCGCCTGTTAACCCGATTGATTCGGCAACTTTGATTTTGCTGAAAAATTGTGCTAGGGTCTGTCCAACGATGCAGATCCCCAGCCGGTGCCGCAAGGCACTGTTTTTTTGACAAGAGTGAAGTCAGAGGCAGCCCGCCCGGTTTCGTGGAACCGGACGGCGATGGCGCATTTCTGCATGTGAGTTAGAGATAGTCGGCCTAAAAACAAGAACCGGTCCGGCGGCGGCGTCAAACAGGAGTAAACAATGGTTGCCAAGAAGTCAGTCCAGCGCCTTGGGTTCAAGACGGGCGAGTACATCGTCTATCCGTCTCACGGCGTCGGCGTCATCACCTCCATTGACGAGCAGGAAGTTGCGGGGCTCTCGCTGGAGCTCTTCGTGATCTCCTTCGAGCAGGACAAGCTGACCCTTCGCGTGCCGACCGCCAAGATCAAGTCCGTCGGCATGCGCAAACTGTCCGAGGAGCCCGTGGTCAAGAAGGCGCTCGACACCGTCACCGGCCGCGCCCGCGTCAAGCGCACCATGTGGTCGCGCCGCGCCCAGGAATACGAGGCCAAGATCAATTCCGGCGATCTGATCGCAATCTCCGAGGTCGTCCGCGACCTCTACCGCTCCGACGACCAGCCCGAGCAGTCCTATTCCGAGCGCCAGCTCTTCGAGCAGGCGATGGACCGCATGAGCCGCGAGATCGGCGCCGTCAACAAGCTGACCCTCACCGAAGCCGTGCAGCTCATCGAGAAGAACCTGGCGAAGTCGCCGCGCCGTGGCCCCAAGACCGAGCCCGACGCCGAGGAAGCCGCCGCCTGAGCCTCCTCACATCAAGGTCAACGGAAGGCCGGCAGCACTGCCGGCCTTTTTATTTGACGGCGATGATCTTGTAGACCGAGCCCGCAACGACAGGGTCGCCCGGATAGAGATTGTTGAGGATGTAGAAGAGCTCCGTCCCGCCATTGAGATTGCCCATCTTGCGGGCAAGTGAATCCGCATTGTCGCCATTGCCGGCGACGACCGTCTTGATCACCAGCGTACGCACCTGGCGGAGATCTGCATTCGTCGCCGCGCGGAAGCTCTTGAGCGTCTGCTCTGCGCCGCGCGCGAACAGTTCGCTGTCCACCCGCGCCGCGAAGATGAAGCGATAGACCCGCCCCTCATAGCGCACGACCCCGACCCGGAAACTCCATTGGTCGGTCGCCGCGATCGCCGAGGCGATGTCGAGCCCGTTATGGCTTTCCGCCTTGATCGTCTCGGGCTTCAGCCCCGCGATCCAGCCGGACTTTAGGTAGTCCGAAAGCGTCGTCGTCGCCGGCACATCCGCGCTGTCGAAGCGGACGGCCTCCCCGTCACCGGCAACGCCAACGACCGCCCCGCGCGAGGTCTGCAGGGCATAGGCCTGCGGCACCTCGAAGGTGAATTTAAGCGCCGGCTGGATAAAGCGCTGACCCGCAATCGCGCCCTGCATGGGGCTGTCGCCAAAGACGACGCCGTCGATCGCAGCCATGTATCCGGCCCGGTCGGTCTCCCCGATCCCTGGCGCGCCGAAGGCGGAGCGGGCCGTCTCCACGGCCTTCTGCACGCGGTCGGGCGTCGACGGATGCGACGAGAGGAAGTCTCCCTCCTGGTCCGCATCGCCGGCGGAGTATTTCGCAAAGCGCCCCATGGCGCCGAGGAACCGCGCCGCGGCGTGCGGATCATATCCCGCCTTGCCCGCGATCATGATGCCTTCCTTGTCCGCCGCGAGTTCCTGGTCGCGGCTGAACGCGGCAAGCGATACCCGCGCCTTGTTGGCCGTCTGGTCGGTCGTGAGGTCGCCGCCGAACACGCCGGTCACCACGCGATCGACAATCTCGGTCGTCCGCTGCCGGTTGGTGCGCGCCCGCGCATGCTTCAGCACCACATGCGCAATCTCATGCGCCAGAACCGCCGCAAGCTCGCTCGTGTCATTGGCGAGGGCGAGGATGCCGCGCGTCACATAGATATAGCCACCCGGCAGCGCGAACGCATTGACCTCGGCATTGTCGAGGATGGTCACGGTGAATTGCGCGTTTGGCTGGTCGGCGGCTGCCAGCAGGCGCGAGACAATCTGTGTCAGCTTGATCTCGGCTGCCCGGTCCGTGAAGACCCCGCCATAGGACGCGATAATCTTGGGATGCTCGCGCGCGCCGATCATAGCGTCATCCGGGTCGCCTTCATCGGTGACCACCGGCGCCATCTGCCCATCGGTCGTCGTGACCGACACTCCCGGACCCATCACGCCCGAGCAGCCCGCAAGCACGAGCACAGCCGCGGCGAGCGCGGCCCGCGTCAGGAGCGCGAGCGGAGTGCTGCTGATGCTCATGGGGTCGCCAGGATCTCGATCTGCTCGGGATGGGTCAATTCGATCCTCGGTCCGTCCTTGATGTCCACCCAGCCACGGACGCGGACCAGCGCACCGCCAAGCTTCGTCGGATCGACGCCCGCTTCCGCGAACAGCTTCAGTCCGCCCCGGTCGATCACAGCCGTGAAGTCTTCCTTCCAGACGCGCCCGAAATTGAGAAAGACCGCACCCTGGCTCGCTTCCGCCAGTAGCACGCGACCTTCGACAAGTTCGTAATGGCCTTCGCGTTCGAGGAGCGCCGCCGGGCGGTCCGCACGGCGCACGCTGTAAAAGGAATCGCCCCAGATTCCAAGCCGTTCCAGCCGCGCTCGGCCCTCGGCCGCGAGCAGCTCGGGCATGCAGGTTCGGTTGTCCGCAAAGCTGTAGGCTCGGGCCATCCCAACCTTCAGCATGGCCGCCTGCACCCAGACCGGCTCACCCTCACCAGTTACAAAGACCTGCGCGAGGCTGCGCCCGTAACGGTCCGTTTCCGCCCCGCCATAGGCAAGCACAATCGGCTTCTTGAGCACGATAGCCGCGAGCGCCGCTTTGGCCTCATCGCCCATCGGCCAGTCATCGAAGCCCTCGCGCCCCAGCGCCAGACGCGGCGCCTGGATGCCCACCAACCGCACCACCAGCCCATTGTCGAGCAGCACCGTGTCGCCATCGACGATCTCGGTGACGACGCCCTTGGGACCGTCGCGCAGCCCCTCGCAGGCCGAGGCCGTCGCCATGACCGGAATCGCAGCCATCACGGCTGAAAGGACCGCAAGCAAACGCGCATATCGAACTGGCAAATCCCGCCCCGCAAACAAGGGCGCCACACTGCACGAGATTGCGGCGAAATTCCCGGCCCGGACGGCGTCTCGACCGCGCCTGTGGCCCCGCCGCCACAATCACGCTAGCCTTGCAGCATTGCGGGTCGATTCATGCTGGCTGAAAGCCTCGTTTACGTGCGGAGCCTTGCAGCCACTCCGGCTCCGTTCCGTCCATTCCTGGGTGAGGCAGTCGGGCTCTGGGCCCGCGGACGCCGCCGCTATCGCGCCTGGATCCCGCATCTGTCCAATTGCCTGTCCGTGCTCGACACCACGATCGACGACATCGGCCGGCGGCGGACCGTGGCAGTCCTCGGCTCCGGTCCGCTTTTCGACATTCCGCTCGAAAGCCTCGCCCGCAATTTCGAGCGTGTCCTGCTCGTCGACCAGGCGCATCTTGCAACGATCGATCACCGTCTTCGCCGCTACCGCAACATCACCCGCATCTGGCGCGACCTCGCGCCGATAGATGAGCCTGCACCGCTCGCCTTCCTCGATGATCTCGCGGACCTCGACTGGGTCATTTCGGCCAATCTGCTGTCCCAGATCGCAGGCTCCGCGCCCGCAGGCGACGAACGCCGCACCATCGACCGTCATCTCGCCGGCCTCGCCGCCCTCTCCTGTCAATCGACCCTGCTGACCGACATCGACTATCGCGTCTTTGATCATGCCGGAACGCTGCTCGAGGATGTCGACCTGATGCATGGCCGGAGCCTCCTTGATGCGGCGTCGCGCTGGCTCTGGGAGGTCGCGCCCTTCGGCGAGGAAGCGCCGGGCCGGCGTCGCGTTCACACGGTCGTCGCCTTCCCCGATTGGTGCGAGGCGAGCCGCTGACCCTCCGGCAAACGGCAGGACAGGACAACGCTTGGTTCTTTAAGGGCCTTCGTCTAAGTTCCGCCGCGCCGACCCCGTAGCTCAGCTGGATAGAGCGCAGGATTCCTAATCCTGAGGCCGCGCGTTCGAATCGCGCCGGGGTCACCAGGCTTCGGCCCCAACCAAGGATCCCTACCGCATGGCTCGATCGACACCTGCGCTGCTGCGCTTCGTGCTTGCAGTAGCGCTTGGCCTCCTGATCGCCAGCTGTTCGGCCGGCGGGCTCGCACCGGGCCTCACCGCACGCCTCGATCATCCGGGCGCAGCGATCAATCGCGCCGATGCCCTCGCCATCATCAACCACTACCGGGCCAGCGCCGGACTCGGCCCGCTGGTGGCCGACCCCTCGCTCGACGCGGCAGCGCAGGACGCGGCACAGCAATATGCGCAATCGGGCCAGCAGCCGCCCAAGCCCGCCGGCACCGTCGATGTACGCTACTCGGCCGGCTACGTCACCTTTGCCGAAGTGTTCTCGGGCTGGCGCGGCTCACCCGCCGACGCCAAGGCGCTGACGGCAGCGACCGCGACCCGCGCCGGCATCGGCGGCTTCTACACGGACAACTCGCCCTTTGGCGCCTATTGGGCCCTGGTCCTCGGTTGAGACACGATGGACGCGCCGGACATTCTCGACTGCCGCGGCCTCAAATGTCCCTTGCCGGTGCTGAAGACCGAAAAGCGCCTGGCTGAGCTCGCGCCCGGCGCGACCCTCTCGGTACTTGCCTCCGACCCGATCGCAAAAGTCGATATCCCGCTCTACTGCCTGCAGAACGGGCACGCCTGCGAAGCCGCTACCGAGGGCGACGTGCTGCGCTTCACCATCGTGAAAAAACTCTAGTTCAGCGCCAGTTGTGGCGCCCAGTCGGGGCGCGGGCGCGGCAACGGCACGTCAACCAGCTTGCCCAGATCCGTTGCGACATAGACCGCGCCCTCGATCTCGTCCGTGAGATAACTCGGCTGCCCCTTGAGGCCCATGGGGAACGCGGCCTCGCGCTGCTTGACATACTCCTTGGCCTTCTTGCCGCAGATGAGCGGCCGCATGTCGATCGGTTCTTCATCGATATTCCTGAGCGCGACGATATTCTTGCCGGTACTCTTGGCGGCACCCGAAAGCCCCTTGAGAAAGAGCTGCGCCGCGAGCTCGTTGCGCTCCCGCGCCGACACGCCACCCAGCACCACCGCCAGCAGGGACCGCCCCGAACGCTCGACCGTCGCGACGATGTTGAGCCCCGACGAGCAGATGTAACCGGTCTTCATCCCGGTTGTGCCCTGGAAGTGCTGCAGCAGACCGTTATTGCTTTCGAGATTATGCGTCCCGAGCTTGACCACGTCGGTCGCAAAGATCGGCAGATATTGCGGATAGTCCCGGCGGATATAGAGGGCCAGCATCGCGAGATCGCGGGCCGTCGTGACCTGCCCGTCCTGATGCAGCCCATTGGCATTGACGTAATGCGTTCCGGTAAGCCCCATATCGGCGGCCATCTTGTTCATTTCCAGAACGAAGTTCTTCTCGCTGCCGCTCACGGTCTCCGCCACCGCCACCGCGATGTCGTTGGCGGATTTCACCAGCATGATATAGAGCGCGTCCTTGAGCGTGATGCTATCGCCCACCTCGAGACCGGATTTCGCCGGCGCCTGGTTCCAGGCATGCTGGCTGACCTTCACATGCGTATCGAGGGTCACCCGGCCGTCCTTTATCGCCGCAAAGGCGAGATAGGCCGTCATCATCTTGGTGAGCGACGCCGGATGCCAGGGCACGCCCGCGTCCTCGGCATAGAGCACGTCGTAAGTCTGGGCATCGATCAGCAGCATGGGGATTGCGCCGGCCGGCCGGACGCCCGCTGCAAACAACAAAAGACACAGCAAGAACGGGCGGGCGAATCGCGCGAGCATCAAATCGGGTATTCTGAAAAGCCTGCTGCGCTTCTAGCCGCCTGCTGTGGCCGTCTCAAGGAGACGCACCGGCTTGTGACCCGCTGCGCCCGGTAAATTTCGCTGCTCGACGCCATATCTTAGCCCTAGGCACAGACAGTAACCCCACCTATATTGGGGTACAAACTTGCGAGGCAGCCATGAGAGATTCCTCCGAAGACCAGGTCCGCATCTGCGGGGCCATGGGCGACATCCTCAATCGCATCGGCGATAAATGGAGCGTCATGGTGGTTGGTCACCTCAAGCGAAATACCATGCGGTTCAATGAGTTGCGCCACTCCATCGGCGGCATAAGCCAGCGTATGCTGACCCTGACCCTGCGCAATCTCGAGCGCGACGGGCTGGTCACGCGCACCGTCTATCCAGAGATTCCGCCCCGCGTCGAATATGCGCTGACCGAGCTCGGCCGCACCCTCACCAATCCGCTCGACACCCTCTGGAACTGGGCGGCCGAGCATGGCGGGGAGGTCCGTTCCGCCCGCATCGCCTACGACGCCCAGCACCTGCCCGCCGATCCCAAGCCTGAGCGGCGCTACGCCGGCGCCAACAACTGATGCCAACCGGCTTCGCCACGCGGCGAAGTCTCTCCGCTGACCTGCGTGCCCTGGGTCTCGTGCCGGGAGACGCCGTGCTGGTTCACGCCGCATTGCGCAAGGTCGGCCGGGTTGTCGGCGGCGCAGACACCATCCTCTGGGCCTTGCGCGACGCCGTGGGACCGAACGGCACCCTGCTCGGCTACACCGACTGGCGAAGCGACGACGAGGCCCTCGAAACCCCGGCCCTGCGCGATCACATCCCGCCCTTCGACCCGCTGTCCTCGCGCGCCACGCGCGACAACGGCTTCTTCCCGGAAATGCTGCGCACCACGCCCGGAGCCCTGCGGAGTGGCAATCCCGGCGCTTCGATGGCCGCAATTGGCGGCAGGGCCGCGTGGTTCGTCGCCGATCACGCGCTCGACTATGGCTACGGCACGCAATCGCCGCTGGGCAAGCTGGTCGAGGCCCACGGCAAGGTGCTGATGCTCGGCGCGCCGCTCGACACCATGACCCTGCTGCATCACGCCGAGCACCTGGCCGACATTCCGCACCGCATCAAGCGCTACGAGTCGCCCCTGCTCATCGACGGCCGGACCGTGTGGCGAACGTTCGAGGAATACGACACGTCTCATGCACCCGAGGGCTTCGCCGAGGACTATTTCGCGACGATGGTCGAAGACTTCCTTGCCACTGGAAACGGCAGGCGCGGCTCCATCGGCGCCGCCCCCTCCGTCCTCGTCGACGCTGCCGCTATCGTACCATTCGCCGTCGATTGGATGGAGCGGCGGGCTAGATCAGCTTCTTGATCGGCTTGTTGCGCCAGAAGAACCAGTAATAGCTCGCCGTCAGCAGCAGCAGCGTCGTGAAGCTGGTCGCATAGGCCGTCCAGATGCCGTTGAGCCCAAGCGCAGTCGAGGACAGATAGAGCGCCAGGGGCGTTTCCACCACGACGATCGTCCCGATGCCCAGCGCCATCGGCACCAGCACGTCGCCCGATGCCCGCATCATGCCGCTGAGCACGCCCGAAAAGCCGAACAGCACGACGCTCCACAAAACGATATGGAGCAATGTTTCAGTGATGGCGATGACTTCGGGCGACGTGACGAACAATGCCACCAGATTTTCCGAGAAGATGTAGGCGAGGAGGACCAGGCCCCCGGTGACGAAGAAATTCATCAGCAGTCCAGTGCGGACGATGGCCGGCAAATTGCCCACTTGTCCGGCACCGATCGCCTGTGCCCCGAAGATCGAGGTCGCAATCATCACCGACATGGCGGGAAACTGCACATAGCTCAAGACCTGCCCGACCGCGCCATAGGCCGCTGTGGCGTTGGAGCCAAAGCGGTTGACGATGCCGACGACCACGATCGCCGCCAGCGACGAGATCACCATCTGGACCCCCGCCGGTACGCCGATCTTCAGCACCGTGCCCAGCAGCGGCAGATTGAGCCGCAAGTGCCGGATCAGCACGGCATCGGGCGCCAACGCGCTCTTGCGCGCCCTCAGGTAGAAGAACAGGAACAGGAGGACGACGAGGAACCCCAGGATAAAGGCGAATGCGCCGGCCTCCACACCCATCCTGGGCAGGCCCGCCCAGCCGAAGATCAGCGCGGGCGTGACGAACAATCCGGTGAGGATCGACAGCGTCAGTGCGATCAGCGGCGTCACGGTGTCGCCCACGCCGCGCAGGATCGATGTCATGATGAGAAAGATGAAGAAGCCCGGCATGCCGATCAGCACGATGCGTCCGTAGCCGACCGACTGGTCGAACACATTGGCCGGCGCCCCGATGAGCCGCATCAGATTCTCAGTGAAGAAAATGCCGACCACGGCCACGACAATGCCCATGATGAATGTCGCCGTGATCGTCGTTCCCGCGACTTCCTTGACCTTCTCGATATTGCGCGCGCCCCAGGCCTGCCCGATCAGAACCGTAGAGCCCGAGGCGAGCCCGACGATGAACGAAATCAGGAAGAACATGATCGGGAAGAAGCACGAGATCGCCGCCAGCGCCTCGACCCCAAGATATTGCCCGATATAGATCGAATTGATCGTGCCCGAGAGCGACTGCAGCACATTCGAGAGCATCAACGGCAAAAGGAAGACCAGGAACCGCTGCCAGAGCGGCCTTTGCACATCCGTCATGAAAATGTCCTTGCTGAAAATTCCCGGCCGGGCGGGGTGCTCCTCTACGCCCCGGCTTCGACCGCCGTCAACTCTGGCAATTCACCGGCATGATGACTAGCTTTGCCGGATGACTTGGCTCCCGACAAAAGATCCTATCCCCGGCGACGCGCATTCGGTCGAGAAGATCGAACTCGTAATCGTGCCGCGTAGCCGCGACATCGGCCCCTTCGAGGTTCGCCGCGCACTTCCTCATGGCAAGCGCCAGATGGTGGGCCCGTTCATCTTCTTCGACCATTTCGGTCCGGTGCAGTTCATCGCCGGTCAAGGCATGGATATCGGCGCCCATCCCCATATCGGACTGTCGACCGTGAGCTGGCTGTTCGACGGCAAGATCACCCATCGCGACAGCGAGCAGAATATTATCGACATTGCCCCCGGGGCGATGAACCTCATGACCGCCGGCCGCGGCATCGCCCATTCCGAGCGCTCGCCCGAGACCACGCGCCAGGGCAACCACTCTTTGCTTGGCCTGCAGAGCTGGATCGCCCTGCCGCGCGGCAGCGAAGAGATCGATCCAAGCTTCCAGCATTTCGGTGCCGACGTGCTGCCTGTCGTCGAAGCAGAGGGTATTCGCGCCCGCGTCATCGCCGGCAAGGCTTTCGGTACCGCCTCGCCCGTCACAACCCTCAGCGACTGGTTCTTCGTCGAGATCAATCTGCGCGCCGGCATGTCCGCACCGCTCGATCCCGACTACGAGGATCGCGGCATCTATATCGTCGATGGCGAGATCGAGGTGGCGGGTGAACACTTCGAAGGGCCCAAGCTCCTCGTCTTCCGCCCCGGTGATCGCATCACCGTAACGGCCATCCGGCCAAGCCGCATGATGTTCCTCGGCGGCGCCACGATGGATGGCCCGCGCCACATCTGGTGGAACTTCGTTTCATCTAGCCGGGATCGGATCGAGCAGGCAAAGGCCGATTGGGCCGCCGCCCGCTTTCCCGCCGTCCCGGACGAGACCGAGCTGCTTAAGATGCCGCAATAGCGGTCTCCCTCTCCGGAACATTCCTTCCTGTCGGTACTAACTGCGGGCCGATGATTGGGGCGACTGCGTATTCCTGCGCGTCCGCGCAACCCGCTCCGGCCGTCGGGCGTTCCGGGGACAAGCGTCGAAAAAAGAAAAACGAGGAACTTGATGAACAGGCTTTCGACACTCGCCCTACTGGCGACTCTTTCGCTTGCGCCCACTGCTGCCCTTGCCCAAGTCAGCGTGGACGCCGGCGGCACCCTCAGCACCGATACCAGCGTTGGCGTCTCCACCGGAGACACGTCCGCATCGGTCAACGCCCAGACCTCCACCGATGCCTCAGCATCACTGTCCTTCGACGATCTCCTTGCCGATGTGAGCGCCGCCGATGTGACCGCCTCGGTGACTGCAGCGACCAGCGCCACCGCAGATTCCGCGATCAACATCGTCGAGGTTTCGAGCCTTGAGGGTAGCGCCAATGCTTCGGCGAACGCTCTCGCTGACGCCACGACCGCCAACAGCGCCAATCTGGACAAGATCCACGCCGCAGCCGCTGCCAACGCAGCGATCCAGGCCAAACTCACGGCCGCGGGACACGACACCGACGACGTCGTCGCAATCCGTACCGACGCCCAGGGCGCACTCTGGGTCTATGTCGACGAAGCCGAGTAAGGCCCGAAAGAAATGACCCCGCGCCGATCAAGGTCGCGGGGTCGATTTGTTAGGCGCCACGTCGCGCCAGCCTTGCAGAGGCCGACGTCTCAACGAAATAGATCCGACGCGGTTCCACGACAGTGAATAGCGATGACGAAGATGGATGGTGGTGCCCCCGGTCGGAATCGAACCGACACTCCTTTCGGAACCGGATTTTGAGTCCGGCGCGTCTACCAGTTCCACCACCGGGGCATGGCCTGCAAAGGCCACGGCGACATAAGGCGAATGCCCCCCGCCGTCAATCGCGGCAACTTCCAGCGCCGCCGCCGGTTATACCGGCATGGCGAGAAGTGGCGATATCCGCGTCGGCGTTTCGGGCTGGACCTAT
>DASZPY010000002.1:0-19300 GCA_035549855.1 Devosia sp. | reverse complement strand
GACGGCGCCGTTCGCAGCCTTCACCGCCTTCTCGATGACGGGACCGAGGGTACGGCAGGGGCCGCACCACGGAGCCCAGAAATCGACCAGGACCGGCTGGCGGCGGGATTCCTCCAGCACGTCCTTGGCGAAGGCCTGGGTGGTGGTGTCCTTGACGAGGTCGCCGCCGTTGCCTTTGGCGGGGGGCTTCGCCCCGTTGCCCATGTCGAGGGTCATGCTCATGGCGCTTGTCCGTGGTTGGCCGCGGGCGGGCCGCGGCAAGAGTTTCCCGGGGCACAACATGGAGCGGCGCGGCCGCTTTTACAATTCGCCGGGAACTTTCGCGCGCCCTCGCGCCGCCTGTTGCATTGGCGCCGGAGAGAGCGATATAAGCCGGACCAGCCCGGCGTACAGGGCCAGTGAGCGGGTGTAGCTCAGGGGTAGAGCATAACCTTGCCAAGGTTAGGGTCGAGGGTTCGAATCCCTTCGCCCGCTCCAAAATCCTCAAGCAACATCAGTTGTTTCGACAAGGGGTCGGGCAGTGCTGCCCGACCCTTGTTGCCTGGGACGGACCAGGTCCGAGCCGCATGACGGCGCTCGAATGCCCCGGGGCGCGGGCCGTTACGAGCGCTTTACGCCTCACCGAAGAGTCCAGATAGCGGCTTTACGGCTGCCTCGCCTAAGTCCGGGTCAACTCAACCAGCGGACGACGGCGATGCTTGCCGACCTCATGTATTTCCTTGGCGGACTCCTGGCCTTCGGGCTGATCGCGCTTTCGATTCCGATGGCGGGGAGGCTGTGATGAGCCTCGATATCGGCCTCGGACTGCTCTTCGCCGCCGCCATACTCGTCTATGGCGTGGTGGCCCTCCTGCGCCCCGAGAAGTTCTGAGGCGAGCATGACACGGGACATTCTGCAATTCGCGCTCTACGGCGCCGTGCTGCTGGCCCTGGCCATTCCGCTCGGACACTATATGGCGCGCGTCTTTGCGGGGGAGGCCGGCTTCCTGCGCGGGGTCGAGCGGCCGATCTTCGCCCTGGCCGGAATCAGGCCGGAGCAGGGGCAGCACTGGAGCTCCTATGCGCTGGCTCTGGTGACCTTCAACGCAGCCGGCTTCGCACTGCTGTTTCTGATCCTCAGGTTCCAGAATTTGCTGCCGCTCAATCCGCTGGGCCTTCCGGGGCTTCCGGGACATCTCGCGTTCAACACCGCCATCAGTTTCGTCACCAACACCAACTGGCAGAGCTATGGCGGCGAAACGACGATGTCCTATTTTTCGCAGATGGCCGGGTTGACGACGCAGAATTTCGTGTCGGCCTCGACCGGCATGGCCGTGGCCGCGGCGGTCGCGCGCGGCCTCGCGGCCAAGCAGAACAAGGCCATCGGAAATTTCTGGGCCGACATGGTGCGCGCGACGCTCTATGTGCTGCTGCCGATCTCGATCGTCCTGTCGCTGGTCTTCGTCTGGCAGGGCATGCCGCAGACGCTTTCGACCTCGTTGACCGCTACGACGCTGGAAGGCGGCCAGCAGACGATCGCCATCGGGCCGGTGGCCAGTCAGCTCGCGATCAAGCAACTCGGCACCAATGGCGGCGGCTTCTTCAACGTCAACTCGGCGCATCCGTTCGAGAATCCGACCGCCATCACCAACTTCCTCGAGACGCTCGGCATCCTCGTGATCTCGGCCGCCTTCTGTTTCACCTTCGGCAGGATGGTGAATGACCGCCGACAGGGCCGCGCCCTGTTTGCCGCGATGGGCGTGCTGTTCGTCATCGCGCTGGCCGGCATCTATGCCGCCGAACTCCAGCCCAACCCGCTCTATCCGGCCAATGTCGTGAGCGACGCCGGCAACATGGAGGGGAAAGAAATCCGGTTGGGCGTCGGCAATTCGGCGCTCTGGGCCGAGGCAACGACGGCGGCGTCGAACGGCTCGGTCAACTCGATGCATGACAGTTTCAATCCGCTGGGCGGCATGCTGGCCATGCTCAACATCGAACTGGGAGAGGTCGTGTTCGGCGGCGTCGGCGTCGGCCTGACCGGGATGCTGCTGCTGGTCATCGTGACGGTGTTTCTCGCCGGACTGATGGTGGGACGCACGCCCGAATATCTCGGCAAGAAGATCGAAGCCCGGGAGGTCAAGCTTGCGGCACTGACCCTGCTGGTGATGCCGATCGGCGTGCTGGCCCTGTCAGCGCTCAGCATTGTCGCTGGGACCGGCCAGAGCGCGATCCTCAATCCGGGCCCGCACGGCCTCACGGAGCTGCTCTACGCCTACAGCTCGGCAACCGGCAACAATGGTTCCGCCTTCGCGGGGCTCACGGCCAATGTCGATTGGCACAATGCCTTCCTTGGCCTGGCCATGCTGCTCGGACGCTACGGCTACATCATCCCGATTCTCGCCATCGCCGGTTCGCTCGCGGCCAAGAAGACCGCACCCGCTTCCGCCGGCACCTTCCCCACGCATGGGCCGGTGTTCGTGACCCTGCTGGTTGCGACCATCGTCATCATCGGCGCGCTGACCTTCCTGCCCGTGCTGGCCCTCGGGCCGATCGCCGAGCAGGTCTCGATCGCCGCCGGCCAGAGCTTCTGAGGTTCACCATGTCCAAATCATCCGCCGTCACCGCCGAGATCAGCCTGTTCGACGGCGCCATCCTGCGCCGCGCCGCGCTGCAGGCCGTGCTGAAGCTCAATCCGCGCGGGCTCGCCCGCAATCCGGTGATCTTCGTCACCGGGCTCACCTCGGTGCTCGTGACGCTGCTCGCCATCCGCGATGGCGTCAGCAATGCGCCGACCTTCGGCATCGGCGTTCAGGTCGCGATCTGGCTCTGGTTTACCGTGCTGTTCGCGAACTTTGCGGAAGCCATTGCGGAGGGCCGCGGCAAAGCGCGCGCCGACGCCTTCCGCGCCACGCGCTCGACGACGCGCGCCAAGGTGCTGGGGGATCCCCGGCGCCGGGACATCTTCCATCCCAAGGACGCAACGGCGCTGGCCGAGGGCGACGTGATCCTCGTGGAGGCGGGCGATATCGTGCCGACGGATGGCGAGATCATCGAAGGGGTTGCCTCGGTGG
The DNA here is from genome assembly GCA_035549855.1 of Devosia sp. Classification (GTDB taxonomy): domain Bacteria; phylum Pseudomonadota; class Alphaproteobacteria; order Rhizobiales; family Devosiaceae; genus Devosia_A. Next base: position 16,251 of record DASZPY010000002.1, on the reverse strand, counting down.
ACGAGAGCGCCATCACCGGTGAAAGCGCGCCAGTAATCCGCGAGTCCGGCGGCGATCGTTCATCGGTGACCGGCGGAACGCGGCTCATTTCCGACTGGCTGGTGGTCAGGGTCACGGCCCGGCCGGGCGAGACCTTCCTCGACAAGATGATCGCATTGGTCGAGGGCGCCAAGCGGCAGAAGACGCCCAATGAGATCGCGCTCGACATCCTTCTCGCCGCGCTGACGCTGGTCTTCCTGTTCGTAGTGGTCACGCTGCCCTTTTTCGCGCTGTGGAGCGGAGCGCAGATTCCCGTGGTCTATCTGGCGGCGCTGTTCATCACGCTGATCCCGACCACCATCGGGGGCCTGCTTTCGGCCATAGGCATCGCCGGCATGGACCGGCTGATCAAGGCCAATGTCATCGCAAAGTCGGGGCGCGCCGTTGAAGCGGCGGGAGACATCGACGTCCTGCTGCTCGACAAGACCGGCACGATCACGTTCGGCAACCGCATGGCGGATGCGTTCCTGCCGCTGCCGGGCATCAGTGAACATCAACTCGCCGAAGCCGCCTATCTTGCCTCGCTGTCGGACGAGACGCCGGAAGGCAAATCCGTGGTCGAGATTGCACAGCGCAAGTTCCCGCTGCGCGGGGATGCGGCCAAGGGCGCGAGCTTCGTGCCGTTCACGGCGCAGAGCCGCATGTCGGGCGTGAACCTTGCCGACGGCACGTCCATCCGCAAGGGCGCCCCCGATGCAGTGTTGCGCCAGCTCGGCCAATCGGCGTCGGCTGAACTCGATCGCATCGTGCGGTCCATCGCCTCCTCCGGCGGCACGCCGCTGCTGGTCGCCGAGGATACGCGCGTCCTTGGGGTCGTGCATCTCAAGGATGTGGTCAAGCCGGCGATCCGCGAGCGTTTCGACGAGCTGCGGCGCATGGGCATCCGAACGGTGATGATCACCGGCGACAACTCCCTGACCGCTGCTGCCATCGCGGCAGAAGCGGGGGTCGACGACTTCCTCGCCGAAGCGACGCCGGAAAAGAAGCTCGAGCTGATCCGCGCCGAGCAGGCGAATGGACGGTTGGTCGCCATGTGTGGTGACGGCAGCAACGATGCGCCCGCTTTGGCGCAGGCCGATGTCGGCGTCGCGATGAACTCCGGCACGCCCGCCGCCAAGGAGGCGGGCAATCTCGTCGATCTCGACAGCGACCCGACCAAGCTCATCGAAATCGTGCTGGTGGGCAAGCAGCTGCTGATCTCGCGCGGTGCGCTGACGACCTTTTCGATCGCCAACGATGTCGCCAAATACTTCGCCATCCTGCCGGCTCTGTTCGTCACGGCCTATCCCGGCCTTGGCGTGCTCGACATCATGCGGCTCGGCACGCCGACATCGGCGATCCTCAGCGCGCTCATCTTCAATGCGCTGGTTATCGTGGCACTGATTCCGGTCGCGCTGCGCGGCGTGCGCTATGTGCCGGCTTCGGCGTCGGCGCTGCTGTCGCGCAATCTCCTGATCTACGGTGTCGGCGGGCTCATCGCCCCCTTCATCGGCATCAAGCTCATCGACCTCGTGGTCGACCTGCTGCATCTCGCCTGAAGGAGGCAGTCATGCTTTCTCATCTTCGTCCCGCCATCGGGCTGACGCTGTTGTTCACCCTGCTCACGGGCCTGCTCTACCCGCTGGCCATCACGGGCGCGGCGCAGGCGCTGTTCTCGGCGCAGGCCAACGGGTCGCAAGTCGTGCGAGGCGGCACGCTGATCGGCTCGGCGCTGATCGGACAGCTGTTCGCGACCGACCGCTATTTTCACGGCCGCCCCTCGGCGGTGAACTATGACGCATCGACATCCTCGGGCACCAATCTGGGGCCGAGCAGCAAGCCGCTCCTCGCTGCGCTCGCCGAACGCGCTGCGGGCTATGGCGATGCAAGGATACCTGCCGATCTTGTCACCGCCTCCGGGTCGGGGCTCGACCCGGATCTGTCGCCAGCGGGCGCACTGGCGCAGATTCCGCGCGTCGCGGCGGTACGGGGGATCGATGCGGCGGCACTGGCGACGCTCGTCGCGCAACAGACTCGCGGCCCCGATCTCGGTATACTGGGCGAGCCGCGGGTCAATGTGCTCGCTCTCAACCTCGCGCTGGATGCGCTCGCGCCATAGGCACGCAAGACACGGACCGTGCATCGCCGGACTTCCTGCCCGCCAAGGCCGGCGCGGGGGAGAGGGGCCGACTCAAGATCTTCCTTGGCGCGTCTCCCGGCGTCGGCAAGACCTATGCCATGCTGCAGGAGGCCGCCAACCGGGCGCGGCAGGGCATCGATGTCGTCGTCGGCCTGGTGGAAACGCATGGTCGGACGGAAACCGAGGGGCTGATGCACGGGCTCGAGACTCTCCCGCGCAAGAGCTTCGACTATCGCGGGCAGGCGCTCGAGGAACTCGATCTGGATGCCCTGCTGTCGCGGCATCCGCAATTGGCGCTGATCGACGAACTCGCACACACCAACGTGCCGGGCTCGCGCCATGTCAAGCGCTGGCAGGATGTGGTCGAAGTGCTCGATGCCGGCATCGACGTGACCACGGCGCTCAATATCCAGCACATCGAGTCACTCAACGACCCGGTGGCGCGGATAACCGGCGTGCGGGTGCAGGAAACGGTGCCCGACGAGATCGTCGCGCGGGCGGACGAGATAGAACTGATCGACCTGCCGCCTGAGGAGCTGATCGCGCGCCTGCGCGACGGCAAGGTCTATCGCGCCGGAACCATAGGCCGCGCACTCGACAATTTCTTCACGCGGCCGAACCTGACGGCGCTTCGCGAGCTGGCCCTGCGCACCGCGGCGAGCCGCGTCGATGCCGACATGCTTTCCCTGATGCAGCAAGGACGCGTCCAGGGTCCGTGGCCGGCGCAAGACCGGATCCTGGTCTGCATCAATGAGAGCCCGGCCGCCAAATCGCTGGTCCGGGCGGGCAAGCGCATGGCCGAGCGCGCCGACATCCCCTGGATCGCGGCGACGGTCGTGACGCCCCGCCACGAAGCGATGCCGCAGACAGCGCGAGACGCGACGAGCGACGCAATGCAGCTGGCGGAAAGCCTCGGTGCCGAGACCGCGACGCTCCACGCGGAAGGAAACGCTGCACGGGCGCTCATCGATTTCGCCCGCCGCCGCAATGTCACGCGATTGCTGATCGGGCGGCCGCGGCCCCGCAACTGGCTCAGTTTCGGCCGCGACCCCGTCGCCGACGAACTGATCGACGCGGCGACCGATTTCGAGGTGACGATCGTTGCGGCCGACGCCCCGCCAGCCAGCGCGCGAGGCCTGTCCCTGCCCTCGGCCGAGCTGCCGCTGCGGCCGCTGGCCGAAGGCCTCGCCGGTGCAGCGCTGGCGACGCTCGTCGCCCTCCCCATCGACTATTTCAGCCTGGTTTCACCGCCGTCGCTGGTGGTGATCTACATGGTGGCGGTGCTGTTTGTCGGGGCACGCTATGGCCTTGCGCCCGCGCTGGTCACCAGTGTCGTCTGCTTCCTCGCCCACAATTTCTTCTACACCGCGCCGCGCTACAGCCTCACGATCCAGTCGCCCGAGGACGTGGTCGGGATCGTCCTGTTTCTCATGGGCGCGATCTTCACGGGCACCCTTGCGGGGCGCCTCCGCCAGCAGCTGGCGACCACCCGCGCCAACCAGAAGCGGACCGAGATGCTGTACGACTTCGCCAAGCGCATTGCGGCGAAATCGGATCTCGATGACGTACTCTATGCCGGCGCCTATCACATCGCGGCGACGCTCGATTGCCGCTCGCTGATCCTCATGCCCGGCAAGAGCGGCTCGCTCGAGCAGGTGCAAGGCTATCCCAGCATCGAGGAGGAGCTTGGCCCGCGCGCCGCTGCCGCGGCCCGCTGGGCCTTCGAGAAGAACGAGCCGGCAGGCGCCGGGACAACCACGCTGCCCACATCCGAATGGATGTTCGTGCCGCTCGCGGCGGCAACGCCGCTCGGCGTCGTCGGCCTGCAATTTGCCGAGCCGCGCCGCGGCAATGACCCGGAGCTGCGCCGCCTGCTCACCGCCGTCGAGGACCAGGTGGCCGTTGCCATCGAGCGGACGCGCATGGCGACGGATCTGCAGAATCTCAAGATCGAAGCCGAAGGGGAGAAGCTGCGCTCGGCGCTTCTCAACTCGCTGAGCCACGACCTTCGCACGCCGCTGGTGTCGGTGATCGGGGCGTTCACCGGCCTGGAAGCCAGGCTCGGGGAGAAGGATCGCAAGGTCCTGATCGAAACCGGCCTCGACGAAGCGCGCCGCCTCGACCGCTATGTCCAGAACCTGCTCAACATGACGCGGCTCGAATATGGCGCGCTCAAACCGAAGCGGGTCGCCATCGAGATCGGCGAACTCGTCGGCACGGCGCGCTCGGACCTGCGCAACGTCCTCAATGAACACAGGATCGTGGCCGACCTTGGAGGCAGCCTGCCACACGTGTCGGTCGATCCTGTCCTGATCGGCCAGGCTTTGGCCAATGTCCTCGAAAACGCCGCCAAATACGCACCACCGGGTTCGGAGATCCGAATCGAAGCCCTGCCGGCCGGCGCCATGGTGACACTTGCGGTGAGCGATCAGGGACAGGGCATACCCCCGTCCGAGCGCGAAAAGATATTCGACCTCTTCTATCGTGTCACCGAAGGCGACCGGCGGCCCACCGGCACCGGACTCGGCCTTGCCATCGTGCGCGGCTTCATCGAGGCTCATGGCGGCGCGGTGCGGGCGCTCGCGGGACCCGGCGGCAAGGGAACGCGCATCGAGATGGACCTTCCGGTGGCAGCCGACGATGAGTGATCCGCGCATCCTGGTGATCGAGGACGAAGCGCCGATCCGGCGTTTCCTCAAGGTGGCCATCGAGAGCGCGGGCTTCGGCTTCATCGAGGCCGATCGGGGCCGCCTCGGCACCGAACGCGCCGCGACAGAAGCACCGGATATCGTCGTCCTTGACCTCGGCCTCCCCGACATGGACGGCAAACAGGTAATCGCGGCCATCCGCGAATGGAGCCAGGTGCCGATCCTCGTGCTCACCGTCCGTGACGCCGAGACCGAAAAGATCGCCGCCCTGGACGCCGGTGCCGACGACTATGTGACGAAGCCTTTCGCGACCGGCGAGCTGCTGGCCCGGCTTCGCGCCTTGCTGCGCAGCCGCAAGCCGCAATCAACCGATAAAGCCATGCTCGCGTTCGATGATCTGACCGTCGACCTCGCGGCGCATGTCGTCAGTCGCGCCGGTGCGGACGCGAGACTCACGCGCAAGGAATTCGAGGTTTTGGCGCTTCTGGCACGTCACGCCGGCCGCCTCGTCACGCACAAACAGATCCTGAATACCGTGTGGGGACCCGCTCATGTCGCGGACACGCATTACCTTCGCGTCGCCATCGGCCACATAAGGGAAAAGATCGGAGACGATGCGGCCGATCCGCGCTTCATCATCACCGAGCCCGGCGTTGGCTATCGACTGGTCGAGGACGGCCGCCGGCCCCCTTCCGTGCCAGACGGAACCTGAGGCCGGTGATTCCGACCAGGCAGACGGCCATCCCAACGGGGCCGATTGGCTGAAAACTTGCGACAAATGGCATTGCTGCCACATTGGGGAAAGAGATCGTGGCAGGGCCGCCCACGGGCGGCTTTTGCGTTTGCGGGGGGCGGGGTAGGGTCGGGGGATGGACGACCCGCGGCCTTCAGGACAAACGCGCAACTGGCTGCCATGGCTGATCGCGGCTCTCGCGGCCGCGGGCGTTGTGCTGGTCGTGATCGGCCGGCTGATGGATGCGGGGCGGTTCGCGGGGTGGCAGGACGCCGTCTATTCGGTGCTCCTGGCCTTCTCGATCGACGGCACGTTCCTCAATCCGCAGAATCCGCTGACCCCGCTGGGCGCGCTGTTCGCGGCGCTGGCGCTTTATCTCGCGCTGCTCGCAGGGGCGCTGGCGCTCCTGGGCAAGCGGATCACCGCGTTCCGGGCGAGCCGGCAGCGCGACCATGTCGTCGTGATCGGCAGCGGGGCGGAGGCAGGGGGCCTGGCGGAGCAGCTCAGCAAGGACGTCCGCGTGGTGCTGGTGACGGCGGAGGAGCGGGCCCTGCACGGCGTGCTCGCCATTCCCCGCCCGGCGGGGGCGGCCGAGCATCTCACCGCGGCCAATGCCGGGGCGGCGCGCGCGGTGGTGGTGACCGGTCCGGATGAAAAGGACAATGCGGCGCTCGCGCTCGGGCTGGCGGGGATGCGGCGGGGCGCAACGCCGGCGATCTGGGCCGAGATCGGCGATCGCATCATCGCCGACCGGCTGGCCAATGCGGTAGGCGGGGCGGGGCGTATCCGGGTCTTTTCGGAAGCGCCGATGCTGGCGCGCGAGCTGTTCGCGCGGCATCCGGCGCATGCGGTGGCCGAAAGGATGGCGGCCGGGCGCGTGCATCTGCTGATCGCGGGGTTCGGACGATTCGGACAGGCGATTGCCGAGGAAGGCATCTATTCGGGCATTGCAGCCGGACTGGGCCGGCCGATGGTCAGCGTGCTGGTGCGCGATGCCGGGCAGGCCGAGGCGCGCTACCGGGCGAGTCGGCCGGCGCTGGACCTCGCCGCCGATTTTGCCTTCATCGAAGCCGATCTCGTCGCGCTGGCGGTGGCGCCTGGCCTCGCGCAAGGGGCGCTCGCGGCGCTGGCGATGCGCGATGATGTGGCGCGGGTCACGCAGATCGCGCTCTGTCTGGGCGACGATGCGGACAATGTGCGGCTGGCGCTGGTTTTGCCCGAGCTCAGGCGGCGCGAGGGGCGCTATTTCGCACCGGCCTTCATGCGCGCACGCGATCCCGAGGCGCTGCATCTGGTGACATCCAAGGACGAGGCGGGAATCGCCGATCCCAATAGCGGCGTGGCGGCGATCGCGGGGGCGGCCGGATTGATCGCGGCCGAGGTGCTCGACCGCGCGCGGCGCGATTCGGCGGCGCGGGCGCTGCACGAGGCCTATCTCCGGCAGCAGGGGGTTTCGGCAGGAGCCGGCACGGACTGGAACGATCTTCCAGAGACCTATCGCCGGGCCAATCGGCGCGGGGCCGATCATCTGGCGGCCAAGCTCTGGTCGCTGGGATTGACGTCGGAGGCGGACCCGACCGCGCCGGTCGCGGTCGAGGGGGCGGCGCATGAGCGGCTGATCGCGCCGCTGCTCGCCCACGCTAAGCTGCCGGCCACGGAAATGCTCGCCGATCTCGAGCGGCGGCGTTGGGTGGCGGAACGTGCCATGGACGGCTGGGTCGCGGGCCGGCCGCGCGACGACGACCGCAAGATCCATCCGCTGCTCGAAGGCGGCGCAGAGGCGGTGCTGGCGGAGGCGGATCGCGCCAAGGACCGCGCGCAAATTCAGGTCGTGCTGGGCTCGGTCGTGGTGGCGCCCGCGGGCTCGGGCGCAATGCCCGAAACACGGATCGCGATTGCGGGCCATCGCAATCTCGGTGCCGAGACGGAGGCGGCGGCCGCGAAAGCGGCGGCGGCCGCGCTGGCTGCGCGGTTCGGCGCGGGGGATGCGGTGACGCTGGTGAGCCCGCTGGCGCCGGGCGCGGATATTGCGGCGACCGAAGCGGTGGCCGAAGCGCTGGAGGGCCGGGCCGGCGAATTGCGGCTGATCGCCGTGGAAGCGGTGCCCTATCGCGTGGTGCTCGAAAGGGCGGCGCGGGAAAACGGGGGCGGGGAAGCGCTTGTCGCCGCGATGATGGCGCGTCGGGCGAAATTGTTCGGGCAATTTGTGCGCGTGGACATCGTGCGGATCGGCATGGCTGGTATCAGCGACGATACCTACCGCCGGAACGGAACCGCATTCGAGGCGGGACTGCGGCGCGCCAATGCGTTCCTTGCGCGGCGCTGTGACCTGGGGGTGCTGCTGTGGGACGGGGCGGAGGCCCGGGGGCCGGGCGGGACGGGGGAACTTGCGGCCTGGATGCGCGATCCGGCGGGCATCCCGGCGGATTGCGATTTCGCGCAAAGAGGACCGCTGCGGGACGACCGGCTGCTGGTTATCCCGGTGCGGCGATGAGCGGGGGAGTGGACTCCCATGCCGAAAAGTGCGCCAATCCGGCGTTGAGCGTATTTTGACGATCCTGCCCGGTGCCGCGATGACCGGTCCAATACTTACCTGAGGCGGCATCCATTCCGAAGTCGACGGAGCACGGCTAGGATCGCTCAAAGCCAGGGGGCGTTGGGTGCCGGATACACCATCGAAGCGTCGCGCGGACAGGCGGGTCCGCGTCGACGATGTCGCGCGTGAAGCGGGCGTATCGCCCATTACCGTCTCGCGCGCGCTGTCCACGCCCGATCTCGTCCGTCCCGAAACGCGCGCCAAGGTGGCGGCGGCCGTCGAAAAGACCGGCTACGTGGTCAATGCGCTGGCCTCGAGCCTCAGGTCGGGCCGCTCGACCAGCGTCATGGTGTTCACCGCCAGCCTGCAGAACCCCCATTATGCGGGCGCTGTGCAGGGCGCGCTCGACGCCTTCGAGGGCAGCCGCTTCCACCTGGTGTTCTCGCAGACCGGCTATTCCGACGAGATCGGCACCGACATCGTCGAATCCGCGCTGCAACTCAGGCCCGCCGGGGTGATGTTCACCGGTGTCGTCAAGGACGAAGCGGCCCGGACCGCGCTGCGCGAACTGGGAGTCCCCATCGTCGAAATGTGGGGCGAAGGGGTCGAGCCCATCGACATGCTGGTGGGATCATCCATCCGCGAGGCGGGGCGGATGATGGGTGAGCATTTCGTCGCCCGGGGCTACCGCAACATCGCCTATTGCGGGCATGTGATGACGCAGGGCGGCATCGGGCTGCAGGGCTTCCGCGAGGGCCTCGCCTCGGGCGGGCTGGGCGTCGGGTTCGTCTCGGCGCATGAGGGCTCGGGAACGTTCGCCGAGGGCATTGCGGCGCTCGAGGAAATCCTCGTTTCCTATCCCCAATGCGATGCGATCTTCTTCGGCTCCGACCTGCTGGCGGTGGGCGCCATCGTCAATGCGCGGGAGCGGAGCATCGCCGTTCCCGAGCGCGTCGCGATCGCCGGCTATGGAAATCTCGATTTCGGGGCCCATGTCGAGCCGACGCTGACCTCGGTGACGGTGTCCGATTACGACACCGGCCGGCTCGCCGGAGCGATGCTGCGCAAGCGCCTCGAGGGCGGGGGCGTGGCCGAGCCGGTCAGGCGGCTGTCGGTCCAGCTCGAAATCCGGGGCAGCACGGCGCCGAAATCGGCAAATTCCTGACGCCAATTAAGACGATTAATCTCTGATTCCGCGCGCCGATGCGCTATGTCAGCGCCACGAGACTTCAATTCGAGGCTGATTATGACTTCCGAGGGGAATAGCGTGTCCGGCAAGAAACTCAGGTCGCGGGCCTGGTTCGACAATCCCGACAATCCGGACATGACGGCGCTCTATCTCGAGCGCTATCTGAATTTCGGTCTTTCCCGGGAAGAACTGCAATCGGGCAAGCCGATCATCGGGATTGCGCAGACGGGCTCCGATCTCAGCCCCTGCAACCGCCACCATCTGGTGCTGGCGCAGCGCGTGCGCGAGGGCATCCGCGAGGCGGGCGGCATCGCGATGGAGTTTCCGGTGCACCCGATCCAGGAGACGGGCAAGCGGCCGACGGCGGGACTTGACCGCAATCTTGCTTATCTGGGGCTGGTGGAGGTGCTGTACGGCTATCCGCTGGACGGGGTGGTGCTGACCATCGGCTGCGACAAGACCACGCCGGCGATGCTGATGGGGGCGGCGACGGTCAACATCCCGGCGATCGCGCTCAGTGTCGGGCCGATGCTCAATGGCTATCACAAGGGCGAGCGCACCGGCTCGGGCACGATCGTGTGGAAGGCGCGCCAGATGATGGCGGCCGGCGAGATCGACTACAAAGGCTTCGTCGACCTCGTGGCGTCCTCGGCGCCCTCGACGGGCTATTGCAACACGATGGGTACGGCCTCGACGATGAATTCTCTCGCCGAAGCGCTGGGCATGGAGCTGCCGGGCGGCGCGGCGATTCCCGCGCCCTATCGCGACCGGCAGGAGATGGCCTATCGCACGGGGCTCAGGATCGTCGAGATGGTGCACGAGGATCTGAAACCTTCCGACATCCTCACCAAGGACAATCTGATCAACGCCATCGTCGTCAATTCGGCGATCGGCGGCTCGACCAATGCGCCGATCCACATCAATGCGATTGCGCGCCATATCGGGGTGGAGCTCACGATCGACGATTGGCAGACGCACGGGCACAAGGTGCCGCTGCTGGTGAACCTGCAGCCGGCGGGCGAGTATCTGGGCGAGGATTACTATCATGCCGGCGGCGTGCCGGCGGTGGTCAATGAATTGATGGGCGCGGGGCTGATCCGCGAGAATGCGCCGACGGTCAATGGCAAGTCGATCGGCGAGAACTGCCGCGACAGTGTGGTGCAGGACGACAAGGTCATCCGCCGGTTCGCCAATCCGCTGAAGAATGATGCAGGCTTCCTCGTGCTGCGCGGCAACCTCTTCGACAATGCGATCATGAAGACCAGCGTGATCTCGCCGGAATTCTTCGAGCGCTATCTCAATGATCCGAAGCATCCGGGCATGTTCGAGGGTAAGGCCGTCGTATTCGACGGGCCGGAGGATTATCACCACCGGATCGACGATCCCAAGCTCGAGATCGACGAGCATACGATGCTGTTCATGCGCGGGGCCGGGCCGATCGGCTATCCCGGCGCGGCGGAGGTGGTGAACATGCGGCCGCCGGACTATCTCATCAAGAAGGGCATCACGGCGCTGCCCTGCATCGGCGACGGACGGCAATCGGGCACGTCGGGATCGCCCTCGATCCTCAATGCGTCGCCGGAAGCGGCGGCGGGGGGCAATCTCGCGATCCTCAGGACCGGCGACAAAGTCCGCATCGATCTCAACAAGGGGACGGCCGATATTCTCATTTCGGCCGAAGAGCTCAAGACGCGCCGCGACGATCTTGCCTCGATGGGAGGCTATCAATATCCCAAGAACCAGACGCCGTGGCAGGAGATCCAGCGTGGCATCGTCGACCAGCTCGGATCGGGCGCCGTGTTGAAGCCGGCGGTCAAATATCAGAAGCTGGCGCAGACCGCGGGTATCCCGCGCGACAACCATTGAGGGGCGGCGATGGCCGACATTCTGGATTTCTGCAAGGGCCGCCCGATCGCGAACTTCAAATCGGGCACGGTGCTGATCGCCGAGCATGGGCATGAAGGCAAGATCTTCGTGCTCGTGGAAGGGCAGGTCGAGGTGCTGCGCAAGGACACGCAGGTCTCCTATGTCGATGAGCCCGGATCGCTGTTCGGCGAGATGGGCGTGCTGCTCGACATGCCCTCGACAGCGACGGTGCGCGCGCTGAGCGATGTGAAGGCCTATGTCATCGAAGATGCGATCAATTTCCTCTCGGGCAAGCCGGAGGTCGCGCTGCATGTGGCGTCGCTGCTGGCGCGGCGGCTCTATTACACGACGTCCTACCTGGTCGACCTGCAGCAGCAGGCGGCGGGACGGCGCGAGGATCTCGACATCGTCGACAAGATTCTGTCGCAGCTCACCGAGCAGCCGGACAGCCGGGCCAAGAGCTAGATAAGTCCGCGGGCCAAAGCGGCCCAATAGACGATGCCGGCATAGGTGAGCTGGTGGGCCAGCTGGTCGATGCCGTGCAGCGCCCAGAAGCGGGCGGGATGGCGGTCCACATGGACGCCGCGTGAATACATGATCTTGGCGTAATCGAGGGCGTAGTGCACCACGAACTCGGCGGCGAAGATCATGGCGATCACGGCCAGCGGAACCTGGAAGACGAGAAGCAGCAGGGCCGTCAGCAGGGCATGGGTCGCGGCATGGGCATAGCCGCCGGGCTTGGTGAAGTCGCCCTTGCCCGCCAAAATCCAACCCGGCTGAAGCAAATAATCGGCAACGAAATGCTTGATCTCAAGGCCGATCAAGAGGCCAAAGAACAACGCCGTCATCAAACCGTCCCCGGCCCCCGCCGAGCCGGGTTCGCACCCGGTCGCCACAATCTGCTGCAGCAAATGATCCTTGCCGTATAGCAGGCTACGCTGCAAGCCGGGATGAATTGTCTCGCGTTCTGATTAAGTGATAGTGTTCATCCGGGTTTCAGAAAATCTATGCGAAACGGCCCGGCACAAAGGGCCGCTTGGTGCGGTTGCGAGGTTTTTTCCCATGCGTCTTTCCATATTGAGACTGATTGCCGCGCTGGCGGCGGTTGTAATTGCCGGGCCGGCCTTCGCCGATGCCGCGGGTGTCGCCAAGGGCGTCGATCCGCAGGCGGACGCGCTCAGCAAGGGCCAGACCAGGACATTGGTCGTGGGCGCCGACATCTTCATCGGCGACAAGCTCACCACCGGTCCCGAGGGCCTGGTGCAGATCGTGTTCGCCGACAATACCAAGCTCGCGGTCGGGCCCAATTCGTCGCTGCTGATCGAGGATTATCTCGTCCGCAACAATGGCACGCCGGGCAAGTTCGCCGTGGACATGCTGGGCGGCTCGTTCCGCTTCATCACCGGCACGGGGCCGAAATCGGCCTATCAGATCAATACGCCCACCGGCACGATCGGCGTTCGCGGCACGATCTTCGATGTGTTCGTCGACATCGTCACGGGCCAGGCCTGGGTGATGATGTATCGGGGCGTGACGGAGATGCAGGCCGGCAACGACACCAAGCTGCTGAACGGGCTCTGCCATGTGGGTACGATCGACCTCGACGAGACGGCGATCATCGGCCATGCCGACGGCATCGAGGGCGACGACCGCGACGACTTCAAGGAGCACTTCCTGTTCTCGATCAAGCAGTCGGATCTGCTGCCGGAGTTCCGTGTGGCCGCGGCGACGCAGTGCACGCGGCGTCCATCGACGCCGCCGGATACGGATTCGCTGTTGAGCGGGCCGAGCGGCCCGTGCCCGGCAGGTCAGGTTCTGTATGAGGGCGAGGGTGGGCCCTACTGCGACGAGCCCTACGAAGAAAGCTACTAACGAGCGGACGTGACCCCGGGCGGGAGGCGGTGCGTATTTGAATCGGCGCCTCCTGCCTACCCTTATCGGCCTGTTGCTGGTGGTCGCCCTCGTCGCGCTGAGAGCGGCCGATCCCTATCCGATCCAGGTGCTGCGCGACATCGCGTTCGACACCTTCCAGCGCATCCAGCCGCGCACCGGCCCGGAAGGTCCGGTGCGCATCGTCGATATCGACGAGAAATCGCTGGCGGCGATCGGGCAATGGCCGTGGCCGCGCGACAAGATCGCGCTGCTCAACGACCGGCTGATGCAGCTGGGCGCCGCGGCCATCGCCTATGACGTGCTGTTTCCCGAGCCGGACCGGCTGTCGCCGCGGCGGCTCGGCGAAAGCGTGCCGGGCATCGACAGCTCGACGCTGGCCGACAATGACGAAATCTTCGCGGCCGCGCTGAGCCGCTCCAATGCGATGCTTGGCTTTGCCAGCTCCGCCGCCGCGCCGCCGCTTCAGGGCGGACCCAAGGGCGGATTTGCGGTGTCGGGGACGGACCCGACCCCATCGCTGAGCGTGCTGCATGGCGCGGTGGCGCCGCTCAAGATTTTGCGCGATGCGGCGCCGGGGCTCGGCAGCCTCAGCCTCAGCGACGAGGACACGGCGAGCGCGGTGCGCCGCGTGCCGCTGCTGTGGACGGATGGAACGCTGTTCTATCCGGGGCTTTCGGTCGAGGCGCTGCGGCTGGCGCTGGGGCTCGGCGCGGTGGTGATCCTGGGCGATACGACCGGCGCGGGGACGATGGAAGGGCTGCGGCTCGGCGACTTCACGGTGCCGACCACAGACAAGGGCGAGTTCTGGGTGTATTACCGCGAGCCCGACCCCAATCTCTATGTCTCGGCCGCTTCGATCCTCGGCGATGACTGGCAGGGTATGACGGACAAGATCGCCGGGCAGATCATCCTGATCGGCACCTCGGCCAGCGGCCTGCTCGACATCCATCGCACGGCGCTGGGCGAGAATGTCCCGGGCGTCTCCATCCATGCGCAGGTGATCGACCAGATCGTCTCGGGGCAGTTCCTCGCGCGCGCCGACTGGCTGGCGGGGCTCGAAATCCTGCTGTTCGTGGTGGCGGGGGCCCTGCTGGTGCTGGTGGTGCTGCGGCTCGGGCCGGTGGCGGGCCTCCTGGTGGCCATCTTCCTGATCGGCAGCATGGGCGCGACCTCGTGGATCCTGTTCACGCGTTACGGCATGCTGGTCGATCCCGTGTTTCCGGTGCTGGGGGCGCTGCTGGTCTATGGCACGATGGTCTATGCGCAATTCTCCATCGCCGAGCGCAACCGGCGCGAGGTGCGGCGCGCCTTCGGCTATTACGTCGCGCCGGAACTGCTGAGCGTCATCGAGCGCAATGCGGGGCATCTCGAGCTGGGCGGCGAGCTCAAGGAGCTGACCGTGATGTTCTCGGACATGCGCGGCTTCACCAGCTTCACGGAAAAGCACACGCCGCATGAAACGGTGGCGACGCTCAACACGCTGTTCGGCGCGCTGGGCAAACAGATCATGGACCGGTTCGGCACCATCGACAAATTCATCGGCGACGCGATCATGGCGTTCTGGAACGCGCCGGTGGCCGTTCCGAACCATGCGCAGAAGGCGGCGCTGTCGGCCATCGCCATGCGTGAAAAGCTGGAGCAGCTCAATGCCGAGAAAGCGTTCGGCGACTACAGGCTTGCGATCGGGATCGGGCTGGCGACCGGCGATGCGCTGGTCGGCAATATGGGACTCGAGACACGCTTCGACTATTCGATCATCGGCGACCCGGTGAATGTCGCGTCGCGGGTCGAGAGCGAATGCAAGGCCGTGGGGTTCGATATCGTCGCGGCGGAGACCACGGCGCTCGCCACGCCGGAGCTTGCCTGGCTCGAGGCGGGGTCCGTGCAGCTCAAGGGCAAGGCGGCGCGGCTCAAGGTCTATATCCTGGTGGGCGACGACAAATTCGCGATGACGCCGGCATTCATCGCGCTCAGGGACGCGCATCGCGCCATGCTGGAGGCGCTGCGGCGCGGCGAGGGCGCGGAGGCCATGGCGCTATGCCGGACGCTGTGTGCGCCGGTCGATGCGCGGCTGATGCATTTTTATGAATTGATCCCGGGCCGCATCGACGATTTCGTGTCGGCTGCGTAGGCCTCGCGCATCTCCTCGATTTCGGCGAGCGCGGCGTTGAAAGCGCTCCAGTCGTCGTTCTCGGCGATGGGGGTCCACAGCGCTTCCATCTCTTCGATCAGCATGGTGCGCGGCGTGCGGCGCGCGAAATAGGGGTGGGCGAGGTTGACGGTGGGGGACGCTTCATACTCGGCAAAGGCCCAGCGGATCGGCATGAAGCTTTCCGCGCGATAGGCTTCCGCTACCGGGCTGTCAGAAGCGCGGGCCTCGCTGAGCAGGCCGCCGCGCCAATCGAACCAGAAGCGCTCATAGGGAATCTGCGTTTCGTTGAGAAAGGCGAAGATGGCGACGACGAGCTCGGAATCAGCGTCGGCGCCGCGCGAGCGCAAAGAGAGGCGCCGCAGGACCGCGGCCCACATCGCCTCGCGGAATTGCGGCCAGAAGCGGTTGAGTGCGGCTTCCAGCGCCGCGTGCTCGCCCAAAGGCAACAGGCATTCGGCGAGGCGGTGCAGATTCCAGACCAGTGCGTCGGGCTGGCGGCTGAAGGCGTAGAGGCCGGTCTGGTCGAAATAGGCCGCGATGAAGGCGGGATCGTAGGTGGGCAGGAAGCGCCAGGGGCCGTAGTCGAAGCTCTCGCCGGTGATGTTGATGTTGTCGGAGTTGAGCACGCCATGGACGAAGCCGGCGGCGATCCAATCGGCGCCAGTCGCGGCGACACGATCGACCGTCAGCCGCAGGAGCGTCTCGGCCGGTGCGTTGCCGCCCTCGGTGCCGAAATAGGTTTGGAGCGAATAGGCGAGGAGCTTCTGCAGGCCGGGCGTGTCGCCGAGGAAGCTCAGGCGCTGGAACGAACCGATGCGGATGTGGCTGTGACTGAGGCGGACGAGCACGGAGGCGCGGGTGGGCGAGGGCTCGTCGTGACGTTCGAGTTCTTCGCCGGTCTCGATGAGGCTCAGCGATTTGCTGGTGTCGACACCGAGGGCCTCGAGCATCGAGGTTGCAAGCACCTCGCGCACGCCGCCCTTGAGGGTGAGGCGGCCATCGCCCATGCGCGACCATGGCGTGCGGCCCGAGCCCTTGGTGCCGAGATCGAGCAGGCGGCCGCGATCGTCTTCCAA
>DASZPY010000001.1:0-25799 GCA_035549855.1 Devosia sp. | reverse complement strand
CCATCACCCGGATGTCCCACAGTCCCGTGATAGGCCACGCATGCTGCGACGCCCAGCTCATCGGCGGTCGCCAGCACATCGAGCGCATATTGCAGGTTCGCCTTCCGCTTTGCCCCGTCATGCGCCACGAGATTGCGCCAGGCGCCCGCCTCGCCGAACACTAGCCCTGCTCTGTCCGCCGCCGCGCGAAGCGCGTCTGTCGTCGTGGTGTCGCCCGGCTTCAACGGCGGCATGTACATCGCCTTGTACCCGCCGGCCTCATAGGCGCGAACATAGGCTTCCGGGTCCCCGTCATAGGTCATATCGTAGCGGCCGAGCTTGATTGCCATCGTGTCCTCCAACTGCGAAGGGGGCCGCCACGCGCTGAACTGTCAAGCCCGGGCCGCGAACGATCAAGGCTCGACATCGCCGGCGTGGCAGCGCTAGCTGTCTCCAACTTCATTCTTTCCGGCTGCCAGATGCGCATCATCGACACTCATTTGCACCTCATCTATCTCGACAAATTCTCCTATCCCTGGCTGGAAGGCGTGCCGGCCCTCAACCGGCAGTGGGATGTCGAGAGCTACTTCGCCGAGGCCGCTCCGCTCGGGATCGACTCCGCGCTGCACATGGAGGTGGACGTCCTCGAGCGGCAGGCCGTCGATGAGACGGCCTTCGTGCTGGACAATTTGCATCCGCGCATCGAGGGCGCCATCGCTCAGGCCCACCCGGAACATTTCGATTTTCCGAAGCATCTGGACCAGCTGCTTGCGCTCGGCCGCGTGCGCGGCATCCGCCGCCTGCTACAGTCGGATCCAGACGAGCTGTCGGAGTCGGATTTCTTCCGCGCCAACGTTCGCCGTCTGGCGCCGCTTCGCCTCACCTTCGATCTGTGCGTCCAGTCCCGCCAGCTGCCGGTCGCCCGCGCCCTGGCGGCCGCCTGCCCCGACGTCCAGTTCGTCCTCGATCATTGCGGCAACCCACTGATCGACAGCGGCGACATCGCCCAGTGGCGCATCGACCTCGCATCACTCGCGGAGTTGCCCAATGTCGCCGGCAAGATTTCTGGCATCGTCAATCATGCCCCGCCCGACTGGACGCCCGAAACGCTTCGTCCCGCTATCGAGCACATGATCAGGTGTTTCGGCTGGGACCGGGTGGTCTGGGGGTCGGACCGGCCGGTCTGCGTTCCCAATTCCGGCCTAACCCGTTGGGTGGAGGCGACCAGAGCAATCGTGGCTGGAGCCAGCCAGTCGGAACAGGAGAGCCTGTTCTTCCGCAACGCCGAACGGATCTATCGCGCTTAGGTGGCGGTACCCACCGATGCCGCCACAGGAATCTCGTCCTCGGGAATATCGTCGAAGCTGGCATAGTTCATGTTGTATAGCTTCGCGTAGAGCCCGCCCTGCGCCATCAGCTCCTCATGGTTGCCCTGCTCGATCAGAACCCCGTTCTGGAGCACGATGATCCGATCAGCCTCGCGGATGGTTGCGAGACGATGGGCGATCACCAGCCCAGTGCGTCCCTTGAGCAGCACGGCCAGTGCCTTCTGAATCTGCCGCTCGGTGTAGCTGTCGATCGAAGCCGTCGCTTCGTCCAGCACCAGAATCTTTGCATCGGCAACCAGGGCTCGCGCGAAGCTGATGAGCTGGCGTTGCCCCAGTGACAGATTGCCGCCGCGCTGCTCAAGCTTGGTGTCATAGCCCTGTGGCAGCTGCATGATGAACTCATGCGCGCCCACCGCCTGCGCCGCCTTCTCCACCGCCTCGCGGCTCACATCGGTGCGCGCATAGCGGATGTTCTCGATCACCGTGCCGGTGAACAGGAACGGCTCCTGCAGCACCATTGCGATCGAATGGCCAAGTGAATCCTGCGTCACGTCGCGCACATCGTGCCCGCCGACCAGCACCTGCCCGTCCCACACATCGTAAAAGCGGTGGATCAGTGCCATCGAGCTCGTCTTGCCCGAGCCCGTCGGCCCGACAAGCGCCACTGTCTCACCCGGATTCACCTTGAAGGACACATTCTTGAGCACAGGCAGATTCTGGCGGTAGCCGAACGTGACGTTACGGAACTCCACCGAACCGTCCATATCCGCAAGTCTCACCGCGTCGGACTTGTCTTCGATGCTCACCGGCACATCGAGCACCTCGGTGATCCGCTGTCCCGAAGCCATCGCGCGCTGCAGCACCGAGTACTGCATCGTGAGCGACCGGATAGGATCGAAGAAGCGCTGGATGTAAAACAGGAACGCCACCATCACGCCCACATCGAGCGTCCGCCCCAGCACCATCTGGCCACCCACGATGATGACAGTCGCCATCGAGATGCCCGTCAGTGTATCGACGATCGGCACCGTCACCTGCGCGAACTTCGCAGCCCTCAGATGCGTCTTGAGATTGGTGAAGGCCTTCTCGTCATAAAGGTCGAAGTTCACGCGCTGTCGATTGAGGCTCTGTACCGTACGCACGCCGTTGATGCCTTCAGCCAGCGCACCATTGGCGATGGAGTTCGTCTCATGCGCCGCCATGAAACTGCGCTTGGCGGGCGGCAGCCAGAAGAAGCGGATCACCAGCAGCGTCGGCATCGTTGCCAGCGTGAGCAGCCCGAGCTGCCAGTCCAGATAAGCCAACACGCCCACGATGCCGAACAGCAGGACGATATCGCCAACCGACATCACGCTCGTCTCGAGGAACTCCTGCATCGAATTGACGTCGCCCTGCAGCCGCGACATCAGCCGCCCAACTTCCGTACGGTCCATCCAGCTCAGCGACACCTGCTGCAGCCGCGCCATCATCGCGTAGCGCATGTCGAACAGCACGTGCTCGGCCACCTTGCCGACCACCGTCTCCTGGACATAGCTCGCGCCATAATTGATGAGGATCACCGCCCCAAATGCGGCGATGCAAAGGTTGAGCACCGTCCCGTTGCTGCCCGCCGCCATGCCGTTGTCGATGGCGAAGCGGATGATCAGCGGTATGGCCAGTTGCGTCAGCGTAAACGCCAACACTGCGACGACGCTGAGCCCGATCTTGCCGCGATAGGGCCGGACAAACGCCCAGATGCGCCGGATGATCTTGGGGTCGATCGCCTTGCCGAAGACCTCCTCTTCCTCGCGATGCGAGCCCACGACGGCCTTGGATGGCCGGCGGCTGCGATCTTCCTCTTCCAGTTCCACGTCTTCGGCGGTCGCCATTCCTATTCTCCCGCCATCTGGACCTGATCCGTATCCGGCCGCACCTGCAGATCGTAGAGCGCCCGGTAGCGCCCGCCCCGCGCCAGCAATTCGATATGCGAGCCACGCTCGACAATCTGGCCATCCTCAAGGAACAGAATCTGGTCGGCATGCATCAGCGAGCTCAGCCGGTGCGAGATGATGATCGTCACGCGCTCCTTGGCGAAGCGCCGCATGCCCATCCGGATCCGCTGCTCGGTCGCCGCGTCGATCGCGGCCGTCGAATCATCGAACACCATAACCGCCGGCCGCAGCACCAGGCTCCGCGCGATCGTCAGTCGCTGCCTCTGCCCGCCCGACAGTGAAACACCGCGTTCGCCGACAATCGTGTCATAGCCGGCCGGCAGCCCCGCAACATAGTTGTGCAGTTGCGCCGACTCTGCCGCGCGCTCGATCCGCCGCTCCTTCGCCCACGGATTGCCATAGGCGATATTGTTCTCGATCGTGGTCGTGAACAGAAACGAGTCCTGCTGCACCACGGCCACCTGCCGCCGCAGTGAATCCAACGTCACCTCGGCGACATTCTGCCCGTCGATCGTGATCGTCCCGCTGCCGACGTCGTAATAGCGTGGAATGAGATGCACCAGCGTGGACTTGCCGCTGCCCGGCGGCCCGACCAGCGCGATCGTTTCGCCGCGCCTGGCGGTGAAGCTCACCTCGCGCAGCACGTCGCGGGTCGTGCCCGGATAGCGGAAGCTCACCCGGTCGAACACCAGCGTACCATCGGTTACCTTCAGCGGCTGCGCGTTGGGCTTGTCCTTCACCGCCAACTCGAGGTCGAGCAGGCCGAACAGCCGCATCCCGCAGGTGGCGCCGCGCGCAATCGCATTCACCAACAGTCCGAGTTGCCGCACCGGCATCTGCAGGATCGTCATGAAGGTCAGGAACTGCGCCAGTGTTCCCACTGTGATCTCGCCACCGATCACCTTGTTGCCACCTACCCAGAGCACCAGCCCCATGGCGAGGAAGAACGAGAAGTTCATCATCGAGGTCGAGGTA
The DNA here is from genome assembly GCA_035549855.1 of Devosia sp. Taxonomy (GTDB): domain Bacteria; phylum Pseudomonadota; class Alphaproteobacteria; order Rhizobiales; family Devosiaceae; genus Devosia_A. The sequence goes on along the minus strand of DASZPY010000001.1, from coordinate 21,586 downwards.
ACGCGCAAATCCACCCGTTCATGTGCAAGATCGAGCGCCCGCTGCGACGCCTCGTCGAACTTGTTGAGCTCATGCGCCTGCGCCGCGAAGGCGCGCACCACGCGGATGCCGCCGAGATTTTCCTCCATCACGCGCGACATCACCGTCAGCCGCTCCTGCAGCTCCAGCCATGTCGCCCTTAGCTTGAGCTGTGTCCTGGACGAATTCCACGCCACGAACGGTACGAAGCTGAGGCTCAAGAGGCCGAGCACGATATCGGTCGACAGCAACAGATAGGCGCCTACGCCGATCAGCACCGCGAGCAACACCAGCCGCACCGTCGCCGTCGCAAAGAACATTCGCACGCCGTCGATATCGAGAATACCCAGCGTGATGAGGTCGCCCGAATGCACGCGATCGTGGAACGAGAAGCTCAGCTGCTGCATCTTCTCGTAGGCCGCGAGCCTCAGCTCATAGGCCGCGTGATGCCCGACGCTTTCACTGTAGTAGTTCTGGCTCAGCGTGAAGAGGCCCCGTGCGACACTCACCACCAGCAGAAGGATGGCCGTCGTCCACAGCGCCGTCTGCGCCGCCGCAGCGCCATTGACGATGCCCTGCGCTTCATCGACTGCCCGCCCCAGCAGCCGCGGAATCATCAGCTGCAGCGTGGCGGCGATAAAGGTCGACACGATCGCGACCGCGACCTGCCACGGGTGGCGCAGATTGAGACGCGTGATCCGCCACAACGTGCCCACGCCTTTCCCCCAGCTCGCCGTCGCGACATGGGAAAATGCATTGCCGCGCCCTTTGGCGCTTGCACGGTCGGTGCTCACAGAAAGAGTCCAGATATCAGTGTGATGCCGGCGGGGGCAGCCGGCAGACGCGGTCACCTCCTCAGCAACCGAGTCAGGGCAACTTTATGGCAAACCAGCAGCCCTTGTCAGTGCCTGTGAAGGAATTTTTCGCTGGCGGCACGGCTAGGCCCGGCCGAACTCATCTTCGATCCGGATAATATCGTCCTCGCCAAGATAGGAACCCGTCTGGACTTCGATGACCTCCAGCAGGATTTTCCCCGGATTGGCGAGCCGGTGCACGCAGCCCTGCGGCAGGTAGATGGATTCGTTTTCTCCCACCATTGTCACCTTGCCGTCCACCGTCACTTCCGCCGTCCCGGCGACCACGACCCAGTGTTCGGATCGATGATGGTGCTTCTGCAGACTCAGCCGCTTGCCCGGCTTCACGAACAGCCGTTTCACCTGGAACCGGTCGCCGCTCAGGATCGAAGAATAGCCACCCCAGGGTCGGTACGCCGTGCGGTGGATTTCCGTAAGTTCCTGCGTCCCCGCCTTGAGCTTGAGTGCCTTGACCATCGCGCCAACCTTCTGCGCTTCAGACAGCCGGCCGACAAAAATGGCGTCCTCGGTCGCGACCACGGCGACATCCTCGAGCCCTTCCAGCGCGACGTGTGCCTTCTCGGTGACCACCAGCGAATCCCGGGTATTGCTCAACGTCGCCTCGCCAAGCACCGAGTTTCCGGCATCGTCCTTCACCGATACCTTCCACACCGCGTCCCAGCTGCCGAGATCCGACCAGGAGAAGCTGACCGGCACCATGGTCACACGCTTGCTCTTTTCAAAGATCGCATAATCAACCGAAATATTCGGCGACTTCGCGAACGCATCCGCATCCAGCCGCGTGAAATCGAGGTCGTTGGTGGCTCCCTCCACGGCGTCGCGCGCAGCCTCATAGACTTCGGGCGCTAGCTCTTCGCATTCGCTGAGGAACGTCTTGGCGCTCAGCATGAACATGCCCGAGTTCCAGTAGAACCCACCGGCCGCCAGCATGGCTTCGGCCCTGTCGCGATCGGGCTTCTCGACAAACCGCTTCACCATGACGGTGCCTTCGGCCATCGCTTCGCCGGCCTCGACATAGCCATAGCCCGTCTCTGGTCCCGTGGGCGCAATACCGAAAGTCACCAGTTGTCCCTTTGCTGCTGCCTTGGCGGCAACATCCACCGAGCGCCAGTAGTCGTCGTCGACATCCACCTTGTGATCCGACGCAAGAACGTGGATCACCGCATCGGAACCGGATTGCGTCCGCGCCAGCAGCGCCGCCGCCGCGATGGCGGCAGCGGTGTTTCGCGCCATTGGCTCGAGCATGATGGCGGCCAAGGGCGCCCCGATTTCGTCCGCCTGTTCGCCCACGAGGAATCGATAATCCGCACTCGTCACCACAATGGCGGGGCCGTAGCGGTCTTTGTCGGCCACCCGCGCCAAAGTCTCCTGGAACGGCGAGCGCTCCCCGGTCAATGTCAGGAACTGTTTCGGGCGCGCCGAACGCGACAACGGCCAGAGCCGCGTCCCCTGGCCGCCCGCCAAGATAACCGGAACTACGATCAATCAACTACCTCGTCGGCACCACAATGCGTCGGCGCGCCAACGGTTCTAGCGAACTCGCCTTTCTTTGTCAGGCACCGGCCGTCCGCTAGGTGAATATGAGCACCGGGCCGGCATGTCCCATGGGCGCCCCCTCAAAGCGCCGCCAAGTATGGCATGGTCGTCTCAAAGGCGCGGCGGTTCAGCTCGTCCTGTGGTAACCGCGCCAGATCCCGCGCAAAAACCTCGACTCCCCACGGCCCGGTATAGCCCGTATTCTTTACAGCCGCGACGAAGCCTCGGATGTCGAACGCCCCTTCGCCGCAGAACCTGCGGTCGCTCGATGTGGTCCGCCTCGGGTCACCGATCGGGTAGCCGTCATTGAGTTCCACATTGATGATGTACTGTGCCGGCGTCCGGCCCAGTTCGTCATAGGAAATGCCAAGGGCCACGATGTGCCAGATGTCGACGATAACGCCGCCATTCTGCGCTCCCGCCCCCTCTATCATGGCTAGCGAGTCCTTGAGGCTCGGCAGCATCGCCGAGGCCATGAACTCGAAGCCGATCCTCGCACCGAAGCCCTCGGCCTCGCGGCAGAGCATGCCGAAGGCATCGATCAACTGCGGCATCGTGGCGGGTGTACTGTAGAAATCGCCAACCTTGAGATGGTGCGCACCAAGCACCGTCGAAGCCTCGAGCAACCGCTTCCGCACCACATCGGACTCGCTCCGCCGCGCACCACTCACGAACCAGTCGCTGAGGAATTCGAGCTCGAGATATTGGATCCCATTGTCGTCCAGGATCGCCTTCATGTCCTTGAGCGAACGGCTCACGAGGTTGTGCTCGAGATCGGTGTGCCACAGCCCGACTCCCTTGAACCCGGCCGCCGCTGCCGATTTCACCCGCACCGCGAAATCGACAGGACTGATCCCGCCGCTTCCCGCGGGAATGCCGGCCGTCGTCCAGAACATGTTCATCAATTCGACCGAGCCGGCCATGCTGCCCCCGCAAAGATGCGAAGACTGGAACACTCCGGTCCCAAATCCAAGACCTTTGGACCGGTGTCCGCCTAGTTGGCTGTCGTCACCCACGGTGGATCGCGATAATTGTCCCACGTCGCGCCGATCCCCGCATCCACCGGGATCGCGGCTCCTGTGATCCCCGTCGCAATCGGCGATGTCACGTATGCGATGGCCGACGCAATATCGCGCGAAGTCAGGACCCGCCCCAGCGGATGCCGCTCGGCATAGGATGCCAGCACCGCGTCGCCGTTTGGGATCGTAGCCAGCCGCCCCTCCAGCAGAGGCGTGAATGTCACGCTGGGGCACACCGCATTGACCGTCACATGGTCGCGCGCCAGGTCGAGGGCCGCAGCGCGTGCCAGATTGAGCAACGCCCCTTTCGAGACGCAGTAGGAGAACATGCCGTGTTCCGCCTGCAGCCCATCCAGGCTCGAGAGCACGACGATCGCCCCCGATTTGCGCTTGCGCATCCCCTTCGCCGCCTCGCGCACGACGAGAAATGCGCCGCGCACATTGACGCCCATCACCTGCTCGAAATCGGCTACCGGCGTCTCGAACACCGGCCCGCCCGCTCCAAGTACGCCCGCGCAAGCCACGGCGACATCGATCTCGCCCAGCTTCGCGCGCGTCTGCGCGAACGCATCGACCACCGTCATCTCGTCGCCGGTATCGCCGGTGAAGGCCAGCGCCTTGCGCCCGATCTTTTCGATCTCCGTGGCTGTGTCCTGCGCCGCGCCCGGCGTCCAGTCGAGCACCGCGACATCGGCGCCGAGATCGGCCAGCACGAGCGCCGTTTCGCGCCCGATGCCCGAGCCTCCACCCGTTACGAATGCAGTCTTGCCCTTGTGCGACAGACCCGGAAACGTTTCCCGCTTGCTCATGCCGTCCCCCGCGATGCAACGCGGCCTTTCGCCGTCGGCGCCCCGCCACCCGGGAAATGCATCTTCCACAGCCGCCCCGCATAGTTCGGCTCCGCGCTGCTCGCGAGCACGCTGGCATCTGTCATCCACAGCGTCTCGCCATCGAAGACGAGATTGGTGGGGCAGCCCCCGGTACGCACGAATCCCTTGGGTGTCCCGTCGCGCCCGAGGACATGAAAACCCTCCCCGACAAGATCGGTCACCAGCAGCGAGCCGTCCTTCGCGATCGCCATGCCGTCGAGGATCGGCTGGTTCTTGCCGGGGAGGCGACCGAGATCCTCGATCTTTCCATCCGCCCGCAGACGTTGCACATGGCCGGTATAGGACTCGTCCCATACGATCGACCCATCGGCTTCGACCACCACGCCATTGGGAAACGTCGGCTTGTCGAACTTCACCTTCACCGACGCCTTGCCATCGGGCGCGATCGCATAGATGTAGCTCGGGTCTGGATTGGCCGGATTGTATGTGCCCGGATCGGTGAAGATCAGCGTCCCGTCCGGAGCGAACACCAAGTCGTTGGGTCCATTGAGCTTGATCCCCTCAACCTCCGAGCAGATGATCTCGGCCTTGCCGCCCGGACGCACTTTCTGGATCGAGGGCAGCGTCATCTCTGCCGCGCGCCACGGACCCACCGTTCCACCGTTCTGGCAGACATAGAGCGCCCCGTCCGAGCCGAGCACGCACGAATTGGGCGCGCCTGTCGTGTAGGCGAGCTGCTTGGCCTTGCCGTCCTTGCCGACCTGTGTGAGCTGGCTGCGGTAGCTTTCGACGAACACCACGCTGCCGTCCGGCATCACGGCGGGACCTTCCGGCCAGCCGAGATTCTCGGTTACCAGTTCCGGCTTGATCGCATCGTAGTTCATTTTACTGCTCCAGCGGTTAGCCCGCGCACGATGTAGCGCTGCACGAAAAGCGAGAAGAAGAGGATGGGAATAACTGTCACCACGCCGACCGCCGCCGCGATATTCCAGTCGATCGGCCGTTGCGCACTGACCAATGTCGCGGCGCCGAGCGAGATCGTCTGCAACGAGCGCGAGTCGACCACATAGAGCGCTACGAGAAACTCGTTCCAGATGAACAGCGCCCCGAATAATGCCGCGGTCAGGATCCCCGGTCGGACGATCGGCAGCATGATCGACCACAGGATTACGAAATGCGACCCGCCATCGATCATCGCCGCCTCGTCGATGTCGCGCGGAACCTCGTCGAAGAACCCGATCATGATCCAGATCACCAGCGGCAGCGAGAACGCCACATAGGGCAGGATCAGCCCCGGATAGGTGTCCTGCAGCCCCACGGTCTTGATCATCAGGAACAGCGGGATTGCCACAGCGATCGGCGGCATGAACCGCATGGAGAGGATCGTGCTCGCCAGCGAGTCGCTGTTGCGGAATTTCAGCCGCGAGAAGGCATAAGCCGCCGGCACGCCGATAGCCACCGCGATCGCCGTCGCCGCGGCGACGATGATGAGCGAGTTGAGTGTGAAGCTCAGCATGCCCTGGCTGAACAGCACTTCATTGTAGTTCTTGGTGATCTGCGCCCAATTGAAATTGAGCGTCGGCGGCACCTGTGCGGTGATCTCTATGCGCTTCTTGGTGGAGAGGACCGCGAGATAGATGAACGGCGCGATGCCGATCAGCCCCAGAGCCACGAGAAACACATAAGCGACGATGCGGCCCGGACGGAGTCTCATCTTCCCTCCGCCACCCTTATGTTCACGTAGCGCAGCAGGACGGTTGTGCCGACCGCCAGGATGATCAGCATCGAATAAGCAACCGCCGCCGCGTATCCGTAGTTCTGGAACTGGAACCCGTTCTGGAATGCGAAGAACGCCAGTGTCGTCGTGCCGCGCGCCGGTCCGCCATAGCTGAGCCCGTAGATCAGATCGAACGAGCGGAACGCGTCGACGGCACGGAACACCGCGGCGAACACGATCGCCGGCATCAGCATGGGCAGTGTGATGTTCCAGAACGTCGTCCACGCCCCTGCCCCATCGACGCTTGCCGCTTCGAATACATCCTGCGGCAGTGCCTGCAGGCGGGCGAAGACAATGACGAATACGAACGGCGTCCATTGCCAGGAGTCGACGACGACAAGAGTAATGATCGCCATGTCGACCGAGCCGAGCCAATCGGGCGGCGTGAGGCCGATGGCGCGGATGCTCCAGTCGATGATTCCCCAGTCCGGATTGAGCAGCGCCCGCCACATCACACCAACAACGATGGGTGTCATCAGCATGGGCAGCAGCAATATGCCGCGCACGATCCAGTCACCCTTGAGTTCGAGCTTGAAGAACATCGCGAGCGCGACGCCCAGCACCACCTGTAGCGCGACCGCGAGCGTCACCATGATGGCGCTGTTTTTGGCAGCGTTCCAGAACTGCGGATCGCTGAGCAGATAAGCGTAGTTCTGGAACCCGACCCAATTGCCGGACCCGCCGGTCCCGGTCAGGTCGGTGAAGGACAGCCTCAGGCTGTGGATCAGCGGATAAATTGAAAAGATGATGAGATAGATCACCGCCGGCCCCAGCATAAGCCAGATGACGAGCCGGCGGTTTTCCGGTTTGCTCGGTTGGGAGGCGGTCGGAGCGGACGACATCGCGATGGTCATGGAGTTCCCCCGCGATACGTCCACCCCGGCCAGCTTAGGCTAGGTGACCTGCCTTGCGAAGCACGTCTTCCCACTGTGCCTGCACCTTGCTGCATGCCGTCTTCGCATCCTGCGTTCCCAGCAGCGCAGCATTGAACTCGACGTTCATGATGTCGTTGAGCTGGAAGAACTCGGGGATCAGCGAGGTCGGGATCACTTCGGCGGTTGAAGAGGCCGCCAGCGAGTCGGTCAGGTACGGGAATTTCGTCACCAGGTCAGGGTCGTTGTAGGACGAGATGCGGCTCGCATCGATCTGGTAGGTTTCGGTCTCATACTTGTTGAACGCTTTGCTGGTGAGCCAGGTGAGCGCGAGCCATGCGGCGGCCTTCTTCGCCGGATCGGCATTCTTGGGAATGCCGAGGCCCCATCCGCCCTGGATGGCGCGCGGAACCTCGCCCGGCTTAGCCGGAACGGGTGCCGTGCCGGTCGTCTCGGCGACCATCGAGTTTTCCGGATTGAAGATCGGACCCGCAATCGTCGACCAGAAGATCATCTGCGCGATCTTGCCGGTCGAGAACCCGTCCACGTTCTCGGCAAAGCCATATTTGGTGACATTGGCCGGAGCATAGGGCAGCAGGTCGATCAGCATCTGCAATGCGCCGACGCCTTCGGGCGAGTCGACATTGGGCTTGAAGTCCTTGCCCTGCGGGCTGCCCGACATCAGCTTGCCGCCGGTCGTGATGAACCGGGTGAACCAGTCCACCGTCGCCAGCGAGAAGTCATTGGCGCCGATGAAGGACGCGCCGGCAACATCGCCGGTGTGCAGTTTCACTGCCGCGTCGTGGAATTCTTCCCACGTCTTTGGCGGCTGCAACCCGGCCGCATCGAACAGATCCTTACGGTAGAACAGGATGACCGAGCCCGAATGGAGCGCGGGAATGCCATAGATCCTGTCGCCCTTGCCCAGGGTGCCGCTCGGGATATCGAAGATCGAGACATTGGCCACGGCAGGCGGGAGGAAGTCGGCGAAATCCCAATCTGGCGGCGTCTGCGCCGGATCTTCGAGATAGCTGTTGAGCTCCTCGTAATATCCCGCACCCACCTGCTGCGTCGTGAGGAAGCCTAGATAGTTGATGAGTTCGAACGACGACTGCGGCGCCTGGAGGTTCTGCAGCGTCTTCTCGATCAGCGGCCCGAGGGCCGGAGACGTGACTTCGAGCGTCATGCCCGTATCGGATTCGAACTGCGGCATCAGATCTGCGAGCGCGCGGTGGTCGTTCTCGTCGCCGGTCATCAGGATGCTGAGCTTGGTGCCGGCATATTTCTTCCAGTCGAAGTCGGCGCCGAAAGCCGCCGAGATGCCGAACCTGCCCAACACCCCGGTGGTCAGCCCCAGCGCCGCCATGGCGCGCAGCATGTCGCGACGGTTCGCGCCCATCGGCTTTTTCGGGCTCCCGCCCTCGTCATTATCCTGCATCTATCCCCTCCCAGGTGATTGGCTGCCGACGACGTCCTCGTCAGGTCAGGCCATGACGCTAACACCCAGGTTCCAAATCAGTCAATCGATTGCTTAGCAAAAAAATGCGATAGTCAATCGATTGGCCCTGAGATACTGAAATCCATGAGATTTGTGACGCCCGGCGGAATCGGCGCCGTGTGGCACACCAACGCAGCGCGAGGAGGAACCGATAATGGCTGGCGAATTGAGCGTGGTGGTGACGGGAAGCGGCTCGGGCATTGGCTTTGCAATTGCGAACAGGCTGGCGCGTGACGGCTGGCGCGTGGTGGGCCTCGAACTCGATCCTGCTGGTGCTGATCGGCTCGAGAAAAGTCTCGGTGCCGGCCACAAAGTCATTCGCGGCGATGCCGCCGATCGCGCCATGCTGAAGGCGGCGCGCGAAGCAGCCGAGGCGCTCGCGCCGCTCGGTGGCTGGGTCAACAATGTTGGCATCGCCGTCATGGGCAATCTGCACGAACCCAAGGTCGACGACGTCGAGCGTGTCATCCGCGTCAACCTCATGTCGCACTTCTGGGGCGCCTCCGAAGCCATCCAGACATGGGTGCGCGACAAGTGCGTGGGCGCCATCGTCAATGTGAGTTCGGTCCATGGCCGCTCGGCCTTCAACATGTGGGCCGCTTATGACGTCGCCAAGGCCGGCATCGACGCCCTCTCCCGCTACATCGCTGTCGAATACGGCCCTGTCGGCATCCGCGCCAATTCGGTTGCCCCGGGTGCCATCCGCACGCCGCTGGTCCAGCAGGTCATCCGGGAAAGCCCCGACAGCGCCGTTGCCGAGCGCGAAATGTCGATCATCCACCCCATGGAGCGTATCGGTGAGCCGGAGGAAGTCGCCGCGGCCGTCGCCTGGCTCCTCTCCCCCGAAGCTTCTTTTGTTAGCGGAGAGTCGCTAGCTGTTGACGGAGGATTGACCGCCCGCTCTTACCGGTATGATCCTGATGCCCAACTATTGGCCCACTATCGGAGCGGCAAAGCTTGACCGATGACAGCCAGGACCGTGGTCTTCCGCGCCCTGCTACACTCAAGGACATTGCCCGGGCCCTGAAGGTCGACGTTTCGACTGTCTCCAAGGTCTTGAGCGGCGGCGGCATCTCGGTTCGGCCCGAAACCCGGCAATCGATTATTGATGAAGCCAGCCGGCTCAACTATCGGCCCCACGCTTCGGCGCGCAACCTGCGCACCCGGCGCACCGGCGCCATGGGCATCCTCCTGCCCAACATCATGAACCCCGTCTATTCCTCCATCGTTCGCGGTGCCGTCCGCCGCGCCGAGGAGAAGGGCTATGTCATGCTCGTCGCCGACGTCGATGACGAGGCCTCATCCACATCCGTCTACCTGAAGCTCGTGAGCGAACGCCGTGTCGACGGCCTGATCATCGCCGTCAACGCGCGCTCGAAGGAGATCGTCTCGGCGATCGAGGACAACCCGATCCCGCACGTCTTCGTCAACCGCCGAGCCGCCATCGGCCGCAGCGTTACCGTCGACGACCAGGCCGCCGGCTACCTTGCCGCCAAAACCCTCGCGGAAGCGGGCCACAAACGCCTCGCCTTCATCGGCGACTCCGACGACCTCGATACCGCCCAGCGCCGACGCGCCGGCTTTCAGCGCGGCTGCAAGGAAGCCGGCCTGCCGCCCTTCCTCGATGTCGTCGGCCCCTACTCCCGCAAAGGCGGCTACGACTCGACGCTCAAGTTGCTCGATGCGAAGCAGCGCCCCACCGGACTATTCGCATCGAACCTCCTCGTCGGTATCGGCGCCCTCGCGGCTCTTCGCGCCTGCAATATCCGCGTCCCCGAAGATATCTCCGTCATCTCGATGGACGCCGAGGACGCCATCTACACCGCGCCGCCCCTCACCGCCATCGCGACCTCCCTCGTCGAGATGGGCGCCCGCGCCGTGGACGAGGTCGACGCCATCCTCCATGGCCGGGAACCGCACGACGTGGTGATCGAGGAACCACCCCGCCTCATCATGCGCGAGTCGCTGGGTCCGCCACCAGCTCAATAGATCGACGCTCTAGCCGGCATCCGGGCCGCGCACGACCCCCCGGTCATACAGCCCGCCGATCTCCGCCGTGCTGAACCCGACCTCGCTCAAAATCTCGTCCGTATGTTGCCCCAGCCGCGGCGCCGGCCGCGCCGGAAGCCGCGCCACACCCGCGAAATCGAGCGGTGACCCCGCGGCCAGGATGCTGCCGACCCCCGGCTGGTCGACCATTGAGAATATCGGATTCTTCGTGCTGGCCCGCGCATCTTCCGCCGCGAGTTGCCGGAAGCTCTGATACGGCCCCCAGCTCACGCCACCCGCATCGAGCACACGCTTCACCTCGGCGAGTTCCCGCGCCGCGAACCACGGCGCCAGCGCTGCCGCGATCGCGTCCCGCGCCTGATATCGTCCGCCCTCTTTGCCGAGATCGGCGCCCGTCTGTGCCGCAAGCGCGCCCACATCGAGTCCGGTCACCTCGCACAACGCCTTCCACTGCCGCCCGGTGAGCCCGACCACCATTACCCGCCGCCCATCGCGCGTGGCAAAGTCAATTCCGAACGCTCCATAGAGATGATTGCCGTCGGCCTTCACCTCCGCACCCAGCTGCCCCTGCGCCAGCCGCCCAAGCGCACTCGTCGCCGCCAGGGCCACGTCCGACAGCGCCAGCTTCACCAGCGAGCCCTCGCCCGTCCGTGTCCGATGCCGCAGCGCCGCAAGTATTCCCACCGCCGCCATCTCGCCCATCGCGATATCCCACGCCGGCAGCACGCTGTTCACCGGCCCCTCGCCGCCACGCGGCCCCGTCACCGACGGAAACCCCATCGCGGCGTTGACCGTATAGTCGACCTCGCTGCTCCCATCGGGATTGCCCGTCAGCAGCATCATGATCATATCCGCCCGCCGCGCCTTCAGCGCCTCATAGGCAAGCGCCGCGCGCGCCGGGAGATTGGTGAGAAATATCCCCGCATCCGGCCCCGGCCGCGTCGCGAGCCGCGCCACGATCTCCTGACCCTCGGCCGATTTCAGGTCGAGCCGGATCGAGCGCTTCCCCTTGTTCAGCCCCGTCCAGAACAGGCTCTCGCCCGAAGGCGCCAGCGGCCACCGCCCCCGGTCCAGCCCGCCTTCGATCTGGTCGAACCGGATCACATCCGCGCCAAGCTGCGCCAGCACCATGCCGCCCAGCGGCGCCGCAATGAACGCCGAACCTTCCACCACTCTCAGCCCGTCGAGAATCCCTCTCATGGGAACAGTCCAATCAGCCGCCAATCCAGAACGGCGCTCTTGTTGCCCGCGAGATCGGTCGCCTCGACGCGCGACCGCAAATGTACGAACCCGCCCCCGCCCGCTCGCTTCTCGCATTTCTCCACGCTGATCTCCGAATGCAGCGTATCGCCCTCGCGCACGGGACCCAGATGATCGCAATCGTGCCAAGCAATCACTGTCAGCAGCGACGGCAGCGCCCGCGTGATCTGCGCCAGCGCGATGCCGATCGTATGCCCGCCATAGACCAATCGCTCGCCAGTGCTGCTCGCGCCGCGGTCATGATGGATCGCCGCGAGGTTCATCGTCAGCCGCGCCAATTCCGGTGCACTGCTCACCACATCGCCGTCGCGCGGCTTGAACACCGCCCCCGGCGCGAGTTCCGAAAAGCGCGGCGACCAGTCCTCGCACGGTCTCAGGGCCCAATCCTTGACCGGCGCCGCCAGCGCAGAAGCCGAAAACTCCGACGCCGGAATCTCGGTCAGCCCCTGCGGCCCCTCCATCGACTCCTCCCGCGCCGGCAGCATCGCGCAGCGGTGGAAATCGAGCACCGGCCGCTCTTCCTGGTCCACGGTCCGCATCCGCATCACCACCAGCCCGCGCGGCGGCCGGCCGGGCTTCGGCGTCACCGGCCGCAAACCGACAATCGTTGTTGCCGTCGCCAGCGTGTCGCCGATCACCGGCGTGCGAAGAAACGAAAGCCCGCGATAGAACAGATTCGCGATCGCGCGCTGCGTCACCAGCGTCGATTGCCCGATCGCCATATCCGTCACCAGCGACGGCGACGCGAATTCGCCACCCGCCACCTTGCGCGACAATGCTACGTCAAACCCCAGGCGAAACCGCCCGCCCACGATCGAATGATGCACCGCCGCCAGCCCGCGGTTCAGCGTCACGCGTGGCGCGCTGTCGAAGCGGTCGCCGACCTTGAGATCGTCGAACAGGGGCCCGTCGATCAGGCTCAATTCGCGCCCTCCGCCTTGGCGAGAATGCGCAGCGCCCCGCCCCGTATCGCCTCGTCGATCATCTCGCCTTCGAACACGGCAACGCCGCCCTGCGCCGCATCCAGCGCCGCCACGATCCCGCGCGCGCGGCGCACCGCTTCCTCACTCGGTGTGAACGCCGCATTGATCGTCGCGATCTGGCTCGGATGGATCGCCCATTTTCCATCGAACCCCTTGGCGGCGGTGACCGTCGCTTCGTCCTTGAGCCGCGTGCTCCCTGCACTGAGGTCGAAGCACGGTCCGTCGATCGCCTGCAGCCCGTTGACGCGCGCCACCAGCAGCACGGCCTCCTGCGCGAAATCCCACCCGGCGCTTTCGCTGCGCCCCAGCGACGACGCGAGATCGCCATAGCCGATGATGAGCGACACCAGCGACGAACTCGCAGCCGCAATCTCCTGGCACCGCGCCAACCCCGCGGCTGTCTCGATCAGCGCCTGCACGTCGAGCCCGGTTGCCGAAACGACGCGCTTGATATCCTCGCCGCCCGCCGCCTTGGGCAGCACCACGCTCAATCCACGCAGCTTCAATCCGCCGAGCGCTGCGACATCCGCGCCATGCCACGGCGTTCCGATCCCATTGATCCGCACCGCAATCTGCCGGCCCGCAAAGGCGCCGCCGCGCAACGCCTCGACGACCATCCGCCGCGCCGCATCCTTGCCGTCCGGCGCCACGCCGTCCTCGAGATCGAGCACGATCTCATCCGCGCCGAGCCCCGCCGCCTTGCGCAGCATCTTCTCCGATCCGCCCGGAACGGTGAGGCAGGACCGTCGCCGTGAGAACGCACGCATCGGGCTATTGCTTGTGCTGCGGATCGTTCGGATGCGCCGCAAGCGGGCGCACCACGATCGTGAGCCACGGAAAGAAGGGCAGCGAGCTCAGCGCCTGGTGCAGCGCATCCGCAGCCACTGCCTCCCATAGCCCCACATTCTGCCGCGTCCCCGGAACGCGCCAGAGCTTCTTCAATATGCCGGCCGCGGCCAACTCAGCCGCGCGCCGGCTTTCGGCCGCCACCAGCTCCTTGCCACGCGCGGCATCACCGTCCGCCGGCCACTCATTCTTTATCTCGACCAGAAATTCCACCGCTGGTCTCCCCCCGCCGACGCCGCGCTCACATGCGCCAGGATCTCGCTGAGATCCGGTGCGGGCGACGCCAGCGCCTCTGCCGTCGCCTGCTCGACGATATCGCGAGTTTCAGCGAAAAGCTCCGGCAATGCACCCGCCGCGATGACTTTCTCGCTCTCGAGCCGGTCGGCAAAGATGTTGATCGGGTCGCGCTTCAGCCAGAGGTCGAGCTCCCCCGCCGGCCGGTAGGTCGCCGGGTCCGAGCGCGAATGGCCGGAATAGCGGTAGGTCTTCATTTCGAGCAGCGTCGGCCCCTCGCCGCTCCGTGCCCGCGCCACCGCAACCGCCATCGCCTCGGCGACCGCATCGGCATCCTGCCCGTCGACAATCACGCCCGGCATCGCATAGCTGTCGGCACGCACCGCAATATCGGCAACCGGCGTCGTCAGCTGGATGCGCGTATACTCGCCGTAGAGATTGTTCTCGCACACGAACACCACCGGCAACTTCCGGATCGCCGCGAAGTTCAGCGACTCGTGGAACGCGCCGATATTGGTCGAGCCATCGCCGAAGATCGCGACCGCGACACGGTCCTTGCCACGTGCCTTCGCGGCCATCGCCGCGCCGCACGCCACCGGCAGGCCGGCGCCCACAATCGCGAATGTAGGCAGCAGGCCGACGCTCGGCTCGACCAGATGCATCGACCCGCCTACGCCACCGGCACAGCCCGCTGTCCGCCCGCAGATTTCGCCGATCACGCCAAGCGGCGTCACACCGAGGGCAAGCGCATGACCATGTCCGCGATAAGTACACGTCACCACATCGTCTGCGTCGGTCGCGCGCGCGACGCCGACAGCCACCGCCTCCTGCCCATTGGCGAGATGCGTGCTCCCGCGCACATGTCCTTCCGCGAACAGTTTCTGGATACGCTCTTCGACCGCGCGAATCTCGATCATCCGCATCAACTGTTCGCGGCGATCGGTCAGCGCCTCGCGGCGTGCCACCGGAGTTGCATTGGAAAGGGTCACGACGCCATCCTCCACCAGGGTTGCGGCACACGATTGGTCTGAATCAGTGCCTCGACCTGTTCCTTCACGTATTCGGGATTCGGCAGATACCGGGCCTCGAGATTGCCCGTATACGGCACCGGCGCATCCGGCAGCGTGATGCGCAACGGCGGCGCCTTGAGTTTGCCGAACAGATCCTCGCCCACTGCCGCCGCAATGGTTCCGCCCCAGCCCGCCCCGACCGGAGCCTCTTCGACCGTCACCAGCCGGCCCGTCCGCGCGACAGATTCGACGACCGTCTTCCTGTCCCACGGCCACAGCGTCAGCAAGTCGATCACCTCGACATTGGCGCCCATCTGCTCCGCCGCAGCTTTCGCAACACGCACCATGGCGCCGCACGTGACAATTGTTGCATCCGTTCCCGGCTTCACGATCTCCGCCGTCCCCAGCGGAATGCGATAGCTTTTGTCGAACTCATATTCCTCGCGCTCCGCATAGAGCACGCGCGGCTCCAGCACGACCACCGGATCGGGGTCCTCGATAGCTGAGCGCAGCAGCCCATAAGTCGTGCGTGCATTGCTGGTGACACACACCTTGAGTCCCGGTGTGCCGCGGAACCAATGATCCAGCATCTGCGAATGCTGGCAGCCAAAGCCCTGCCCCGCTCCCGCCGATGCGCGCACCACCATCGGCACCGTCAGCTTGCCGCGCGACAGATAGCGCATCGTCGCGGCCTGCGTCGTCAGCTCATCCAACGCCACGCCGATGAACTCGATGAACATCATCTCGACCACCGGCTTCATGCCGCAGACCGCTGCGCCAACACCCGCGCCGAGGAACGCCATTTCCGAGATTGGCGTATCGATCACCCGGTCCGGTCCGTGCACCGCAAGCAGACCCTCCGTCACCTTGAACGGCCCGCCGGCGGCGGCGATATCCTCGCCCATCACGATGACGCGCGGATCTTCCGCCAGCGCATCGTCGAGTGCCCGCAGCACCGCCTGCCTAACCCAGATTTTCGCCAACGATGTTCTCCCAGACTCTAATGTTCTTGCCTATTCCGGCTTGTAGCTGCCGAAGGCCTGCGCGCTCTCAATCAGTTCCACCCGGAATCCATCCGGATCGATCAGATACACCGCCTTGCCGCCTTTGTTCGGCCCGATCGTGGGCGTTACCGGCGGCGACACCGACTTCACGCCCTTGCGCGTCAGCTCGGCGTAGAGCTCGAGCAGATTGTCGACATTGAACGCAATATGCCCGTTGCCGATATTCCCATTGTGCATATCGACCGGCACCTGCTCGACATTGCGATACTCCAGCAGCTCCAGGCACACATCCGTCCCCGGCAACCGCAGGATCGCCCCATGCAGGTCGACCTCCGGATATCCCACCAGCTCCCCGATATAGGGCGCCTGCGGGTTCCACTGGAACGCAAGTTCAAAGCCGAGAGTATCGCGATAAAATGCGACCGATCGCTCCAGCGATTTGACCGTGAAGCCGGTGTGATGCGCGCGTGTGATCTTGGCCATGTTCGTTACGCCGTCAGATAGCCGTCGTCACACATGACGACATGGCCGGTTACGAGTTCGGACGCATCGCTCGCAAGGAACACCGCTGTTCCCACCAGCTCGCGCGGCAACCCCAGCCGCGGCCGCAGCATGCGCGCCTTGATGAAATCGGCGGTAATCGAGGTCGTCGTGGCTGCGGCCTTGGTCAGCGGCGACTCCATCAGCGTCGGCCCGATACCGTTGACCCGCACGCCCCGGTCGCGCCACTCCAGCGCGAGCGCCTTGGTCACCTGCAGCACCCCGCCCTTGGACGCGAGATAGGCGCTCGCCCAGGGATAGCCGACGAACGAGCCGATCGAGGCGATATTGATGATGGAGCCCTTCTGTTGCGCCAGCATCACGCGGCCGAAAGCCTGGCAGCAGTAATAAGTGCCCTTCAAATTCAGATCGAGAATGAAGTTGAACTTGTCTTCGGGGAACTCCTCCGCCGGACTGCGGAATGCCGAGCCCGCACTGTTGACGAGGATGTCCACGCGGCCGAATTCCGCCTTCACAGCATCGGCCAGCGCAAAGCAGGCATCGCGCTTGGTGACGTCGAGCTGTCGCACGACGACCTTGCCGCCCTGCTCTTCGACCGTCTTCCGCGTCGCCTCCATGCCGGCGACATTGATGTCGGCAAGAACCACCGTGGCGCCAAGTTGGGCATAGCCCATCGATATGGCAGCGCCGAGTCCGCTGCCTGCGCCGGTGACGACGGCGACGCGGCCGCTGATGTCGAAGAGACTGGTTGTATAGTTCGCTGGAACGCTTGGCTCGTCGGTCATCTTGCTACCGCTTAATCGAGAATGTGGTTCGGGTCGTCATGCGGCTGGGTCAGGCACCAGTCCTTGTCGATCATCTTGCCAAAGCCCGGTCCCTGCGGAAGCGGCTTCATAAGTCCGCCGTCGATGATCTCCGGCTGCGCCAGCGCATCGTCATAGGGATGGACGCCCGTCCACTGCACGCCCCATTCGATCGGCTTGTCGTCAAAGCCCCAGGCGCTGAACACCTGGCTATGGGTATGGGGGAACATATGCGGGCAGAAATCGACTCCAGCGGCGAGACACTCGTCGATGATGGCGCGGCCACCTGTGATGCCGCCCATGCAGGTGAGATCGACGCGAACGCGATCCACCGACTTCGCCATGATCAGGGCCTCGGGGAAATATGAGCCACCTTGCTCATCGCCAAACCAGATCGGCATCGGCACGCGCTTGCGCAGCTCGGCGAGCTTTCCGGCATTGCCCGGCGGAAAGATGTCCTCGATGCAGCCCATATTTATGTCTGCGATGCTGTTGGCATAGGCGGCCGCATCGTCCACAGTTTTGAACATCCAGACCAGATCGGTCCCAAGCCACGCGTCGGGCGCCGCCTGACGCGCGGCGCGCAGGCGCGCCACCGAAATCTCCCACGTCGCCGCCATCGGCGCTTTGAACCGCCGCCAGCCCTTTGCGTAAAACTCCGCCGTTTGCGCGCCGGTCTTTTCCGGTGGCATGATCGCCGGCGGATAACCGATGATGCAGGTGGCCGGCATTGGCTTCACCGTGCCGCCCAGAAACTCCGCAATCGACTTGTCGGCCATCTTGGCCGCGGCATCCCACGCGGCGAGGTCAACGATTGAGAGCGCGCGCAGTCCGACGCCCGCGCTGTGCGAGCCGTAGGAGCGGCCTTTCGCCACCGCGAATGTGTTGGCGCGATTCTCAAGGTCGGTATTGAGATAGGTCTTGCCGATCGTCTTGCGGATCTGCTCCGCGACGGCTCCGTCGCGCGTCAGCGTGAAGGCCCAACCCTCGTGCCCCGACTGCGTGCGCAGCCGCACCACCACGAATTCGCGGTGATTCATCACCCAGTCGCCGAAGACAACAGGGGCAGGCAACTGAGCCTTGATGGTTGCGACCGCGATGTCCGTGATGGTTGAATGTGCGGACATTTCGTGCCCTCCTCGCCTCAGATACGGGCGCGTCTTTGTCCGCCCTTGGTGCCACCTTAGAGACGACATCTGGATTGGTCAACCGATTGATCGATGATAGTCAATCGATTGACAGGCTCGATCCTTTCCCTTAGCGTTCCGGGCTGAGGATTGGTGCTGCGCCGCTGTTTCGAGGCTTCTCAAGCGCTTCGGAACGGCAGTTGCGGACCGGGGAGGACAAGGATGCGGCATCGGAGTGCATGGTTCCGCGCCAGCCGGAAGCGCCGGCATGCTGGCCTTGGTTTCCCATTGTTCAACGAGGACTGGATATGCGCTCTACCCTGAAAATGCCGAAGGTTGGAGACGCGGTCGATGAGGTCGTCATCGCCGAGATCAGTGTCGAAGTCGGCGCGCAGGTTTCCGAGGGACAGACCATCTTCGTCGTCGAAACCGACAAGACGCAGGTCGAGGTCCCCGCACCTTTCGCGGGCACGGTCCGCGAGCTGCTGATCGCTAAGGGCGATGAGGTGAAGACCGGCGCCCCCACCCTCGTGCTCGAAGTCTGACCATGCCGCGAGTCTTCCACGCCCGTGAAGAAAGGTTCGGCCGCTACCTCGACGAGTACGAGGTTGGCGACGTCTTTCACCACTGGCCCGGCAAGACCGTCACCGAAGCCGACGATCATCTGTTCTGCATGCTGACCATGGCTGCCAGCCCTCTTCACATCGACCGCAGCTTCGCCGAATCCGAGATGGAAGGTGGACGCAACATTGTCGTCGGCACCTATGTCTATTCGCTCCTCCTCGGCATGAGCGTGCCCGACATTTCCGGCCGCGCCATCGCCAATCTCGGCCTCAGCGAACTGCGTCACCTCGCGCCGCTGCACCATGGCGACACGCTCTACGGCCAGACTGAGGTCCTTGCGACGCGCCTCTCAGCATCTCGTCCCAGCCAGGGAATCCTGACGGTGCGTACCGATGGCTACAACCAGAACCAGTTGAAGGTCTGCACCTTCACGCGCTCGGTGCTCCTGCCGACGCGCCCCGGAGACCAGCGATGACCGAGGCCGCCACCCATTCCGCGCAAAAGTCCGCGCTAGAAGGCGTCAAGGTGATCGAGCTCGCCACGGTCGTCGCCGGTCCTGGCGCTGGCCGCTACCTCGCCGATTTCGGCGCCGAAGTGATCAAGGTCGAAGCTCCCGGCGGCGACCCGACGCGTCGCATGGGCTGGGTCAAGCCCGGCGAGGCCGACTCCTATTTCTGGAAACTGGTCAATCGCAACAAGAAGGTCATCAGCCTGGACCTCAAGGACGCTCGGGGCAAAGCCGCGCTTTGGGAACTCCTCAAGGATGCCAGCGTCCTTATCGAGAACATGCGTCCCGGCAAGCTCGAGGCACTCGGCTTCAGCCCCGAAGAACTGCTGAAGCTCAATCCGAAGCTGGTGATCCTACGCGTCAGCGGCTTCGGCCAGACCGGCCCCTATGCGCTGCACCCCGGCTTCGCCACCATCGCCGAGGCCCTCAGCGGTTTCGCGGGACTATTGGGGGAAGAAGGCGGCCAGCCCCTGCTGCCTCCCATCGCCGTCACTGATGAAGTCACGGCCCTCGTCGGCGCCTTCAGCACCATGGTTGCGTTGCGGCATGCCGAGCGTACGGGCGAAGGTCAGGTCATCGACGTCAATCTGCTGAGCTCCATGTTCCAGATCATGGGCCCCCTGCCCTCGGCCTATGCGCATATGGGCTACCTCCAACCCCGCCTTGGTTCCGGCATTCCCTATACCGTACCACGCGGCACCTATCGCTGCGCCGATGGCGTGTGGGTCGCCGTCTCCAGTTCCGCCGACAGCGTCGCCAAGCGCGTGCTCGACCTGCTCGGACTCGGCGCTGATCCGCGTTTCGCGACCTTCCAGGCGCGCAGCGCCAATCGCGTCGAACTGGAAAACATGCTTGTCGACTGGATCGCCGCGCGCTCCTCCGAAGAAGTGATGCGCGAATTCCGGCGCGTCGATGCCGCCATCGCCAAGGTGCTCGACATGAAGGATATCTTCGCCGATCCGCACTATCAGGCGCGCGACATGATCGTCGATGTCGGCGGCGTCACCATGCAGAACGTCGTCGCGGACTTCTCCAAGACCCCCGGCAAGGTGCGCCATCCCGGCAAGCCTTTCGATGCCGACACGGACGAAGTTCTCGGCAAGCTCAAGCTCACTGAGCCCGCTGACTCCAAATAGAGACTGCTACCTCACTTCGGCCAGTGCCGCTATAGTCCGCGTCCTCTCTGCCATTCATTGGCGAGACGCTCAGCCGCCCGCAGCGACACAGCCTGAATCGTCAGGGTCGGGTTGATCCCCGGCACCGACGGAAACACCGCGCCGCTCATCACATAGAGGTTCGGCACCTCATGCGCCATCAAGTCAGCATTGACCACCGACTTGGCCTCGTCGGTTCCCATCCGAAGTCCGCCGAGATCGTGCGAGCTGCCCACGCCGGTCAGTTCCGGCCCTGTCCATATCCGCTCGACTCCCATTTGCCGCAGCAGTTCCTTGCTGCGCTCCCGCACAAACCGGATGATCTTGAGCTCGTTCTCATATTGCTGGAACGTGATTCTAATTACCGGCAGCCCAAGCCCGCTCTTGTCGCGGACCACCGGATCGAGATCGAGGAAATTGGCATCGTACATCAGCCCCTCGGGCTGGGCCTCGATGGCGAAATAGCTGTTCCAGTTCTCGAGCAGATAGTCCTTGTAGGCCTGCCCCCAGCGCGGCACGTCCGGCGGCAGCGTATCCTT
This sequence comes from Devosia sp., assembly GCA_035549855.1. Lineage (GTDB taxonomy): Bacteria > Pseudomonadota > Alphaproteobacteria > Rhizobiales > Devosiaceae > Devosia_A. Next base: position 618 of record DASZPY010000001.1, on the reverse strand, counting down.
GGCGACCGAGATCGGCTGGCTCTGCTGGATCACGCCAAGCGAGGCGCCCCGGATGAATCCCAGACCCGTATGGTCGAAATTGTCGCTCAGGAAATCGTCGATCAGCATCCCCTGCGCCGACGGGCCCGTGAACCGGTTAACCGTATGCCCCGGCAGGATGCCGAGCGTCCGCGGCAATTGCTTCGGCGTAAAATACTTCCCCACCTGCCCGTTCCGGTTGGCCAGCCCCTTCGGCGACCGGTCCGTCGCTGAAAGTAGCAGCAGCCGCACATTCTCGAACGTGTAGGCTGTCAGGACGACGATCGGCGCATCCTGATGCTGCATCGTCCCGGTTTCGTCGAGATAATCGACCCCGCTGGCCTTGCCCTTGGCATCGGTCGTGATCCGCAAAACCCGCGTATTGGTGCGGATCTCGAGATTGCCCGTTGCCTTCGCGCGCTTCACGAAGGTCAGGTCGGCCGTCGACTTCGCATCGACGTGGCAGCCGAAAAACGCGTTATATCCGCAATAGGTGCAGGCCGGACGCCCATCATGCGGAATCGAGTTGATCCCCGCGGGGACGGGATAAGGATGATACCCCAGCTCCTCGCATGCTTGCCCGAACGCCGCGCTCAGCCC